>NZ_AYYO01000037.1 GCF_001436225.1 Lacticaseibacillus sharpeae JCM 1186 = DSM 20505 | reverse complement strand
GGGCCTACACCTCTGAGTTGGAGAAAAATCTCCAACACCAGAAAGTGTAGACCCATTTTTGTGAGACGAAAAAATATGAGAACTTTTTTGAGATTGGCATGGTCTCTTATGCTGACAAACGCCGGTATATAGGCATTCTGGTGTCGTGAAAGAATACCATTTTTTCGCTAAAACACAAGACTATTAACCGATTAATCCTTCTGTATACTTACTCCTATATCTGGGACGTAAATAAAGGGGGATTATTATGAAGAAGTTGGCAGGAATACTGGCACTCACGGTAGCATTATTTGCACTGACCGGTTGCAGCAGAGCCGAGCTTGGAAAGACGGATGTGAGTTATTATTTGGCACCGCAGAAGACGGCTAAGGGTGCGGTATCTAGGCATTAGACTAAACGCCACGCAGACGGTGAACGGTACACGCAGATTACGTTCAATAGTGACGGTAAGTATGCGGAGTACACGCATGATATTGCAAATTTCAATATTAATGGGGTCAAACAAAGCCGTGAGTTTTACGATTATTATTCGGGCGAATGGAAGATGGACGGCAACCAGGTGATAGTGAGTCGTAAGTGGAACGGCAGTCTCTATCGAAACATGTATGATCAGAAGGAAAAGAGACTCGCGCACCCTAGGTATCATTACTACACAGAGGTTGGAGAAAGTACGGTCATCAAATATACCGTTGATAAGGACTCGAAGCTGATGAAGAGTGTGGCTGAGGAGTACGGGTCTAACGTCACAACGGGGCGACCCCGACCAAGGTCGCGCATCACGACATCATGAAGGAATTCACGAAGAAGAGGGACAATTTAAAGGCTGTTAGCGAAAAATAAGTGAATTTATGGGCGCATCGGAAAAGATGAGCCTATTTTTATTAATTACCCTTGTAAACGCAAACGTCTGTTCGTATGATGTGAGTATATACGAACAAACGTTTGTAACGATTACTAAGGGAGCGGTTGATATGCGTGACGTGCCAAAGGAAAAGTGGCTGTATCACGACCGGTGTATGGCTAAGTGGATGGGCTTTTTCATGTCCGACCACACGGAGTACATGGGGCGTAAGGCAAGCGAGAAACCAGCAGTTGAGAAGCGCAAGATGAGCGAAGAAGAGTGTGATTCTGTGTTCCGCGACGCCTGGTTGTCTGGCGGAGTCGTGGCCATCCAGATGGATTCGACGTTCAACGACCAGTACGCGCCTGACATTGAGGGGCTGGTGCTTGGTGTAGATACCAACCTGATTTGCATTCAGACCAAACAAGGCAAGATGATGCGCGTGGTCGCGGACGACATTCGCAACGTTGAGCTGCTTCAAACCAGTGAGTGGTGGGCTGCATGAGCACGCCGCTTGATGATGAGTCACGGCTGCCGTCGCATGACATCATGTGTATCGACTGCAAGTCCTTCTATGCCTCGGTTGAAGCGATTCGGCGCGGCGAATTTCCGCTGGCCGCGAAGATTGCGGTTATGAGCAATGAAGAGTCTTCTGGCGGTCTGATTCTCGCGAGCTCGCCGAATACCAAGTACAACTATCACGTCAAGCTGGGCACGCGGCGGTACGAGATCCACGACGACATGGATATTGAGATGGTAGAGCCGCACATGGCCGACTATATCCGCAAAAACTACCAGATTAACATGATTTACAAGCAGTTCACGGATGATGCGCACTGGTTTCCGTACTCAATCGACGAGAGCTTCATCAACGTGACCGGCTCCCACGCGCTATTTGGCAGTAATGACGACATCGCGGCTGCCATCCAGGACCGCGTCTTCAAGCAGACCGGCATCGTGACGACTGTGGGCATCGGCGAGAATCCGCTGCTTGCGAAGTTGGCGCTGGACAACGCGGCGAAGAAGCAGGAACCGTGGCGGGCAACGTGGACGTACAAGGACGTGCCGGAGACGCTCTGGAAGATAGATAACCTCACGGATTTCTGGTCAATTGGGGCACGGACTGCGGTGCGACTGAACAAGCTGGGCATTTATTCCATCTATGACTTGGCCCACACGGACGTGGCCGCGTTGAAGAAGGAGTTCGGGGTACTCGGCGAGGCGATGTATTACCACAGCTGGGGCATCGACTACTCGGACATCACGCGTCGATACGTGCCGCGCAAGGCCAACAAGGGGTTCGGCAACTCGCAAGTCTTGATGAAAGACTACCGCGATGCGCGGGAGATTGAGATTGTGCTCAGCGAAATCGCAGATCAGGTGGCCACACGGCTGCGGGCGCACCGGGTGCAGTGCGAAATTGTAGCTATTTCGGTTGGTTTTGCGGAACCAGACGAGCAAAATGGTGGGCAGACACACTGGGGCGCGCAAATGCGCATTGACCCGACCAGCTCAACGGCGGACTTGATTCGGGCGGTACGGTTCCTATTTGCCACCCACTGGCAGGGCCAAGCACTGCGGAATCTGGCGGTACGCTGTTCGCGGATTAGTGAGGCCCATTCGCAACAGCTCGATCTCTTTGCTTCAGCGGAGCGCCAGGTGGCCAATGCAAAGCTGGAGGCGACTATCGACAGACTGCGCAAGCGCTACGGCTATAAATCGCTGACGCGCGGCTACAGTAAGGTTGACGGTGCCACCGCGATTAAGCGCAGCGGACTTGTTGGTGGGCACCAGGGTTAGATTGGTGATGACGATATGAAGCCGGAAATTAGAAAAATGCACGAGCGGTATGAGCGATATTTTCTCCGGAAGTACCGGTATCGCTACTGGCTCGTGCTGGTTAACAATCATTTCGATGATGTTTACACGCTGTTCCTGTACGCAATTAAGCACGGGGACGCGCTGTTGAAGTCGTATGAGCTGACGCAGTGGGACAGCCAGGATGAGGCGCTCACGAAGACGATGCTGCAGGCGATTCGGGACATGACGCAGCTATCGATGGAGCGGCGGGACACGCGGCATCTAGTGCACCCGGGCAAGGACATTGTGACCGACGCGGTGCACGGGCATGGATTCAGCACTACATATAGGCCAGATCGGGAGAAAGGCAGGCGCGTGCAATGACGACGTGGGTGAAGTTTATCCAGGCGCACTTCGTTGTGGAAGGGCTGGAGGAGAGCGTGGGGGAGATGGAGTTTGAGTATGGGGTGTGGCCACCGGCGCGGAACGGTGGCTATTTATGTACGAAAAAGGGCGGCTGTAGCCGCCCGGTCACTGAGTTGCTAACCATTAAAATTGCTGAGTTTTAAATCGCACAAAGTCAGGGACAAGGTTAGATTAGCATAAGTTATGTTAATGAGCAAAGACACATACAAAGTGCTGTAGATAATGGCAATATTTCTACTTGAGAACAGAATTATATAGTAAAATTGTAAGTATGAATTTCATGAAATGGGGGATCAATCATGACTGACACGAAGTTTGAGTTACTACCTGAGTTAAATGAACGGGATCGAGCCATAAAGTATGTTAGAGACTTGATGGATGAGTTTACAGTGCAGAAGAAGAATGATGATGTGAAGGAACTCAGAGAAGTTTATCGCTTACTTCAGACTAAGCGGTATGGTATTGTGTGGGAAGAACATGCTGAGAATGTTGATGAGGAGATGAAATCCTCAGTACCTGTATTTATAGACGAAAAGGCAAGGACGATCAACTTCAACAAAGATTCAGATGCATATGATTTTTTAATTGAAGGGGATAACTTGCATACTCTTCATCTATTACAGAAAACGCATCTCGGTAAAATCGATTTTATATACATCGACCCACCGTATAATACCGGCAACAAGTCGTTTAAGTACAACGACGAGTTTGTATCAGCAGATGACGCATACGTACATTCTAAGTGGATTTCATTTATGAATCGGCGTATGAAGTTAGCCAAAAATTTGCTGACGACAGATGGCGTTATGTTCATAAGTATTGATAACAATGAATATGCCAATCTGAAGATGCTAATGGATGAGATAATGCCATCTGGTTATGTTACAACGATTCATATTCAAATGTCAGCTACTCAGGGCATGAAGGTGAAGTCAGCAAAGTCTGGAAACATCGTAAAAAACGGTGAGTACATTCTAGTATATTCACGTTCTGGAAATAAACAGATAATGAAACATCCTCTTACCAATAGAACCGAATATGATGGACATTATAATAAATTTTTGCGTGTGCGAGATGATAATAGTTATACCGAGCACAAACTTGCTGACGTAATTTCAGAGAACAAGAATCTTGTTGATGAACTGACTTTACTTGGATTGGTTAGAGAGGGTAAGAAGCTGAGCAATTCAAAGATTTCTGAATACTACGAGAAGTCAGACGCAGTAAGAGCGTTTATTAACGAAAATGCCGAAAACATAGTTCGAGATCACACGGGAATAGACGTGGGCGATACAAATAAGTATGAGATCGGAATCGTTTATAAGTATCAGAGCCAAGACCGTAGTTATTTGATTTTCAAAAATGCAAAGGGAGTCGTTACTCAGCGTATTCGGTTTTCGGATAAGTTGGGGTGGTCTGATGATTTTAAGTCGGAGTATGGTCCTTTGACAATACGCGGGGATTGGTGGAAGGACTTCTACTTGGACATGGGTAATGTATCTAGAGAGGGTGGAGTAAAACTAGATAATGGAAAGAAGCCTTTGCGACTTTTAAAACAGTTGATAAAGGCGACCACCGATTCAGATGCATTGATTTTGGACTTTTTCGCGGGATCCGGGACAACAGGACATGCTGTTGCTGAGTTAAACCGCGAGGAGGGAAGCCATCGTCATTTTATTATGGCTACAGATGATGAGGTTGTCGAAATTGCGTATCAGCGAATGCTTAATATTTCGCATGATACAGGGTTAAATCTTAAGTACTTCAAAACAGACTTTGTTCCATATGCTTCTCCAAATATTGAGCGGGATTTGCTGATGAACGTTAAGACTCTGGTTGAATTAGAGCGCGGAATTGATAGCGATAATCCCAAGATTGCGTTTGTTTTTGATAGAACAGATTTTGCTGATGTGCAGTTAACGAATGTGGATACTGTCTATATTAGGACAAGAGTGCATGACATGATGTCTAACGAAGAGTTACTGAACATGCAGGATAATAACATTGAATTAATCGATGTTCCAGATAGATACTTTGCGAGTGAACTCAGGGGAAACGAATAATGAGAGTTAAACAATTTAGATTTCAGCAGAGAGCTGTATCAGAGATTTTCAACAACTTTGAGATTGGTAAAAAGGACATTGTCTTGGAGGCACCCACTGGATCTGGTAAGACAGTTATGCTTTTGCAGTTTATGGAGAAGGTTGCTGAGATTGATAGCCGGGATATAGCTTTTGTTTGGCTGACACCCGGAGCGGGAGAGCTTGAAGAACAACAGTGGGCGAAAGCATCGAATAGCTCACGTTATTTGATACCGCAGCGTTTGGATGATATCTGGGAAGGCGGTTTTTCAAGGTCCACTGTTACATTTATTAATTGGGAGGCAGTTACAAACAAAAAGACAATAGCAAGACGCGGCGGAGATGTTGCTAGCATTGAGTCAATTGTTAAGCGAGAGAAGTTAGATGGACGTAAATTTGTACTAGTAATAGACGAAGAACACAGAAATCAAACTGTAAAAGCACAAGATGTTGTTGACATGTTTGATGCCATTTCAATAATTAGAGCTTCAGCCACGCCAGTAGAAGATGATAGTTTAACGGCGGTTAAGGTAACTGAAGGTGAGGCCATTTTTGAACATTTAATAACGCGTAGAGTTGTATTGAATGAAGGTTTGTCGGTTGACAATGAAGCGGCAGACTATCTGTATTTTTTAGATAAGGCCAATGCAAAGAGGCTACAGATACAAAGTGAGTATAGAAAAATTGGCAAAAACATTAATCCGTTAGTGTTAATTCAGTTTCCTGATGAAAAGACCGGCAAGAGTGATTTGGCCGCAGCATCTAGGCAAGAGCGAACACGTTTGATTGATGAGGTGGTCGATGCGCTCAAAAATGAATTCAACCAGAATGATGATGAGATTGGCATTTGGCTTAGTGACGAGAAGATAAATATTGATTCAATTGCAAAGAACGATAATCAGGTTAATTTTCTTTTGATAAAGCAGGCAGTATCAACAGGTTGGGATGCGCCAAGGGCTAAAATTTTGGTTAAGCTACGTTTGAATATGGATGCAAACTTTACCTTACAGACAATTGGCCGAATTAGGCGAATGCCTGAGCAGATTCATTATGATAACGAGATTTTGGATGATGCCTACGTATATTCAAATGATATAAATTACGTTAATGAGGTTCTTAAGGGGCACGCTGCAGACAAGATTGCGCTGTATCATTTGAATCCTGATGTTGATTCAGATGTCTTCAAATTGAAATCAATAAAGAAACGAAATACCTATTCTGCGGATGTGCCTACAGTCGAGAAAAGGTATGTTGAGCAGTTGCAGAAAGAATTAGGTGTTATTCCGGGACAATTCAACAAAAACAAAGAGTTATTGGCAAAAAATAATTACATTTTTGGCATCGACGTTTTTTCAAAAATACCCGAAGGAAGAATTTCGCGTCTTGAAGAAATAGTGGATTTACCTAAAACTGACAATAGGGTGCCCGTGGTAGATACCAGACAGTTCGGGCTAAGAGTTGAGGCAGTGCTACAGGCAGTTGCAGCATATTTCCACGTTAAACAGAACACACGAGTGGTTAGATCAATAATGATGGACCTATTTCGCGCGGGTGACCAAGGAGGAGTTATCAAGCAGATTGTAAGCCTGTCTGCAAAAGAATGGTATGCATTTATCGTAAACAATGGTCCTAAACTACGTGATGTGGCCAAACGAATGGATATCCGTTTGTCTGGCATAATCGGATCGGAACAGTTATCCTTTGACACAATCTCAAAAGAGGTTGAATTGACAGACTTTACTTTAAAAAATCCGGACTCTTATGCAGTTCACACAGGTGTAAAGTACGACGTGTTACCGAAGAACGTGTATGAAGGTTACACAACCGCAAATTGGGTAAAACAAAGTGACCCAGAGCGCAGGATTGAAAGACAGTTGGAAATGATTCCAGAAGTTAAGTGGGTGTATCGTTCTAAGGATCATGGACACGAGTTCTTCTCAATTACGTATGATGCAAATCAAAGAGAGTTTTATCCAGACTATTTGGTAATAGACAGAAAAAACAATCTATACATCATAGAAACAAAGGGTGCCAAAAATGAAAACATCGATGAGTATGCAGCAGGAAAGTTTAAAGCACTTCAGCAGTATGTAGTATCAGATGTTACGGCTTCATCGGTTCGTTTTGCATTTGTAAGATTTGATAAATCAGCGGGAATTTTAAAATATAATAATACTAAGTGGTCGGATAATTTAGAGGTAATCTCAGAATGGAAGCCTTTGATAGACCTTTTTAAGAATTAGATGCACGTAAAATAAATTTTAGGCATAAAAAGAGCTTCTCATATTGAAGTGCCCTACAATTGTTAGACAGATACTCTAACGATTGTGGGGCACTTTTTTATGACCGGAAATTCAACTGCATTCAAAGTCAAAATTGTATCAGAATATCTTAGAGGTGGGATTTCTCTGCAAGAGTTAGCCAAAAAGTATCATATTCCTCTTTCTGGAAATATGCGGGTATGGATTAAACGAGCGCAATCCCAGGGACTAGATTCACTTATCGTTAAACATACCAAGCGAGAGTATTCATCAGACTTCAAGCTTGAGGTGGTAGAATATGTGCAAACACACGAGGTAAGTCGGTCTAGTACAGCAGTAAAGTTTGGAATTTCGCCATCACAGGTATCAAGTTGGATGTCGAGATACAAGCACCAAGGCGTGGCCGGACTGCGCGATAAGCCCCGAGGAAGAAGGTCTACCGCCGTGTCAAAAAGGAAGAAACGCGCCACGCTTTCCTCAACCAAGGAAGAGCAATACAAGCAAACGATTCTGGAACTCAAGCACGAACTATACGAAACGAGAATGGATCGTGATATTTTAAAAACATTAGCGACCATAACAGCACGAGATCAGGAAAGAAAACAAACCAAGTGAAAGCTGAAATCGTTGATTCGTTACGGTCGCAATATAAGTTTGATGAGTTACTAAACAAGGTGGGCATTAAGCGAGCGACGTTCTATGATTGGCAAAAACGTAGCCAACAGCCTGACAAATACGCCGATGTGAAGGTAGTTATACGTAAAGCCTACCGCGACTCAGCGGAGACGTACGGATACCGACGGATGCTCGCTGAGACGGTCAAGGCAGGATTTCCATATTGCGAGGAAACCATCCGTCACCTGATGACCCAGATGGGTATGAAGGTTGTCGTGTACTCTAGACATACGGCCAAGTACTCGTCCTACAAGGCTACCATCGGGCACTTCGCACCGAATAAATTGAAGCAGAAGTTCGTAGCAACTAAGGTTCGTACCATATTGCATACAGACGTTACTCAGTTGCGTCTGACAACTGGTGGCTGGGCCTACATTTCGGCCGTAATTGGCGAAGCCAATGACGAGGTGCTCGCGGCTTGCGCCAGCAGTTCGCCAAACAAGGCACTCATCAGCAGAACCATTAATGAGCTCAAACCACACTTAAAGTCCAGCATTATGCCTATACTGCATTCTGATCAGGGCTGGCAGTACCAGACCAAAGACTACCAAGCATCATTAGCAAGTTTGCACATTATTCAGAGCATGTCCCGTAAGGGCAACTGCCACGATAACGCACCCGTTGAAAGTTTCTTCAATCTGCTCAAGCGAGAGTATCTGAAGCGGGTCAATTTTAACAACATCAAGGATTTACAAGCAGGTCTCAACAGCTATGTTTACAAGTTTAACAACGAACGCATCTCAATGAACAAAAACGGTCTGACTCCCGTTGAATACAGGAGTCAGACCGAATCTGCGTAAAAACAATTCAAATTTGTCTAACTTTTCTATGGCACTTCACTTACTTCAGGGAGCCCTTCACGTATCATTCTACAGGTCATCTTTTCCTTTGGCGAACACCGCTGCCGCCAATACTGGTAATGCTGCTACTACTCCTAATGCTACCTTCCCAGCCTGATGTCTCTGTCGTTTATGTTCCACACACAAAAGTGATTTACTATCCTCGGGTTCCTTGTCGCAGCCTGGAAAAATGCACTGCCGCTTCTTACTCGATTCGCTCATGCTCGGTCTCTCCTATCCTGTCCTGACGAACCTGCTCAATCAACTCCGCCGATGATTCGGCCACTCTACTGGTGAGTTCAAAAATTGGATTATCATTCTTCCCGTGATGCCCATTGTCAATCAGCCAAGCAACGGAATGCTCCCCGACTGTGCCCGTTGTCAGTAAGGACTGCTTCAAGAATGTCTGATAACCACTTAATGTTGCGATTAACGCTGGTTCTTCACCCAGCGCAGTGTACGCTGCCAACTTAATCTGGACTGCCGTGTTCAAATACGTCAATGACTGTCGTACTAGTGACTCCAGTCGCGCTGTCTCTGGCCCATTGTCTTTCTTCTTAATCAACTCCACGGAGTCTGTCCGGAGCGCCATCATTAGCTCTGAGGCGGCCTCTGAGCTAATCATCACAGACTTTGTCAGCAGATTCGTTTTGATGCCAACATTTGTGGCCGCCAAGCCTTCAATCAACAGCTGACGCGCACTAAAAACTCCCGCAAAGCGGTCGTTGTACTGGCCCTGTTCAACTCGTTGTACGGCCGTGGTCAGGTTCGCGATTTTATTCGCAATCTCGCTCAGTTGGCCCTGAATTGCGGCCAAAACGGGGAGTGTACCTAAGTTCTGTACCACTATTGGTTCTAAATCCGCAATTGCTTTTGTGCGTTTAGTGGCGGAATCTATCAACATTCCGTACATCTGCTGCGAATCTTTCCGCACACCCAATCGCCATTCTCCCGAGGCCAACTTTTGCCGTGTTTCTTCCGAAAAATTGGCGATATATTCGGTTTTATTGCCGGTGGCCAACTGATTAATTAGTTCCGTGTTGGCAATGCTGCTATGCAGTGCTCTACTAAGCCTCTGCAGGCCTTGATTGGCTGAGGCAACCTGCAGTCCTTTTAACGGATCTGAACTTAGGTCGTACGTGTATAACTTTGGGTCTGTCACGTCCAATACTTCCTGATTTGGACCAGGCAGTACAATCTCGTATTTGCTCATTATTCCGCCCCACATTCTCGAGTAACTATTAATTGAATTATATCATGGCTAGCGCTTACATGAAGTTTCGTTACTGACACGCCAATTTCAAATTTGCTAATCAATAAGTACCTAAAGCTACAGACACCCATGCTCCAACACTGTATAATTAAGAAAACTAGGAAAGTTAGAGGGATATACTAATGCTAAGTGCACTCGGCTTTATCATGATTGGCGGCATCATTCTTGCTGTTGTTGCTCTCATCATGCTGATCATCGCGTCAATTCGCAAACAACCCAAAAAACTAAGCATTATCCTGCTTGTAATTGGGATTGCACTCCCAATTGCTGCAACTGTCGTAGGACTTGTCGTTAGTCCTGACTCAGCTGATTACACAGTCACCACCAAGGCTGAAGGCAAAGACTTCATCGACAATGCCACTACCAAGAAGGTTAGGGGTAAAACTCTTGAATTCAAAGTAACTGAAGTCGGTGACGAAAGCCAAATGGGTGTTGGCCTCGCCGCACCAGGTGGATTCAACGTTTTATTACCCGTCACAAAAGAAGCACGCAAGATTAAGGTGGGCGATACTGTCACCGTTGAGTGTAATGCTGTCGGTGACACGTTTGGTATTCCTGCTGTATCTGCTACACTTGAATAATTATTCTAGAGAGGCTATGCGGCCTCTTTTTGTTTACTTCAGAAATTTGTCTGGTATGCTTGTACAGGTAGCAAATTGTCAGTTTTGACCTTGCACTTGAATTTATTTTGCCATCATCAGGTGTATCAGTGCGTACAGTTGGGCGTGAGGAGTTAAAAGCTGAGGATGTGGAGTTGATCTAGTTGCGATGTCCGCGCGGTTTTAAAGCGGACGAGACAGTGATAAATCTCACAAATCTGAAACTAATGGTTTACACTCCGAAAATTCCGTGCTATCCTTGAGCCATAGAAAAAATCGTATATGTATCAAGAGCGCCGCGAGTGGCTACACACTATGACCGGCCGGCAACGTACCTTTTGGCAACGTGCCCCACTGTAGACGGATGCACAAGCTAACCCCGTTTAGTCGTGCATTTATGTGCGGCTTTTTTTATTACTAAAAACAGCGAGGAGCGCTAACTATGTACACAATTGATCAATGTCCCACGAAGGTTCTTAACTGGAAAAAGATCACCAAAAAGTGGCTTAAACGGGTCAGGAAATCAGATGCCATTAACTTCTTCGACCTGAATGAACTCATCATCATTCAACAACATGCAACCAAGAAACAACGTGTGCGAATTGATACGCTCGCTATTACCAAGTTCGCGCAAAACTCGCGCCTAGTCGACACCAACCCACCTTCGTACACACACGATATGCTCGCAGCTGCAATTGCTTGGCTTAAGCCTATCTCTGAAAATCGCGAGGTATCTGAAGCCATTCGGCTCGAGGCCGGTCAATGTCTAAAGGCGAATGCGAACCTGGCAATTCTGAATTCGCCTGAAGTTGCGAAGCTGCAAGAACCTTAGCCCGAAAAATTGAATATGGATGTATTAAGAGTGTTGGTAGTGGCTACGCACAATGACCAACCGGCAACGTACCTGTTTAGGCAACGTGCCCCACCGTAGACGAATGCAGCTGATTACCCTAAGCCGTGCATTCTTGCGCGGCTTTTTCATTCTAAAAACAAGGAGAAACCATTATGAAAGACAAACAATCACTTTTCTTCAACCCAAAAGAGGTAGCGAATTTTAACAACGTCGTATGGAAAAAGCTTGCTAAGACTTGGTTTAAACGGACAGAACAGCGTATTGACATTACCTTCTTCGATCCAAAGACGCTTTCCTTCATTTGGAACCATGCTACACCAACACAGAAAGTCAGGATTGAGAATCTCGTCTGCAAGAAATTCAATGACAACTTCAGTCGGGCAGACGGATTAGTCGTGTATGACTTGGGATATCGTAAATCAACCGAGAAGTGGCTCAGGGAGATTCAGCAATGCTCAGGACTCCCTAAATCAATTCGCGCAGCTGCTGGTAGCCATATCGGCCACAACAGCTCGAACCGGTAACCACCATGTTCACTATCACACTCAGCGGCAAAGCCTGCAAAGATGTTAAGAAGTTGAATGATGGTACGCTTGCCAAGAAAGGCCAAAAAATATTTGCCATGCTGCAGACAAATCCGTTCACTCTTCCGGAAATGGAAAAGATGCACTACGCGGATAATACTTTCGCGGTCAAACTTAACATCCAACACCGTTTGGTCTACACCGTTGACGTGCCAAACCACAGTGTTGATGTCGTATCCGCGTGGTCCCACTATGGCGGCAAGTTTAAGCGCGCAGAATAAGCGGAACAAAACTGAATATGGATGTATTAAGAGTGTTGGTAGTGGCTACGCACAATGACCAACCGGCAACGTACCTGTTTAGGCAACGTGCCCCACCGTAGACGAATGCAGCTGATTACCCTAAGCCGTGCATTCTTGTGCGGCTTTTTAATTTCAAAAACTAAGGAGAAATAACTATGAACACAGACTCAACCATCTCTGCAATCCGGGATTTGAAACAAGGAAAAAAGGAGGACTGGAAGAACCTCGTCAATCTGTACATCAAGGTGACTAATGAGAACGATGATCTCTTCTTCTTCGAGCCAAACACGCTAGTTTTCATGCGTGAACACGCAACGAAGAAACAACAGCGCCGTCTTGATAACACGGTTCTCAACAAGCTGACTGATACAGTCGATGATTCGCTGGACGACCCCCGCTTGTCGCCGCAAAAACGTGAGGAAATTAACCTGTGGCTTACAACCATCAGCGAGTGCATCGATGTTCCAAGTGAAATCCGTACTCTCGCCGAGGATGGCATCGTCGAGACCCCTCAGGAACAGAAGGCAAGAATTGACTATTGGATTGATAAACTTGTCACCTATCCAAAGGGAATTAACTTCGTAAATGTCGATGAGCTGGTTAACGTGTTAAAGGATGCGGACGATGAACAACGTCAAAGAATTGAAGAGACTGTAGTTAAATTGTTGGCCACCAAAACGGATCCACATGCACTTAACAGCGACCCAAATGCCGCTTCCTACAAGTACGATTCACTGATTCGTGGCTGGGTTATCGACCTTGCCTCCAATCCCGAACTGACCCCTGGAATTAATCAGGCAGCTCGTGACGTCTGGAAACACATTGAGCAAGCTTCAACGGACGCTAATGCGGGTAAATAACTCATGGAAAATGCGCTTATGTTCCTGTACGCCGGCTTATTCGGATTAATCTGTCTACTGTACTGGCGCAACCTGCTCCTGACAATCACCACTCGCGCTAAAGACGCCGCGTGGCAGCATGCATTCTTCGCATCGCTGCCCCTTGCCGCCAAGCCGGCACTTGCGACCAGCGTGGTAGTCATGTTGGTCGAGGGACTTATCATCGTAACTGGCATCATCGTAGAACGCGGTGTAGTGATTGTTAACGCGTACGCGTTCTTGCTCTGTGCTACGGCCACAGTGTTTGTCTTCTTCGGCGTTGCCGTAGTAAAGACGGAACTGCTCTACAGGGACGCACATAAATAAACTCGTAACTCGCAGATAGCCGTTGTGTTGGCCATGGATACGGCCAAACGGGGACATCCCGGCTGTCTGCACAAACATAACTTAGTAAAGGAGATTCAACTATGCTCTATATGATTAATCACCGGCTGTCAGAAATGCTCAGCCAACGGCAGGCCGTCAGCAGCTGGCTGGCCAAAACTAGTGCCGACGCGTCCATCAACTTCACTGACCTGGACGAACTGCTGATGGCACGCAAATACGCCACACAAAAGCAGCTTCAGCTCATTGACGACCTGGTCGTTGAGAAGCTGCGCACGAACTCGAGTTCACGTAACGCTAGGCCTGGCATGCACCGGGGCTATGCGTCTTACATGGCTCGCGTGTGGATCCGTGAACTTGCCGAATGCGAAGAGTTGCCAGCTGGCATCCGGGCGGCCGCAACGGCTTGCCTCAAAGACTGAAAATAGGTTCACCACGCGGCACTAAGTGATATACACTTTAGTCGTACAGGTAAATCAATGCAGTTTGTGCACGACATTAGGGGGATTACCATGTCAAAGAAACGCAGCAAACGTAAGCAAAACAAGAACACCATCGTTGTGAGCTCGTTAGCGGATGCGCTCGTTACGGCGTTCGCGCTGACGGCCGAGGAATCACCACGTAAGAAGGGTGTTCGGGACCGTGAACGAGCACGCGTGCGGGCACAGAATCCTATTCCTGAGCCAAAGCGCCGCCTGACGTACGAATATGAAGAAGAAAACTTCGATGACTACGAACCTGATATTCTCAATGAGGAACCTGGCTTCGACGCTGAAGCCGCAGCTGATGATGAAGATGACCGGCTCGCCGAGGAAGATAAACAGAAGCAGCACCAGCTTGAAGAGGAAGAAAGCTTCGACCACCTGTTTAAGGGACAAAGCATGGATCCGCTGAATAACGACATGATTGACCGTGGCTGGGGCCTCGATGACGACAAACCAGAGTAATCTAACTACCGCGCATTAAATTTGCGCGGTTTTTTGTAAATGTTGCTGGGCTGATAGTTCCATACAAAAGTGATACCCAACCTATACGAAAGGTTCACACGAACTAGACTTTCTTTATGTCAGTTATTGCTATACTTTCCCTATAGGAAGTACAGCACCTGTGCAAGTCACTAAGCGTTTCTATGCAGGGGGGATGACTGTGTCGAAGAATTTTACTGGTCGGTCGAAACTGGCCAAGGTTGGGAAGCAGGAGCGACATACGTTCATAGCGACATTTGATCGCTTTGGATATAAGCGCGCCTTTCGCGGTGATGATGTGAAGACGTTGTTGTTGCAGGATGTGAGATTGGATGGACAAATTGTGACTGACCATATGTGGTTTACGTGCGGGGTCACTTGGGCACGACTTGATTTACATGTGGGTGACCAGGTGCAGTTTGACGCGCGAGTGGGTACCTATGAAAAGGGATATAAAGGCTATCGTGATGATGTCTGCGCACCCGTAACAAAGGATTTTCGTCTTGAACGCCCGACTCACGTTAAGAAACTGGAGCCAGTTGTGGAGTGAGACGCAGGAAAATAAATTGAATTTGCCTGTCGCCTCAATCCTTACCAAACATTAACCACTCCCCCGGAGCCCGCGCACCCACGCCAGGCTCCGTTTTGTTATAATGACGGCAGACATCATTACGAAAGGAGCACGCCGCATGCGTCGTCGTCATCATCCAATCCGCAACTTAATCATCCTCGCCTTGGTCATCTTTGCGCTGGTCAAAATTGGGCCGGACAATCTTAACCGGACACTCGACAACGGCGTGCGTGGCTTCCAGACGTTCGTGCACAAGTACCGCACCACGCCGGCGTTCGAGGTGCAACAGTCTGCATCCAGTAGTGCGGAGTCCAGCGAATCGTCCGCGACTAGTTCCAGTAGTAGTGCCAAGGGTGCGACTGATGATGCCACGCCGATTGAGTCGGTGGTGCAGGGCATTAAGCTCAGCAACACTTACCACTACACCTTCGCTAGTGGCACCACGCAGCAGGTGCGCGACCTGTTCGCCCGTGCGGTGGCGGTGTACAACAAGACCGGCGTCGTCTACCTCGACCCGGGTCAGGGCACCAAGTACCAGAACACCATCACGTTCGGCCAGTACCGCACCGTGTCACCTCAGGGTCAGCAGGCGGAAGAGTTGGGCAAAGCCGGGCCGCGGGTGTACCAGTATTCCGGCGGCGAGAATTTCACCGTCAATCGCGCCGAGGCCAAGCTGAACATTCAGTACGCCGACAAGCTCGACGACACGACGGCGCTGCATGAGCTCGGCCACGCGCTGGGCATTGACCACAGCACGAACGAACACTCGATTATGTATCCATACGACGAGGCGAACCAGCAGTTGACGGCGGCGGACGTGAACACGTTGCGGGAGATTTATGCGCGGACCAGTGAATAGACCTTGTGGAGGCAAATTATGAATGATGAAATTGTTTCTTACCCCGTAATCCTGCACGAAATTCATCCAGTGGTTGCGGGATAAAAATTAAATAGTGCTGCCAATCCCAGATTTCCGCAAATAGGTATCTGGGATTTTATTTTGCTGTTTTTCCCCCAGGATAATTTGACTTAACACATATCAGCAAAACTCGGACAAGTAAGACACCGCTTGATATGCTGACTACAAATGCACAACAAATCTGGAGGAAACCGCATGACTCGCAAACACATCTACATCGACCCATTGTACTACCAGCCGCTAACCAAGCTGCGTGGTGGTATGGATCCGCAGGCGCTCAGCAGCGTCAATATTCCTGGCTTTGCGGGAATTGAAGCGGCGCAGACCGTCACAGACTTCATGACGGTAATCCTGCGGCAAGTGCATACGGGGGATGTAGGTGATGCGTTGCTTAATCTCGTCACCGCCCATGCGCTGACAGGTGTGGATAACCAAATGTCAGTGTCCGCCGAATTAGTCACAGTGTGCACAACTTTGCCGAAGGATTCCGCAAATTTACCGATTTTGGCGCGCAATCCCCAATTTTTACGGATGTTTGTGCACAATTATGGACAAAAACGCCTGGACGCGCTAATTTTGGGCTTGATTTTGCCGCAGATCGTGGAGTTTTCGTGCCATTTTCCGCGCAGCTGCCGGTGGATGAACACGGACGGCCAGAAATCATGGTGCCCGGAGTTTTGACCACAGCGGTGCCGCGCCACACAGCCGCGGGATTCTTGCGAGCAACCGGGTTACGCGTGGCGGATGGGCGTGATGTGCAACGGCGGGCGTTGGAAGTAGCGGTGGCTGACAGCAAGAAGTTGCAGCAATACTTGGGTGCTGGGCTGACAGTTGATGACTTGTAAGCAATCCTGAGGCGGGTATATGCTTGCTGTATACCTGGATTGGAGGGACGGAAAATGGAGAGATTAACGCGTAAGATTAATCGTTCGAGCCACTCATTGTCAGTCACTATCCCCAAAGCAATATGTGATGCGACCAGAATTAAATATGGTGACGAGGTATCTTTTGCCGTCAACGAAGACAACAGCATCACCATCCGATTGGTTGTGAAAAATGATGAAGTTGATGAGCAGATGATTGAACGCGATGCCAAAATGTACCAGAAGCTAAAGCCAGCGATGGATTACCTCAAGGATAAGTGAGGTTTAAGATAAAGTATTAACCAAAAACGAAGCCTGGAACCCCGCGTCCACACCGCAAGATTCCAGGCTTCTTCAAATACATACTAATCAATCTTCTTCGACAGCTCTTCAATCTCCCGCTCAGTATCATCCAGGAACTGAATCGTCGCGTGCAGTGCGGCGTCGGAAGTGACGTCCACGCCGGCAACCTTGGCTGCTGCAACCGGTGGCACGGAATCGCCGAGGCTGAGGAAGTCGAGCCACTGCTTGGCACCCTGCTCACGGTTTTCGCGTAGGTTGAGGAACGCCTGCGTCGAGATGGTCAATCCGGCAGAGTAGGTGTAGGAATACAGGCCGAGGTAGTAGTGACTCTGGCGCATCCAGGTCAGTTCGGCGCCGGGCTCCAGTTCGACCGCGTCGCCCCAGAACTGCTTGAGGACGCCAGCCTTGATGCTATTGAGCTTGGCCGCGTCGAAACTCTCGCCATTATCAATCAGCGTGTAGACTTCGCGCTGGAACGCAGCTTCGAGCAGGTGGGTGACGAAGTTGTGGAAGTACGTGTCGTTCAGCAGGCGGGACAAGGCGAAACGGCGCAGACGGTCACTGTCGGCCGTCCGCAGCAGTTCGTCGGTGGCCAGAAGCTCGTGGAAAGTGGAGGGCGCCTCAACGATGTAGGTAGATGGCATCCAGTTGAGCGGTCCTTGCGCCGCGCCCGCGAGCATCATTTGCCCCGCGTGGCCGAGTTCGTGCACCAGGGTGTAGACGCTCGGTAGGTTGCTGGCCCAGCTTTGCAAAATGTACGGGTGCGTGCCGTATGCCATCGAGGTGAAGGCACCGGATTCCTTACCGATATTGGCGGGGTAGTCCGTCCAGCGTTCGCTGAAGTTGCGGGCAATCAGGGCTTGATAGTCGGGACCGAGCACGGACACGGCATTCAGGATGAGCTCCTTGGCTTCGGCGATGGTGAATTTGGGGCTGTAGGTGGGGTCGATGTCAATCTGCAGGTCAGTGTAGCCGGTGTGGTCCAGGCCCCAGAGCTTGCGGACGAATTTTTCGTAGCGCTGCATGACGGGCGCCAGTTCGGTCATGATGACGTCGATTTGGCGGTTGAACATATCGCGCGTCACTTCTTGTGGTGCGAGCAGGTAGTCAATCACGGAATCGTAACCGCGCATGGTGGCGATGGCCTTCTCCTTCATCACCTGGTTGTAGTAGCCCGTGGCGATGACGTTCTGGTACTTGGCCAGCGTGGCGTTGAACTGCTTGTAGGCGGCACGGCGAATTTCGGTGTCGGGGTGCTTCTGGTAAGTCTCCTCGTAGCTCACGAAACTCAGCGGGTATTCTTGGCCGTGGGCGGTAAAAGTCCCGAAGTCCATGTCGCGCGCAATGGCCTGGCTGCGCATGGAATCGGGCGCACTCAGCGCGGGTGCAAGTGTGGCCAGCACTTTTTCGGCTGCGGGGTCGAGTGCGGACTGCTTCTGCGCACGGATGTGGCGCAGGTAACCGGCGTGTTCGGGTTGCTGCGCGGCGACGACATCGAGCACAGAATTCGGCACAGTCGCCAGGCCCGCCTCGAAGAACGACAGCTCGCCGAAGACCGTGGCGTACAGGGTGTCGAAGGCGTTGAGCCGGCTATTAGCCGTATTGTCTGTCCCATCGGCTGCTTGCGGGAGGAAGGCGTAGTGGGCGAGCCGGTCACTGAGGGTCACGATGTCGGCGTAGTCGTTGAGTGCCGCGATAATTGTGTTCGCATCGCGGGTAACGGGTTGGTACTTGGTGGTGAACGCGTCGGCTAGTGCACGTAGCTGGGTGCAGCCAGCAGAGTAGGCGGCTTCGTCTGGGAAGAGTGCGGTGAGATCCCAGGTTTCAGCGGGATCAACGGCAGAACGTGGTGGCAGTTTGGACATAACGATACCTCGTTTCAGATGTGATTTGCTACAGCCAGTATACAGTATTAAGGCTGCGTTGAGCGGAAAGTAATGGGAATGAAAAACGCCCCGGACATTTGCGCATGCCTGGGACGTGCTGAGTTAGACGCGTTTTCGCACCTTGAGTATCTGCCAGGTGCCAAGCAAGAGGACCACGCTCCACCCCGCCATCACTAGCGGCGCTTGGTACCACGAGATGGCGCCGTACGGGAAGACCCCTTGCAGTAGTGCCCCCAGGTTGGTGAATTGCGCCGGAATGAGGGCGGTGATGTTGGCCGGAATGATATTCATGAAGCCCATGTAGCTGGCGAAGACGTCAATGGCGAGCACCAGTGCGGAGACAATGGCGTTTTGCGACCATAGGCTCACCACAACGGCCACCGCGGCGATTTGGCAGAACCAAGCTGTGTAATAGAGCAGCGCTTGGCCATAAACGGCGATGAGTGGCCGGACGATGAAATCGGAGTGAATATAGAAGACTTGCGGGAACATGAAGGAGCCAAGGTCGTGTCCAGGCAAGAGGGCAATACCCACGAGGACGATGGCGTATGCGCACAGCACCAGGCCGTCAAGTAGGACCATGGCGGTCAGTCCGCGGGTAAGTAAAACGCGGAATTCGCCAAGTGGCACGGTACGCTCAAAGCTACGGCCGTTAGTTTTTGCACCGTTACTGAACATGGTAGCGATTAGCACGACCGCACACGCTAGAATGACCAGTGGGGGAACTAAAGGCTCTTTGTGCGTGTCGTTCGAGCCGTAGCCAATCATGGTTGGGGTAATTAGGTTAGTGGCGTCACTGGATGTGCTGATTGAGGTGAGTTTGTTTGGTGCCCATTTCAGCAGGGCCGGGAAGAAGATACGGCTGATGGCACGGTACTGAATGTTCGGAACTAGGGCCAGTTGGGATTCAATTGTATTTATAGGTGGTAATTCTGTTTTGAAGTGGTGGTCAATTACCCCCCACGTTAAGCGGTTAAATTTTTGAAACTGTTTTGTTCTTAATAGTTTACGTGCGTGCTTCAGGTACGGTGAATATATATTGCTATAGACATGGCGTATATCAGCCCGGTAAACTGATGCCGGCCAAGTTTTATAATCAACCCGTGCTTGATCTGATTCAGCCTGTTTAAGTGTGCTAGTCAGCAATGCGTCTTTGGTCGTGTTGTGCCAGTCACCATTAACAGGCTGATACCCATCCAAGCCGAAATAATCGCCATAGTGTTCTGATGTCAATTCATACGTGATGGGATTCATAATGGACAGGGTAATCAATGCCAGTAAGAAAAGAAGTAGATACTTGGACGTATGCTTTAACTCAAAAATGAATTGATAAATCATGAATAAGCACCAACTTTTTGAAGTCTGACTTGTGGGAATCGTTGGTTAAATTATACGAATATTATCATTAATAATCAATAAAATTTCATTTTCAAAAAATGGTTTATGGAAATCGTGTGCGGCAACCTGATATGCTTAATTTAAGGAAAGAAAACGAATTCATTTTCTTCCGAACGTCGCTGAGAAACTTTCAATAATTTTAGGGGGGTATACCTGATGAAAAAGACGATTTTTGCTGTTGCAGTCCTTGCACTGTTCGCCGCTTCCAGCACCGCACTCCCGGTTAGTGCCGCACAGAATGTTGATGTAGCTGCTACTAGCAATAGTGTTGATGAAAGCACGTTTGCTAAGATTGCAATTGTTGAATATGGACCGGACTCAACAAGATTTGTGGAAATTCAATATGTGGACAATATTTTCCGGACAGGGGACTTGGCTAAAGATGGAAGCTACAACTACACGGTTGATGGTGTTGTAGTAGCAGCATCGAAGTTTCCCTTCGCTACGCCATAAATAGAGAGACTGCGTTCTCGTGATTGGAGATTCAGTGAATAGTTAGGTTGATTGTAAGCATAAAAACGCCCTGACCTACCATACACATTAGTAGTGCGTGGTAATCCAGGACGTTTTTGTGTTCCATCGCTCTTATTTAGTTACGCTTTGTACGACCGAGTAGTGCAGTAGAACGGCACGGCCACAACCAGTGCACCGACCCGATAATCATTTGACTTGGTGCAACCAGAGAGAACCAAGCGCATTAATTTTTTTGCACTTTTTGACGAAACCGCTTGCAATCAGCCTGGTCAACCTTGTACGCTAGAATTATAGAGATGGTAAGTAACCGATGATGCGCATCCTCAGTACATCTCAGAACAATGACGCTCGGGCGAACAACTCGGCGCTACACATTCGGTGCACATTGCATCCATCCGAGTTCTTTCGCTCATCCACACGCAATGCGCGTGTGCAACGAAGGGATGTGGACTATTATGAACAGCTTCATCAATTGGCTTAATAAGCATATCGTGCCCGTCGCAGCTAAGATTGGGTCAGTGCGCTGGCTCGTGGCCCTGCGCGACGCCTTTATTGCAATCATGCCGGCAACCATGGCCGGGGCAGTGGCGACAATTCTGAACGCCCTGCTGCGGGATCTGCCCACTCAGTTCGGCTGGACCGGGTTCGTGGAATCCATGCAGCCAGTTATCGGGATTAACGGTCAAGTGTGGACCGGGTCCCTCGCAATTCTTGGTTTGATTTTTGCCTTCACGTTCGGGTACCAGATGGCGGTGCAGTACAAGGTGGAACCAATCACCGCCGGAATCGTGACCCTCGGAACCTTCCTCATGAGCCTGCCACAGAGCTTCACCATCACGCTCGGCAAGGCGCTGACCAAGTCCGGGGTTGACACGCTCACCGCAGCAGGGGTGGCGGTCGACGGCAAGAGTGTCTCCGGCTGGGGGTACTTCAACTTCGGTAGTTTCTTCGGCGCCACTGGCTTCTTCACCGTGATGATCATGGGCGGAATCGCCGTGGCGGTATACATCTGGCTGATGAAGAAGAACATCACCATCAAGATGCCGGACTCGGTGCCACCTGCAATCGCGCGGGCGTTCACCGGAATCATTCCGGCAACCGCGGCACTGTACGTTTCTGGCATTATCACCTGGGCCTTCAGTAAGGTCGGCGCGGGGACGATCATCGAATTTATTTCCAAGACCATCCAGGAACCACTGCTTGGTATGTCCCAGGGTTACTGGGCGGTGCTGCTGATGACGGTGCTGGTACAGATTTTCTGGTTCTTCGGCATCCACGGCACCAACGTTCTGGGACCGGTGCTCGACTCCATCTGGCTGACGGCACAGGTGGCTAACATCAACGCATTCGCGCAGGGGCAAAAACTGCCGTACCTGTGGACCCGGAACGCATTCGACCTGTATGCGTGGATTGGGGGCGCGGGGGCAACCCTGATGCTGCTGATTGCCATCCTGATCTTCTCCAAGCGCGACGACCAGCGCGCGGTGGCGAAACTGTCGCTGGCACCTGGGGTCTTCAACGTCAACGAGCCGGTGATGTTCGGGCTGCCAATCGTACTCGACCCAATCTACTTCATCCCGTTCCTGCTGGCGCCAGTGGTGATGGTCACCATCGCCTACTTCGCCATCACCTGGGGTTGGGTGGCACCAGTTAAGACCCAAATCGTTTGGTCCATGCCGCCAATCGTGAACTCCCTGATTGCGACGATGGACTGGCGCGCACCGATTCTGCAAGTGGTCAACATGGCGGTCGGCTTCCTCATCTACGTGCCGTTCGTCAAGGCGGCAAACCGGCTGCAAGTTGAAGCACCAGCAGTGGACTGATGCGCGCGGAACTAGCGCGGCGCACAAGACTGGCGCTGCGGATTAACCAGGCGTGGCGGACATATGCGCACACCACTAAGAAAATGGAGGCGAAACCAATGCACAAGCGAAGCAAACGGCCACTAATCATTTTATCCATCGGCTTACTCATGATTATGTTCAGCCCCATTCTCGGCGGCGTGTTCTACCCTGTCAGCATGAGTATCGGGGTGGCACTGGGCGGATACGCGACGTATCAGCTCATGCACCGTGCAGCATAAAACCACGTCCAGGAGGTTAGACTAATGCAGATCAAGATGAACGTTGCAGTTCCTGTCGAGTATTTCTTCACCCAGCTGATTGATTCGGCACGCTATGACATCCACGCGCAGACGGGCAAGAACGTGGCGCCGCGGAACCTGTTGAATTTCACCTACCGTAAGCAGATGGCTAACGGGCAAACGGCGCGGTGCACCATTACCGACTACGCGCCGGGGGCAGTGTATGCCTACACGATGCGGACGGGGCGCAATGACTACACGGTGGCGTACAAGCTCAGCACCGCGCAGGATGGCTCAACCCAGCTGGTGTACAGCGAAGAGGCGGTTGGCGCGACCAAGACGGTGGACGCGAACAACCGCGCGACGGGCATCTTGATGGGGTGGTTCCGCAAGCGCCGGTTCAAGCAGATGGCCCGGGCAATCGAGCAAAGCTATATCGGTACCGGTGAGCGACTCAATGTGCAGTCCCGGTTCTAGGCCGGGCAAGGAGAGAATTATGACCAAGACAATTATGCTGGTATGTTCCGCGGGGATGTCCACGAGCTTGCTCGTGAACCGGATGGAAAAAGCCGCAGACGAGCGCGGCGAGGACGTGAAAATTTTCGCCACCGCTTCGGCCGATGCCGATGGACCGCTGGAAACTGAACACCCCGACGTGCTGATGCTCGGCCCCCAGGTGCGGTACATGTTACCGACGTTCGAGGCTAAGGTTCACATTCCGGTGCAGGTCATCGACATGCGGGACTACGGGCTGATGAACGGGGCAAAGGTGCTGGATGCGGCACTGACGGCGATTGCAGCACATGCGTAAATAAACAAGGGGCCAACTTCGCGAATGAAGTTGGCCCCTTTATGTTAGCTAAATTGCTGCCTGTTCGGCGGTTTTAGTGTGCGTAATGCAACGCCAGCTTGTTCGCGGCCTTCAGGAAAATCTGCTTATTGGGCTGCGCGTTCGCCAGGAAAATCACAGCGTTCTTGCCGTTTGGGCTGATGCGCACGAAGCCTTCGTAGCCGTAACCGTAACCTTGGGCCCCAGAATAGCCGTTGTGGTGGTAAAAGCCCCCGCCGTACGTGCTCTTGCTGCCGGGCCAGTGCAAAACGTCGGTCGCGGTTTTGCCCAGCAGTCGGCCGCTGACGATAGCGGATTCGACGCGGTACAGGTCATTAGCGTTCATGAAGACTTGGCCGGTGCCCAGTTCGTAATGTTCCATATCGAACGTAGCGTTCCAGCGTTTCTGGAAGTTTGCCTGCTGCAGCTCTTTGTCCCAGACGTAACCTTGGGCGCGGTCTGGCGTGCCTGGTTCAAAAGCGAAATGCGTGTGTTTGAGCCCCATCCCCTGGATGTACGTGCGCGTGTAGAGTTGCTGGTAGGTTAACCCCGTGATTTTTTCCAAAATGCCCGCGATGAGCACGTAATTGACCGGCTGATACGCCCACTGGTTCCACATCGTGGCCGTGAAGTGTGTGTGCTTGATGAACTCCTGCACCAGCACCTGATCATTCACGTAATGCGGGGCGGGGAAGCGTTGCAGTGCTAGGCCGGAAGTCATATCGAGCAGCTGACGCATCGTGATGCGGCTTGCTCCCGGTACGTTCGGGTAGTAGGTGCTGAGTAGGGTGTTCAGGCGCAACTTGCCCGCCTGAATCTGGTGCATAAGCAGCGCGCCCGTCATGCTCTTTTGAATCGAGTCGATTTCGAAGGTGGTGTTGTAATCATTGCGCTTCAGCTTTGCGGCCTGGGCGAACCCGGCGCGTACGCGGGCGATGGTCTGACCGTTGCGCACGATGATGGCCGTACCGGTGAAGTTCGTGTGCGCGAGGGCGGTGTTCAGTTCCGCCTGCGCGTTCCGGTCGATAGCCACGCCAGATTTTGCTTGCTGCGCGTGGCTGGTGGTACTGGTTGCCGCCTTGTCTGGTGTTTTGTGCGGCACTTCCGCTTGCCGGCAACCGCTGAGGGCGCAAGTGCTGAGGAGGGTGATGCCCAGAATGGTCTTCGTAAGTAGTTTCATAGATTCTCTTTCCTTGCTTTAAACGACAACAGCACGCTGGCAGGCGTGCTGTTGGTTGTTTGGTGAAATTAGTTCGTGGCTTCGGGGTTAGCCTCGTTCTGCACGTCGGTATCCCCCATCGGGAAGGTACTGGTCATGTCGCGCTGCCAGTCCTTCGTGAAGTAGCCCTTGTCGATGTCGTAATGTGGCGCCGGCTGCTTGTTTTCTAGGAACGGCTTAACCGTCTTGTCGACGGCAACCCAGCCGCGCCAGCCGAGGTGAATGGTATCTTGCATGAAGTACTTGCGCTTGCCATCCTGTGACAAGTCGAGCACGTGGTCGAAGCCTTGGCTAGACAGCTGGTTCTTGATCTTGGTCACGGCACCCTGGTACATGCCTTCAGACAGACCGGTGTATTTAGCCCACCGCTGGTTAACGGGCGGGATGATGAACTGCACGGTCACGTTGTTCTTGGCGAACATGTTCAGCAACAGTTCGAAGTCGCTGTATTCAGGTGAGCGCCGGTAGTCGAAATGGCGCTGGCCGCCGCGCAGACGGCGGAAGCGACCGTGGCTGAGGCGGTCAGCGAAGAAGTGGTTGTCGATGCCGAACTGGTTGTTGGTCGTGTTACGCGCCGCAATGCGACCCGCCAGATCATTCAGTTCGGATTCGGTTGCTTCATCGGGGAGCCACTGCTCGGCTTTGGCGATGCGCGCGCTGTTCGTGTTCACCAGGTCGGTGCGACAGAACATGTTGTCTTCGTTCTGCAGGATGCGGCGCTGGGCGGCAATCAATGCGCGCTGCTTGCCGAGGGGCTGGCCGGCCGCGATGTTCAGCAGGCCAGCGTGGATTACACCGTTCCCCTTGGTTGCGGGCATTTGTAGCAGCCGCCGAGCCGCGTACCGGTCGGCGAGTGTGTTTTTGGCCTTGAGCAGCCAGTTACTGGTCTCAAGTGGTGAATAGTAGAAGCCGAATGCGTCAGGGCGCTGGCCGCCGTGGGTGAACCACTGGGGCGAGACGATCATGACGAGCTTCTTGTTCTTCACGTTCGGGATAACTGATTGCAGGTCAACGAAATGGGTGAGGGACTGGGTGCCAGCGTTCCCCAGCAGCAGTGGCTGGTAATCGCGCCCGTATTTGCGTGCAAGCACGGCCGGGTGGAACGGGTCCATCCGTGACAGCTCAGACGAACCGACGAACGGCACGTAATTGGTGCTGAGCGCTTGCGTTTTGAGGCGGGTGCCAAGGAGCACGTTGGTGGACAGTGATACCGCACCGTTGTGGACGGTGCTCTCACTGAGCTTGCCCGCATGGAATGGGGCGAGCATGATGGTGCCAACAATGGCGATGGCGATGAGAACGGGCCCCAGAACGGTCCAGAGTCTTTTCTTCATCTTACTTGAGGCTCTCAACCTGGTTGATGATCAGCTGCGGTGTCTTCCAGTCTTCCCGGTTGAATTCAGACACGGGAATCTGCACGTCGAGCTGTTCTTCCAGTTCGAGGACGAGCTGCACGGTGTCCATGGAGTCGAGAATGGCGGAGTCAAAGAGTTCGGTGTCGAGGTTGCTGGAGAGATCCTCGCCAGAGAGGTCTTCGAGAATGTTCAATACAACGGTTTTGGTATCCATAATAGATGTCCTTTCGGCGCGACGGGCCCGAGGCGGCGTCGCGAATGACGGTTTGTGTGCGCTAAATTATTTAATATTGCGGGTTAGTGGAACCACAGGGTGTCGAGGAACCCGGAGAAAATCAGGAATGAGAAGCAGACCACGTTGAAGGTGATGAAGATGGCCAGGGCTTTGGTCCACTGATTTGACGGCAGGTTGCTCTTCTTCTTCTTCCGCAGCCAGATGTCGTTGATAATGATGGCGCCGGCGTGGAAGAGGCCGTAAACGATGTAGTACCAGGTGACGCCGTGCCAGAAGCCCATGATTAAGAAGTTAATCAAGTAGGCGACTTGCGACACGTGCACCCGCTTCTTGATCAGCCGGTGCTTCATGATGTAGAACGTGACTCGCATGAAGACGAAATCCCGGAACCAGAAGGACAGGCTCATGTGCCAACGATTCCAGAAGTCCTTGATGTTACCGGCGATGAACGGCTTGTTGAAGTTCATCGGGGTCCGGATGCCCATCAGGTAGGAAATGCTGACGGCGAACAGGCTGTAACCGGCAAAGTCGAAGAACAGGTACATGCTGTAAACATACATGTAACCGACCAGGGCCCAGGACAGGCCGAGCCCGCCGGAAGCACCGCGGGCCGCCATGGCCGCGGCACCGACTTGCGGTAACATGATGCTGCCGAAGAGGTAGCCCAGGATGAACTTGTAGAGGAAACCGAGGAACATGTAGTGAATCCCGGTTGCGACCATGTCCATGTAGTCGTCGTGTTCCGGTGCTTTGTCGTAGTCCTTCGTGAAGCGCCGGTAGCGGTCGATTGGCCCACTAGAGATGGTGGGCATGAAGAGCAAGAAGCGCAGGAACGGCCACGCGGATATTTCCTTGATGGTGCCGTCGCGCAGTTCCATGATGACCTGCACCGACTTGAACGTCAGGTAACTGATTCCGAGGAAGCCGAGCAGTGAGGGTACGGGATCGAAGACCGGTGTGAGTTTGACGATCGCCAGGGGCAAAATGGCCAGGATGACGAAGGTGTAGAAGACGCCGGTGCGATTCTTGCCGTGCCGTTCGCGCTGATAGAGCAGCACGAGCGCGACCTGCCAGATGCAGTAGACGATGAGCGCAACGCCCTCATGCCACTTGGCACCGGTAAACATCAGGAAAATGAAGACGGCCGAGACGATGGTTTCGTAGATTTTGAGCCGCGTTCCCCGGGCAAGTGCAATCATCAGTGGCAACAGCAGCACCACGATGATTACGAAGTACATGGGGTTGGCGTATGGTTGCAAGTTAGGCATGCTTGTTGACCTCACTAATGAGGGCCTTCACGTCCACCTTGTCGTTCGGCGTCAATGGTAAGCTGTCGCGGTAGATGAACCGCTGTGGCACCATGTATTCCATCATGGCCGCACTGAGCTGGCCGCGCAGGGTCTTCGTGAACGTGAGCGCATCCGAGACGACCTGCATCGGCACGACGAAGGCCACGAGCTGCTTGACCTGCTTGTCCTTGTTGTACCGCGGCACGGCCACGGCCTGCTTGATCAGTGGTTCGGCGTTCAGGTAGTGGTTCACTTCTTCCAGTTCAATGCGGAAACCGTTGAGCTTAATCTGGAAATCGGTGCGGCCGCGGTAAAACAGCAAGCCGTCTGCGGCGACAACCCCGAGGTCCCCGGACGCGTAACTGCGCTGCCCGTTATTGTCGGTGAACGCTGCGGCCGTCTTGTCGGGCCGGTTGAGGTACCCCTTGGATACGCCGGGGCCGGTGATGCTCAGTTCGCCGACGAGCTGGTCGTCTTCGGTGTGTGTGCTGCCTTCGCGGTAGTCAATGGTCGTGCCCGGCTTGGCGTAACCAATTGGCAGGCGGGGGTAGCGGCTGAGCAGTTCTGGAGTGATCTGAATTGCACTAACGGCCACGGTAGCTTCGGTTGGTCCGTACGTGTTGTACAGGGCCACGCCAGGGAAGCGGGCCAGAATCTTGCCCGCCAGCTGGTTGGTGAGTTCCTCGCCGCAGAAGAAGATGTGACTGAGGTCTGGCTGGGCCGCAGCGCCAAAGTTCGGGTCAAGCAGGCACATTGCCATGAATGACGGCGTGGAAACCCAGACGTTCAGCTTGAGCGTTGGCAGCAGGCGCATCAGGGCCCCGAGATCGCTGGTTGCTTCCTTAGGTAACACAACGAGCGTGCCGCCCGCGGTCAGGCACGGGTACAGGCTCATGACGGACAGGTCGAATGAGTATGGTGCCTGCGCCAGCATCCGTGGCTGCTTAGGTAGGTTGAAGTCAGCAGCCATCCAGTTGACGAAGCTCAGCAGGTTGTCGTGGCTAATCTGCACACCCTTGGGCTGGCCGGTCGTCCCGGAAGTGAAGATGATGTAGAAGTTATCGTCGGCAACCACGGGCTTGCAGCAGGTGGCTGGGTTGGGTGCGGCCGTGATTGGCGTGTGCACCAGCTCGTTTAGTTCGTCTGGCAACATAATCTGGCCGGGCAGGTTCACGGGCAGGGTTGCCGTCGCAATCGTAAGTGCAGGATGGGCGATGTCGGCAATCTGGGTGAGCCGGGTGCTAGGTGAGTGGGTGTCGACCGGAATGTAGGCGTGGCCGGCCTTCACACAGCCCAGGAATGTGGCGATGGTGGCGAAATGCTGGTCGGCGTAAACCATGATGGGCCGACCAGCGGGTACGTTGCGCTTGGCAATGGCCACGGCAATCGCGTCGCTGGCCGCCTTGAGCTGGCCGTACGTGTTGGTGTCGCCGCAGTAGTCGTAAGCAATCCGGTCTGGATGGATGGTACTTTGTGCGTCGATAGCAGTGATAATGTCTTTAATCAAAATTTCCTCCCGTGACGGGCAATGTGGAGCATGCCCGTTCTTTCCTCTTACTCCTTGGAGCTGGTTGGTGCTGCGAGCTTCAACCCCTTAAAACTCGTTGTAGATAAAGTGGCTGTTCGAAACCCCGCGGTAGCTGTACAGGTAAACGAGCACCAAAATGATTGCGGTGTAGAGCAGCGTCCGCGCGATGAAAATCGTCACGGGGTGGTGCCAAAACTTGGCCATGGAATTCACCTCTCTGTGTTCTAAACACTTGATGTTACTTATGATAGAAGAAGCGGGCGGTGCTAACTATCTACGGAACCTTAACGGAACCTGAGAAATTTTAAGGTTGGGCCGGAAGCAAAGGCGCAGCTGAAAAATTTAAACCAGCATTGAAGTACATTCGAACCCGACACATCGTTAATCTGGCGGGTTTCGCGGGCATTATTACATAAATGCAAGATTGAACTAATTGGTTTGCTAAATGTTACACAAGTGATTGCTTAGCCGATTTTTCCTGCATAACATAGCGGTATCCGGTGCGATTTGTTACCAATACTTAAGAAGTCGCAGTGGCGCAATTATTATATATAGGAAGAGGAACTAGCTATGAGTGAAGAGGTTTTACCAGGCGAGTGGAACTTATATGACCACATGAACTTGCCGATATTCGAGCAATGGGACAAGGGGGCAGAAGCAATTCTGCGGCATGATCGGACAGTCGAAGAACTTGACGGCAAAGAGAACATGGACAAAATGATAATGCTCGCATGCCTTGTTTTCGGTATTCTGACGTCATTTTTCGGTATTGGGATTGTCCTGCTCGTCATCGCCTTCGTGCTGCGCAAAAATGGTGGCTTCCGCACGAAGATTCGCCAGCAGATTGCCGCTGCCAATGAAGAATTAACGCAGGCGCGCTATCAGCACACGGACTACTTGGCGGAACAGGTGGGCGCTAAGTTAATGATTGGCCAGTGGGCTTGGTTCCGGACGGCGCGTAAGGCACTGCTTTACAGTAATGAACGCTTCATTTACCTTGACGCGGACGCATCACTACTCGTGGCGTACAATAAGTCTGACATCAAGGAGGTCTACCGTGAACGGGTCCACACGGGTTCGCACACGAATGCCAGCTCGAACACCTTTGGCGGCGCAACCGCGATTGGCGACACGGGACTGTCTATCGGCGGGGCGAACACGAATACGAACTCGAACACCACCGATTTTTACGAGTGGCACTTCGACGTCCTGACGAACTACCTGCCATACCCGAAAGTCTCATTGGTATTGACGGATAGCCCATCGGTTGAAAACATGATTGGGAAGGCCTACGCAATTCTTAAGCCTTAATAGTCAATATTTATCTGGGAGGAAAATGATGCAAAAGCAGGTGTTACTCACGGTCGTTGCCATTGCTGCGCTTACACTAGGCGGTTGTGGTCAGCAGCACAAGGCCAGCACGGACAAGACGCCGCGGACGACCAAGGTGGCCAAGAAAAAATCCGCGGCAACATCTACGAAGAAGGCCGTCAAGAAGCAGTCTTCTTCAGCCAAGGCGACAGCGGCCAAAGCGACGCCGACGCAGATGAATTTTGCCCAGCTGCAAAAGGGTAATTACAGTAGTCTGACGGGCAGTTGGACGCAGATTGCGGCGGGGGCGAACCGGCAGAACGGGACCGGCCTCTCGATTGCGGTGGGTGATGGCTCTAAGCTGGCGGTGACCGCCCACGGGTTCAATGTCTCCGGCGTTACCGTTCGGAACACTAGCTTGACCGATAACGCCGGCAATCACGACTTAGCATACGCCGTGAAAAATGGGGTGTTGAGTGCGGACCTGCGTGATGCGGACAGCGTTGCGATTAACTGGGGCATCACCTTCTATCCCCGCCACACGACCACGGACTACGGTTACATCACGGGTACGAAGACCAACGAGCAGAACCTCATCGTGGTGTGGACCAGCAACAATTCAGCTACAGAAGTCTACGCACAGAACGTGACCGCGGCGCAGTTCAAGGCGATGCAGGGGATGAACTTAACCCAGGTCAGCCAGGAGAATTTCACCAGCCTCATCGGCACGTGGAAGAACGAGGCTAATGGCCAGACCATCGTCGTCACTAACCAGGTGCAAAAGCGGCCGGCAGACAGCGTGTATACTGATGTCACCAAGGGCGCCGTCATCAGTGGTCAGGATGTTAACGGTCAACATGAAGTGCTGATGCGCGGTGAGATGAATGCCGGCGCGATGACCGTTACGTTTGGCTACTTTGCTAATAGTTTGCCCGCGTCTGCACCAGTGACATTGGCGCCTAAGGGGATTCAGATCAGCAGCGATGACGATTCCGACCGCACTCAAGACCGCATGATTGTTGGTGCGGGCCAAGGTGGTTACGCACCGGAGGCATATTACCGCGTACATTAAAAAAGACACTGACTGAGCAGCGCGAAGCTGTTTAGTCGGTGTCTTTTTGCGTTATGCCAATGGCAACGACAGAATGAACCGCGTGCCCTGTGGCTGATTATCTGCTACCTGGATGCCGCCGTGGTTGAGGTCAGCTTGCCGGGCGACGATGGCGAGGCCGAGGCCGGAACCGTCAATTTTGCTCGAGCGTGATGAGTCTGCGCGGAAGAAACGGTCGAAGACGTGTGGCTTCACCTCATCGGGGATGCCGGGACCAAGGTCGGCGACTTCCAGAACCGCACGGCTGCGGGCGACAACACGAATCGTGATGGGCGTATCGCCGGGCGCGTACTTGTTCGCGTTATCGACGAGCGCGACGAGAATCTGGGTGATGCTGTCCGCGTTGGCCTTGGCGTAAACCGGCTGCGGAGCGTCGATGATGAGCTCACGGTGCAATTGGCCGCGGTAGGTATCGGCGACGCGCTGGACGACATCGTTCAGCAATAATTTGTCCAGCGTCAGTTCGGCGTGATCCATGCGCGACAGCTTGAGCAGACTATCAATCAAATGCTGCATGCGGACCGACTCGGTGTCGATGGTTGCCAGGGACGGCTGCAGAACTTCGGGGTGGTCCTCTGCGTGCCGGCGAATCAGGTTGATATGTCCGCGGATGGCGGCCAGCGGCGTGCGCAACTCATGCGAGGCGTCACTAACGAACTGGTGGTCGCGCAGAACCTGCGTGTTGAGTGTTGTGAGCAGGCGGTTGAATTCAATACTGAGGTCCCGGACTTCTTGCGGGTTTTGCGGAACGGGCAGTGTTTCGTGGTGTGTAGTTTCATCCGCATCGTTCAATGATTGCGTGGCCGTGGTCAGGCGTTCCAGCGGCGCGTTCAACTTGCGCGCCAGGAAGGTGATGGCCCAGATGCCCAGCAACATCCCCACCGCCGTGACACTCAAGACGACGGCGATAATCAGCTTGAACAGTTCAATCACGTTGTTCAAACTCAGCCAGATTTCGTACGTCACGCGGGAATGCTTCCAGCGCTCAGAAGAGGTGACGTGGTAGAAGATGCCCTGGTCGTCTTGGGCCTGGATGTTCTTCATGATCGAGTGCGTTTCGAAGTTATCATCCAGGAAGCGGTTGGTCTTGTGGGAGTAGAAATGCCGCGTTTTGCCCTTATCCGGCACCACCGTCACGCGCACGAACGTGTTGTGCGGGTTGATGGACGCCGTGTCGCGCCAGTAGTCCCAGTCCGGCTTGTAATCGGAGAAGGAGGTTTTGAGCACGGTGGTCAGCTGCTTGGCGTCGTCGCTCTTGTTGTGCACGAGGTGGAAGCCGACAACCAAGATGGTGGCGAAACTCACGACGGTCATGAGCAGGACGAGGAAAATCACGTAGACGCGGGTGATTTCGGCGGCACTGGTGGTGCTCCGCTGTGATTTGGGTTCAGTCATTGGCCGCACCCATCAAGATGTAACCGACGCCACGCACCGTGTGGATGAGTGGGGGCAAACCCGGCAGGTCAATCTTGTTGCGCAGGTACCGAATGTAGACGTCGATGATGTTGACCTGGCCCTCGTAGTCCTTGCCCCAGACGCGGTCGAGCATCTCGGGCCGCGTGACCGGCGTGCCGGCGTGTTGCATGAGCAAAACCAATAGGTCGGTTTCGCGTTCCGTCAAGACTTCGAGGGTTTTGTCCCCGCGCGTGGCCGTGCGGGTGCGGACGTCTAGCTGCAGGTCCGCCACCTGGTAGGTTGACACGTTGCTCTTGAGCTGGTGGCGAATCACCACGCGGATGCGCGCCAGTAGTTCTTCGATTTCGAAGGGCTTGGTGATGTAGTCATCGGCACCGGCGTCGAGGCCGGCTACCTTATCGCCCACGTAATCGCGCGCGGTCATCATGATCACCGGCACGTCATCACCCTTGCGCACGCGCCGCAACACTTCAAGGCCGTCCAGCTCCGGCAGCATCCAGTCCAGCAGAATCACGCCGATTGCGTACTGATTCTGACGGTACATCGTGATGGCTTGCATCCCGTCAGTGGCCGTCAGCACCTTGTAGCCCTCGAATTCTAGCTCGGTCTTGAGGTATGTGCTCAAGCCTTCTTCATCTTCAACCAGCAATATCGTTTCTGCCATGATTCCTCCCAATGCACCCAGTTACCCAATACTAGGTTTTAGTATAGCACGCGTTATTTCGCACCAACGCCGCCCTTGGTAGGATTTTACTTAATCTTGGCAAAAATACGCACTAGTTTTACGACTGAAACAGCTCCGTGTAGTTGGTCTTCAGCTGCGCTAGGTTGTGCTGGTAGGACTTGGCGTAGACGATGGTAAAGAGGGTGTCCAGAATGTACTCGAACGATGCCTGGGAGGCAAACGTGCCGATCTTGATGCGCTCCTGCTCGCTCTGGGTGATGGCGATGGTTTGGGTGGCGTATTGCACCTGGTCGCTTTCAGGATTGCCGGTGATGAGTAGCGTTGGGATATTGCGCTGGTGCAGGAACTTCAAGATGCGCGTGTGCTGGGGGACCATCCCCGCATAAGAGAGGAAGATGGCCAAATCGTCTTGGCCGAGGTTCGCCGCCGTCCACATCATGTCGCCGTACTCCTCGCCGATGACCGCGAACTTGTTAATCTTCGTGAGTTTGGTTTGAAACGACCGCGCCCTGATTTGCGAGTCGCCGATGGAGAAGAGAAACAACCGGTGGGCGTTATTGATGCGTTCGGCCGCTGTGTGCAGCGCGTCTTCGTTCAGCTGCAGCACCGCACGCCGCACCGCCGCAATGGTCAACTCGGCCATGTTGCTGGCGATGTCCATGGCCGAGTCTCCGGGGCGGAAGGGGAAGTTCGCGTCCACGTCGGTGAGCGCCGCCACGTTTTGGTGCACTGCCTCCACAACGGCCTGGCGCAACTCGCGGTAGCCCGAGTAGCCCAGCGTTTTGGCGAAGCGCACGATCGCTGAATGCGAGGTGTAGGTGGCGGCGGCCAGCTCCTGAATTGCCATGGTGGCCACGGCGTCCATGTTGCCCGCGATGTAGGTCGCAATGCGCTGCTCGTTGTCGGTAAAGTTATCGGTCTGCTGCAATTTGTCGGTTAATAACATTGGCTCACGTCCTCTCACGGTTAACCATACCTGATTCTGAACATAATGTTTAGCCTGTTTATGAAATTGCTTTCTTTTTTAAAACTTGTGACCAATCGGCGGCTAATTCAGCAGCGCGGGCGGGTAACCGGGCTACACTGGAAGATGTAAGTTCAGGCCATGCAGGAGGTGCAGGATGGAAAAATTAACCATTGCATATATTGGTAACGGCAAGAGCGCGAATCGGTATCACCTACCGTTTGCGCTCAAGCTGCCGGATAAGATTCGCGTGAAGACCATCTTCGCGCGGCACATGAAGGACGACTGGGCACGCGTGCCCGGCGTGCAGTATACCAGCAATCTCGATGACATCTATAATGATCCCGAGATTCAGCTGGTGGTGCTGGCGCTGCCGGCGGAGGTGCACTACCAGTACGCCAAGGACGTGCTCAACCACGGCAAGAACGTGCTGGTGGAGAAGCCCTTCACACAGACGGTGGCCGAGGCTAAGGAACTGTTCGCTTTGGGGAAGGCGAAGAACCTGCTCGTGCAGTGTTACCAGAACCGACGCTACGATTCAGACTTCCTGACGGTCCAAAAGGTGATTAGCAGTGGCAAGTTGGGGGAACTTCTTGAACTGGAATCAACGTACGACTATTACCGCGCCTACGTACCTGAGGGTAACAACTTCAGCATTCTAAACAGCTTCCTGTATGGCCATGGTTGCCACACGCTCGACCAGGTGATTTCGTACTTCGGTAAGGCGGATTCGGTCCACTACGACGTGCAGCAGCTGCTCGGTCCCGGCCGGATGAACGATTACTTTGACATCGACATGTATTACGGCCGCATCAAGGTTTCCGTGAAGTCCAGCTACTTCCGGGTTAAGCCGCGGCCAAGCTTCACGGTCTACGGCAAGCGTGGCGTCTTCGTCAAGCAGGCGATGGACCGCCAGGAAGTGGACCTGAAGCACTTCTACATGCCGGACCACGCCGACTTCGGCATCGACACGCCGGCAGATTACGGCACACTCACCTACCTCGACGATGCCGGCAGGTACCACGAAGAAAAAGTGGTGTCGGAAGTGGGCGACTACAGCCGGGTTTACGCCGGACTCTACGACGCCATCATTAACGGCAAGCCGAAGACGGTGAAGGATGAAGAAACGATTTACCAGGTGCAGCTGCTGGAAGACGGCATTCACACCTTGGCGGACGCGAACAAGTAACTTAAATAGGGGGATTAACACATGACTAAATTACCAGATGGATTCTTGTGGGGCGGCGCGGTTGCTGCCCACCAGCTCGAAGGCGGCTGGCAGGAAGGCGGCAAGGGCGTATCCCTGGCGGACGTGATGACGGCCGGCGACGCGAACACGCCGCGGGAGATCACGGACGGCGTGCTGCCCGGGAAGAACTACCCGAACCACGAAGCCATTGATTTTTACCACCACTACAAAGAGGACATCAAGTTGTTCGCCGAGATGGGCTTCAAGGCGTTCCGCACCTCCATTGCCTGGACACGGATTTTTCCGAACGGCGACGAAGCTTTGCCGAACGAAGAAGGATTGAAGTTCTACGATGACGTGTTCGCCGAATGCAAGAAGTATGGCATCGAACCCGTGATTACCCTGGCGCACTTCGAAATGCCATGGCACCTGATCAAGGAATACGGCGGCTGGCGGGACCGGCGACTGATTGACTTCTACCTGCGCTTCGCCGAAGTCTGCTTCAACCGTTACAAGGACGTCGTGAAGTACTGGATGACCTTCAACGAAATCGACAACCAGGCTGACTACAACCGCAAGTTCTCGATGGCGACCAACTCCGGCTTGCTGTTTGCTGACGACAGCACGCCAGCAGAGCGTGAGGCCGCGATGTACCAGGCGAGCCACTACGAACTGGTTGCTAGCGCCAAGGCGGTGCGGCTCGGTCACGCCATCAACCCCGACTTCAAGATTGGGAGCATGATCAACTTCACGCCGCAGTACCCCGCTTCTTCTAAACCTGAAGACATCCTGATGGCGGACAAAGCGATGCAGAAGCGTTCTTGGTGGAGTGATGTGCAGGTTAACGGCGAATACCCTGGATACATGAAAGCATACCTGCGCAAGACCGGTTACGCGCCCGACATCACGGATGCTGACCGCGCGGCACTGGCAGCCGGCAAGGTCGACTACATCGGCTTTTCATACTACAGCTCCAACACCGTAACGGCCAAGGCGGACAACCCTGACTACAACTTCGACGGCGAGAGTGAGCAGACAGCTAACCCACACCTGCCGAAGAGTGACTGGGGTTGGACCATCGACCCGGTTGGCCTGCGTTCCAGCCTGAACTGGCTGTACGAACGGTACCGTGTCCCACTGATGATTGTGGAGAACGGGCTGGGCGCTTACGACAAGGTTGAAGCGGACGGCAGCATTCACGATCCATACCGCATTGACTACCTGCGGGCCCACATCGAGCAGATGGAGAAGGCCGTGGACGAGGACGGTGTTGACCTGGTCGGCTACATGCCTTGGGGTTGCATCGACCTGGTTTCCGCCGGCACTGGCCAGATGGACAAGCGGTACGGCTTCATCTACGTCGACAAGAACGATGCGGGCGAAGGCACACTCGCCCGTTCACGCAAGGATTCCTTCGCATGGTACAAGAAGGTCATTGCCACTAACGGTGAAGACTTAGCCTAAATAAAAACGCATTTCTACGCGAACTGGCGTGGAAATGCGTTTTTTGGGTTATTCTTCGCCCAGTTCGCCGATGATTTCATCGGTGGTGGCGACGCGGGCGATACGGCCGAACATCTTGTTGAAGAAGAAGTTGTGCTTCTCTTCATCGCGGTCGCTGCACGCATCTTCCAGCACGATGACGTTGTAGGCGTACTGGAAGGCATCCAGCGCCGTCGCGTACACCCCGTTAGAGGTGGAAACGCCGGTCAGGATGATGGTGTCGATGCCAAAGCGCCGCAGCTGGACGTCCAGGTCGGTGCCGACGAACGCGCCGGGATTGTGCTTGGTGACGCGGATGACGTTGCGGGCGCTCTGATCACTGGCGATGGGCAGGCTGAGGTCGGGCGCGTTGGTTAATGTGGGAATACTGCGCTTTTCGGCGGCGAACGGGTAGAGGTGCGTGAACGTTGCGGTTTCGACGCTGACCAGGGCGATGAGCGCGCTGGTGTTCTTCAGCACGGTCGTCAGCCGGGTGTTGGCGGTCAGCATGTCATCTAGTGAGTTGGGGGCCAGTGGGGCGGCGTTCAGGATATCTTCTTGGAGGTCAATGACGACCAGCGCGGTATGGGCAAGATTCAGCATGGCGACTTCTCCTTTAGCGGTTGCGGACGAGTTTGGTATCCAAATTATACCGTGTTTGACGCCGCTTTGGGGGATGCTTTTCGTGTCATTTTTGCGACTATTCATCAATTTGCTAACCCGCTGTCTGTACTTGAATCTAGCGCAAATTACGGCTATTCTGGGGGGAAGTTGGTGAGTAGGGTGAAATACATTAAGGCACATCCGACCAAGTACACGCACAGTTTGCTCATTATCAATCGGTTGATCATGCCGCTAATCATTGTAACAACGATTGTGGAACTAATGCGGTGGCCGGTGTTAAGTGTGGTGCTTGAGCTAGTTGGCGCGGTTACCATTACCGTTGGGGTTGTGTTGTTGATTCTTGATTGGCGGGTCAGAAAATAGTGCCGTTGTCAGATTAAAGGCGGCATAAAAATAAGCGAGCACGTCCGCGATTGGACGTGCTCGCTTTGTTGTTTACAGCACTGGTGACAACAGGCGCGAGAAGTTCTGCTTGAACCGCAGCCAGTGGCCCCAGCTGCCAATGATGTCTTTGGTCAGCAGGGTACTCTGGGCGAGGTCGTCGGTGAAAATCTGGGCGAGCTGCTTGGTGATTTCGGTGTCGTACATGAACGTGTTGACTTCGAAGTTCAAGCCGTATGAGCGGAAGTCCTGGTTGGCCGAGCCGACCGTGCTGAGATCATCATCGACCAGCATCGTCTTGGCGTGCAGGAACCCGTCATCGTACGTGTAGACCTTCACCCCGAACTCCGTGAGCAGGCGCGCGTAGTATTGCGTTGCCCGGTAGATGAATGGGTGGTCGGGCATGCACGGAATCATGACGCGCACGTCGACACCGGCCGCCGCGGCCATGCGCAGGGCGGTAATCATGGAATCGTCGGGCACGAGGTAGGGACTCTGGAGCCAGACCCGGTGCTTGGCGGAACTAATCAGGTTGATGTACCCCAGCTTGATTTGTTCAACCGGTGAGTCGGGGCCGCTGGTGACTACCTGCATGCTGGTCGTCCCCGAAACGGGACTATCGGGTGCGGGGAAGTAAAACGGCGTGTAGGCCAGGTGCTTGTCGCTGGTGACTGAGGCGTTCCAGTCCATCATGAAGCGCATCTGCAGCAGCGAGACGCCGTGGCCGATGATGCGCAGGTGGGTATCGCGCCAGTAGCCGAACTTCTTGCTGCGGGAGAGGTACTGGTCGCCAACGTTGAAGCCGCCCGTGTAGCCGATTTTGCCATCAATCACGACAATTTTACGGTGATCGTGGTAGTTCAGGCGGAAGCGAGCGATGGTGTTGGTGGAGGTGACGAACGGCACGGCGCGACCACCGGCAGCGGTGAGGGGTGCCCAGAAGCTGGCGTTAATCCCGTTCGAACCGAATGCGTCGTACACGACCCGGACCTCGACGCCCTCATACGCGCGGGCCACTAAGGCGTCACGCAATTCGGCACCGATGTTGTCGGGGTAGATGGTGTAATACTCGATGTGAATGCTGGTCTGTGCGTGGGCGATGTCGGTGAGCAGCGCGGCGAACTTGTCATTGCCGTCGGTGAAAATCTTGACGGCGTTACGGCGCGTTAATGGCGCCCGGTCGATGCGGCGGAAGAGCTCGACGGTCTGTTGCCGTTCACGGACAACGCGGTCGGCGTCGGTATGCGCGAGCTTCGGCACTGCCGCCTTTTGCGTCTCAATGACTTCTTGCAGCCCGATGCGATCTTGCGTGTGCATCTTGAACAACTTCGCGTGGCCCAACCCGCGGCCGGTGAACATGAAGAGCAAGAAACCGAACCCGGGGATGAGCACGAGCACCAGCAGCCAGGCCCACGTTGCGGCGATGTTGCGCGGCGTGTGGAAGACCGTGATGACGGCGGCAAGAGCGTTCAGAGCGATGAGTGCAGAAACGAACGCGGGTACGTGGACGAGAACGTAATCAATCATTCGCCGTTGCCCTCCCTAGGTATGCGTCTGGGGACATGTTGCCGAAGTGGCCGCTGGCATCGTCCAGCCCGAGCCGGTCGAACAGGTAGTGCAGGTCGGTGATGACGTCTTCGGCCTGAATCTCGACGTCGTTGCCAATGTAGTCGGTCAGCACGGACACGAGCATGGCGGCGGCGAAGTGCACCATGCGCTTAGGGTTTGGTGCCTCGCGAATCAGCGCCACGATTGGCGGCAGCTGCTCCGAGTTGGCCGCGGTGACGGCGTTGTTGAAGTCGCCCAGAATCTTGGTGACGACGCGTACCAGTTCCTGATAGGAAGAGAACTGCTGGTTTTCGACGAGCAGGTTACGCATCAACTTGCGGTTGTCGGCGACCCACCAAATAATGGAGTCCAGCCGGGAGCTGGGCCGCATCCGGTCGAGCTCAGCGAACATCTCCGGTGTAATCAGGATGGGCATCGACGCACTGAGCGCCTCGTACTTGTTGTGGAAGTAGCGGTAGAACGTGCTGCGGTCAATTCCGGCGTTCTGGGCGATGTCGTCCACGGTGATTTTTTCAAACGGCTTGTGGCGCATTACCTCTATTAATGCCCGTTCGATTGCGTGGTCTGTTGGTTGTGTCATGATTTCCCCCTATTGCAGCTGGTGCGTTGTTCCCCAAGTGTGATGCGACAAAAAACGATGTATGTTGCTTCCGATTTTAACGCAGACCGCGAGCGGGTACAAGTTTGGTGCGTTGACGCGGATTGGCGGTGCATTATTGCGTATTGGGCAGTGGTGAAAAATGGACGTAGACAGTGGGTAGGTTTGCGGCGTAAAATTGCGATTAAACATTTAGAAAGAACGTGTGCTAATGGACCGCTTTTACCCTTGTGAAATGACTACCTTCTGCTTGATTCGGTGCCAAGACGATTTGCTCGTGCTGGCGAAAAATGATTCGGAATTCGAACCATCCCTGACCTTCCCCGGTGGTCATGTGGAAGCAAATGAGTCCGTGACTGCCGGTGCGGTGCAGAAGGCTAAGTTGAACGCGGTGGTCCAGGCGGTGCTCGATACGTACCTGAACGGATCAACGCGGGAACTATATTTTGCATAATGTGGGGTGTTTTGAATGACTGATTTGACGCTGCTGAACTATGACGGCAACCCGGACGCGGTGATTAACCCGTTCCGCGATGAGGGCTTCGTTTTTCCCGACCGCATGCTTTTTGCGTTCATCACGGAGGAAAATGTGGCACGGTTTGTTGCGCAGTACCCGCACACGGTAAGCGGCACGTTTGAGACCGTCTCGAATGTGTTCACTGTCTACACGCTGAACGTAGAGGGAACGGATATTGGTATTTGCCGCGCACCACTGGGCGCGGCCGCGGCGGTGCAGTTGCTGGAATTCTTGATTGCGTATGGGGCCAAGCACATCATTGCGGTCGGTTCGTGCGGCGTGCTCACGGATACCGCAGAGAATGAGTTTCTGGTGGTGGCTAAGGCGTTGCGGGACGAAGGAACATCCTTCCACTATCTACCCGCAGCCGCAGACATAGTTTTGAACGCGGAGTTTGCGGCGCAGATTAAGCAGAGTCTGACGGCAGCACACATTCCGGTACGTGCCGTGCAGACGTGGACCAACGACGCGTTCTTCCGCGAAACACCGGCCAAGATTGCGGCGGCACTTGCTGCAGGCTACACTGTGGTGGAAATGGAGTGTGCCGCCATGGCTGCGTGCGCCCAATTTCGGGGCGCGGTGTTCGGCCAGCTGCTGTTTACGGGCGACTCACTGGCCAATGTGGCTGCGCATGATGCCCGCAACTTTGGGCAAGAATCACACATGGCGGCCATGACCCTTGCCGTGCGGGCATTACGCGCAAACGCTGAATAGAAGCGAATATGTAATTTTATCCGCAATTTAATTGACACATCGCAACTTTTCGTCGCGGTGTGTTTTTTTCATGCCGCAGCGGATGTGTTAACGGTTTGCGCTTCGAATCCGTGATTTGTCCATCATTTCTGGACATTGCCAAACAGGCGTGCGCACACTGTATTTATTGTGTTATATTAGGTAATACTAAGCTAAAAATGATAGTGCTGTGGATTTTTACTAAATGCCAGCACCTGAGCATTAGGGTTGTGCCGATTGGATCAAAGTTTCCTGGCCGACTCAGGGGAGGAAATTATGAAGACACTATGGCCATACTTAAGACGCTTCTGGGGCGTCGAGGTGGCAGCGATGGTCGCAACATTCGTTTATGCGTTCGCCAACTTATGGCAGCCCAAACTGTTGCAGGGCGTCATGAACGCGATTATCAAAGGCAACAACGACGCGGTGGTCCGTTACGGGGTTGAACTGCTCTTGCTCGCGCTCCTCGGAATCATCGCTGGGGTCGCCAACACGATATTCAGTGCCCGCGCGGCGTTGAATATCTCGACCAAGATGCGCAGTGACATCTACCACCACGTGCAGAAGTTCGCGTTCGCTGACATCGAGAAGTTCGCCGCCAGCAACTTGGTGGTACGGATGACCAACGATATCAACCAGGTGCAGGGCATGATCATGCAGGCACTGCAGATTGTGGCGCGCGTGCCGATTATGTTCATCGGGGCGCTCGTGCTCGCGATGATGACCATCCCCGAGATGTGGTGGATGGTCGTATTGATGATCGTGATTGTCGCCATCATCGCCTGGATTGGGCTCACCGTGCTGGGCAAAAAATTCGGCCAGGTCCAAGGCTACATCGACCAGGTCAACACGATTGCGCGCGAGAACCTGATGGGTGTGCGCGTGGTGAAGTCGTTCAATCAGGAAGCAAACCAGGAGAAGAAGTTCGCCGGCGCGTCTGACAAGATGACCAAGGTCAGTGTCCAGATTGGCTACATCTTTTCCATGATGATGCCCGGGGTGTTCGCGTTTGCCAACATCGCCATCGGGGCCGCAGTCCTGATTATTGGGCACAACATCACGGACCACCCGGCCTACCTGGCGGCCATCGCTAGTTTCGTCGGCTACATGATGCAGCTGTTCATGGCCATCATCAACGCTGGGTTCATCGCGACGGGGGCGACCCGTGCCTTCGTTTCTCTCGGCCGAATTGGTACCGTCCTGCAGCATCAGCCATCGATGGCGTTCAAGGACGTGCCGGAGACTGAATTGTCCGGGAGCATTGAGTTCAACCACGTGACGTTCAGTTATCCTGGGGATGCGTTGCCAACTCTGCGCGACGTATCCTTCAAGGTTGAACCCGGTGAAATGGTCGGGATTGTTGGGGCCACCGGGGCGGGTAAGTCCACGCTGGCTCAGCTGATTCCGCGCCTGTTTGATCCCGATAGCGGCCAAATCAAGGTCGGGGGCAGCGATGTGCGCGACGTCGCGGAGGCCACGCTGCGTGATAGCATCTCGATGGTGCTCCAGCGCGCGACGCTGTTCTCCGGGACCATCGCGCAGAACCTGCGGCAGGGAAAGCCGAATGCGACCGTAGCCGACATGCGCTGGGCCGCAGATGTCGCGCAGTCAGAAGAATTCATTCGCCGGCTCGACAACGAGTTCGACGCCACGGTGGAAGAACGTTCCGCGAACTTCTCTGGGGGCCAAAAGCAGCGACTCGCCATCACCCGTGGGGTCATCGGCAAGCCGAACATCCTGATTATGGATGACTCGACCAGTGCCCTGGATGCCCGCAGTGAGCGCCTCGTGCAGGAAGCGCTCGCCCGCGAACTGACCGGAACGACGACCGTGATTATCGCCGAGAAGATTTCGTCCATCATCCATGCCGACCAGATTCTGGTCATGGACCACGGGCAAGTCGTTGACCGCGGGACACACGAACAGCTGGTCCAGTCCAGTCCGATTTATCAAGAAATCTACACCACGCAGAAGGCTAAGGAAGGGAGGAACGCATAATGAAACAGAACCTGAAACGGGCCGGGAAGTTCTATTACTTCTACATGAGTAAGTACCCGTGGCAGCTGCTGGCATCAGTAGTTGTGGTTATCTTCTTTGCGGTCTTCAACTCCTTAGCCCCGGTATATCTCGGCAAGACCGTGCAGGACCTAACCGAATTCCTGCACGCCTGGCAAAACGGCGGGGGGAGCCTCAGCCAGTTCAACCTCGATGCCGGCATTCTGATTCTCTGCTACCTACTATCTGGTCTCGGGGACTTCGGGACCTCCATGATTCTCTCCTGGATTGGTGGGGTGGCAACGGGGGAAATGCGTTCCGGCTTGTTCAACAAGATGCAGCGGATGCGGGTGCAGTACTTCGACACCCACAGCGACGGGGACATCCTCGCCCGCTTCACGAGTGATCTGGACAATATTTTCAACGCCGTCAACGAAGCCTTCGTCCAGACGTTCTACAGCATCGCCCAGATTGTCGGGTCGTTGTACATGATGTTCAGCACGAACACCACGTTGGCCTGGGTCGGCCTGGCGACAACGCCGTTGGCCCTTGCCATCGCGGCGGTCAACATCCGCGTGGCGAGCCAAGCGGTGGACCAGCAGCAAAACGACATCGGGAAGCTGAATGGGTACATCAACGAACAGGTGACGGGCCAGAAGGTCATCATCACGAACGGCCTGCAGGAAGACTCCATTGCCGGGTTCGAAACGCTCAACCAGACCGTGAAGAAGACGGCACTGCGGGGCCAAATCTGGTCCGGGATTCTGCAGCCCCTGATGAACGGGATGATGCTGCTGACATCCGCCGTTGTCATCTTCGGCGGTAGCTGGATTGTCATGCAGGGCGGCATGTCGACCGGTGCGGCGCTCGCACTGATTGTCGTGTTCGTCCAGTACGCCCAGAACTATTTCCAGTGCATCATGCAGATGACGAGCATGTATGGTCAGATTCAACTGGCCATCACCGGGGCTCGCCGAGTGAGCGAGGTGCACGAGCAGCCGGATGAAGTTAAGCCGGCACACGGCTTGCCGGTTAGCGAAGTGCATGATGAAGTAGTGATTGACAACGTGCGCTTTGGCTACCAGCCGGGCAAGGAAATCCTGCACGGAGTCACGCTGAAGGCTAAGCGCGGTGAAATGGTCGCACTGGTCGGGCCAACTGGGGCCGGCAAGACGACGGTCATCAACTTGCTTAACCGGTTCTACGATGTGGACGCGGGCGCCATCACCATCGACGGGGTGGATATCCGTGAGCTCGACCTGACCCAGCTGCGCGACACCGTGGGCATCGTGCTGCAGGATCCGCAGCTGTTTAGCGGCACCATTGCCGAGAACATCTGCTTCGGCAAGCCCGACGCCACGGAAGCCGAGATGTATGCCGCCGCAGAACAGGCCCACATCCACGACTTCATCACGAGCTTGCCGGACGGTTATCAGACGCAGATTAGCGACGAACAGTCGGTCTTTTCCGCCGGCCAGAAGCAGCTCGTCAGCATCGCCCGCACGATTCTGACCAATCCGCGGATTTTGATTCTCGATGAAGCAACGTCGAACGTTGACACCGTGACCGAGAAGAAGATTCAGGCGGCCATGGACAACGTCATTAGCGGCCGGACGAGCTTCGTCATCGCCCACCGCCTGAAGACGATTCTGAAGGCCGACGACATTGCGGTCCTGCGCGATGGACGGATTGTCGAAGAGGGCACGCACGCGCAGTTGCTTGAGGAAAAGGGCTTCTATGCGGGCTTGTATAAGTCACAGATGGTATTTAACTAAAACAAACAAGCACAAAATGCCTGGAGCATTTTGTGCTTGTTTTCTTTTTCAACTTGCAAAGTAGTTAACATGTTTTCTTGATTTTTGAACTTGTGCTTAAAATTTCTACGAACGTTTACTTAGCATAAAAAGTTGTTGCGAGAGTTGATGAACTGTTGTGTTTATGGGTGAACCGTGTTTAGATATCTTCAATTGTCTTGAAGTGAATGCGCAAAACTTTGGCGAATTTCGTTGCGGATTAAGTGTTTACTTTGACGCTTGGTGTTAGAATACTGTTACAGAACGTACATAGCGTTCGCGAAGTTGGGTTTTACCACTTTGTAATGGCGGTACACGGTGTATCGCGCTAGAAGGACCGGTGAATGGATATGAGTAAACTGACGAAGACTCCGCAAGAACTCGCAAAGGAGCCCGAAGAAGTTGCCCTCAAGGAAATGGACACGTCGCGGGATGGGTTAACCAGTACCGAGGCCGCTGCCCGGTTGCAAGAGTATGGACCAAACGAAATTCAAAAAGGCAAGAAGAAGTCCCGTTTGTGGATGTTCCTCAAGAACTTCACCTCGCTCATGGCGATTCTGCTGTGGGTTGGGGGTATCATCGCGATTGTTGCGGGGATGCCGGAACTCGGGATTGCCATTTGGTGCGTGAACGTCATCAATGGTGTGTTCAGTTACTGGCAGGAATTCGCCGCGCAAAAGGCGACGGATTCGCTGATGAAGATGTTGCCAACGTACGTGCACGTGCGGCGTGACGGCAAGCTGGTGCAAATTGAGACGACTGAGCTGGTTCCGGGGGATGTCTTTGCCCTGCAGGCCGGCGACGCGATTTCGGCGGATGCCATGCTGATTGAAGCATCATCAATGCAGGTTGACCAGTCCGCGCTGACCGGTGAATCGGTACCGGAAAGCAAGAATGTGAAGTACGACCCCGGCGAAGGTCAGTTTGCCGAGAGTAATCTAATTTATGCCGGCACGACCGTTGGCGCCGGGACCGGGCTCGCGGTGGCGATGGCAACCGGGATGAACACCGAGTTCGGGAAGATTGCTTCCTTAACTCAAGGCCAGACTAAGACGGACGGACCGCTGCAGAAGGAACTGAACCGTTTGACCCAGCAGCTGTCCATCATTGCTATTGGTATCGGGATGGCATTCTTCATCCTGGCCGTAGTGTTCGTGCACTACCCGATGGCCAAGGCGTTCATCTTCGCCTTGGGGATGATTGTGGCCTTTATTCCTGAAGGACTGCTGCCAACCGTGACGTTGTCGCTGGCCCAAGGGGTTCAGCGGATGGCCAAGAAGCACGCGCTGGTGAAGGATTTGTCGAGTGTCGAAACGCTGGGCGAAACGACCGTGATTTGTTCCGATAAGACCGGGACACTCACCCAGAACCAGATGACTGTGAACCACATCTGGTTGCCACACAAGGAATACGGTGTGACGGGCCAGGGCTTCGTTGCTAACGGGGACATCAAGTACCGTGGACACAAGGTTAAGTTGGACCAGCACCCCGAACTGAAGCTGTTGCTCGAGATTTCCGCGCTGGACAACGACACCCGTGTACAGCAAGCTGACGACGGGACGCCGAAGCTGCTCGGGACCCCAACCGAAGCCGCAATGATCATCATGGCGGAAAAGGCGGGGCTCGATGCCGACGAACTCGGCAAGGAAATGGTTCGGGTTAAGGAACTCACCTTTGACTCCGACCGTAAGCGGATGACCACCATCAACAAATTGCCTGATGGCGGCCTACGCATCTGCGTGAAGGGTTCCCTGGGTGACATGTTGACGCAATGTACCACCATCTTGGACAAAGACGGCGTGCGCCCAATTGTCGATAACGATATCGACCGTGCCAGCCGCGCCGAACGCGACTACGCCGAATCCGGGCTGCGGACCCTGGCTGTCGCTTACCGGGATGTACCCGCAAGTGAAGTGCCAGAATCTCTCGACAGCTGGGACATCAAGACTGTTGAGCAGAACTTGACGCTCGTGGGGCAGGCCGCCATGGCTGACCCCGCACGGCCCGAAATTTTCGCCGCCGTTAAGGAATGCCATGAAGCCAACATTCGCATCATCATGGTGACCGGGGACAGTCCCGTGGTTGCCAGCAACGTGGCTGCCCAGATTGGGATTGTTTCCAGCAACAAGGCCCGCGTCATTACGGGTAGTGAACTGGCTGCGATGAGTGACGAGGATCTGAAGTCTGCATTCAAGGACGAGCTGATTTTCGCCCGCGTGGCACCAGAACAGAAGTACAAGATTGTTTCCACCTTGCAGTCAATGGGCGAAATCGTTGCGTCCACTGGTGACGGGGTTAACGATGCGCCTGCCTTGAAGAAGGCGGACATTGGGGTTGCGATGGGTGTGACCGGGACCGACGTGGCGAAGGATGCTGCGGACATGATCCTGACCGATGACAACTTTGCGTCCATCGTTGCCGCGATTGAAGAAGGCCGGACGGTTTACAACAACATTCAGAAGTTCCTGATGTACATCCTGAACTCCAACGTTGCTGAAGCCATTCCATCCGTGCTGTTCCTGTTTAGCCGCGGACTGATTCCACTGCCGTTGACCGTGATGCAGATTCTGACCATTGACCTCGGGACCGACATGCTGCCAGCCCTGGGTCTGGGGGCAGAACTGGCTGAACCCGGGATTATGCAGGTACCACCACGCAGCCGGAATGAACACATTCTGACCAAGAACGTGCTGTGGCGCGCCTTCGCTTGGTACGGGATGATTGGGGCCGCTGTTTCTACGCTCGGGTACTTCTTCGTCAACATGATGCATGGCTGGCCAAGTGTCGCTCTGGCCGGCAGTGGCAACATCTACGTCGAAGCTACGACCATGACCCTGGCAGCGGTGGTCTTCACCCAGATGGCCAACGTCATGAACTGCCGGACGCGGAACGCTTCCGTCTTCTCCATCGGGATTTGGAAGAACTCCAAGATTAACGTCGGGATTTTCGCCGAATTCCTCTTGCTGCTGGCGCTGATGTACGTGCCCGTGCTGCAGGATGTCTTCGAAACCGGTGCTCTGGGCTGGCAGGAATGGATTTTCCTGGCCTGCATCCCAATTCCGGTATTCCTGATTGAAGAGCTACGGAAGAAGATTGTGCGTGATCACAGTCGTAAGCCGCAGATTTAACGAATTGGTCGGAACAAATAACAAATCTGACAAAATGAACAGTAACACGTTTTCCCGTGACTGAATGAACATCGGTCTAGATGAGTGCGGTAAAAGCGCGTGCTGATGGGAAAATGTTATACTTTTCGTGCAAGATGGTTGAGTTCGGTGAATGATTTCACCGAACTTTTTTTGTGACAAAATAACAGCGTGAACTATTAGTACACACTGTTATTACGAAAAGTTGTTCCGACAATTTTTGTGATTGGTATATGGGCATTTGCAGGGGTTTTTCAGTGTTTACCACCCGGTAGTTCAGTTATCAAAATTTACAAAAAGATGTTATTGCAAATGATTAATGTCACACAAATCACGAAAAAATATGTAAAAACACGTTTGAAAAGCTTGATGTATCGGTATATTAGATGATATAACATAGACGAGGTAATTCTGAGGGGGATTACGCGACGTTATTGATGACAATAATTTTGTTCGGATTTACGTTATGCTATTATAAGTTGGAGCGTTAGTAAATGTGTACCTGTATGCCGGGGGAGGCTGCCGGTGCGCAAGGATGGCTCGCACGCCATGAGTGTAGGTTGAATCTCACCGAAAGGCAGGATTTGACGTATGATTTATGGAACGATTCAGTGGTTCGATATGAACCGTGGCTATGGCGTCATCACAACTAATGATGGTACGGATGTATTTATGCCCTATTCTGCCGTCCTGAGTAACGGTTTGCGTTACCCAGAAGCGGGGCAGTATGTGGCACTAGAAGTTGAACGCTCAACGCACAATTACATGGGCGCAACGAATGGGTTGCGGGCACGCGTAGTTATTGCGGCCACAGCAAGTGGTACCCCAGAATGGACCATCGCAGCAGTGCGCGCTGCTGGGGAAGATTTGAACTATCAAGAATTTGCCGGATAAAAGCCGGATACAGCAAGAGGCCACTGCGATTAGACTCGCAGTGGCCTCTTGCTGTTGGTGCCGCTTATTTGCGGATGTAGTTGTTGTACGCCCAGTAGATGGCTGCGACGATGGCCACGAATAGACCAATGCGGATGACGAGGGCGAAGATGCCCGCCACGATTGGGAGCAGGATGATGGCCAAGATGATGATCCCGGCGATGACGAGAATTTGTTTAAGCTTTTCACTCATGATTTTTCCTCCGTGGCGCGAAGCCATTTGTTAATTATCTATTAGTGTAGCGCATTTGGTTTTTGTTTACATGAACATTATCGCGTTTTCTGCAATGCGGTACATCGTTCGTAAAACCGAGATTCTTATTGGACTTTAGTCTGAGGTGCAAATGGGCGCCAATACTGCTAGAATAGGCAAATCAAATTAAAGTGGGCGAAAATAAGTGATTGAAATCAAAAAGCGGCTTGATGCCTTTGCTGACGCCATCATTGCCATCATCGTGACGATTATGGTTCTCGAATTGCCAATCAACATTCACGGCGGCAATCTGGATTACCTGACCATGTTCAAGGCCATTGGTGTTTACGCCGTGAGCTTCTGCTTCGTGGCTAACATCTGGTACCAGCATGCACAGGCTTTTGCGGAAGTGGAGACGGTGGCACGCAAGACCATCATCTGGGACCTCATCTTGATGTTCGTGCTCAGCCTGGTGCCGGCGCAGACCCGGATCATGACCAGCGTCGAAACCAACACGTCGGTGATGATGTATGGCGGATTGTACCTCATCGTCACCTTCATTTTGCGGATCATCGTTAAGCAGATTGTGCACAGCAAGTACACGGAGCGCGACGACATGGCGAAGATGTACCAAGCGATTTATGGCGACCACAACCTGGAACTGGGCGGACTCATTCTGGCCAACATTGTCCTGGCGTATTTCTACCCGAAGATTGCTATGATTCTGTTCATCGTCATCACCGTGCGCGCCTTCTTCACCGGGTCGGGTGAGCAGGCGGAGATGGATGATGCCAATGCGATGACCGACACGGGCCGGGCCACCTTTATGGACCTGAATCTGGCCCAAAAGCGGGGGTTCATGACCGCACTGCGCCGCTACATTACGCGGGAACGTGCGCGGGGGAATTACGACAATTATGCGGGTCAAGATTGGGACCAGTTCGCCCAGCGGATGGATCGGCAGTATCACATCGCGCCAGCTGACCTGCATAAGTGGGTGGACCAGGCAAACCAGCCGTACCACGGCCGGTACGCTGGCCGGCAGGTGCACCGCTGATGGTGATGATTGCTGAATTTACCGGCCGTGACCGCACCGCGCTGCTGCCGCTGCTGCTTCTGGGCGATGAGGACATCACCCAGGTGCGCAGTTACATGCAGACCGGGCGCGTGCTGGTGGCGCAAGTTGCTAACCGCACCGTGGGCGTACTGCTGCTGACGGAGATTGACGACGTGACGGTAGAAGTGAAGGATCTGGCGGTGACGCCGGATATGCAGCGCCGCGGCATTGGCAGTCAGCTGGTTGCGGCGGCAAAAAAGCGCTGCGTACCTGGTCAGCGCATGATTGTGGGCACGGGGGATGCTGACCTGCAGAACATCCACTTTTACCTGCAGAATGGCTTCCGGTTCTACGGTGTGCGCAAAGGCTTTTTCAAGCAGTATGCCGCGCCCATCTTCGCTAACGGTGTGCAGTTAGTCGACATGGTGATGCTCGAACAGTTCATTTGAAGTTTGCCCATTAGCCCCTGTTGCTCCGGCGACAGGAGCTTTTTTTGACGCGGCAATGTAAGCGGATTTGCATTATAATATAGAAAACCAGGAAAGCATGGGGTGCAAAGAATGGCATACATAGAAGTGCGCAACGAGTTCAAGCGGTACCAGATGGGCGAAACGGAGATTATTGCGAACAACGATTTGAGTTTTGACGTCGAGAAGGGCCAACTGACCGTGATTCTCGGGCCCAGTGGCGCCGGTAAGTCGACGGTGCTGAACATCTTGGGCGGCATGGACTCGCCAACAAGTGGGCAGGTGCTGGTTGACGGCACGGACATCGCCCAATTCTCCGAGCGGCAACTGACCAGCTATCGGCGCAGTGATGTCGGCTTCGTGTTCCAGTTCTACAACCTGATTCCGAACCTGACGACCCTGGAGAATGTCGAGATGGCCACGGCGCTCACGCCTGACGCGCTCGATCCGGCCGACACGTTGCGGGCAGTGGGCCTGGCTGACCGGCTCGACAATTTTCCCGCCCAGCTTAGTGGTGGGGAACAGCAACGTGTCGCCATTGCGCGTGCTTTGGCGAAGAACCCCAAGCTCTTGCTGTGCGACGAGCCAACTGGTGCGCTGGACTACCAGACGGGGAAGGCCGTACTGCGGCTGCTGGCCAACGCGAGCCGCGACCACGACGCGACGGTCATCATCATCACGCACAATGCCGAAATCGCAAAGATGGCCGACCGCGTCATTCACATCAACGACGCCCGCGTGCGCAGCGTGGAAGATAACGCAACGCCGCTGCCCGTCGACGAGATTGAATGGTAGGTGGCACGGATGCAAGGCAAAGTATTGAACAAGATGCTGCGGCGCACCATTAAGGAAACGCGCGGGCGCTTCATCGCCATCACCCTCATCATTATGCTTGGGGTGCTGATTTTTGTCGGCGTGAAGGGGATTGGCCCCGGCTACCGCGACACGGCGACTAGTGAGCTGAACGCCACCAAGCTGCAGGACATGTCCATCACCAGCACGGTTGGGTTAACGGCCAAGGACGTCAAGCTGGCCAAGCGGGTCAACGGCGTGCAGGTGGCGGCCACGAAGAGTACGTTTGCGCTGGCTGCAAGTGACGAGTCGGTCGTTAACGTTTATGGTTACCGGAATAACGACGGGCTGAACCAATTGCTCGTGCGCAGTGGGCACTTGCCCAAGAACCAGAATGAAATTGTGCTTGATTCGCGGGCGCAGGAATACGGCAATTTCCACCTCGGCGACACCTATAAGCTGAAGCAGACGGACACGCTCAAGCGGCGCAGTTACAAAATCGTCGGGTTTGCCGATTCGCCGCTGTACATCAACAACAACTACGACCGCGGTAACGCGAACATTGGTAGTGGCACGGTGGCGTACTTCGCTTACGTGCAGCAGCAAAATCTCGATCTGAACGTCTACACTAGCATTGGGTTGCGGCTGACGAAGCGGCCAAGTGGCGATACCTACGCCAAGAGCTATAAGACGGCCGTGAACGCTAAGCTCAAGCAGGTGCGCAAAATTTTCAAACACCGTCAAGCTGCGCGCAAAGCGGAACTGACGGCAACGGCCATGCAGCCGATTAACAAGCAGCAGGCCAAGTTAGATAAGGCCAAGACGCAGGTGACCCAAGCCAAGGCGCAAATTGCCCAGGCTACACACGGCCAAATGACAACCACGCCGGAACTCACGGCGCAGGCGGCTAAACTCACCGCGGCCCAGACTAAGTTAGATACGGCCAAAGCCAAGGTGCACAAAGCCATTCCCACGCCCAGTTACACGTACGGCAAGCGCGCCGACCTGGCCGGCTTCAGTGACTACGGCGCTTCCGCGGATCGCATCGCGGCCATTGGTGATGTGTTCCCCGTGTTCTTCTTCCTGATTGCGGCGCTGATTACCTTTACCACCGTCAGCCGGATGATTTCGGAAGATCGCACCCAGCTGGGGACGATGAAGGCACTGGGATACTCGCGCCTCGCGATTGCGCGGAACTACTTCCTGTACGCGCTGATTGCAGCTGTCCTCGGGATTGTCTTCGGGGTCATCATTGGCCAGCAGGGACTTGTGCGGTTTGTGCTGTACATCAGTCAAATGAACATTTTCACCGGCCAGATGATTCTGCCGCAGTGGCAGGATATCGGCCTCGCGACGCTCATGGCAATGCTCGCGACCATCGGCGCGGTGGCCGTGGTGGCGCCCGCCGAGTTGCGGACCAAGCCCGCTGAGTTGATGCTGCCCAAGGCGCCGAAGAACGGGAAGAAAATCCTGCTGGAGCGCATTAAACCCCTCTGGCGGCACCTAAACTTCCACAGCAAGGTTTCGCTGCGGAATCTGTTCCGGTTCAAGTCGCGCATGTTCATGACCATCATCGGGATTGCCGGGGGTGCAGGCCTGATTCTGACTGGGTTCGGGATTCGTGATTCCATCATGGGTACCACCAGCGCTCAGTTCGGCGGCGTGCTCCATTACCAGGCGATTGTGCGGCTGGCAGATGACCACACTTCAGCCAAGGCCATGGATGTTCTGCAGGGGCAAAGCCAGTTCAAGTCGGCTGAAGACGCCACGACCGACACGGTGGAGCTGCGGACGAATGCCGACACGATTTCCGGGGTCAGCATGATTGTGCCGGCCCAACGTGCGGGCTTTAGTAAGTATGTCAGTTTGCAAGATGCGAAGAAGCAGGCAGTGGCGTTGCCAAAGCGGGGCGTGGTCCTGACCATCAAGGCGGCCCAGGTTCTCGGGCTGAGTAAGGGCGATAAGCTGACGGTTAAAAATAGCGACGGGCAGAGCAAGTCTGTACGCGTGGCGGCGATTGTGCAGAACTATACGGGCCACTTCATTTACCTCAGTCGCACGGCCTACCAGCACGTCTGGGGCCAGCCGGCGCAGACCAACGGCTTGTTGGTTAAAACCAAAACCATGAGCAAGAAGGCCGAACGTCACTTGGCCCGCAAGTTGCTGAAGGACGGGAACGTGGTCAACACGACGTTCATGTCCGACACGCTCAGCACGGTCAACGACATGAGTAAGAGCCTGAACGCGGTCGTCGTGATTCTGATTCTGTTGTCGGGGATGCTGTCGTTCGTCGTACTCTACAACCTGACGAATATCAACGTGTCGGAGCGCATGCGGGAACTGTCGACCATCAAGGTGCTCGGGTTCTACGACGGCGAGGTGACGATGTACATCGTGCGTGAGAATATCGCGCTGACCATCGCCGGCATCATCGCCAGCTTCGGGGTCGGCCAGGTGCTCACCCGGTTCATCTTGAAGCAAGCAGCGACCGACACCATCATGTTCCCAACCATCATCGGCTGGGAGGGTTACGTCGCGGCGGCAGTACTCACGGCGGGCTTCACGGCCATTGTCATGTGGGTGACCCACGTGCGGCTGAAGCATGTGGACATGCTGGAGGCACTGGCGGCGCGGGAGTAGCGCGGTTTTAATTATTGGTAATTTACGCATCAAAAAAACGGCTGGCTACACGAACCAATTCGTGCAGTCAGCCGTTTATTTTGGACTAAACCGTTAAAGCGTCGCCGCGAGCAAGAACAGCACCGCCGTCACCAGGGATAGCACAATCACGGTCGCATTGGCGGAACGGTACCGCATTACGTCATCGGGGTTGTACGTATAGAAGTGCAATTCGTTTTCCGGATGCGCCTCCAGATACGCCGCACGCAGCTGGTTGCCATGCACCACTATGCGCCGGTACAGCAGTTGCAGACCGGCGAAGAGGAACATGACCACACACCCGAAGCCAAACGCGAGGTTGACGTTATCGAGCATTTCGCGCAAGCAGAATCCAGTCGCGACGAGGATCAGCATGAATGCAATCCAGATGGTCAGCGTGAGCCGGGCTGGTTTCTTGAGTCGCAAATATTCGCGCTGCTTTGCCAGTTCCGCCTGCGTTGAGTTGGCGTTAGCAGCTTTGGTCTGCTGGTTGAGGCGGCGTGTGATTTTACTGACAGGGATGGTGCTGAAGATACTGATGAACATGAAGATGATGGCGATGAAGCCGAGTAGCAAGCGTAAAACAATCATGGCGGCTTTCCTCCGAATATGCGTTAAGTTCCGTAAGTATACCACTGAGCTGTGACGGATTCATGAACAATTACCCGCGGCGGAAAATTTTGCCGGCGATGCAATTTCCCCTTGTATTCGCTTGCAAAAGTATATACAATTTGTTTAGAAAGGTTTCTAAACAAGAGAGGAAGCGAGCCAGATGTCGATGAGTGCCACCTTGAAGGCCATCGCGGATCCGATGCGGCGGTCGATTCTGGAATTACTGCGGCAGGGGTCAATGTCGGCGGGCGATATCGCCCAGCATTTCCCCGCACTAACACAAGCGACGGTGTCGTACCACCTGAAGCTGCTCAAGCAAGCCGACCTGATTACAGAAACACGCAAGAAGAATTTCATCTACTACGAACTCAATGCCAGCGTCTTTGAAGAAGTGCTGACGTGGATATACGGACTCGGTCTGGGGGATAAGGAACATGACGCTTAAAGAAAGAATGAAATACCTGTTTTGGAGCCTCGTGGTGATTGTGATGCCACTGTTTTACGGGCTCGCGAACTACGACCGGCTGCCCGCCAAGATGGCGATTCACTGGGGACTGCACAACAAGCCGAATGGGTTCGTGGACAAGCCGATTGCGGTGTTCGGGCTGATTATTTTGATGGTCGCACTGCAGATTATCATGATGGCGGTGACCTGGTTGAATAGTCTGCAAAAAGGGGCGGCGAAAAAATTCGAAAAGGTAACCCTGGGTGTCATCCCCGTGCTCACCTTCGTCCTCTACATTGCGACCATCATGGTGAACCTGGGCACGAACGTCAATATCTGGGCCGTGGCGATGACCCTGGTTGGGCTGATATTCATCGTGCTCGGGAACTACATGCCGAAGATTCCGGCGGATTACAACCGCGGCCCCGGCAAGAAGAAGTGGCGGGACCACCCTGAAGCCTGGAAGAAGATGAGCCGCGAGCTTGGCTTCGTCATGGTTGGCGGCGGGATCCTGTGCATCATCAGCATCTTACTGGCCGAATGGGTCTCCATTGTGGCGCTGATACTGACGGTGGCGGGGATTTCGTACGTGGGCTTCCGCGGTCAACGGTACATTAATGAAGCAGAATAGTTAGCAAAGGCCGGCACGCTGATTTGCGTACCGGCCTTTTACATGCACTTATTTAGTTAACGGCTGCAATTCGATGGTCTTGGTGGCCACGGCGTCGATGAAGTGGGTGTCGTGTTCGGTGAACAGCATGGTTGGCTGCACCTGCTTGAGTACCTGGATGATTTGGTCCTGGTTGAACACGTCGAGGTAGTTCAGCGGTTCGTCCCAGATGTAGAAGGCGGCGGTGGTGGCCATGCTGGCGGCCAGCTCGACTTTCTTCTGTTGTCCGCCCGACATCTCTTCGATGGGGACGTTGAAGACGCTGCGCTCTACGCCGAGCTTGTGCAGGTTGTTGAGCAGGTCCTGGAAATTCAGCTTGCGGGCCTCGGCAAACGCCGGCAGCAGCCCCTTATTATCGGCGTACTGCTGGCGCACGAGGGCGCGACTGGCGGACTGGGCGAGGTCGATTTCCCCACTAATGGTGCCGGTGAACGGCGCCACCTGCTGGCCGGTCACCGTCGCCGCGGTGGCTTGCTGCAAGATAGCGGCGAGCAGCGAACTCTTGCCCGCACCGTTGGGACCGACCAGCGCCACCCGGTCGCCGCGTTTGACTTCAAACGTGAGCGGCGCAAACAGCGGCTGGCCGTTGAAACTGAGGGTCAAATCGCGCACCCGCAGCAGCACTTGGTGGTGATCCGGTGCGTAGTCGAGGGCCAAGGGGTCGATGTACTCGATGTTTTTGAGCAGGGCTTCCTTGTCCGCGATTTCCTTGTCCATTCGGTGTTCAATGGTCTTAGATTTTTTCATCAGGCGGGCGGCGCGGGCGGTAACGAACCCACTGTGGCCGGTCCCACCGCTCCCCTTAACGTGCGGATCACCGTGGATGTCGCTTTCCCGGCTCATCGACCAGTCGGCCTTGGCGCTGGCTGATTGCTTCAAGCGGCCGATATCCTTCTTGAGCTTGGCCTGTTCGTCCAACTCGTTTTGGTCCTTGCGCGCCTTGGCGTGCTCGTAGGCGCCGAAGTTCCCCTGGGTGAGGACGAGCTGCTGCTTTTCGATGGTCAGCGTGTGGTCAGTGGCGGCATCCAGGAAGTCGCGGTCGTGGGAAATCACGATGAAGCCTTGGTCTTTGCGGGCCAGATAGGCGGCCACTTGCTGCCGGCCGGCGTGATCCAAGTGGTTGGTGGGTTCATCGATGAGTGTGAACGAGACGGTGTCGGCGAACAGTACCGCCAGCAATAGCTTAGTCTGTTCACCACCAGACAGGGTGGCGTAGGGGCGGTAAAGCACGTCTTCGGCCACGCCCATCTGCGTCAGTTCGCGCTGCACCTGCCAGAGCTCCACATCACTAACGGCATCGACCACCTGCCACGCGTCGAGCGTCTCGTCGGGGATGGTCTGCGGGAAGTAGTTCAACGTGACGGGCACCGCAATATTGGTGTTGCTGCCACCGTGCAGTTTGCCGCGCAGCAAGTTGAGCAGCGTGGTTTTGCCCCGCCCGTTGCGCCCGGTCAGTCCCAGGTGCCAGCTTGTGTCGAGTGTTAGGTTCTGGTTGGTGAAAATATTCTCGTGCCCTGGGTAAGCGAAAGTTAAGTTAGTAATTGTAATTGACGACATAGGCAATCCTCCATGGTGACAGGCACTAGGAGCGGTTAACTGGCTGCGTGAGCATATAAAAAGCCCCCAGACGACTCTGGGGGCAATGGCCAGCCAGAGAAGTTCAGCAGGAAGTCAAATCCGCACACTGCACCCCTTGCTTGGGCGTGCTGCTAGTGCTGAGTTTTGACAACTTGCTTAGAACTTCAATGGACGTGACCTCCGAATTAATTGATGGTTAATTTATAGCACGGATTCGGTGATGGTGTCAAACGCACCTAATTAATCTTGCAGTTTGACTACCCGTACCAGTGGATGTCCGCAAATGACAGCACACATGTGTGCACGATGTATTCGTTCAGTTGCGCTTCATCCCAGGTGTAAGTCCGATTAGATTTGGGTTTGGGTGCGACTTTGTATATCGTCCCTCTAGCGCCTTCGCTGGCATCGGTGTGCTTATTGGTTACAGTGATTTTGGCGGTGAAGGCTTCACCATAGAAGCCTTTGAGAAACAAGCTCGTGCGCACCGCCATGGACGGGGTGATGTGCAGCAAAATAAACAGGACAATAACAGTGGTAAAAAAGGTGCCGAGTATGGCGTTTAGCGACGGATGTTTTTTCTTCATGTGCGGGTTTGCTCCTCCATATAACGTTATTTTAACCCCGAATTACATGTGCGGGAACCGCTTGCATAGCTTTGTAAAGTAACCTTAATCAATTGCAATTGCCTTTTCGGGCAACCCATTTGTGCCCGTTCAGACGATGGCGGATGTGCTAAAGGTTGGTAAAGTGAGGACATCAATTAAGCAAAGCCAATTTGGAGGGCATTATGAGTTATCTTACTTTACACAACATTCAAAAATCATACTTCTTGGACCGGCAGGAATTTCCGGTGCTGAAGGGGATTGATCTCAGTTTTAATCTCGGTGAGTTCGTCTCAATCCTTGGTGAATCAGGGGGTGGTAAGTCCACGCTGATGAACATCATTGGGGGCCTTGACCGGAATTTCCAAGGCAGTGTGAACGTGAATGGCAAACAGCTTGACCATAATAACGAAAAGGAGCTGGACCGGTACCGACGGGAAACGGTCGGCTACATTTACCAGTCTTACAACTTAATTAATCACCTGACTGTACTTGATAATGTATTGGTGTCTCTTGATATGACGACACTGGATAAGGCGGCACGGGAAAAACGGGCGCGCGCGTTGCTCAAGGAAGTGGGACTGGTTGAACAAGCCGGCAAGTATCCTAATCATCTTTCTGGTGGGCAAAAGCAGCGAGTTGCCATTGCCCGAGCACTGGCCAGTGATCCAAAGGTGATTATTGCTGATGAACCAACTGGTGCCTTGGACGCGCAAAATACCGCGGAAGTGCTCAAGATTCTGGACAACATCGCCAGTCAGGGGCGCCTGGTAATTGCGGTGACCCACTCACAGATAGTGGCTGATGCGGGAACGCGGATTGTGCACATGGAAAATGGGCGGATTAACAAAGACATTGCGCTGCGGCCAGCTTACAAGCCGATGAAGACGGACGGGACGATAAAATCTCGGTTATTACCCGCCATCGTTAGCTACAAAACTGCACTGAAGCACCTTAAATTTAATTTTGGGCGGAACGCTTTAATTGTACTCGGGACTACTATCGGCCTTTTTTCTGTTATTTTATTCAACGGAATTGGTAACGGGGTGTCAAAGTATATTGATAATCAGGTGACCAGTATTTCTAATCCAAGGCTAGTTACCGTTGCCAAATACGACAAGAAGACAGCAGGAAATTCGTCGGCGATGGCCGCAATGTCCACCTCAGCGACGGCTGGTGGAACAACCAGCAACTTGACGAATGCACAGATTAAGCGCATTGAGCAGTTAAAAAATGTTGCTGATGTGGACAAGAGTTACACGGTTACTGCGGCGACCGTGAAGGACGGCCAGAAGACAGTGACGCTCAGTACGATTAAGAACTGGAATAACACTGCAAACACGGATAACCTGCTCAAGGGGACCAAGCCTGGCATTGGCGAAATTGTGCTCGATAAGGCGGATGCGAAGAAAATCAATAAGGACTGGCGCAAGGTCGTTGGGGATAACATTGCGGTTAGCTACCAGGCCGAAAATAAGGCGGGTAAGATGGTGCTAGTGAAGGCAAACGTCCTCGTCTCTGGTGTGGCCGAAGCGAAGAACAGTATGGGGATGACGAATCTCACCGCGATGAATACCGGCACGTTGACCCACGCGATGGTCAAGGCGAACGTCTCAACGCTGCCAACGAGCGTTTCCGTTGTCGCAAGCAGTACTGCTGCGGTTAGTGGGGTAAAAAAGCGCATTAATGCACTGCAAAGTAACGGCAAACGCGTATTCACTGCCACCGCACTGACTAGCTTCATCAAGACGGTGAAAACCTACGTGAACCTTGCTTCGACATTGCTGGCTGCGATTGCCAGCATCTCCCTCGTCGTTTCCGCGCTCATGATTATCGTCTCGATGTTCATGTCTGTTTCCTCGCGGGTGAAGGAAATCGGGATCCTGCGGGCTTTGGGGCAGAGCAAGAAGGATATTCGGCGCTTATTTACAAGCGAGTCACTCATTCTTGGCGTCACCAGCGCGACTGTGGCAACCATCATTGCCTATGGACTGGGGGCATTGGCAAACATGGCTCTATCTAGTCTCGCGAACTTCGCGATTGTGCAAATCAGTATAGGTAATGTTGTGGGGACGTTTGTAATCGCACTTGTGATTGCCCTTATCGCAGCATGGATGCCATCACGTCGGGCCGCGAAGATGAATCCTATTGACGCACTCGCAGCAGAATAATATTCTCAGAGACACCGAAACGTTGCATACGTTTCGGTGTTTCTGATGTATTCTTAAAGCAAATAAGGATGGATAGAAAAATGATGAGACAAAAAGATTATCAGCAGAGATTGCGCCAAATTCGGGGGCCACTGATGGTCCTGATGGTGGTGATTGGGTTCGCCACCATCTATGTACTGAACACACAGTCTGGTTTGGTGCCACAAATGTGGGTAATTAAGCTACGCACCGATATGGATGTGAGCATGCAGCAGTTAATTGTTGTGGGTGGGGTGCTCATGGAAATACTGCTGCTATGGTTCAGTCCATTTTTGGCGCGGCTGCAACCGATGATTTTGTTCGTCTTGCAATTTCTGTTTGTTCTGCAAACCACATGGGTGTTGCACGCGCTAACACCGGTGTTACTGATGGGCTTGATTCCAACTGTTGCTATTGAAATCATGAATATCTATGTGCACCCACGTCGTCTATGGCGGTTATTGATTGGTGTAAATGTTGTGTTGCTGATTGTCTACACTATCTTTGAAGGCCCAATCCAAGCGGCATTAGTTCTCGTTTCAATGGTATTCATGCTGGGCGTGGTTGTGTATTACTGGCGCTATTACGAACGGCAACTGGTGGAAAAACAGCATGCGGAAGACTTAGTTGCTGAACTGCAAATTGCCTATGCACAGGTTGAGGAGTCGACGATTCGCACCGAGCGCCAGCGGGTTGCACGCGAACTGCATGATACTTTAACTCAAGGACTGGCTGGCACCGTGATGCAGCTAGAGGCAGCACAGAAATTCCTGCAGCAGGGCAAAATCAATCAAGCAGAAACGGTTATCGGGGGTGCCACTACGATTGCGCGCGATACCCTGCGTGATTCCCGGCTAACATTGACTGATTTACGCGCCACCACGGAGAAGAGTTTAGACGCCCGTCTAGAACTGCTGGCCGATGCGTTCAAGAAAAACTACCAGCTGACGACGACAATTCGACTGAACTACGTACCGCAATTCAGCGATGAGCAGTTAACGGAAATCAGTCGGATTGTGTCTGAAGCCATGATTAATGTCGTGAAGCACACCGATACGCGGCAGGTCATTATCAATGGGACGACAGCCGCCGATGTCTTCACGTTAAAGGTAATTGATTTCGGTTCGGGAACCGTCGGCAAGCGCAAAGGTCACTACGGAATGCAGGGGATGCACGAGCGCGCGGCCAAGCTGCAAGGGGCACTCACCATTGTTGGCACGCCAGGCGAAGGCACTACGGTAACTTTAACCGTGCCGACGGTGATGAAGGAGAATGTATGAGTCTGAAAATATTAATTGTGGATGATCACCAAATATTACGCACCGGTTTGCGGATGATTATGGCGACCGAACCGGACCTGGATGTGGTCGGCGAGGCAGTTGATGGTCAGAGTGGACTGGCGGCAATTGCTGAGTTGCACCCGGATGTTGTGCTGACCGATATTCGGATGCCGGGGATGGATGGAATCACGATGCTGACGGAGTTACGTAAGACGCAACCGGACTTGCCGGTGGTGGTCCTAACAACGTTTGATGATCAGCAGCCCATTCAGGCGGCCATGCGTTTGGGTGCCCGGGGCTTTTTGCTAAAAGACGCAACTGCCGACACGATCATTGCGACAGTGCGGGGGGCGGCGGCTGGTAAGACCTTCCTGGAACCAGCTGTGTTGACTAAAGCTTTTGCTAGCTCAGAATCGGAAACAAGTGTGGCACTAACTGACCGTGAACATGAAATTCTGAGCTTGGTCGCGCAAGGCAGTCGCAACATCGATATCGCTGACCAACTACATCTGAGCGAACGCATTATCAAGCTGCACCTAACCGCTGTTTATACGAAATTGGGCGTCTTTTCGCGCGCAGAAGCCGTCGCTGCGGCAATCAAGCAAGGGTTAATCTAAAGTAAGCCTTACTTACTATTCTGTCCGGAACTGGAGCGGTTCGGAGGCAAACATGGCTGTGCTGTCCATCTTAAATGTGCGAGGCTGGTGTTAGAATAGCCCTATAAGAAACGGAGGCACACTCGTGGAAAATTCGATTCCTGACAAAATTGTGGTGCGTGGCGCGCGGGTCAACAACCTGAAGGACGTGAACGTGGACATCCCGCTACACAAGCTGGTGGCGATTACTGGACGGTCTGGTTCGGGGAAGTCATCGCTTGCGATGGGCGTATTGTATGCGGAGGGCATGCGCCGGTACGTGAACGCACTGTCGACCTATACGCGCCGGCGGATGGGGCAAACGGGTAAGCCCGATGTGGACACAATTGACCACATTCCGAGTGCCATTGCGTTGCGGCAGCGGCCAATTGTGCCGGGCGTGCGCTCCACGGTCGGCACCAGCACGGAGGCGCTCAACGTGATTCGGCTCGCCTTTTCGCGGCTGGGTTCGCCGCGCTGTCCCAATGGGCACCAGGTGCCGCCGACGCTCGCGATTGCGCGCAGCATGGATCTGCCGAACAAACCGGGTAGCGGGATGGGGCAGATTACTTGCCCCGTGTGCGGGGTCAAGTTCATGGCGTTTGCCGCGGAGGATTTCGCCTTCAACTCCGCTGGTGCGTGCGCAACGTGCGGCGGGACGGGGATGGCCCAGACGCTGGATGAAAGCCGGCTGATTCCAGACCCGACCAAGACGATTCGCGAAGGGGCGGTGGCATCGTGGCGACTGCCCGGCCGCAACTTCATGCATGTGGTTGCCGACCAGATCGGTATCGACATTGATACTCCGTTCCAGGATTTACCCAAGGAGCAGCAGGAGATGGTTTGGTCCGGGCCGCACAAGAAGTACGCCATCAATATTCCCAGCAAGTCCGGCAAAATTTTCCATATGGACAACGCCGTCTTCGAAAACGCGCGGGCGGCGGTCGTCGATTCCATGGCCACCACGACCAACGAACGGGCGATTGCGCGGCTGAATAAGTTCTACCGCTTCGGGACCTGCCCGACGTGTCACGGTAGCCGCTTCAAACCGGAACTGTTGCACCAGGAGCTTGTGGGCAAAAATATCGCCCAGGTCAGCGACATAACGCTGACAGAACTGGCCGCGTTTGTTCCGCAAGTGTACGCTTGGCTGCCTGCAGACATGCAAGAACTCGCGCGCGACATCATGGCGGAGCTCGACCAGATTCTGCGGCCACTGATTGAACTGGGTCTAGGGTATTTGACCCTCGCGCGCGCCGGCAGCAGTCTGTCGACCGGTGAACTGCAACGGATTCAGCTCAGCCGCACATTGCGGACTAAGACGACGGGTGTGCTGTACGTGCTGGATGAACCGTCCATCGGGCTGCACCCCGCCAACGTGCAGGGGCTCATCGACGTCATGCGCGGACTGGTGGCCCAGGGTAACTCCGTAATTGTGGTTGACCACGATACGGCCATCATTGAGGCGGCGGATTACGTGCTCGAAATTGGACCGGATGCCGGCGCTGGTGGCGGGACCGTGGTTGACGCCGGGCCCGTAACGGCAATCCGGCAGGCACCACATAGCCTGATTGCGCCATTTTTGAATGGCACCACGCGGCTGCGGGTGCGGCCACAAGCTGACTTGCAGCGCCTGTTTAAGGGCAAGCAATTCGGCGTGACCGTCAGTGATCGGTTCAACCTGCACGACCTCACCGTCAAGTTCCCGACCCACGCCTTCAGTGTCGTTTCCGGTTTTTCTGGTGCCGGCAAGTCGACATTGGTGTTCGACGCACTGGTGCCGGCGTTGCAGGCGACTAAGAAACAGCCGGCGCCAGATTTCGTGCAGCACACCGAGCGGGGCGGCTTGCGGCGGGTGGTTGCCATTGATGCCAGTCCGGTGGGCAAAAATGTGCGTTCGACCGTCGCGACGTACACCGACATTCTGGACCGTCTGCGCGCGCTGTATGCCGCGCAACCGGCGGCGGTGCAGCAGCAGTTCACTGCTAGCCACTTCTCCTACAACGTCACGGCGGGTGCTTGCCCCACGTGCGGCGGGACGGGGCAGATTAGCCTCGACATCCAGTACCTACCAGACATGCAGCAGACCTGCCCCGATTGTGGCGGCCGTCGCTACCGGCCAGAAGTGCTGCGGGTTTTGTGGCACGGCTACTCGATTGCCGATATTCTGGCCCTCGATGTGGACACGGCGCTGAAACTATTTGCCGCAACGGATCAGGATGGCATCACGGCGACCCTGCAGACGCTGCATGATATGGGCCTAGGGTATTTGCACCTGGGTGAAAGCACGCCGGCGCTGTCTGGTGGGGAGGCTCAGCGGCTCAAACTGACCGCGCACATGGGCAAGAAGCAGACCGGCACGCTCTTTGTCTTCGATGAACCTTCCATTGGCTTGCACCCTCTGGATGTGCAGGTGCTGCTGGGCGTTTTCCAGCAGCTGATTGAGCAGGGCGGTACGGTGCTGGCCATTGAACACGACCTGGATGTGGTGGCCAACGCCGATTACATCGTGGACATGGGACCCGGTGGTGGCAGTGAAGGCGGCCAGATTGTGGCGACTGGCACCCCGACAGATGTGGCCCGCAGTCAAGCTGGCCACACCGGTGCGTATTTGGCTGCGCACCTGCAGCATTTCGCCGACGCTAAGTAATATGCAAATTCGCCTTTTCCTGCATGGTTGCCGTTGTGCTACTATTAAGGCACGGCAATTTTGACAGAAAAGAGAAAGCACATGACGAAGAAGCGCAGCACGTGGTTAATTACATTAGGAATCCTCCTGGTGGGGGCGAATTTGCGGCTCCCCATCACGATGATGCCGCCGATTTTGCCCATGCTCGAACAGGCAATCGGGCTGCCTGCGTCGCTATCGGGGATGATTACCACGATTCCACTGCTCATGTTCGCCATCGTCTCGCCGCTCATGGGGCGGTGGGGCAGCAAGCACGGCAACGAAGCGGTGTTGCTCGGCGCGTTGATCGTGCTGGCGGTCGGCAGTTACCTGCGGCTGATTCCGGTAACGTGGGCGGTCCTGCTCGGGACGTGTGGCATTGGCATCGGGATTGCGGGTGGTAATGTGTTGCTGCCGGCCATCATCAAGGACCAGTTCCCGACCAGTGTGGCCGCCAAGACGACACTGTACACAACGATGATGCCGCTGGCGGCGTCGTTCGGGACGGCTGCCGCTTCACCGATTGCTAAGCACACCTCGCTGACTGCCGCGCTGGGCGGACTGTCGGTTGTCGGGATCTTCGGGCTGGTTGTGTGGATTCTGGCGCTGCCGCAGATGCGTAAACCGCAAGTGGAAGCAACCGGCCAGCACACCGCGGCGCGCTCGATGTGGCGCACGCCCAAAGCCTGGATTGTCCTCGCGTACTTTGGCCTCCAGTCCATCGCCTACTACTCCTTCGTGACCTGGCTGCCAACCCTGTGGCACGCCGCGGGCTTTTCGACCATCGCCGCTGGTAACCTGGCGACGGTCTTCCAGCTCAGCGGGCTGCCACTATCGATGACGGTACCAATGATTGCGGAGCGAAAACACGGGCTGGCGGCGATTAACCTCTTCGGCGGTCTGGGCTTTGTGCTTGGTGCGCTTGGCCTGCTGACGGGTAGCACGAACCTCGCGTTCAACGTGGTGCTCGCGGCCGTGATGGGTGCGGCATCCGGGGCCGCGTTCAGTATCTGCATCATCTTCTTCCAGAAGCGGACGGACAGTGCCGCTGACACTGCGCGCCTGTCCGGGATGGCACAATCCGGCGGGTACGTCATCGCGGCGATTGGGCCGGTAGCGTTCGGGATGATTAGCAGCGCGCTGGGTTCCTGGAACCTCGTGATTTGGCTGCTGCTGGCGATTACCGTGGGGATGTTCCTCTGTGGACTCGCGATTATCCGGTTCCGGTCGGTATTTGATTAATAGCAAAATGAACACCCCGCATTCAAAGCAGCGTGCTTTGGGTGCGGGGTGTTTTTGCGCCTGGTGGGAGCAGTTAGGCTGGTGAATCAGAACTGACTTGGTATAATTAGCGGGTAGACAAACAGCAGCACAGAAGGGTGTACTGCTGCATAATTTGGGGTGAGATAATGACTGAAGATTTGAGTGAAAATGATTTAGGAAATTTTTTTCATCAACAGCGGATTCAGCGCGGAATCACATTAGCCGAAGCTTTGCCGGGGAGTGCTTCGGCCTTGTCCCGCTTTGAACGTGGCCAAAGCAAGCTGGCGAATCAGAGTATGTTTGCGGTGATGACAAATATTGGTATCCGCTTTGAAGATTTGTATAACGCAATCCCTGTGTTCAGTCAGAAACACACGATGTTGATTGATCAACTGTGGCGGGCACGTTACTCAGATTTAGAATCACTTAAGCGAATGGTCCAGCAAGCCAATACAGTTAGTGAGAAGCAGGACTACAAGACGGTTGTACTTAACAGCTTTCTGAATTATTTAGTGAGTGGTGAAATGCAGCAACTAACCGCACTATGCGAGAGCAAAGTTTTGAACCAATTAGCTACCAGTTCTAGTTGGACGATTGACGATTACCAGCTAGTTATGATTTCAGCGTTATTCATGACTAATAGTGGTTTAAAGGACATTACTAGTTATCGGGGAAAACACTCAGCTAATGAATTCACCGGGTACCGAGTGTATTATCTAAAGGCCATGACTGAATTGCTGCTATCGTTGTTAATTCACGGTGCGCCACGTGACTTGCGTATTAAAGTGGCGGCAGGACTACAAAAGGAGTCGGTTACAGTTAATGGTGACGAAGATATCTTGCTGGTCAATTCATTAGCGGCACTAGCACAGCTAGAATGTAAGCAGCTTGGTGAACAATCAGTATTACAGGATACGATCAAACCTTATATGCGGGCGGCGCGAGCCATTAACTTTGACGGATACGTATCGTACCTAGAACGATTATGCCTGCGATTGACAGGTACAGAAATGACGGTGATTTTTTGACAGTGGAAACAATGGGTGGGTTCGTTAAACGGGTACGCCAAGAACGCGGTGTGCGTTTAACTGATTTGACGGATGTCGGTACATCGTCAATGTCGCGTTTTGAAAATGACCAAATAGACTTAGCAGGTAGTCGGCTGTTATCTACGTTTGGCCTGATTGGAATTGATTATCGCGATTTAAATATTCGTCATATTCTGACCGTTGCAAATGAGGATGATTGGCAGTATCTGGCGACCGGCACATGGAATTTAGCTAAGGTGCAGACATTGCGTGAATCGCTAGTAGGTGCGCAACATAAAATACAGAATTTGTCCGGGTATCAACGTATGGTAATTGCATGCATTGATGAACTAATTGCAATTCATACTGGTGAATCTAACCAATTTGCGCCCGGATTAGTTAGTCGGGTAAGCCAATACTTCGGTCAATTGTCTACATTTAGTGGAGTCGATTTATTTTTAATCGGTGCTTTGATTGATCGGGTCAGCGTCGAAGAATCTGTAAGCTGGATTATGCCCAAAGTCAGAAAAATAGTTGAACGGCAGGCGTTAATGACGGATGCGGATGTACGGAACAACGCGTCAATTGTCCTAATGGTCGCTGAGCAAGCAGGGAACGAAGGCCAGTTCACAATTATGCACCGTATGTTAACTGTTACCAAACAGTTAATTGCGCTGGTGCCGGAACAAGTTAGTGTTGCGTATAATTTTTCCGTTAGTGTCGCTTTGATGAACTTACTTGAACACAACAACAGCACCAATCGTCGCGTCTTTGCCCGAATAATCGACTCAACAAGGGTAATTTTTCCTCGAAGTTACTATGAATACTTAAGCAAATATGTGCTTGAGCAGGGCTGGGTCAGTCAGGCTGAACTTGAGCAGGCGCAGTAGGTGTGAATTGATGTGGTTTTTCCGTTGGGTGATAGAGTACAGGTGAAATCCCTGCAAAGCACCATTCCAAGTAACTGTAAAGAGTAAAAAATGGAGCGTCCAGCTGGGCGCTCCATTTTACATATATCGCTATTCCAGATGTGCTGCCAAATACGCCAGCACACCTTGTGTTTCGTTATCGCTGGTTTCCGCGTCGGCCACGGCCTTGACGTCTGGCTGGGCGTTCGCCATCGCGACCCCAGTGCCGACTTCGCGAATCATCTCCAGGTCGTTGCCGCCGTCGCCGAATGCCATCATGTCGCTGAGGTCGATGTGTAGCAGCTGCCCCAGCTCCTTGAGTCCAGCCGCCTTGTTCAGACCCGGCTGGATGATGTCGATGTCGCCGTGGCCGCTGCTAGTGACGTCCGCAAGCGCGCCGAGTTTGTGCTCGAGCGTTGCCACGATTGCTGCCGTTTGTTCTGGTGGGCAGCTGATAGCGAACTTCAAGATGGCGTCGTCGATGTGGTCGAAGCTATCGATGACCTCCAGCTCGTGGTAGTAGTTGCGCATGAATTCGACGTGGTCCGGATCCATGGTGCTTTCGGCATAGGCGCTGTTTTGCCCGCAGACCAGCAGCTTAATGTCGGCGACACTGCGCAGTGCGGTCAGAATCTGGGCGACAACCGCTGCGTTGAACGCGTACACCTTGAGTACGCGTTCCCGGCTGCGAATGTACGCCCCGTTTTCCGCCACGTAAATCACGTCGGGGTACTTGGTGAAGAACGACTGCAGCTGGAAGTACTGGTTGCCACTGGCACAGACGAACTGGACGCCAAGGTCCAGCATCCGTTCGTGCAACTTGGCGAAGAGCGCTTCGTCATAGGTCATGTCGCTGCGCAGAAAGGTGCCATCCATATCCACTGCTACAAGTTTAGTCATCGTCTCTCCTCCTAAATGTTGTTCTTGGCGCTGTAGTACTTAGCGGCTTCAGCCTGCCAGTAGGTTTCATCGTCTTCGGTGATGGGCCGAATCGGGGTGGCGGGTACGCCAGCGGCAATCACGCCGGAGGGAATGTCGCGCGTCACGACGGCGCCGGCACCGATGACCACGTCATCACCAATCGTGACGCCGGGGCACACCGTGACGTTGCCGCCCAGCCAGACATTGTTACCGATGGTGATGGGGTGACCGTACTCCAGCCCATCATTGCGCACAGTTGGACTGAGCGGGTGGCCGGCCGTGTAGATGCCAACGCGGGGGCCGAACATGACGTTATCGCCAATCGTGATTGGCGCAACGTCGAGGAGAATGCTATCAAAGTTGGCGTAGAAGTTCTTGCCGACCTGCACATTGACGCCGTAATCCATGCGCATCGGCGGTTCGAAGTGGGCGTCGGTTGCGGGCACGTTCAGGATTTGGGCTAGCAGTTTGGCCCGAGCACTGTCGTCTTCCGGTGCGGTTTGGTTGTACAAATATAATAATTGCTGCGCGTGCCGGTGCATTGTCCGCAGTTGCGGATCATCAGCACGGTATAGTTTGCCGTGCAGCATGCGGGTTTTATCAAAGCTCATGTATGTATCCCCTTTCACTTACCCATTTAGTTTAGCATGCATCCGTTTACTCAAGGGGACATTTTTGAAAGCGTTTGGTTGCAGTTTTACAACCAGTGGTACTAAAAAAGGATTGGCCGTGATGGCCAATCCTTGATGTGCTGCACTTCTAGAGGCATGATGCGTCGACCCGGTGGTACCTAGCAAACGCATGCCGGTAGTCAGACGGCGTCATGTGTTTCCATTCCTTGAAGTTGCGCACGAACGTCTTGTCACTGCTGAAGCCGCACGCGCTGGCGATGTATTCCAGCGTGTTGTCAGATTCCAGCAACATCCGCCGCGCGTTCAGGAGCCGGACGAAGCGGATGTATTTGTTGACGGGCATCTGCACGTTGGCGTTGAACTGCTGGTTCAAGGTGGTGAGGGAGACGTGGAAAATGCGGGCGAGTTCGCTGCCGCTTAGCTGGCGGTCGAACTCCTGGTTGATGGTTGTCATGACCGCATTAATCAGCCGCGGGTTCGGGTTGATGTCAGCGCTCGCGACTGGGGTGGCGAAGTTTTCTCCCAGCACCACCAGCAGTGCATAGAAGTGGCTGAGTACCTGCAGGCGGGTGAAGTCGGTGAGCTGGTGCTGCAGCAAGTGGTGCATTGCTAGTCCGTGCTCGCGAATCTCGGAGTAGGCGGTGGGGATGACCATCCCCGTTTGCTTACCTTCCAGCCCCAGGTGCCAGTTGACGCTTTCCGTCAGGCGTGAGGTGAGGAACTTGTCATCGATGATGAAGCCGAATTCTTGCCAGTCAAGGGCGGGGTCACCTGTCGCGCTGTGCACGTCGCGGCGGTTAACGGCCCAGATGTCGCCCGGTTCGTAGTCCCGGGTGCGGCCGTTGGTCACGAACTTAAGCGTGCCCCCGGCGACCAGGAAGTTCAGTTCAATCCCCTGGTGCCAGTGGGGCGCAACGTTGATGTCGGTCAGTGGGTCGTGCGCGAAGTATTTAAATGGTAAGCCTGGTGCTTGTTGGACAAGCTCGTATTGCTCAATCATGGGTTGCTTTGCCTCCGTATAGTCATCCTTCAAATTCTAACACTTGCTTGGCCGGTTTGTGCAAGAAATAACTATATATTTGTAAGTTAATTGGTGAAAAACATAAAACGGCCCCTGTTAGTACCAACAATTGGCACAAACAGGGGTCGTTTAGACGTTTAGTTTAGTTTGCAGTTTAGCGTGCCTGCACGAGTGCCCGGAGTTCGTTGATGAATTCGATTGGGTGGCGGGTAGGACGGGAAACGTACTTGATGTTAAGCAGGTCACCGGTGGACAGGTTGTGGGAAATAGAGTTCTTCCCGTACGTCCCGGTCCCGAGGGTCAGGGACGGGGTAAGGCCGTTGAACAGGCCACCGATACCGCCAAGTGAACCTGGGGTGTTGATCAGAATCCGGCAAGCAGGCATTTCGTGGCCGAAGCGGTCAACGATGTTGTTGTCCTGGGTGTGCAGAACGGCTGTGTGGCCGAGACCACCGTAGTTCAGCAGGCCGAGGCACATGTTCATTGCGGCATCCGTGGTGTTCGCAACGTACATGGACAACGTTGGGCTCAGCTTTTCGCCAGAGAATGGGAAGTTGGTGCCGATGCCATCAAGCTTACCGATGAGCAACTTGGTGCCAGCAGGAACCTTGATGCCGGCGAGTTCGGCAATCTTCTCGGCAGACTGACCAGCAACGGGGCCACGAACGGTGTGCCGCTGGGGGTCAATCACGGCGTCGGAGAGCTTCTGGAGGTCTGCTTCAGGAACGAAGTAAGCACCTTGCTTGGTGAATTCGTCCTTCACTTCGCTGAGGATTTCGCGGTCAACTACGATACTGTTTTCGCTTGCGCAAATCATCCCGTTATCGAAGGTCTTGGACAGCATGATGTCCGTAACCGCGGACTTCACGTTGGCTGTCTTTTCAATGTAAGCAGGGGCGTTACCAGGACCGACACCGAGGGCAGGCTTACCGGTTGAGTATGCAGCCTTAACCAGGCCAGGGCCACCAGTTGCCAGCACGATGGATACGCCAGGGTGCTGGAGCAAAGCGTTAGAAGCTTCGATGCTTGGGTGGGAGATCCACTGAACCAGGTTAGCTGGCGCACCAGCGTCAACCGCAGCCTGGGCCATCAGCCGTGCGGTCGCAACCCCACACTGAAGTGCCTGTGGGTGCAGACTGAAGATGATTGCGTTGCGGGTCTTCAGGGCCAGCAGAATCTTGAAGATAACGGTGGAAGTTGGGTTGGTTACGGGGGTTACCCCAGCGATGATGCCGAGGGGTTCGGCAATCTTCTCAATCTTCTTGGCTTCATCAACTTCAATGGTGCCAACCGTCTTGTCGTTCTTGATCTGCTTCCAGATGTACTGAGCGGCGTAGATGTTCTTGATGGTCTTGTCTTCCGCGTTACCACGGCCGGTTTCCTTGTACGCAAGCGTTGCAAGTTCCTTGGCGTGGGCGGCAGCAGCGGTCACCATTGCCTGACAGATTGCGTCAACCTGTTCCTGGGTGTATGACTGGTACGCATCAAATGCAAGTTGCGCCTTGGCAACGAGATCGTTAATCTGATCTTCAGCTGAAGTTTGTGGTTCCACAGTAGCTGTCTCTGGCATTATTGTCTCTCCTTTAGATTGTTCGACTGTGCTATCTACACAAAACACTTTGTAAAGCGAGAATCGTTTGTTTACATATACATAATATCGCCCGTTTATGCTTATGTAAACATCAGAAAAAGCCGCTATTACAACGTTTGTGGCTTGTTTCAATCAGGACTAGCAAAAGACTGGTAGCGATTACTTATCCCGTAAATTAACAAGAACGTTCGGAAAACTGTTCATTCTTGTCGTGCCTGTTTCACGAATAATGGTACAGAACTTTATTTTCAGTATAACAGCAGCGGATTTGCCCTCACCCCGGCACTAAGGTAGAATTTAGGTACAAGAAGTAAGTGAACGGGACGAAAAGGATGAGGTGGCACACTGTGCGTAAGCGAATTTCCCTATTAATGACAGTGCTCCTGCTGGTGGTGCTCGCGGCGTGCGGCAAGACGCAGCCCGCTAAGCAGTCCGGCAAGTTGCACGTGGTCACGAGCCTGCGCGTGTACCAGGAGGCGGCCAGCGCGGTGCTGGGCAAGTACGGGCACGCAACGGCGATTATCGCAAACGCCAACACTGATCCACACGATTTCGAACCGACAACGGCGACCGGTAAGCTGGTGGCAGATGCTGATATCGTGATTAGCAACGGCCTCGGTTATGATGACTGGCTGGACAAGCTCGTCAACGCGGCCAACCCGGATGCCGAGAGCCTGCAGGTGGCAACGGACGTGCTGCACCGCAAGGACGGGGATAATGAACACGTATTTTACGATCCCACAGTGATGTTCGCCCTGACCAAGACGCTCACGCGCAAGTTCGCTAAGCTTGATCCAGCACACGCGGCGGCGTACAAGCGCAACGCGGCGGCGTACCGGAAGAGCCTCCAGCCACTCAAGAATGCCGTGACGAAGCTGGCGAATACGGGCAAAAACAAGTACGCCGCGTCTTCAGAGCCCGTCTTTGATTACGGGTTGCAGGCGGTCGGCTACAAGTTAATCGATACCAGCTTCGCCAAAAGCATCGAGGATGGCACCGACCCGACGCCGCAAGAATTGACGCAGCTGCGGGCGGACTTGCGCAGCGGCAAAATTGCCGTGTTCGTGAATAACAAGCAATCCGATAGCCCCATCGTCACCCAGGTGGTACAGTACGCTAAGAAGCATGGGGTGCGCGTGGTCAGTGTCCGCGAGACGCAGCCGAACCACACGAACTACCTAGACTGGATGCTCAGTAACTACGGGCAGTTGCAGCAGTCGCCAAAATAACAAATCTGCCCGTAAACAACGCGTTCAGCACCAGGAATTCTTGGTGCTGGACGCTTTTTTTGTAATTTTCAGCAATCCCGCACGACAGTTATGAAAAAGGAACAAATCTTTTGCCGAAAATGCGACATGTACCGGGGTATCTGGTAAGATATTAGTATATGCAAATTTAACGGATCAAAACCACTACACAATCGCCAGCTGCGGACGCCTTTCCTTACCTTCCGCTGGGCAGGCAAGAAGGAGATTTAATGTTAACTGTAAATAATGTGAGCATGACTTTCACCGACCGCACGCTCTACTCCGACGTCAACCTGAAGTTCACGGAGGGTAACTGTTACGGGATTATCGGGGCGAACGGGGCCGGCAAGTCCACGTTCCTCAAGATTCTGGAAGGCAAGCTCACACCATCAACGGGGACGGTTGCACTCGGCCCGAACGAACGGATGAGTAGCCTGAAGCAAGACCACTTTGCGTTCGACGACCAGACCGTACTGAACACCGTGATTCAGGGTTACGTGCGCTTGTACGAAGTGATGCAGGAGAAGGACGCCATCTACGCGAAGGCTGATTTCACTGAAGAAGACGGGATGAAGGCCGCTGAACTTGAAGGCGAATTCGCCGAGATGGACGGGTGGAACGCCGAAAGCGACGCTGCCCAGCTTCTCCAGCAGCTCGGCATTGATGACAGCATGCACTACTCCCTGATGGCTGAATTGACTGAAGGCGAGAAGGTCAAGGTCTTGCTGGCGCAGGCCCTGTTTGGCCACCCCGACGTCTTGCTGCTGGACGAACCAACTAACGGGCTCGACACCGCCGCAATTTCTTGGCTCGAAGATTTCTTGGCCGACTACGAACACACCGTTCTGGTTGTTTCCCATGACCGACACTTCCTGAACGCCGTCTGCACGCAGATGTGTGACGTTGACTTCGGCAAGATCGAACTTTACGTCGGGAACTACGATTTCTGGCGTAAGAGTTCTGAACTCGCGCAGCAGCTCCGTGCCAACGCGAACGCAAAGAAGGAAGAGCAGATTAAGCAGCTCCAAGAATTCGTAGCACGGTTCTCCGCGAACGCAAGTAAGTCCAAGCAGGCAACCTCCCGTAAGAAGCAGCTGGACAAGATTACGCTGGACGACATCAAGCCAAGTACCCGCAAGTACCCGTACATCAAGTTCACCCAGCAGCGCGAAATCGGGAACGACCTGGTGCGGGCCGAGAACCTGGAGCTGACCATTGACGGCGAAAAGGCCATCAGTGACGCATCCTTCATCTTGAACCCGGGCGAAAAGACGGCCATTATCAGCCGCTCTGACGTGACCGCGACCCAGCTGTTGCAGCTGCTCGCTGAAGAAGTCAAGCCAACCGCCGGAAGCGTGAAGTGGGGTGTGACCACCAGCCGTGGATACATGCCTAAGGATCTGAACAGTGCGTTCGGCGACGGTCAGGACACGATTCTTGACTGGTTGCGCCAGTTCGCACCTAAGGACCAGCAGGACAACACATTCCTGCGCGGTTTCCTCGGCCGGATGTTGTTCTCCGGTGACGACGTGCTCAAGCAGCTGTCCGTGTTGTCTGGGGGCGAAAAGGTTCGCAGTATTCTGGCTAAGTTGATGTTGCAAGAACCAAACGTCTTGATTCTGGACGACCCAACCAACCACTTGGACCTCGAATCCATCACGTCCCTGAACGACGCGCTGGTTGACTTCCCTGGGGCCGTAATCTTCACCAGTCATGACCACGAATTCATCCAGACGATTGCCGACCACATCATTGAGGTGGGACCAAAGGGTGTCGTTGACCGTGCCGGCACGACTTACGACGAATTCCTGGAACACCCAATCGCCCAGGAACAGGTTAAGGCGATTTACGGCGAATAAGCTAAGTTAAAACAATCACAAAGGACACAACGAACAGGCGAAAAGCCAGTGTTCGTTGTGTTTTTTATTTTGTCACTTTGTGTAGTAAAAAAATTTAAACCGTCAGCTTAAACGAATAATAAATATTGTTAACGCATTTGGCCGTAAATGGGGTAGAATGAACCATATAATACGCCGATGAGGAGAAACATAATGCTTGGTGAAAATTTTCGGCAACTGCGCCAAGACCGCGGCATTGCGCTTAAAGATGTGGCCAAGGGTGTGGTATCAGTTGCGACGGTTTCCAAGTTTGAAAATGATGTGGCAGATCTGACTGCCGGCAAAGTCACAAAACTACTCAATAATATGGGGGTTACTTTTCGTGAGTTTGCTAGCCTGAGTGATCGCAGTACTGGCCACGCGGGCGCCTTTTTGTTTAAGGTGATTAGCGCGTACCGGGCGGCGGACGCCGACGGAATGCGCAAAATTGTTGAAGGCCAGGTGGCAACGTACCGGGCCTCTAAGTCCATGATTGACTTCGCCGACATGATGTCTGCTGCCGGTCTTTTTTGTGACCTCACGGGTGAGGTGCTCGTAGACGACAGTGACCTTGAACGGTTATCCACGAATCTGCGCAGCCTGCCCGAGTGGAATGAAGATGAGGTCATCCTCTTTGGGAACTCCCTCACCTTGTTACCAGATAATCAAGTGTACCTGCTGGCACGCGAATTATTGAACCGGCTCGATGATATTCGCAGCTGGAATATGTCGTTGTACCAAGATGGTTGGACGGCCCTGCTGAACGCGGCCGAGGTCTTGATGATGCGTGATTCCGCGTATGCCCAGGTGCTTTTGCGGTTGTTTAACGACCAGGAAATCCCGCTGACGATTAGTTTAATTATCTACCGGCGGCGCTTCCTCAACTTGTGCTATATCGAACGCAATGCACCGACCCCAGAGAATAAGGAAGAATTGCGTGAACTACTGGACATGTTCAAGTACATGAGCGCCAACCAGTTGTACAACCGGTATACACGCAGCGTCAAAGAAATCCTGGACGAGATTCTGTAGCGGAGGTGAAATGACCATGGGTATTGGCAAGCAATTCAAATACATCCGGGAAAAGCGTGAATTCACTATCGAAGCGACAGCGCAGGGTATCATTACCACCAACGCGCTGACCCAGTTCGAAGCCGACGAGAAGGACATTCCCCTGCAGAAGCTGCAGAAGTTGCTGCTGCGGATGGGGGTTTCTTTGCGCCAGTTCGCCAATATTTCTGACCGGCTGTCGCAAACCAGTCGCCAGGTGCGTGACGACATTCACGCCCTGTACGTGGCGGGGAATGCGCCCAAGCTCAAGGAATGGTTCGATAACCACCCAGAAGTGGCACCTGGGGATGAACAGCTGGCCTTCTTCGACCACATGCTGATTGCCGGGAAGTATTTCGAACTGACCGGTGAGCGGTTGTGCACCGAAGATGAGGTGGAGCAGCTGACCAATATACTGCTGGAGAACCTCACGTGGGACGAATCGGAACTTGACGTGTTGTTCTGGACCCTACGTCTCATGAACGACAACCGCGTGTTCATGCTCAGCCGGGAAGTTCTGCACGTGGTGGATGGCTTCCGCGACTGGAACTTCGCCCTGTATGGTGCGGCGTGGCGCACGATTATTGCGGGCGTGACGGCGCTGGTTGAACGTCACAGCAACTTTGCGGTGACGCTGGTGCGCCAGATTGATGCAAACGAACCGATGTCCGAAGTGATGATTGCCAACCGCTTCACGTACATGTTCTTGAAGGCCGTCATGCTGGTGCAGAAGAACAACGTGCCGGAGAACGTCCAGCTGGTGCAAGATACGTTCGACAACGTGCGGCCACTACGGTCGGCGGAGCTGGAGCGGAATCTGCGGGTGATTGATCAGCGGACGGTTAATGTGTTGGCGTGATTAATTGAATAATGTGCAAAAAATGGTGGGTCAGACATTGTCCCACCATTTTTTTGCTTTTTCGGCGTAGTTTATTTGGCAAAAAAAGAACCGGTTAGCTTGCGGTGGGTTGAAACCCGCTGCATTACGTTAATGGATTTTGGTGCTTTCATGGTATTGTTTCAGAATTTCTTAAGCTCGTTAAATAACGCAAATGGCCTGATATTTATTGTGTGAATAACAAAGCAAACTGACTGGTTGAATACAATTTCAGAAAATTTCAACAATTAAGGAAAATATTTCATCTGTGTAACAAAACGGGTGACGATTTGACTAATCTTTGATTGAAGTTGCAGAAATGCAACATACTGGGGTTGAACGGAATGTGAAACACTGGCGAAATAACCTTTTGATTAACATGTATCCGCTTTCGTTGTGCTTTGGTGCAAATTGATTATTGACCCTGGTGCAGATTCCAATAACTAATTTTACATTTTTTGGTTGCCATTAAATTATTCATGAGATATACTCAATTCCGCAATAAAGGTTTTCGGGGGATTTCCTTTAGTTATTTGAACGGGTTGTTGGTGTGATGCCGCAGCAAACACGTCTGGGAGTTTTAGTTTAGTGACCAACTTAATTTTTTTGGTTACTCAAGCTAGTAATGGATATGTCAATCCGTTCGTCCCTGCGTCATATGTATGACCAGCCGCTGGTGAGAGCAATCTCACTGGCGGTTTTTTTGTCTGCATGACGCGTAGAATTCCAGTAGTTAACAGGAGAGGGGATGCGAAACATTGCGACTATTTAAAAAAATATTGCTCGTCTGCGCACCCCTGATGCTGCTGATTGCCTTACTGGCGCGCGGTGAACCGGTTCAAGCCGCAGATGACACGTTCAATCTGGTACTGCACAAGCGTCTGTACACCGACGTTTACGCAAAAGATCAGGCATGGTACCAAAATGACGGTCAGCGGGCAGCTAGTGATGCCCAAATCATGACAGCGACGACCGGATTGAATGGCGTCACCTTCAGCGTTTACGATGCGTCAGCCCTGTATCAAGCAGCGCACCAGCGTGGCCAGGACACGCAGACGTTCGTCCGGCAGTATGCGGCGATGAATGCGGACGCGGCGCTTGCTGAGGCTAAGCAAGACAACCTGACCGAAGTCGCGACCGCCACGACGACCCATGACAGTGCGCTTGGGGAGGATGGGATTGCCCAGCTGCAATTGCCACGGACACAAAACGGCTTGCCGGCCGTGTACCTCGTCGTTGAGTCGGGCACCACGGGCACGGATGTGGCGGTAGATACGCAGCGGGATACCGCACCCATCGTCCTCTCTGCCAGCATGGTTGATGCGGCGGGCGCTAAACTGACGACGGTCCACATGTACCCGAAGAACTTGGTGTATGCACGGGACGTATATTTCTTCAAGTACGGCCTGACCTATGACGGCAGCGAGGTACGGCTGCCGGGTGCGAAATTCGTCCTTTTCCGCCGCAGTACTGACGGCAGCAAGCAGTACCTGGCCGCCAAGCAGCCTGATCCGTTGCGATTGCGCTGGACGACCAGCACCAATCCGGGTAGCGATGTTGATGTTGGCAAATTCACTTCGCAAGCCTCAGGACTGGTAACTCTGAATGGCCTCACTCTTCCAGCTGGGAATTATGAATTTGCGGAAGTCGCGAGTGCTGAGGGCTACGAGAATGATGCTGGCGCGATTAAAGTAACCGTTCCAGACCGAATGTACACCAGTGCGGGGGCATTGGTGCCGGTCGTGGTGAACGATACCAAGTTGGCGGCGACAAATTCGGGGCAGGTGACCCAGGCGGCAATCATCAAGGGTGAGCCGCGGGTCTACAACTCCGAAGAATTACCACCGCTTCCGAATACCTTTGAGCCGCCAACTCCTGGCGGCAATACGCCGAGCCACCCCAAGACGCCAAACACGCCAACCAAACCGGGTAGCACTACAGAACACCCATTATTACCAAATACAGGCCTGTTTCCACAGTTAGGGGACGTTGGAAACTGGATTCTTTCAAGTTTAGGTTTTGTTGTAATGTTACTTGTCATACATTTCTGGAAAAAACGCGAAACAACGCGTGCATAATCTGGGCGCGTGGGATTCCACGCCTCGACTTCAAGGAGAAAAATAATGAAGACATTTCACTCGACAAAACTAGGGCACATCCTCATGGTGCTCACTGTGCTTCTGGGCACGTTCGCTAGCCTGATTGGGGCAACGACGGTTAAGGCGGATGACGCTACGACCGTAACATTCAACATTCACAAGCGTGCAACCCGTGAAGGGAAGCAGGTTGAAAACAACGGTATTGATCAGCCTGATATTGATGACCAAGGGCCTGTTAAGGGCGCTGGATTTGACATCTACAACGTTACACAGTTGTTCTACAGCAAATATGACGGAACAAATGCCAAGGCGATTGAAAACACACTGCAGTCTAACCCAAATGAAGTGATTTCCTCTTCAAAGGCAGTCGACACACAAACCACGAACGATGACGGTGATGCAATCTTCTCTAACTTGCCTACCAAGACAACTATCACCAATGACGGACATCAGGTAGAACGTGATTCTGTTTATGCATTCGTTGAATCCACCACACCAGAAAACTTTGCGACATCCGCAATGATGATTGTGGCATTACCTGTTAAAAATGCAGATCGCACCCAAACCTTGAGTGAAATTAATCTGTACCCAAAGGACTCAATGCTGACGAAGCAGATTCAGAATCCTAAGGAAGATGGCCAATACCAAATCGGTGACACGCTGACGTATGAAGTTACTTTGCCTATTCCAGCCGACATCACTAGTACGAACCACGATGGTACTGCACAGTACCAGCAACTCCTCGTTGGCGACTCAATGAGTGATGTTGGTGCAACTTTTGGGGCCATTACAAAAATGACTGTTGACGGCGAAGATGCTATGGCATTGAAGGACGCTGGTCAATTTACCAATAAGCAGGATGGTGCGGACCTTTCGACGACCCCAGAATCATGGACGCTTGATTTCAGCGACCTTGCATCAAGTAAATATGCAGCTCTTGCCCCATACGCTGGTAAGACCTTAATCATCGATTACACGGTTACTCTGAATCAATACGCTCAGGGTGGTCATAATCTTGATAACGAACTGACTTTTAACTTTGGGCACACGCCTAATGAGCACACGCTTAAAACAGTTGTACCACTGGTTCCATTTGGTGGTCACCGATTCAGTAAGGTTGACTCTAGCAATACTGATGAAAAACTCGGTGGGGCAGAATTCTACCTCGTGAACGCAAACGGAGAATATGCTTCATTTAAATTTGCAAACGACGCACAACCTACAGATGGTAATTACAATCCTGAATCTATCACTTGGGTTGCTAGCCGTGATGGAGCAACGAAATTTACTACTTCTTCTGAAAAAGAAACACTCGGTAATCTGACCATTAACGACCTTAAGTACGGTAACTACAAGTTGATTGAAACCAAAGCGCCAGATGGCTACGCGCTGCCCGCTTCTGCAACAACCAACTTTACCGTTGATAAAACTGAGATTGAAAAAACCGAGCTCATTTCCATCAAGAACACCAAGGAACCCGGTACTATCCTGCCAATGACCGGGGGCATGGGGTTCATCCTCTTCGCCCTTGTTGGCCTGGCACTGTTTGGCGCTGGCTTCATTGTGATGAAGCGCGGTAAGGAAGCTTAAGCGATTTTTTCTAGATTCAACAGTGCAAGACGGCGCCGCCCACGGTACGCGTCGTCTTGCCTACATAGCTGCATTTGGCAGATAACTACCGATTGCAGCATGCACCATATTGACAATTCATAGGGGGCGAGTTCGGTGCGGGGTAAGGCAAGACAAATCATCATGATTATCCTGTTTGGCGCCGGGCTCCTTGTGTTCGCCTTTCCGTTCGCAGAGATGGCGGTTAACCACTTCGTCATGCAGCATAACTTGCAGATGACGGCGGCGGCCAATCAGCGCGAGGCAAAACGGGTACAGGAGTTGCAGAAGACCAAGGGTGATCAGGTCGGCGATTCCTTCAGCGCGAACAACTTGTCGAAGGCGGAGAAGGCACACATGCTCGGCACCATCGACATTCCGAGCATCAAGCTCAGCCTGCCAGTATTTGACGTTGCTACCGAGGCGTCACTTAATCTTGGTGCTGGCGTTGTTCGGGGGACGGACATGCCGGTTGGTGGCAAAGACCGGCACACTGCGATTTCTGCTCACAACGGGATTCCGACCAAGGTGTTGTTCACGAACCTGCACTTGGTGAAAAAGGGCGATGTATTCGTCATTACCGTGAATGGCGTCCACCGTGCGTACCAGGTGGAGCGCAAGCAAACGGTCAAACCAACGAACGTTAAGCCGCTTGCCCGGCAAGCTGGCCGCGACCTGGCCACGCTCATCACTTGCACGCCGTACATGATTAACACGCACCGCTTGCTGGTGACTGGCCACCGCGTGCCGTACACGGCCAAGATTGCCGATGCGGTGCATCACGCCAAGCAGGCGGCCACAGCCTACGCGGTCATTTTCATCGTTACCCTGTTCTGGGTCATCTTCACACTGCTGTGTTACACAATCTGGCGGCTGAAATGGCAAAAGGACGGGCCAGTAAGACAGTAATGTTCCACAAATCAACTGACAGGAGGCACCATCAAGATGCGTAAGAAAATACTACAAATGTTAATGGTGCTGGTACTGGTGATTCCCATCACGTTCGCGGGCTTCAGATCTAAGAGCACGGTGGCCGGGGATGCTGGTACGAATCAGGGACAGGCGCTGATAATTGATCCGGATGCGATATCGAATGTGACGATGCACTCAAGTACGGGCGGCGAAATTTCCAAATTCAATGGGGCAAACCAAACTGGTCCACAAGAAAACCGATGGGGCGGTGGTGACCTGCAAACCTGGGCGAGTGAAGGTAATAACATTGGTTGGCGTGATAATAACAGGACTTACATGAACTTCCTTAACGGTGCTGGCATGACCGGGGTTGGATACACGAGGCTTAAGTCAAACGACGGCGGTAATGGGAAAATCATCGACAATGAAGTGTTGACCTTGAACTACGACAATGTTGGTATGGCCCTAAAGGACGGCCATTACGTAACTGTTGGGGCGGACGTTAAGGTATCCAACATTATATATGGCTCTGAGTCTGGTGTGGCACCTAACACCAATCCGTACATTATTTTCTCGGATAACTTATATTCTGGGGTACTGTATGGCGGTATCAAGGCTATGGATATCAATTTTGAATTTTATGACGCTACTTCTCAAGCTCATGAAAAGATTGATTTTACTGGTCTAGAAGGTGAGTTATCGTTCAATTCACTTAACGGTAATCAGGGTGGTAACTATATTGAATCAACAGAGTTTGCTGGGGATGGCGCTGATGACGGTCAGCTGAGTGATGGCACTATTTTAAGCTATCACAAATATGCTGATCAGAATCATTGGTACATGAACGGAACGTACTACGGTTGGAATGGTAGTTTTACCTATAAAGATGACGACTATCTCGGGGCGAAACGTTTTCCAGTTGCCACGGTTTCCTTCCCACTCTCCGGTACCAGTAACGACTTCACATTCGGCTCCGCCTGGGGTCGTGCGTGGACCGCTTTTTCCAGTAGCTCGCCGTTCCCGGTGCAGCAAAGCGCACCAACCAAGACGGTTGAGCCTGCCGATAACAGTCAAGGCTTTGACCAGCGCTACGACAACGACCTGGATGTATTTGGACTGCAAGAGGGTAGCAAATGGGACTTCAGCAATCCGCAACCCGGGCACAATCCCGACGACAACGATTTAGCAGCAGGGGTCTTGCCCAAGAATGAACGCTATGTCGATAAGGGCGGCAGTTATTACTACTACATCAACCAGCCGACCATTAATCTGTCCACACAGGGACTGGTTCTGCCCACGGGCATGGATATTTTTGACGATTTACAAGATGGCACGTCGGTAAACGGCATTCAGGATGTGACGCTGTACGGTTTGGATGGTCGCGAGATTGGTAATCCGTTTGCCTATAACTCACAAGCTTCTGGACAGAATATTCACCTTATCCTAAGTGATAGTGCCGTTAATACGATTAACGAGCAATCAAAGCAGAAACAATATTACGGCAAGGACTTCACGGTTCGGATTAAGTACCACGTGGACAATGACGCGCCAAACTTGATCCAGAATAAGGCGATGTCGCACTTCACGTATGACAACAACGATGAGTTCTACGCCATGTCTAATAAGGTTGATACACAGTTACGGCCTGATCCGGTTAACGTGTCGTTTACTAAGTATGACAGTGTGACAAGTAAAGCACTGGCGGATGCCACCTTTACCCTCTACCATAAGGGTGAGTTTGTCCAAAACGCGATTAGTGGCGCTGATGGGCAAGTCAACTTTACCAACGTGGCTCCTGGCTCTGGTTACACAATCCAAGAGACTGGGGTCCCTGCGAACTATACTGACCCGTACAATGGCCGTCAGTTCAACGTGGAAATTACCAAAGACGGCCAGATTAAATGGCTAGACAATGTCATTCAGAACAACCGTTACCCGGATAATCCAATTCAGAAGCACTACATCTTGCATCTGGACAAGGTGAATGCTGATGACGCCCACGCGCTTGAAAATGCTGAATTTAAGCTGTTCAAGTTAGATGCGCAGGGACAAGCTAAAGAATTAGAGACGGTGACCACCACGGACAGTGGGGTGGACTTCAAGACAGCGATGGATCCCGGAACTTACCAGTTGCAGGAAACTAAGTCACCTGCCAAGTTTGACACGCTCAAAGGTACCTTTACCTTCAAAATCAACGAATTCGGCAGGCCGGAGAAGGTCGGCGATGATCAGTTTAAGTTTGCCGATGGCGATACACACACACGTAAAATTGATGACCCCGAATCGTTCAAACAAATTAGTTATGATGGTGACGACTTGCCGTTCAACAAGGCTTATGGCTTGAAAGTTGCAGAAGTTGGGGAGGACCATGTTGAAAAACTTCAGGTCACCATTCCCGACCAGCTCACCCCGATTCCTCCAGTGCCCGACGAGGTACGCCTCCCGAAGACTGGGGGCAACGGGTTCCTGCCGTACCTAATTGGCGCGGCGGTGCTGGTTGTGCTGGCGCTGATTGTGGGCTTCGGTTTTCGCAGTCGCAAGCGCTAAGCTCTATATATAGAAAAAAGTAGCATTGCCCGCGCACTCCCCCCCGCGCAAGGCAATGCTACTTTTTTAAAATTCGGCATTCGAACAGTTGTTCGCTATAGGCTGATGCGGTATAATAAGCGCATACAAAATGGAGGTGGCACCATGCGGATTTTACATACAGCAGATTGGCATATTGGCAAGCAGTTAGCGGGTTTTGACCTGCTGGACGTTCAACGACGGAGCTTCGCCAAGTTGCGTCAGGTGGCCAAGGACAACCAGGTGGATGCGATGATTATCGCCGGGGATGTGTACGACCGGAGCCTGGCGAGTGAACGCGTTGTCGGGACCGTCAATAAGATGCTGCGGACGCTTAATCTGGATGACAAATTGCCACTGCTCGTGATTTCGGGCAACCACGACTCCGGCCCGCGCCTGGCAACGGGGCACGAATGGTTTAAGGCGACCGGACTGCACGTGAACACGACTATCGCCGGCGCATTCCAGCCGGTGACGATTGGCGACACGCAATTTTTCCTGCTGCCGTATTTCGAACCGCGCCAGGCGCAGGTTTATTTTGAAGACGACAGTTTGCGCCGCATCGGGGACGCGGTGACGCGCACCGTGCACGCGATGGAGGAATTGTTTGCCCCAGATAAGCATCACGTGCTGGTTAGTCACTTCTTCGTCGCCGGCAGTAGCCACGTCGGCGAAAACGGTGGGGCGTCGGAAACCAGTGTTAGCGTTGGTGGTCTGGACGCCGTACCTGTGAGCGCCTTTGATGCCTTCGATTACGTCGCGTTGGGTCACCTGCATAACCGCAACGCAATTCAGAACGACCACATTCAGTACGCGGGTTCGCTGGTGAAATACGATGTGTCCGAAACGAACATGCTGAAGGGCTGCTACATCCTGGACACGGAAACCATGACACGCGAGTTCGTGCAGATTCCGCAGACACCGGAGTTTCGGCACGTAACTGACAGCTTTGCGCACATCATGGATCCAGACCGCGACTTAGGTGTGGCCCCGGACGACTTTGTCCAATTCACGCTGACTGATACGGAGATTATTCCCGACCTCATGAACCGCCTGCGCGCACGCTACCCCCACTGCACCGGGGTGGATCGGCAAACCCAGGTCAATCTTGACCAGGAGATGCACGCCCAGATTCAGGACCTGGACCCGATGGCCTTGCTCACTGATTTTTACCCCGAAGCCACGGGGGCGCCACTGTCTGCTGGCAGTCGGCAGTGGGCCGAAGCGACGCTACAGGAAGTGCGAGGTGCTGAATAATGCAGTTTGAAAAATTACGCATGGTGAATTTCGGCCCGTATGCGGACCAGACGGTAGACTTCACGGATTTTGCCGATACACCGCTGTTTTTGATTAGCGGGAACACTGGGGCGGGGAAGTCCACGATTTTTGACGCGCTGCTCTTTGCCTTGTACGGCTCAGATTCTATCGGTGCTAAGGGAGACAACGGGCGGGTGGCGCTGACGATGCGCTCCGACTTCGCGTCCGCGGCGGATGATACCGTTGTTGAGCTCAATTTTACCCACCAAGGCAAGTCATATTTTATTCGTCGTGCCTTGCGGGTCAAAAAAACGGGTGAACTGACGACGCGGATACCCGAATTGACAATCACGAATCAGGATGGCAAAAAAGCGGTTCTCACCAAGCAGACCGAAGTTAAAGCAACCATGCTGGATTTGCTCAAACTCGACAAGGCCCAGTTCCGGCAGATTGTTCTGCTGCCTCAGGGAGATTTTCGCCGGTTCCTCGATGCGGATAGCGGTGAGCGGGAGAAACTCTTGCGTAAGTTGTTCGGGACCGACCTGTACAAGAACTGGCAGACCGCAATTGAAGATCACCTGCGGACATTGCGCGCGCAGATGACTAGCGAACATGACCGCATGGAGGAAATTGTTGAGGGGTTCAGCACCGCGACCGGGCAGGAGCTGGCAGCGGGCGAGATGGATACGAAGCTGAAACAGATGCATGCCATGCAGGCTGCAGATGAAGAGCAGCTACAAAGACATGGTGCGGAATTGCAAGCTGCCCAGGCCAAAATGAAGCAAACGGCTGAGCAGCTGCAAGTGGGGACAACGCTGGCGGCGGCCTTTACCAAGCAAAAGCAGTTGCGGCAGGAACAAGCAGAACTTCAAGCTGGCGCGGCGGCCACCGATGCCATTAAGCAGCGCATCAGTCAGCTGGAATGGGTGCAAGCGCAGCAGCCAGACTACACCCGCCAGCAAGAATCTCGCACGAAGGCTGAGCAGCTGCTGCAGCAACTCAAGGCAACATCCGCCCAGTTAAGTGCGGCCCGGACACACGGTGCGGCGGCCCATGAAGCGTGGGCGGCGCTGGATGCGCAGCAGGATGCGATGACTGCTAGTGCGCAGGAAGCCGCCCAGTTAACCACCACGATTCAGCAGTTGCAGGAGTTAGCCGATGCCGGGAAGGCCGTGCAGGCAGATCAGGCCCAAGCGACGGCCTTACAGCGGGCGGTCACTACTGCAGAAGAGAATGTTGCCCGGATGCAGCAGCGCTTGACGACGGCCAACAAGACGCTTACCAGCGATGATCTGCAGAATTTTCAGGCACTGGTGCACAAGCAGGAATTAGCCCTGACCCAGCTACAGACCAGTGCCAAGGAATTCAGCGCGGCCGATGCAGAACTCACGCAGGTACGCCAAGTTGCAGAACGCACTCAAAAGCAGGCACACGCGGCCGAAGTGGCGCTGACGACTGATGAACAGCGGCACAAACAAGTGAAACTGGGCTTTTACCGCAGTCAGGCTGCACTGCTGGCCAATGAGCTAGGCGTTGATGAGGCTTGTCCTGTTTGCGGATCGACGCACCACCCGCACCTGGCGACGATGGATGCGGATGTGACGACGCAGGCAGCCTTCGATGCCAGCAGCGATCAGCTGCAGCATTTTCAAGATCAGTTCGCCCAGCGAGAGGCAACCGCCACGACGGCCAAAACGCGGTGTACAGAAGCGGAGACCAAACGGAATGCGGCGTGCAAGGATTTGTACGACAGCTACGTCCACTGCACCGCCTTTCCGGATTTAGCCAAGGCTGATTCCATTGCGGCGGCGCTTGACGGCATCACAGCTGCGGCGGTGGTGGTCAAGCAAAATAAGGTTAGCGCGCAGCAGCGGGCAGCCGCGCAGGCAAGCTTGCTGAAGCAGCGGAATCAGCTGCAGGACCAGCTGCCCCAGTTGCAAGATGCTCTGGTCAAGCAGCGCGCTGACCTCAATGCCGCAACCGTTGCGGTTTCACGCGCGACCGAACGGGTGGCTGGTCTGCGCAACCAGCTCGGAGCTAATGCGGATACTGACGTGGAAGTCTTGCGTGGGCACCAGCAGCGCCTGGAGCAAAAAACTGCGGACTTCAAACTGAAGCTGGCAGCGGCAAACGACCAAATGCAGCAACAGCAAACAGCAGCTGAGCATTTAGCCGGTCAGGAGCAGGAACAAAAGCAGCAGGTCGCGGCGGCGCAAGCGGATGCTGAGCAACGGACGGCAACGGTCACGGCAACGCTGACCGCGAAGTATGGGGCCGCCGAGCCGCTTGCGACCTACGCGGCAGACCTCGATGCATTGCCGCAACTGCCAGCTTTGCGCACCCAGGTGCAGGACTATGCCGCGCGTGTGGTCACCAACCAGAAGATGCTGGCAGAAGTTGCGACCCAAATTGGTTCCAGCAAGCTGCCCGACCTTGACGCGCTGCAGACGCAAAACGCGCAGGCGGAGGCCGTTACTAATGACCTCACCCGCAAGCTCGGCGGGGAGCATCAGCGCGTGACGCAAAACGCCAACATTATTACTAAGCTGACCCAGCGGTTGCACAGCTGGCAGAAGACAGAGCAGTCCGTCCGCGACCTCGATAGCCTGGTCCGGGCGTTTAACGGCCGCAATCCGCGGAACCTCGGCTTGGAGCGGTATGTTCTCGGCTCGTACTTCGAGCGCGTGCTGCAGATTGGTTCGCAACGGCTCAGCAAGCTCACCCGTGGACGCTACAAGTTCATCTTGAATACCGATTCAACCGTCAAGCGGGCCAATCGCACCGGTCTTGAAATCGACGTGTACGATGATCAGGTCGGCGAAACCCGGTCCGTGCACACGTTATCGGGGGGCGAAAGTTTCATCGCGGCCCTGTGCTTGGCGCTCGCGCTCGGAGAAGTAATTCAAGAGGAAAACGGCGGCGTGGCCATTGATGCTTTGTTCATCGACGAAGGCTTCGGGTCGCTGGATAGTGCCAGTTTGGACCTAGCGATGGAGGCCCTCGAATCGATTGAGGGGCAAAATCGCACCATCGGCATTATCAGCCACGTGAACACGCTCAAGGCCGGCATTCCGGACCAACTGCAGGTGGTCCCGGACGGCACCGGCCGCAGCAAACTGCGAGTTGTGCACAAGAACGCGTAGCAAAAACTTTACCAAAGTTATTAGCACTTAACGAATGCGAGTGCTATAATAATCGTCGTAGAGAGTTGATAACCCTCCAACACTTCAAGCAATCTACAGACCATGAGTCTGCATAGCGTGACTATGAGAAGAGGCGAGAAGACATGGCAGGAAAACTCAGTAAGGAGCAGCGCAAGGCCCTCATTCAGAAGGCTGAAGAAGACCGCGCTAAGCACCCAGCAAAGAAGGATGGCAAGTCTGGATTCGCAGCTATTGACGCCGAAGCCGACAAGCTCACGGGCCAACATGCCTAGGTTCCATCTTTAACGTAACGGGTATCCCTAAACAAAATTCGGCGTGGATAACACAACTGATTTTGTTTAGGGATATTTTTATTCCACGGAAAAACGGAGGTAGAACATGCACACGCTCATCGTGGTCGCCCACCAGAACTTAGCGGGCAGCAATACGCAGAGTTTCCTGAAAGAAACGGCCGCTTTGGTGCCGGATGCTACCTGGCTGGAGCTGGGGGAGCAGCCGCTGACAGCTGCCGAGATTGCTACGGCGCAAGCTCAGGTGCGTGCAGCTGACCGCATTGTGCTGCAATTCCCGCTATACTGGTACAGTGCACCGGCTAAGATGTGGGCGTGGCTGGAGCAGGTGTGGGTGCGCGGCGTCGTGTACGATGATGACGGCGGTTTGCTGACGGGCAAAACTCTGGGCCTGGTCGTGAACTTCGGGCACCCGCTCCGGGACTACCGGTTGGGCGGGCGTGAAGGCGTGACGGTCGACGCACTGCTCGCCCCGTTTGCGGCGTTGGCCCGCAAAACCGGGCTGCAAATGCTGCCGCCACTGCTGATTGCCGAATTTGCCCGCATGACGGAGCAGGAGCATGCGGATTTGTTTGTGCACTACCAGCAGTACCTCAGTTTGCCGCGGCCCGATTCGCAGCGGCAGCAGGCCGAATGGTTTGCTCAGCAACTTAGCGCGCGGGGGGCGGACCTCATGGCTGACACCCTCACCGACTTGCAAGATGAAAGCACGCAGCTGCACCAGACCGTGCGCGAATTGCGGGCCGGGGAGGTGGAGTGATGACGGATCAAGAAAAATGGCTGATTTCTGAGGCGCAAAAGCAGGCTGCAGCCGCCACCGACTTTGCCACCAAGACCTTCTATCAGGCTTTGGCCCAGTTCTGCCGGGAGCAAGCCCACGCCGCGGAACTAATGCGGGGGGAAATCGACGGTCGTACCTGGAATCACGAGCAGTGGTGACAGCACAAAAGCGCGTGATTGTCGGTGCGTGCCGGTTGTGTCAGCACCGGCTTTACACTAAACTAGAATTATGCAAATTTAGAAAGAAGCGAAGATAATGAGTAAGCGAGTTAAAGGTTCTTGCACCACGGTCCTTGTGGGGAAGGACGCCAGCATTGACGGTTCCACCATCATTGCGCGTAATGAAGACGGGAATGTGCCTCTGCAGCCACAGAAGTTCATCGTGGTTAAGCCCGAAGACCAGCCACGGCACTACCAGAGTGTTCTGAGCACGTTCAACATTGACCTGCCCGACAACCCTCTGCGTTACACGTCCACGCCTAACGCTGACGATAAGGACGGTATCTGGGGTGCATCAGGCATCAACTCCGAGAACATCGCCATGAGTTCCACCGAAACCATCACGACCAACGCACGAATTCTGGGCGTTGATCCCCTGGATGACAACGGGATTGGTGAAGAAGACATGCCAACCATCACGCTGCCATACATCCACTCCGCCCGTGAAGGGGTCAAGCGGCTTGGTGCGATTATCGAGAAGTATGGGACCTACGAATCAAACGGGATTGCCTTCTCTGACAACCAGGAAGTTTGGTGGTTCGAATCTATCGGTGGTCACCACTGGGCTGCTAAGCGGATTCCTGATGACGCATACGTGATTGCGCCTAACCGCATGAACATCGACGACTTCGACTTCGATTCCGACGACACGATGTCCGCGCCAGATTTGCAGGACATCATCGCCACCTACCACATGAACCCAGACCAGAAAGGCTACAACCTGCGCCACATCTTCGGTAGCGCCACCATCAAGGACACGCGTTACAACAACCCCCGTGCTTGGTACGGCCAGAAGTACTTCAACCCTGAATTCGACACGACGCCAATCGACCAGGACCTGCCATTCATTTGCCGGACCGACAAGAAGATTAGCATCGAGGATGTGAAGTGGGTTCTGAGTTCCCACTACCAGAACACCAAGTACGACCCATACGGCACGGGTTCTGCTGCCGACAAGAAGCAGATGCGGCCAATCGGCATCAACCGGAACCAGGAACTGCACATCCTGCAGATTCGCAACGATGTGCCGGCAGAAATCGCGGCAATTCACTGGTTGGCCTTTGGTCCAAACACGTTCAACGCCGTAATGCCTTTCTACGCCAACGTGAACGACACCCCAGCAAGCTACCGCGACACCAAGCCAACCTACGAACCAACCAAGATGTACTGGCTTTCTTGCACACTGGCTGTGCTCGGTGACACCAACTTCGGCCTGTTCGAAGACTTCGAGAACCTCTTCGAACAGAACACGGTTGCGGCTGCACGGCACTTGCAGATTGAAGCAGACCAGGAATACAAGAACGCCGCTGACATTCACGCCTACCTTGAAGGCATGAACGCCAAGATGGCACAGGTTTCCTTCGACAACTCCAACAAGCTCCTCGGGCAGATGGTTGCCCTGGCTGCACCGCAGATGAAGCTGCAGTTCACACTGAACGACTAATACTGTTGCAAGCAAAAAATGAGGGAACTATGTCAAACGGTGTTGAATAGTAAATTTATCATTTGGAGTTCGTCCTT
>NZ_AYYO01000036.1:27160-32943 GCF_001436225.1 Lacticaseibacillus sharpeae JCM 1186 = DSM 20505 | reverse complement strand
CACCTCTGAGTTGGAGAAAAATCTCCAACACCAGAAAGTGTAGACCCCTTTTTGTTTGGCTAAATTGCGGTGCAGATTTCGTGTTCAATGGTGCCATCAGCGGAAATGTAGCTTACAAGGTACTTGTCACCTTTCTTTGGTGTACCACTGAGTAAGAAACTGAATGCGTTGTCGGTAGCAATCATTGTCCGCGTCAGATCAAGATCTGATAGACTCTGTACAACAACCTGCGTACCAGATGGTGCAGTCCCCTTAAGTGTCTTAGCGGAACTATCAGCCACCGCAGAGAGGTTCTTTTGTGCAACAACCGTTAATTTCACGAAGTTGTTTACGTCACCGTTCACTACAACAGCGTAGTTTGTGGCGGCCAGTACACCGCCCGTTACATTAATAGTGAAGTTCCCGGTAGTTGTTGATGAACCAACACCAACCTGCTTGCCTAGTGTTTTGCCATCTGAACCAATTACGTACATATCCAGCGTTGCGCTTGGATCAACAGCGTATCCAGTTACGGTGGTGTCACCTACAACGGCAGAGTAGACGTCTGCTGGTGAAAGCTTGATGCCTCCAGAGAGGGTAGATTCAGAATATCCGTCGTAAGAAATTGTCTTGACCGTCAGAGTGTCTGTGGTTAGCGCGTTATCAGGCACTGCGATTGCAAATGTTCCATCTGAGTTTGGCGTAGCAATCCCAATGAGTGTAGTTCCGTTGAGTAGTTGAACCTCATCGATTGGTTCGTTGCTATTACCTTTCTTGGTTACAGTTCCGAAAACAACCTGTACATTGCTTTCGGCGTTAATGGTTGCGTGATCAAATGGCAAAACCTCAGCGGATAATTCCTCAGAAGGCACTTCATTTAATTCTGAGTTCAGTACCAATTCGGTTCCTACATCTTGTTTTTCGGCGAATCGGATGTTGAACTTACCATCATCACCAATAATAACTGCGTCTAAGCGCTCGGGTCCATCGGCCGTGTTCTTGTCAACTGTTAACGTAGCCCCAGGTTGCCCCGTACCGCTAATACCAGCAGGTGAGTTGCCAGACTCATTCTTATCAAGCACAATGTTTGCAATAGACTTTTGCACGGTGTAGCTCTTTGATAGTACGGTATCATTCAGTGTCGATGTAACGGTAATTTGTTCGCCAGCTTTGAGAGCCCGATTAAGTGCAATAGTGAAGCCATTTCCTTCATTGCCTTCATCAGCAACATCAACACCTAGAACTTTTTTGTCGCTATCGGTAATACGAACGCTGCTTCCAACTGGCGCAAATCCAGTTATGGAGGTTGTTTTTTCTGTTAACGGCTGGTCGTTAATATCGATTTCGGTCGTTGTGGAGGTAACTGTTGTTTCAATTACATCGGAGTATTTATCGTTTAGCTTTGCACGAAGATATAACTGTGTATTTGCTTTCTGCTGTCCAATTTCAACTGAGAATCGGCCTAAGTTGTCAACTAGCGCAGAGCCTAGGATTGCTCTAAAATCCTCTGTCGTTGAAACTTCTACTGTTGTCCCGGCCTGACCAGTACCTGTGATTGTATCTTCAGCTTCGGAGATTTCAGTAACTGAAGGAGCTTGAACCACGTCGGAAGCCTTCGGGCTAACGGTTACCGTAACTGCTGCACTCTGCTTTCCTTCACGTACGGCATACACTGTAAATTTCGCATTTGCTTCGAGTGCGTTCATACTTACCGAAAACTTTCCATCAGTGCCTACAGTAGTATCTTTACCAACCTGGTTGTTTTAGCTATCGAACACCTGGATGGTGTCACCGGGAGTTGCTGTTCCAGAGAGACTGGTGTCACCCTCGGTGGCTTCGCCAACAACAGGGGCGGCTACAGTAGCTGGAGTGCTATCATCGGTTACTTGCACTGTAGTTGCTTTACTTGGCACATCATTGACTGTTGCAGTTACATGTAGGTTTGTGCCGGCGGCTTGCTTTGGAATTGTCAAGCTAAACGAACCGGAGCTGCTGGCATCACCCTCAACGAGCTTTGACCCATCATCTTTAGTTACTGTGATGTGGCTGTTCGGAGCTGCAGTGCCTGTAATTGTTGTGGAACTTGTAGTCACTTTATTAACATCAGGGGCATCGACAGTCGTTGTGGACGCAGCCTTTACGGTCACGTATGTTACTTCGCTAGGAAGGAAGTCTGCGCCAATTGCCATTACTTCTAGTACCGTTCCCAAAGGTTGCTTAGTAATCTCAACGGAAAAGTCACCATTAGAGTCAGACTGGCCTTCAATGTCTTCTCCGGTAGCAACTTTAATGCTAATCGTTACGTTTGGATCTGCAGTACCACTAACGGTTGTATCGTCGGTGGTCACGGGTTCGGATACCTTTGGTGCGCTTGCTGCACGACGTAGTACTGATTCCGTGGCCGCGTGTGTCATATAAGGGGTGGTTACAAATGCTGAAATTGTTCCGCCCATCATGGTGAGCACTGCTGCGCAGGCAAATACCCAACGCTTACCCGCTTTAAACATCTTGAAGTTTGTGCGGGATTGATTTGTCTTTGAAAGAGAATTTTTGTTTGCGTTATTCATAATTTTCCCTCCTTGGGAAGTTGTGTCTAAGGAAGTTTCTGCGCACATGCTTAGTTTGTCTTTATGCCTAGGCATAATTTATCGCTTCCTTTCTCCGCTATCTTCACGTTGGGAAGTAGCGTTCTGACCAGGGGGCCAGAGGTGAAGAATCTGTGGTGCCTACTGTAGATTCGATGCCGTCCTTTCGTACTGTGTTTATTAACACAAAACTGAGTTAAAATTTTCGGTGGCCGGCCACCTCTATACGTCGTGAACTAGGTAGTACATCGTTGACACGTCCTTTCCTTAACGTTTGCGCACTGTGTACATCTCGTCGTCATTACTATGATTGTCGTTTTACGTAGTCAGCTGCGTCATCTGGTATAGTGCAAGATGTTGCGTAGATAGGTTCTACTGCATCCGCTAGTTCTGACTATCGTTCAGAATTATTAGTTGGCTGATGGCGATGATGATCTGCAATGTGTGGCGTTATTAATTGTCACATCGATTTGCGTTGAATGAGAAGTTATACGTGGAATTTGTAGATTACCAAGTACGTTATCAACTTCATTCGCTTTGCTTCATCGATTCGGGGAGGTGAGCTCAACCTTGCGTGTTGCTTGGCTTTTGCTCCCCCTTGATTACTAGAATACAGGGCTCGGAAAATAATGGCAAGCGCTTTATTTTAGGAAATTATCCAGATGATAAGCACTTCTATTTATATTTTAATGATTGACTGAGTAGTTATGGTTTCTAAAGTTCGTGCTAATTGTTATTTTAAAGCTGATTTCTAGATGTTAACCCCAAAGACCATTTTTGAATAATCGCGGTCTAAAGTTGACCATAATCAGTTAGTGATTACAGAAAATTCCAGCTATTACTACGATTTTTATAAAGTGATTAACAATCAGCTTATGTAACGATTTGCTGACCCTAACTATAATTTTCATGTATGAATATCAGTCTATACCAGTTAACATGTAGTGATTATCGGTCAACGTGTTAGTTAATATAACTAACTAGCTGATAGTTGGGGGCGCGGATAACGCTATATGCCACAATTTTACGAACGTACGCTCTTTTTCTAAAAAGTTGATGAGAAATAAATATTTTTACGAAAACAAGCGTTTTTTAAAATAGAAAACAGATGTTTACGATTCTAGCACATCTAGCGCAGCGTAATGCTAGTTTTGGCAGTTGTAGTACTTAGATTGGCAAACAAATCCGTTCTCAGGCTCAAATGATTTCAGGCATACCAGGCTATGAGCAAGTTGATACTCTGAGAAACCGCAGGTAGTCCTATGTGTTGATGGTCTGAATTTCGCCATTGTAAAACGATTTAATATTAGAAAGTACTGCAATATCTAAGCTGAATTTGCACTATGGACGGTAATAATTGTACTTGGTCGGTCATTTAGGTGCTTATTTTGCGACATAAAATAACAAACGTTTTGTTTGAACCTGATATGTTAGCTTAAGCATTCACGGATACCTGGTAGGCTGTTCGTGAATCAATAAAAAAGGATCAGAAAATCCCTCTGATCCTAAATTCATGCATGCGATTATTTGTATAGGTGTCTATATTCCTCATTTGGTTGATCGAATGACATTGTCACCGCGCCATCATCCGCAACCAGCATTTGGCTCTCCAGCTCGATGAACTCATCAAGTGCGGGCGCTAAGTTTTGTTCACCGGCGAGTCTGTCTTTCAGAGTTAGTCGAAACCGCTCTGATTGATTATGACGCTGCAATAGCTCTTCTTTACTAAACGTGTCTACTGTAAACATGTTATTTTCTTCGTGGTTGACGGATGCTGCGGGAATGAGGATAAATGCTGCAGACATGGACCCCTAAGCAGTACCGAACCTGTTGCTAAGTTCTCGTTTTCGGGTGTCTTTACTGTTATTATGTTCTGCAAATTGCGGTTTCCTAGTTGGTATATGGTTAATACTTGTAACCTATTAGTGCTTGACACGCAAAAGAAGCCCCCACAGTTTACATTGCGGGAGCTTCTTCGCTAGTGGAACTATTTGGTTACTGGTTAGTTAAGCGTTGCGCTTGCGAAGCCCAGCAAGACCGAACAGTGCGCCCATGGCAGCAACTGCACCAACGGCGGTAGCAGCGGTGTTGACGCTGTTACCAGTCTGGGTGAGGGACTTGTTTGCGGACTTAGCAGCAGCCTTCTTGGTTGCGGTAGTGTTGAGAGACTTAGCTGTCGGTGCCTTGTAACCTTCAGCCTGAGCCTGCTTGCCTTCTTCAGTAGTAGGCTTTGCTGCATCATCGGTGTCAGTACCCTGGTCGTCAGTGTTTTCGTTTCCGTTACTGTCGGTATCTTCACCCCGGTTGTTGTCTTTAGCAGCCTGAGCCTTGGCAAGGTCGTCAGCAGCAGTCTTCTTCAGGCCATCGTTGAGAGCTTGAGCCTTGGCGTCGTTACCAGCAATTTCGTCGTATGCGGCTTTATCAGCATCAGCTTGCTTCTGAAGGTTGGCAAGCTTTTTAGCCTGGAAGTGTGCATCAAGGTCGGTCCCAGCCTTCTTGTCTCTCTGAACGTGAAGGTCAAGATCAGCGCCGGCCTTCAAATCCTGAGCAGATGTGAGAGCAGACTTAGCAGTTTCAACTGCCTTCTGCTTAACATGAAGGTCAAGATCTGCCCCAGCCTTAGTCTCCTGCGCCTTTGTCAGAGTTGTCTTTGCATTTTCAAGCTTGGTTGTGTCCGTGTTTAACTGAGCAATGGCAGTACCAACCTGGCTCTTAACCTTTTCCAGATTATTCTGGTGCATGGCATTAGGAGTCTTGTCATTATCAACCATCAGTTGTGCAAGCTTCTGCTGTTCAAGAAGCGTGGAAATATCGGTGTTGTCCTTGTTTACAGCATTCTGTGCATTAGTAACAACAGAGGTTGCGAGGTCGGTTCCGGCTTTTGCATCGTTAGCAGCTGCCTGAGCCTCATCTGCGGCCTTTTGTGCGTCATTCAGTTCATTCTGCTTACGTGTAACGTGCAAAGCTGCTGCTTCCTTGGTTGCCGCAGCGTCATTGGCCTTAAGCTTAGCAGATGCAAGGTCAGAAGTTGCTGTCTGTGCGTCGGTAGCTGCTTTTTCTGCAGTTTCCTGAGCTTTAGCAGTCACATTAGCCTGATTTTCCTTAGCTGTTGCTGCTGCAGAGGCAATTTTTGCCTGATCAGCAGCTGCTTTTTCTGAAGCGGCAGCTTTTGCCTTGGCAGCGGAAAGTGCATCAGCCTGGGTAGTGGTTTCAGTAGCA
>NZ_AYYO01000036.1:0-27036 GCF_001436225.1 Lacticaseibacillus sharpeae JCM 1186 = DSM 20505 | reverse complement strand
TCTCTCCTAGTCGTAGTACCCGCAAAAGTCAGAGAAGACGCGGGGCCGGGAATGCTGACGAGTGGCAGCAACGCAGCGGAGGCAGGCGCGAACCGGGCAAGGTAACAAGCTCAGATCCAACGGGGAGGAAGAGAGAAAGCTACGAAGCGGGGGAAGCGGGAGCAAGCGGAGGGTTGCAACCAGGGGCAAGCAAGGGGGGCGAGGCGAATGGCAAGTGCATCTTGCCAGAACACAAGCGCAACGAGCCGGAAAAAAAGCGGACCTCGAATTGCAGGCGGGTATCTACTTGATAGAATAAACCTCACCGCCCCGAACGCCCGCTGTGTGGTACTAGCTAAGGGCTAGGGCAATTAGGCGTGTCTGGGGGAGCAGACGGTGTGTGGCGTATATGGCAGGAATTTGGGCCTGTGGATTTCTTCCCGCCAGTTTTTGTTTATGCACGGGTTATCCACTGTGTATAAGTCAATTGAGTAGCGGCGTTTCGCTGCGCTCTGCTGGTGCTACTGCCGGCGTGCCGTGTGGTTTGGCGGATACATCGCGGCCGAATTAGCGCGCCGCGTGCGGGTGTTTACGCAAAGCGGGGGCGGACGAAAAGCTGATTTCTGAAAATTTACACGGGACATATATATAAATACGCGCATATTGGGTCAATATAGACATATTTGGCGCGTATTTAAAAATATGTCCTCTCTTATTTTTCTGAAATTGGGGGATAACTGTACCGTGTCGCTTTCTGGCCGCGACGCGCTGTCCCCAGATTGTGGGTAAGGCTGTGCACAGAGATCCGCGCACAAAAATACCGCTAGCGAAACTTGGGCCGGTTGCTAGCGGCATCGTTGTTGTTGCTATTGTGTTCGGGAGCTGCGCTGCCCCGAAAGCCATGACCGTCTGATTAGCCAACATAAGTGGTCTTGGTTACAGCCGCAGGATTCGAAAAGCAATTTTGCACGCACGATACACAGCCATTGGGTCGGACATGCGTAATTGGCGTGACGCTGACCAGTCATGTGTCGGGAAAACGAACGCTACTGCCCGTCCGAAGCAGGATACACAAAAGCGCCGCAAACTGTACAACGATAGGGTTTGTAGCGCTTTCATATGGTATAATTAAGTCAGCGAAAAGTTGAACAGCGGTGCGGCCTCACAACTAGGAAGAGGGTGGTGCTTATGGTGTAATCCAGGCACACAAATCTAACGAAAGGAGGCATCTATTTTCTTGACGGCCTTTGTGCTGTCGGCACTCGTGTGGATTGGTTTCTTGACCAGCATCGTCACTGCCCTAGCTGGGTTGGTGATGGCACTGGTAGGATTGCTCCGTGCAATTCGCAAGCTGATTCGAGTGGCTAGGAATTTCTGGCGGGAATAAAAAAGTCGCTGATACTTTAGCCAGTTCGCGACTTTTTAGTTTCACTATTAAGTTGTGAGCTCACCGCCTGCGCAATGGCTCGCGGTTATAGATTGCCCAACGTGTTCCAGCGCGTTGGGCTTTCTTTATGTCTATATTATAACACGACCGCTAATCTTTGAGTAGGTCGGTGTAAGCGCTCAGAAGTGCCGCTTCTGTGGCCACATGATTTGTAGAGCGATTTTACGTGAATTACTCGCCACGCGTGACCATACGTCATCGCATCAGGACATGCTTAATTGGCGCGATAATAAACAGTTAAGTGCCCGAAAATTCACATTCCTAGGCCGTGTGTCTTCCATAGGTTCTGCGTTATCCCCAGATAGGGGTAAGGCTGTGCACAGAGATCCGCGCACAAAAATACCGCTAGCGAAATTTGGGCCGGTTGCTAGCGGCATCGTTGCTGTTGCTATTGTGTTCGGCCGCCGATGACAGGTGGTCGAACCGCGAAGGAAGTGTGGCTATCTACCACGGATTAATTATAGCGCGTAGTTGCGGCCCCGCTTGGTGGTGGCCGGGCGCAACGTGATGGCGGCGGGGTTTGCGCGCCGTGGGAAATCTTCGTGGCGCCGGTTTTGGGGCGGGTGCGCGGAGATTTTGGCAATTTGTGGGGCGTGATTAGGCGAGTTTTGCAATGGGAGGCGGCGGACTGCGTGATTACCGGTGCACTGGTCATGGAATTTTTCCGTGGAATGCCTAGTTATAGCGGTTTCCGTGTTGCTGCAAAAATAGGTCGGTGACTGTCATAGTGCGCGCACGATATAATTTAGAGGCAGAAGTTTTACATGCGGTGGCCTTGAGAGGAGCTGATGCTTATGGAAGAAAACCATGGGCGAATTGCAGCAACCAAACGAGGTAAGAAGATGCTTTTGAAGGTGAGCCTGACTCTGGGCTTGCTGTGTGTGATAGCAGTGAAGGTGTTCGTGATACTCCAGATTAACGGATGAATACTGGATCTGCTGAATGGCTGGGTCATTAAGTTGGCCCGGCTGCGGCACACGTGGGAGATTCTTTTCCCCAAAAAGCGCGAGAAAAAACGCCGCTAGCGGAAACTTTGGCGAGTTTCTAGCGACGTTCGTAAGTTGTTAGATTAATGGGCCACCGCTATAAGACGGATGCCATCAAGGGCTGGTGCTGGAACACCAGTCCTTTTTGTTACCCCAATTCTAACACGTTGGGTGGGGAGCGGCAAAAATACGCAAGGATAATTGTGTCGGCTTGGTTTGGCTATGCAATTAGGTTGAGCCTGATTGGGCGTTTATTGCAACAATCTCGCTCTGGATGCTTATTGAGCCTGGCGGTGTGAGAATTTTTCTGTTGGGAATGCCTAGTCAGAGCGGTTCCTGTGCTCCCACTAAAATTGCAGGGTGCCCGTGGTGATTAAGCCACGATATAATTTAAGGGCAGAAGTTTTATCTGCGGTGGCCTCTAAGGAGATGGTGCGTATGACTCATTCATACCAATCGCCAATCGAGAAAAGAGGTGTGAAGATGCTTTTGGCAGTGCACGCAATTTTGCGTGTGTTGTGCGCGCTAATGATTGACGCCTTAAGAATCCTGTTTATCAATGGGGTGATCGTGGTTGTCGTCATCTTCTGGACGATTCATGTCGGCCAGTTGCGGCGCGTGTGGGGACGAACGTTCCCGAAAAAGCGTAAAGAAAAACGCCGCTAGTGAAAACTTTGATCGGTTTCTAGCGACGTTCGTAGTTTGTTAGAATAATCGGCCACCGTTCTTAAAACGGCTGTCATCAAGGACTGGTGTTGGCGCACCAGCCCTTTTTGTTACCTCAATTCTAACACGTTGGGTTTGGAGCGGCAAAAAAGCGCAGGAAGAATTGTGTCGGCTTGGTTTGGCGATGCAATTAGGTTGAGCCTGATTGGGCGTTTCATGTCGGCCGGCTGAAGCGCGTGTGGGGACGGACGTTCCCGAAAAAGCGTAAAGAGAAACGCCGCTAGTGAAAACTTTGGACAGTTTCTAGCGACGAATTCGTTAATGGAAATCGGCCGCCATTCTTAAAACGGCTGTCAGGAAGGACTGGTGTTGGCGCGCCAGTCCTTTTTGCTACCTCAATTCTAACACGCTGGGTGTGGAGCGGCAAAAATGCGCAAGGATAATTGTGTCGGTGGTGATTAAGTTGTACATTTTGCGTAAGCTTGATTAGTCCTTTTTTGCAACGGAACAGTTAACTTGCTGGTTTACAAGTTTTTGACGTAAGAAAACTATTTTGAAAAGGTTGAATTAATGCGGTTCTGGCCATCACGGTCAACTAAATTGTATGCGGTGTAGCATTCTTTATGGTGAATGTTGATATACTAATTAAGCTGGTTCCTCTTTAGGGGCTAGTAGGTGGTGAGATCATTGCATCCTTTTTTTCGCGCGGTGACTGAGCAGGTTATCGCTGGTGTTCTCACTATTGCTGTGGTGGCAATCGCAAAGGGCTTCTGGGGCCTAATGCGCCGTGGGTGGGAATACCTAAAGTACCACCACCTAGAGTAATCTTGGTGTTTGGGACGTTCATTTTTTGAACGTCCTATTTTTGTAAAATAAAAGGCGTAGGGAATAATCCCACGCCCAGCCACAGGTTGTGTCGTAAGTTGGTTAGACTTACTGCCCATTGCATCCTTTTTCTCTACCGGCATTATAACATACTGCCAAATTTCCGCAAAGCAAAAGACTTGGGGATTATCGCCAACGCCTTGCGCTGAACGTGCGTTGGTTAGTCCTGTTAAATTTTGAGTCAAAAAATTTTCTGCCAAAATTAAAATATATAATCAAAAAAGCCGTCCGCCAGTTGGCGAACGACTTTTTCATTGTTCTGAAGAGTTGAATTACAGTTCTTCTGGAACAAGCTTAACAGGCTTGGTGCCCATCCAGCCGATGATTTCCTTGACGGTGTCAGAGATGGCATCCGTACCAGGCTTGAGGAGCTTACGTGGGTCGAAGCCCTTACCCTGCTGGTCCTTACCTGCTTCGATGTATTCGCGGGTAGCCTTAGCGAAGGCAAGCTGGCATTCCGTGTTGATGTTGAGCTTAGCAACACCCATGGAGATAGCCTTTTCAACCTGTTCCTGAGGGATACCAGAACCACCGTGGAGAACAAGTGGCTGTTCAACAGCGTCTGCAAGTTCCTGGAGACGTTCGAAGTTGAGACCCTTCCAGTTAGCTGGGTACTGGCCGTGGATGTTACCAATACCAGCAGCAAGGAAGTCAACACCGGTAGCAGCGATCTGCTTAGCTTCGTCGACGTTGGCAAGTTCACCTTCACCGATGATACCGTCTTCTTCACCACCGATAGAACCAACTTCAGCTTCAACGGAAATGCCCTTGGCGTGTGCCAAAGCAACGATTTCCTTGGTCTTAGCCAAGTTTTCTTCGAAAGGCAGGTCGTGACCATCGAACATTACGGAGTTGTAGCCGGCAGCGATTGCTTCCTTAGCAGCTTCGAAGTTACCGTGGTCAAGGTGGATAACAACAGGAACAGTGATGTCCATAGCCTTAACAGTTGCTTCGATGAGCTTCTGGCAAAGTTCGTAGCCACCCATGTACTTAGCAGCGCCCATAGAGGTCTGGATAAGAACAGGAACGTTCTTTTCCTGAGCAGCACTAAGGATAGCGCGAGTCCATTCGAGGTTGTTGGTGTTGAATGCACCAACTGCGTAGTGACCCTTACGAGCCGCTGCAAACAATTCAGTACCATGTACTAAAGGCATTAGATAAAGCCCTCCTAGATTTATTTTTTACAAGTTTCATTCTAACACACTTTCTGAATGCAGGGGAAATCCGAAAGTGACAAAAACACGAATATTTCTGATCTGCACGCTAAAAAAACAAGTTGCGCAGGTGGCAGGGCCTTAGCGACGGTTTTCAGCGGGGGGATAGGTAACGACCTGAGTAGACAGCTCGTTTTCATGAAAGCGATGCCAGCGGAAATTTCACGTGCGCCCGATTTTGCTGGCTGTCCCGATAGCGAGCGCGTTCGTTTTTTTTGCCGTGCCGCATGCCGACGCGGCGGGAATACTGGGGCTGGTGAACGTTGTTTTGTCGAAATTCACCTTGTGCATAAGGTTCAATGTGGTTATGATAGTAAACATTGAGCTTCAATTTGACATCTACATATTGTGTTTGAATTGCGAGTGATTTACGAATTGCCACCATATATAGGGAATGGGTGGTGAGGACAAGGTTGGTGTTACGGCGCCGGTCTAACATAAGAAAGAAGGAATCCCCATGGAACAAAAGTTTGAAGAAGTCCAGACCACTGAGAAGCGGTTTGAAGGTAATTACTGGCAGTGGATCAAATCTGAATTAGCAGGTTGGGATGCGACGCCCTGGAGCATGTTCTGGTTTGGGGTTTCCTTCCAGCTCGCACTCTTCCTGATGAACCCCATCAACGTCACGACCAGCATCACGTTCGCCGCGACCGTGTTCGGCCTGCTGTGTGTCTGCGCGATGATGGTCGGCAAGTCGGTCAACGGCCTGCTCGGCTTCATTTCTGCCATTGGTTTCATCTACGTCAACTGGAACGCCGGCCACTTCGCCTCCGTTCTTGACCAAACCGTGTTCGTCCTCTGCATCGACGCACCACTGATGCTCAAGTGGCGCACGTGGGGTGAAGACTTCGACGCCAAGCTGCGCCACCTCGACGCCAAGGGTTGGGTGCTCGTGCTCGCCATCATCGCCGTCCTCTGGTTCGGCATGTTCCACGCGTACACCGCGCTGAACGACACGAACCCACTGTGGGATTCCCTGGTGCTGTCCATCGGCGCCACCGCGTCTGTCATGATCGTGTTCCACTTCAACGACACGTACACCTTGTGGCTCGCCGAAGACGTCGTGAACATTCTCCTCTGGTTCACCGCGCTCAAGGCTGGTTACTCCCAGAGTTCCCTGCCGATGCTCGTGGTCACGTTGACCTACTTCGTCACCGCGGTTTACGGCAAGTTCTACTCCCCTTGGTCTGCCAAGCACTACAAGGAAGTGCAGGCTAAGCAGCAAGCATAGTGAGTTATGGCGATGGGCGGCTTCCCGGATGGGGGGCCGTCTTTTTTGTGGAATTTTTTGAAATTGTTTCGGGGGATTCGGGGTGTTTTGGGGAAATTTAATAGGTGTAGGCAAAATTGACTTTCGGAATTTTAAACCAACTGAAACTCCGACCAATACATGTTTTGCCTGGCTCATATTAATAATGTTAACCATAAGAATGTGCTAGAATTATGGTGACAGGAACAGGGGATTGATATGTCTGTTTTTGCGGGAACTATTTGGTACAAGTTGCCAAGTTGGCTAGCAGTGCGCGAGGCCGTTACGTTTATTTCGATTATTGTTGGCGTACTTGGGTTTGCTATCGCTGTAGCCACTTTCGTTAATGCATTGATTATTCGGCAGGTTGATTTAGACAGCAAGCGATTTGACCGGACGGTGGGTTTCATCGAAGAGTACAACGAGAAGTGGCGCGAAGATATTAAAGGGGCAGTTGAAAAATTTAATCTACTACTAGCAGATGAAGAGAGTCAGCTAGATTCAGGCACGGACGATGAAAGATTGGAGCTTATTCGCTTAAGGGCGGCAAACACTTCCGGACTGGTTGAAGCGGTGCATTACTTAAATTTAATTGGTTATATGTTGACGATGAATCAGTACATCTATAAGGACGATTTGCGTCAAGCAATTCAATCGCAGCTTTATCGGGCCTTCAGCGCGCCTAAGTATCTCGCGACAGTTACATCATTACGGAACCTTTCGTCGATGAAATACTTACCTAAGTTGTTCGAAGAAATTGGTCTTGAGCAAGCGAGAGAGGATGATTAGGTATGAGTATTGAGGAAGAAAATCGTAAATTTAAAGAGCGGGTTATGCACATGAGCCAGGCGGAACTTGACCGGGAAATGGTGATACAGGCTAATGAAATCCGCGAAAAGGTTGGCTTGGGACCAGTGAGTGGCATTGACGAGGTTAGAAGGCTTTTAAAGACACCACCGGAACCAGTTGTTAGCCGACCAAGCATCGACGATATGAGTTTATGGCAGAGATTACGGTATGCATTGCGGATATAGTCAATGCATAACAGTGGAGGTTGCACAATGACAATTGTTACCTATCCGATTATCTTGCACCCCGAGACAATCGGTGGCTACTCGGTGGAAGTTCCGGATATTGCTGGCGGTTCATGGACGCAGGGCGAAACGGTCGGGGAGGCGATTGCGATGGCACAGGATCTAATTGGCACTGTGCTCCAGAATGAGGAAGAGTTTCCGGAGCCGACGCCGATTACGAACTTGGAATTAAGGGAGGATGACTTCTCGGCGTTTGCCAACGTTGACCTTGGTGAATTTCGCAAGACGCATGCCACGACTGACCAGCCTGAAACGTGAATTGGGCGTGTAGTCTTCAGGCGAATGCACCCGGACCGCAAAATGTGCGGCTGGGTGCTTTTTTGCGTCTTGCTTATCCCGCAATCTTGCGTAAGCTTAAACAAGATACATATGCAGGAGGATAATCATGGACATTATTCTGATTTTAATCGCGGCGCTGTTTGTTGCCGGCATGCGGCCTCAGCTGGACGGACCCAAGGAAGGCTACCTGGCGCGGGACACCACGGCGACCATCAACGGGTTGTTTATTTTGCTCGTGATGTTCAGCCACTTCATGACCTACCTGCCGGATGCGGGGCGGTTTTCGCGGCTGGCCAATATCTGGATGGGAACTAAGGGCGAGCTGATTGTGGCAACGTTCCTGTTCTTTTCCGGCTACGGCATCATGGAGCAAATCAAGCGGCGCGGGCATACCTATGTTGACACGTTCCGCGTGCGCCGCATCTTCTTCGTGTGGGCCAAATTCGTGGCGGCCGTGACGGTGTTTTTCGTTATTGGCCTACTGACGCGGCGCAGTATGACGCTGAGCCAGGTATTGCTGTCGTACTTAGGACTGTCGTCAATCGGCAATAGCAGTTGGTACATCTTTGCCATTTTGCTGATGTACATCGTCACGTACTGCGCGTTCAAAATTTGCGGGCAGCACACGCGCGCGGCGTTCGCATTCGTGCTGGTTGTCAGTCTGGTGTACGCAGTAGTCGCGTTCAAGACGCTGCCGGACTACTATTTCGAAACGATTCTCTGCTACTTCGCGGGGATGGTGCTGTCGCGGTATAAATCCAGCTTCGACGCGCACATTGGCCGGTCGTGGACGACTTATCTGACTGCGGGCGTGTTTACGGCTATCGTGTTTGTCGGCACGTACCTGACCTGCGCGCGGACAACCGGGGTAGTGCACTACGCAATGTACGAAATCGCCGCGATTGCCTTTGCCATGTTGTTCGTGCTGCTGGCGATGAAGTTTCGCCTGCGCAATCCACTGCTGCGGTACATGGGTGGCAGCGCGATGTTTTCCATCTACGTCCTCCAACGCATCCCAATGATGTTCGGCAGCCAGACGGTGCTGCTGGGACACCCCGAACTGTTCTTCGTGTTCGTGGCCGTCGTGACCGTGATCCTCGGGTGGCTGTTCGACCGCGTGGTGGATCAGGGGCTGCGGAAGGTGACGGGGAAATAGAAAAGTGCACGTTAATAGGGCGGCGACTTCGTGATTGAAGTCGCCGCCCTATATTATTGGCATAATGTCGCTCTAGAATGAGTGCTGTAGGTAGCCCCGGAAGGTTTTGCCATCAAGCGTGTAGACGGCGATATATTGAATCTCATTCGCGCTGAAGAAACCATTCTTTGCGTAGAGCTTCTCGCCGTATTTCAGCCGGCCAGCTTTGCCTTTACTGGTCAAATTAGCATTTAATAGCTGCAGCGAGGTGTCACCGTCAGTGCCAGCTGTGAACTTGGTAATCCAAAAAGTGGAACCTGAGCCCAAAATACCCGTTTTCTTGGCAATCTTGGCATTAACATACCCCATCCAGTTATTCTTCACGTATAGGGAGTAGTATGTCTGCCCGTTACTGTGGTAGTAAATCGCTTTAACTGTGTAAGTGTACGGCATTGCTGTCAGGTTCGTGTAGTCGGAAACCTTAAAGTCGAGGTCGCGCCAAACGCGGTCCTCGTGAAAGCCATCTTTGTCGACCTTATTCAGGGAGACGTATAGGGTTGTACTTGGTTTAACGGCATTCCCTTGTTTCTTGTTCGTGTTGGTCAGCGCGTTCATGTTGATGTACCCGAACCACTTGCCGCCACGGTACAGAGAGTAGTAAGTCGTCCCGTTGGCGTGGTAGTAGATCCGCTTGACCTGGAACGTGTGCTTCAGGTAGTTCTTGGTGAGGTGGTTGGCTTTCCAGTTGAAACCAGAGTAGGTCTTCCAGCCAGACTTGTTCATGATGGCGTACTTGCTGGTCGCTACCCCGGAGCCCTGCGCGTTCTTCGTGGTCGTAAGCCCGGTCGCGTTGACGTAGCCGAACCACTTGCCTCCACGGTAAGTTGAGTAATATTTGCTTCCATTAGCTTTGTAATAGATCCGCTTGACCTGCAGCGTGCGGTTCAGGTAATTCTTGCTGTAGTGCAGCTTCTTGGTCCAGCTGAAGTTGCCCCAGAAGTTATACCCAGACTTCTTGACGACAACGTACTGATTGGTGGCCTTTGAGTAGCTGCGGGCGGCCGCAACTTGGTGCGTTGGCGCCTGGTTAGTCGTAGCGACAATCCCCGCGCCCAGTGCGGCGGCGAGTAACATGCTCAAGCGGCCCAGATTTGTTTTAGCTTTTTGCATCTTTTCTTCCCCCTCGATATGTGAAAAACATAATAGCTGATTACGAGGTGAATATAACATAAATCACGGACCGGTTTGAGCAGCTTCGGGTAAGAATTTGCTCATTTTTGCATATGTGTAACGGGAAAATTCAACTAAATAACCGGCACAAATGCTTTTCATGAAAGTTGATAGAATAACATGCTGAAAAACGGCGATTTTGTCATGATTGAGCATAATTCACAAGCAGCTGCTAATTAAACGGCGAGTGAAATTTACCTCCGCGTAAGCAATATTTAGCCCGCACCTAGTTGAGTTATGCCCAGCCTTACGCGATAATTAGGGCAGAAAGAATGCGGGGGATAACCATGGGGATTGAGCTTAAGTCGATGATGAAGAACCTTTATATGGCGCGGTTGCGGCAGGTCAAGCCGAATAGCAACTACGGCAAGTGGGTGGTGTACGTCGCGACGTTCAACGACAACGACGCGGGGCTGATTCGAGCGCTGTACGAACACTATGGTCAGCGGCTGATTGTTTTCTTCGGCGGCAACGCGGCGCGGCAGGCCAGTGAGCTGGCGGAAACGGGCGTGCACACGGAACCGCTGACCACGCGCAACATGGCGGTCAACGGCGCGGTGGGCTACATGAAATCCGCCGCCGTGATGGTGGTGGACAATTACGTGGCCGAACTTGCGGCGATTCCAGAGTCGATCGAAGTTTACCAAATCTGGCACGCGGCCGGCGCCATCAAGAACTTCGGCTGGGACGACCCGGCGACTTCCCAGCGCCCGGCCGCCGACCAGCGCCGTTTCCAGGAAGTCTACAACCACTTCACCCACATCGTCGTGGGTTCGGAGAAGATGGGCGCCATTTTCCAGCGCGCCTACCGTCTGCCCAAGGAGCGCATCATGCTAACAGGCTTTCCCCGCAGCGACGAGTACGTGCACGTCGCCGATGACGTGCCGGTCCACGGCGACCAGGTGCTGTACGTGCCGACGTACCGCGAGGACAATGCGGACATGCTGTCGGTGCTGCGTTCAGCTTTCGCCGCCTTCGAGCGCGTGCCCGAGAAGCAGTTCACCGTGAAGCTGCACCCGACCGTGCAGCTTGACGAGCTTCCTGACCTGCCGGAGAACGTGCAGCTGAGCCAGGCCGACCTGGCCCAACTGATGCCGGGGACGGGGATGCTGATCACGGACTACTCCTCCGCCGTATTCGAGTACGCACTGATGGTGCCGAGCGGACGGACGGTGTTCTTCTGCCCAGATTTCGTGAGTTATCGGAAGGTGCCGGGGGTGCAGGCGGACTTTTTGGAGTGGGGGATTGGGAGCATTACCTATAATGGTGATCAATTGATTGATGAAATTAACTCCACCAGTTCCGGTGCGGCTGAACGGAATAGTTCTGCTAATGAGATGTGGAATAAGTATAATGACGGGAATGCGGTTGGTCGTCTGCAAAGAATGATTGAGGCATCCGTTAAGTGATAGCGTAAAAGGGCTCCGCAGAAAATGCGGGGCCCTTTGCGCTATTATTTGATTTCTTTAGCAATGAAAATTGGTCGATTCTTAACTTCGAGGAAGATTCGTCCGATGTAACGGCCTAAAATTCCGACGGCAAACAGCTGGATTCCACCAATCATCAGGAAAATTGAGACCATTGATGGCCAACCGGCAGTCGGGTCACCGTAAATTGCGGCACGAACAACGATGAAGATAAGTGCAATGAATGCCGCGATGAAACTGATGATGCCGAGCCAAGAGACAAACTTGAGTGGCGCGTCGGAAAAGTCAACAATCCCGTCGATGGAATATTGTAGCAGGCTGCCGAAATTCCAACTGGTTTGACCGTGTTGCCGTTCTACGTTGGTATATGGCAGGTACTTGGTCTTAAAGCCGACCCAGCCGAAAATACCCTTGCTGAAGCGGTTGGTCTCGGACATTGCCAGCACGGCGTCGACAACTTGTTGGGTCATAATGCGGAAATCACGCGCGCCTGGAATGATGGGGGTATCGCTGATTTTGTTCATTACCTTGTAGAACATGTTGGAGAAGAATGACCGAATTGGAGGCTCCCCAGTGCGGTCAGTTCGGGCAGCCCCAACCATGTCGTAGCCATCTTCAATACCAGCAAGCATGTCCGGAATCATTGTCGGTGGGTCCTGCAGGTCAGCATCCATCACTGCGTACAAATCGGCTTTCGCAGTGCTGAGACCGGCATACATGCCAGCCTCTTTCCCGAATGAGCGGGACATATCAATGAAGTGGACATCGCCGTCTTCTTGCTGGACTTTTTTAATTGCTGCTAATGTACCATCGGTGGATCCGTCATTGATAAACCAGGTTAGCAAACGGTATTCCGGTAGTTTGGCGAATGTTTCAACCAACGCTGCATGAATAAGTGGAACATTTTCTTCTTCGTTGTGGCTAGGAATTACAATTGCAACTGACTTCATCCTTACTTCTCCTCTTTAGTTACAAAAATAAGTTTACTGAAGATGTAGTTTGAAATAATGACTACAACCTGTGTAATGACCTTCGCAACCCACGAAGGTAACCCCATTACGCTGATAAACAGAAACATAAGACCGTCATCTAAGGCTAGTGATACGCCACGGAGCGTGAAGAATGACACCAGTTCACGAATGAATGCTTGCTTAGTGGTGTACGCAGACCGGAAAACGATTTGCTTGTTCGTGAAGAAGGCAAATACGACGCTTGCAAACCAGGCAATGGTGTTCGCGATTAAGTAATTCATACCTAGGTGATGTAGTACAAAGTAAACCACCATGTTGACTGCGGTAGTGGCAACACCGACTATGATATATCTAAAAATCATTGAATATTTTACAAAAATTTGTTTGAATTTCATTCTAATCCCTTTTTAGTTATGTTGATTTGCTTTTTAGGTTAAGTATATCATACGATAGCCTGTGTATAAGTTTTGAAGAACTTATTGCTGGTGTAAAAAACATAGAAGGTTGGTATTGGTGTTGAAACTGAAAAAAGTTTGGCCGATTTTTTTGATTCTCATAGTTGCATTGTTAATGGTAGCTCCTCAGATGATTACTAGAGGTTTGGTACTTGAAACTGATTCCCTTTTTCATTTTAATCGGATTTTTGATACGTACAGCCAGTTCAAAGCTCATAGCATTAATTACTTTCAAATGAACTATGGTTATGAACAGAGCGGTCGGATAATTAACGCTCTATATGGACCTTACTTTGCATATTTTTTGGGTGCAGTGTTGTTTGTGTCAGGGTCGTGGGTTAAATTTGAGATTGTTTCATCTTTTCTGTTATTTTTCGTGGCAGGATTGAATATGTATTTTCTTGCTAAAAAACTTAAAGCCAATACACTATATTCTTTGTTAGCAGCAATACTTTTTATGACTAGTCCGTTTATAACAGCGTGGCAAACATCACAACAATTTACTTCATGGGGTGTTTCAGTGATGCCGCTTGTCATTTACTTCGGTGTAGACATGATTAGCGCAAGTAAAGTGAAAATTTTAGGTCTCGCCGGATCGGTTTCATTAATTATTCAAATTCATGTGTTTAGTGCCTTTCTATCAATCGTTGTGCTCTTTATTCTGTTCATGTTATCTATGGTGCTTAATAAGCAACGTGTACAGATACTTAAAGAGGTAATATTGGCAGCCGTAATAGCCGTATTTTTGACGGCAAATGTGTGGGGCGGGATGCTAGATGTTTTTCTGCGGAATAAGGTATTTCCTCCATTTCCAGTGCTAACAATGGCGGCAAGAACAACGACCTTTTCCCTTACGCAGATACCAGATGTGACACTAGACTTCGGTCCTGTTATGTTTGTGATTGCCATATTGACAATTGCGTTGCTTTTTTTTGCGAAGACTACACGCATCACTAAAGTTCTGTTAGCTGTTGGATATACTTTTTTGGTAATCTCGTCAAAATTATTGCCATGGAATGATTTAGCAAAATCATTTCCACAATTATCAACCTTCTTGCAGTTTCCGGTAAGACTTGCTGCAGTGTTTATCGTGTTGGTGCTGCCCGGTTTAGCAGTTTTGCTAACTGAACTTCATATTAAGAGCAATGGATTTCGTACATTGGCGGTTGGACTATGTACTGCGCTGATATTTAGCGGTGTAATCTTGGAAGTGAGCTCAGCATACATGGCATCTTCTGTGTGGAATAGTAGTGTTTTGATGAGACGTACCACGAATCTTTTTTTAACAAGAAAGGCTAGCACTACACAAATTAGGGAGGCGTTCTCGTCAAATGACTTAGGAGAGGGTTTAGAATTACTCACAAAGCCATCACCTGATTATTTGCCTGCAAAAGAAGAAATTACTGCAAGAAACTATGTTAACGTTCATCCATACGGTCAATATTACACCGGAATAATCTCAAAAAACGCAAATTACAAGAAAACCGTTAAAGGTCAAAAGTTAATTACTAGCTGGAAATCAGGTTCAAAAAAAGCAATACAAGTACCCGTGATTGCATATTCCGGAACAGAAGTTGTTTTAAATGGTAAGAGGCTTAGCGGTACAAACTATAGAACGAATGGAATTGGATGCTTGGAGGTACAACAAAGAAAAGGTATAAATACGCTTATAACTGACTATCATGCACATTGGTGGGCAGGAGTGCTTATTGTTGTCTCGGCAATCGCAACGGTTTTGTATGCTTCATTGATTATAGGTTTATGGACCATGAGATTGAAGCAAAATTCGCGTGCAGCTTATTGATTTATTTTAAACAGCGGTGTTATACGAAAGGTTAAACAAAGTTGTGGGCTAAGAAGGCATTACGTAAATTTAAGACTCTCTAAAAGACAAGCCGTTGCGAAATGGGTATAATACAGTAGACTTAATTATTCCGTAAAAAGGAAGGAGCTGTTAACAGCTTGGACAAGAAGCTCAAAATTCGTGCTCGCTATCTAACCAAAGAGTACGACATGATGAAGAACAAGAGCGATATGCTTAAAACGTTACTTCCGTTTGGCAATAATGATATAGAAAAATTCTGGGCGCTTAAGGGCGTCAGCTTTGATGTATACGAAGGGGACAGTGTCGGGATTGTCGGTCTGAACGGTGGCGGTAAGTCAACACTGCTTAACATTGTTTCACAAATTATTCCGCCTACCTCTGGTGAATTAACCGTTAACGGTACTACCAACATCATTTCTGTTGGTGCAGGGCTTAACGGTAAGCTTACCGGGCGCGAAAACATCATTATGAAGTGTGAAATGCTGGGTATGAGTGATGATGAAATCCAGGAAAAAATGGATGACATCATTAACTATTCTGGTGACCAAGTAATTGGCAAGATTGACCAGCCCGTTAAGACGTATTCAAGCGGGATGAAGAGCCGTCTTGGTTTTAGTGTCCTGGTACACCAGGATCCGGATATCCTGATTATTGACGAAGCTCTTAGTGTAGGGGATGCGCCTTTCTTTGAAAAAGGTGTTGCACGCATGAAGGAGTTCAAGGAGCAGGGCAAGACGATTATGTTCGTTAGTCACAGTCTCAGCCAAGTTAAGGCGCTCTGTGACAAAGTTATCTGGATTGACCATGGCCGAGTGGTTATGGAAGGCGATGCGGATGAGGTTCTACCCCAGTTCGATGAATTCCAGCGTACCTACAACAAGAAGACTAAGGCTGAACGTGCAAAGATTACGCGTGAGTCTGGGAAGGACTTCGACCTTGAAGAATTACGTCAAAGTCACCCAGACGAACCTGTTGAGTACTTTAACCGGCGACTGTACGATAAGCCATTTAGTTGGACAACTAGGTTGGCACTCTTCTTGATTACAATGGTACTTTGCTTTACCGTTGCTGCAGACCTGAAGAACTTACCATTACGAACTGCGGTTATGCATCCGCAAATGGTGCTCAGCCTCAAGTGGCTAATTGTGATTGTTGCTGTTATTGCAGTGATGTTCATATACAGTAACGTAACACGACACTTTAAAGAAAGGCATGTGCTTGATTAATGAAAGAAGCATGGTTAGTACTTCTGGATCAGTTTAAGAACTTCAGAGTCATTAATCGCCTTGCTAAGTATGATGAAAAGTCAACTTTCCAGGCTCACTTCTTGGGGGCGATTTGGCAAATTCTTGATCCGGCGATTAACATCGCAATTTATTGGTTTGTTTTTGGGATAGTCCTTTACGGTGGCCGCCTAATGGACGGATATTCCTATATTGCATGGCTCCTTCCAGGGTTCATTGCTTGGCAGTTCATGCGTTCCGAAATTCTTGGTGCCAGCCGGAGTATGGTGCAGCGGGTTGCAATGGTAAGTAAAATGCAATTCCCCGTATCAACGATTCCGACAATGACACTTTTTAACCAGCTAATCAATTACTGGTGGATGTTGGGACTTAGCTTGGCCGTTATGCTGTACTATGGCGTTCGACCATCAGTTTCGTGGATTCAGTTCATCTATTTCTTTATCTGTATGATTGCGTTTCTGTATGCTCTAGGTTTGCTGACATCGACAATTACGGTTGTGGTACGAGACTTCCACACATTGTTAAACAGTGCAATGCAGCTGATGTTCTGGATTAGTGGTACTATCTTCAACTTCCAGGCAAATACTGTGATGAGTGCACACCCAATGGTTATGAGGATTATCGAGATTAATCCGTTCTATTATGTTATTAACGGGATGCGTGAAGCGTTTCTTGGCACAGGCTGGTTCTACCATGACATTAAAGGCATGGTGATTTTCTGGTCGATAACATTATTAATTGGGATTTTTGGGAGCCATATACATCTGAAGTTCCGGAGCCGGTTCGTAGATTACATTTAAATTTGTTAATATAAACGTTGGCTGTTACTCTATAATGGTCAACGTTTTTACATATATACAGAAAGACAATTTCAAGGGGAATTTCAATGAACCAAAAGTTTAGAGAAAACAAATCCAATGTTGCAAGGACTGCCTTAGGCCTAGTCTTATCCTTCATCTTAATTGCGGGTTATTTGCTTTTTATCAAGCTAGGTGTTGTGCGTTTTAGTGATTCGGTGGCGAAGCTTTCGCTGTCTTGGCTCGTATTTAACACCATAAGGTATCTATTTTATGTATTTGTTGCCGCAAGCTTGATGCTGATTTTCCGGCTTAACTTTGCCAAGTTTAAACGTAGTGGGACACTGTTAACTACTTGGATGTTTTTCATAGTCTTTCTTGTAGTAACGACAGTCTTCGCACTTACCCAAAATAGCACACTTGGTGCAGGGGCATTGTACGGGTCAGTATTTGTTGTAAGTAGGGGAGTATTCCCATTTGTTACTGGCGTTCTAGCGGTGATGGCCTTGAGCACACTGATTGAACGAGCAGCAAAGATTCGCGGTATTACAGCACTATTTATTTTAGTGCTGACAATGCCAATTATATTCAATACAAACATTTTCTATTTTGGAACTGGATGGTCAGTTACCGGAATCGTTGCACTGGGATTTGCTAGTGCAATTTCGGCGAACATTCATCGTCACCGTAAAACCATCGTCGCATTAAGCGTAGTGGCTTCGGTAGCTTCGATTATCATTATGGGAATTGTTTCGCAACAGTACCATGGTAATTTAGAAACCGCGCTACGTTTTATCAGCATGTCGTCTCCACTAATTATTGTTCCAGCAATGGTCATTACTAGTTACATTCCGTTAGATAAGTCTAGCGATAAAATTAAAGCCAATACTAAGTTAGATTTCATCACTATAACCTCACTTGCGTCGTTAGTCACTATTACTGGTCAGCCGTATACTTCTATTCTTAAAAGTTGGAACAGTTATTTTCAGAAAAGCTTTGGCGAATTTCCCGGCTTATTAGTAAGCTCACTAATTTACGCGGCTGTAATCGCGCTTGTCGCATTTGTACTTTACCAATGGGTTGTTAGTTCACCTACAGGGAAATCGTTGCAATCTAGTCGTTATGATTGCTCAATCTTTGAATTGTCTGATTACGTTCATGTCAACTTCAAAAAATGTATGCATGGTTTGGTATCCAGACACGGTTTAAAAATTTTAGCAATTGGAGCAGTACTTATTCTTCAAGCCCTCGCAGTGCTGAGTACGCATCAATCGTTAAAGATGGTAAACCTGATGTCTCGCCCTGATATGTCAATTCTTTGGTTTTCTTTTGTGTTGCGTTGGCAAACAATTCTAATTGGAACGGTATTCGTTTTAGCTGTGTTTTGGTTCTTCCTAGGATTGTCTAATAGATATTGGTTTTCTTTAATCACTACGACTGTAATCTCACTAGTATTATCGATTGCAACATATATTAAAACCGGGGCAAGATCTGAGCCAATTATGCCTGCTGACCTTGATGAACTCAATTCTATCAGTCAGCTACTGCAAATGGTTAGTCCGGTTCTGTTGATTGGTGCACTCATTGCAGTAATTGTTTTAGCTGTCGGTGTTTTTTTCTTGGAAAAGAGGACGGGTAGTTTTAAACTGCGGCACTCGACGCGTATAGTGTTGGTTGTATTGCCGATTGTGTTCTTTGGTTTCATTAAGGATGTTAGTATTGAAGACACAGCTATGAGCAATTTCTTTGAAAATTTCAGCATCTATAAGTCAGCTTCGAATCCACTTTTGGGGGCTCAAGAAAACGGGCCGTACCTGCAATTTGCACGCAACATGAATATTGTGGTCATGGCTAAACCGTCGGGGTATTCCAAAGCGGGAGTAAAGCAGGTTTATAAGCGGTATAGCAATCTTGCACATAGCATAAACGTCAATAGGAAAAATAAACTCTCCGACCAAACATTTATTTTCAACTTAAGCGAAGCATTCTCGGATCCAGCAAGAATTCCAGGACTAAAATTAAATACTGATCCTATTCCCAACATTCATAAGTTGGAAAAGAGTACAACATCTGGGTTAATGCTGAGCTTTGGCTACGGTGGTGGTACTGCCAATACTGAATTTGAGGCAATGACTGGGCTTACTCAGGGTAATTTTGATACACGAATTTCTTCGCCGTATTCGCAGCTAGTTGAACATCTTAATGTGGCACCGAATATTAGTCAGGGCTTTGACTACTCCAGCGCGATTCATCCGTTTGTTGGGACATTCTACAATCGAATTGGTGTTTTTAAAAAGTTTGGAATTAACAAATTTGCCTATCTCGGTAGCAAGTACAAAATTTCCAACCAAAAAAAGTTAGGTAACAGCACATACCTTTCTGATGAAACTGCATACGATAATGCGTTGAAGCAGCTTAAAGAAAAGAGTGATGGTCAGTTTATAAATCTGATTTCAATTCAAAATCACTATCCGTACACAGGTAACCTATACCCAAATACCTCGTTTAAGGCTTCCGGAAATGCGTCCAGTGGCACTGGTCGAAAACAGCAGATTGAAAACTATGCTCAAGGAATCAACTACACGGATACAGCTGTTGCTAAGTTTAAGAAGAAACTGGATAGCATTGATAAGCCAATTACTTGGGTATTTTACGGTGACCACCTACCAGCAAGCATCTATGACTCTGTTATGTCGAGTCACACTTCATTGCTTTTGCATCAGACGGACTATTTCGTTTATAGTAATAAGTATGCGCGGGAGCATGGCGCGGCTACTAAGTTAAACGGTCGTCCATATGCCGGCGCAAATGACTTTATCTCATTGGCCTTAGAACAAGCAAACGTTAAAGTGAATGCCTATGAGGCTATGCTGACTGAAGTTTCTAAAAAATTGCCAGTACCTTGGATTAAGATTTTGGATGAAACTAAGAGCAGTACTTATGGGATGAGATTTGTTAATTCGAATGGTGGGTTACTACACTACGCCTCATTAACAAAAAAGCAAAAGCAGATTTTACACGACTATCAGATTATTCAGTATGATATCACAGCTGGAAAACAGTACAGTCAGAAACTAGGGATGCGCCCATAGAGGAAGAGGAGATTCGTTGAAAAACGAATTTCCTCTTTTAGTTTTTAAACATTGTGTAACCAAGGTTGATGACGTAATGTTGCTGTAAACCAACTATGGTAAAATAGCCTGTAGAATTGTAAAAACTGATTGGAGAAATCAAAATGAAACGTGTAATTACTTACGGTACTTTCGACCTTCTACACTATGGTCACATCGAGCTGTTGAAGCGCGCTAAAGCTCTGGGGGACTATTTAGTTGTTGCGCTCTCCACCGACGAGTTTAATTGGGACAGCAAGCAGAAGAAGGCATACTTCTCCTTTGAGAAACGGAAGAAACTGCTTGAAGCAATTCGGTACGTTGACCTTGTTATTCCGGAACAGGCTTGGGACCAGAAGGAAAAAGACATCAAGCTGTATCAGATTGACACATTCGTAATGGGTGATGACTGGAAGGGCAAGTTTGACTACCTTCGGGATGACACCGACGCTGAAGTGATATACCTGCCCCGGACCCCAGAAATTTCCACAACGAAGATTAAGAAAGACTTGAACGTTAAGTAGGTGCGGCATGAAAAAAATTGCGTTAATCGGCTTTAACATTTTTGCGCCAGGCGGTACTAGTCAAAGTAACTACAACATGATTGAGGAATTTCATGAGGCTGGTTACGCTACTGCCTTCTACAATTTTCGGCCATTTTCCAAGCATGATGTTCGGAAACTTAAGGCAGAACACACCTATGCAGCGAGCACTAGCTTTTATCAGTTTCAAGATTTGGATAAGGTAGATGATCCTGACTACATCTTCATCACGCGTGAAGAATTTTTCTGCCTTGCACCATATTTGCGTAAAGTAAGTACTGCTAAGATTATTGGTGAGATTCACGCACCATTACCGATGGTCAACGAAGAAGATTTGGAACGCTATTTGCCGTACATGTCCTTTGTTCGTGTGGCTACTGATTCAGTTAAGAAACAGATTGAAGCTAAGTACGACTTTCACCGGGTGTACGCACAGACCGTCAGCCTTAAACATATTAAGACGGTTGAGCTGCCGTATGAGACCAAAATGATTGATGAGGATGGCTTTGTTAACTTAGCTGTTCGCGCACGTTTTGATTATGTTAAAGATATTCCGTACTCAATCAGGCTGATGGACTACCTGGTAAACTTTAAGGGCTACAATAACTACCGTTTCTTCATCACAGGTTATGGTCCTGCAAAGACGCTATACCGTAATCTGATTAAGTACTATAACTTGGAAGACAACGTGCTGCTTAATGAAGATACACCAGCAGATCACATTTACCTATCAACGTCGTTCATGGAAACATTCGGTTACTCAATTGTTGAAGAGTTCAGTGAAGGACACCCAGTTGCGCTCTACAGCGGGGATGATGGGGTACTGAAAGAAAACTTTGGCGAATTTGCCGACTGCATGTGGATTACAAAGAATATTGCTAAGGACGCAGCTGCACTGGTTGAGTTCGTTGGTCAAGAACATTATGCAGCGGATTATCAACATAATTTGAAGCTGATTGAAGCAATTAAGGCAGACTATGTTGGCAAGTTTGAAGTCAACACAGCCGGTGATAACGCAGCGGAGAAGAACGAATCTGATGAACTAACGCTTGAATCGACGCTTGCGGTTGTTGCTAAAAAGATGCGACAGGATGGTATGCGTAAGTTCCGTAAGTTCTACTACAAGATCAAGAAGGTTCCGGGTCTGGGTTCATTGGTTAGTCAAGACTGGATTCGTGAACCAGCGATGAATATTTTGCGCGCAATGACAGGTAGTGTTAAGGCACCTGACGAACCAGAAGGCAAGTTGTCGCCGCACAAATATTTCATCGAGTCGTTCCATGGTAGTAACTTCTCTGGTGACCCTAAGTACTTCGCGTTGGCGATTCGCGACCGTGATCCGCAGGCTGAAATTTTTGTTAGTTCCCGGAATCAACTTGTTGATATGGAAGCCGGTAACTATGGTTTTACACCAGTACGTACGGGTAGTCTGAAGTATATCGAACAGTTTCAGAAGTGTAAGTACGTATTTATGAACGGGAATACTCTCGATAAAGCGGGTAAGCGTGATGGTCAGGTGTTCATTGAGACTTGGCACGGCTTCCCGATGAAGAAGATGGTCAACGACCTTGAAGATGAAAATCAACGGGAAATTGAATCAACCGCTTTTGCGCCACGGATGCAAAAATGGGATTACCTGACAACTTCGTCTGATTACAACACCGAACTCCTAGAGTCCGCGTTCAAGTTAGCCGATAACAAGGAACTGACCATTCTGGGTAACGGGACGCCGAAGAATGAATACCTGTTAGCACATGACGGTGATGAGGCTGAGAAGGAACGAATCTTTGAAAAGTACTTCAACCGTCCATATAACGGTAATGAACACTTTGTTCTTTTTTGCCCAACGTGGCGTAAAGGGAACCGTGGTGAAGTATCAGAGCTTGATTTGACAGAAGTAATTAATAAACTTCCCGAGAATTATGAGCTGATTGTAAAGCTGCACCCTAATGAAGGGGGTATGCGCAAACATTACTCAGACCTTGATCCGCGAATCTACTGTTTCTATAACGAACTCGTCGACATTCAGGAACTGTATGTGCTTGCCGATGTTCTGATTTCTGACTACTCATCAGCGATTTTTGACTATGCGATGCTGGATAAGAAAACTATTGTTATGCAGGAAGATGAAGATGACTACGCCAAGAAGATTGGCTGGTATTTCGACAGCGAGACTGAGTGTGGTTTGAAGGGTAAGAAATATACAGAAGATGAGCTTGTTGCCGCTATTCTTGCACCGGATGATGACAGAGAGTACAATCGGCTGATTAAAGAGCGACTGATGACCAATGAACACATCGGCGCGACTGAGGATGCGCTGAACCTGATTGTTGGCCGGGGGTCAAATAGCTTCTAAATGAAAAGCAACTTGTTAAAAACGAATATTCGTTTTTGACAAGTTGCTTTTTTAGTGTAAATCAGATGCTTTGATATGTGTTCTGCCAGCCTTGCGAGCGTTCGTAATGGCGGTGGTTACATCGCTGTCGCTCCAGTAAGCCGGATTTTCGCCAGACGCTTTTAGGTCAGCACGCGCATTTTTGATGTCGGTCGCGGTGATGCTACCCTGTGAACTGCTGCTGGAGCTATCTGATGAAGTGGTTTCATCATTACCGTTGACAGAAGTTGCTGTGCTTGCGTTAGAAGATGGGGTTGACGTCGATTTTACGGTACTTGTTGATTGGGTATTTAGTTGACTGGTCAGAATCTTGACCTTAAGTTGCAATGCTTTTTTGTAGATTGCTCGGTACTGTGGCTTATCATATTTATTCTGGAGAATTAGATTTACAGCGGTCATTGCTTCTGCGGGTTTTCCAGCAGATAGACTTTGGTTTGCAGCGGAGTAGTTGTTCTTTAGCCCACTGGTATTTTGTTTTACTTTTGAAACTAGAGATTTTAGCTTTGCAATAGCGGCCTTAAGCTTGCTATTATTGACTTTCGCGTTTAAGTTCTCGGCCGTATGCAAATTTGTAAGTGCCTTGGAAAAATGCAATTTCGTGTAATTGCGTTTTGCTGAAGCCAGGCTTGCAATTTGTTTACTTTGATTCTCGTTCTTTTTTGTGTTTGAACTAGACTCTAACGCTTGGCTTAAGCCGAGCGCACGATCGTATTGCTTTTTATTGATGTTTGAGTCTATCTTTTCCTGAATAGCGGCAGTGTCAAAATTGGAGCTCGTTTTTGCTTTCTTAGAGCATCCACCGAGTAGAACGGCGCTAATAGCAAGAACGGGTAGGAACTTAGTTAGCTTCATCATTATTTCCTCCAAGGTACAGTCTTTTGTTGACCCGTCATTATCTTAGCACAAAAAGCTATAGGTCAGAATTGCTGAACATGTTTTTGCTGATAAGATATTTGTCTAGTTTTTCACTTTCGTAACATAAACGTCTTTTTGGGTAATAACGTATAAAAAGCTTTATAATTGGGAGGATTAAGTAAAACAGTTAGTGAGGAGACAGTTGTGACTAGTCACAGGAAGATTGAAAAAAGACACGTAGTACGTAATGGGGCGGTTGTGCTTACTAGCGCGGCTATTATTGGCACGGGGTCAGTTCTGATTGTAGAACAGCATAATCAGCCAGTGACCCAAAGCGTTAAGGCGGCTACTTACGATATTAATGGGTATATTAAGAAAAACAAGGTTCAACCAAAGAAGACAATCGTTAAAGACCTGCACAATTTTTCAGTGTTTGATTACTCAACACCGGACAAGTTGCCAAATGGGATTGTTTTTCATTGGACAGCAAGTGAGAGCTTGAAGGATTCGGCGCGCGCTGAGGCTGACTATGAAATCAATGGTGGCTGGAACCGTGCGTTTGTGCACACCTTTATTGATGATAAGCAAATATTAAATATCCACGACACCAACAAGGGCGTGTGGGGTGCGGGCCCGAAAGCGAATGCTCGTTTTGTTCAGTTTGAGATGTGCACGGCGGCCAACGAAAAAGAATTTGCACAGACAATTACGAATGCTGCTTACTACACAGCGTACATCTTGTATCAGTATGGCCTAAAGCCAACTCTTGGCCCTGACGGATCGATTTGGACACATCATCAAGTTAGCCTGTACCTGGGTGGGACTACGCATGTGGATCCGGATGAGTATCTTAGCCGATGGAACTACAACACAAGTAAGTTTTTGACGTTAGTAAAGCAGTACTATGCACCAATGGTGGCAAAAAAAGCGTACAGTTCTGCTATTCATTATGATAATTATGTAACGGTAACCAGCAAAAAAGCCACAATTTGGGGTGACCTAGACTTCAAGAAGAAGCGTGGCAGTTCATCAACGTACTACAATCAGACACTTCATGCGAAGGCGGCTTTTGGACGTAGTGGCAGTCACTATTTGTCGCTTTACGATAAGAGCAATAAGTGGGTTGGATATCTGAATGCGTCATGTGTTCAAATCGAAAAAGGTGGACAAGGCAAAGCAATCTCATACGGGAAATACGTTACCATTGTGAAGTCCACTGCAAATCTGTGGTCCAGTTTTAGTTGGGCAAAAACTGGTAAGACGACAGCAGACATATTCAACAAGACATATCTTGCCAAGGTTGAGTACAAACACTTCAATGGCAGCACATATTTATCCCTGTATGACAAAAAAGGTAAGTGGCTGGGTTATGTAAATAAGACCCAGACCAAGGAGGGGTCGTCTCAAGGCGGCGCAGCACTTCCTATTTCCGAGTACGTATCAGTGACTGCTAATGACTACACAGTATGGCGTGATCTAAATGGTAAGAAGAAGCTAGGAATCTCTAGCTCACTTCAGGGCAAGACATTAATTGCCAAAGCACAGTATAATCACTTTAACGGCAGCAAGTACTATTCACTTTATGATCACAATAGTAAGTGGCAGGGATATATTAATGCCACCGGCGTTAAGAAGACTGTGATTCAGGGACCATATAAGAGTATTAAGAAGTATGTTACTCTTAAAAAATCAGGGTATCCAATTTGGCGGAACTTGAACTTCACTAAAAAGTTAAGTAATACAAGCTACCAATTAAACAAGACATTTTTGGCCAAGTGCGAATTTAATCACTTTGACGGTAACACATACTACTCACTATATAATGCTTCCGGTGTTTGGCAAGGGTATGTAGACAAAGCTGCTACAGCGACTGGCTCTACTGCTGGTGGATCAGCGTATGTGTACAACAAACAAGTCACTATTCAGCGTAACTATCCTTTATGGAAGGACTTTGAGGGCAAACAAAAGCTAGGAACTACTGCCAAATTACAAGGACAAACAGTGCTGGCCAAGTATCTATTCCACCACATTAACGGTAGCACCTATTACTCACTTTACGACAATACCGGCAAGTGGATGGGATTTGTCAATGCAGCTGTTTCTGAGGAACCAGATGTAACGGTTACACCAATCACGGTGCCGGCGAATCTTTATGGCGTGAAAACGACATCGCTTAATGCTTCACAGAAGAAGTTCTTGAAGCAGCTTATAGCGATAGCGATACCCGTCGCCAAAAAGTACGGTTTGTACCCGTCAATCATGGTAATGCAAGGGGTTAAAGAATCTGCTTGGGGTACTAGTGAATTGGCAACAAAGGCAAATGCATACTTCGGTGTGAAAGCCGATACAAATTGGCTTGGATCAACGTACACAAAGGTCACAGCTGAGCAAAATCAGGGTCAAGTTAGCGCCGCCTTTCGTAAATATGGCAGTTTAGCTGCATCAGTTGAAGATTATGCACGAAACATTGTTGCGAAACCTGAATTTTACTCAGGAGCACTTAGAAAAAACGCAGCAACTTGGGAGGCTGCTGTGAATGGATTGAAACCATATGCAACTTCAACGACGTATCTTAGCGATTTAAAGAGTGGAATTAAGCAGTACCAGTTTAATAAACTCGATTCAATCAAATAAAATCAAAAATTTTGGTGAAAAATATGAAGAGAACCGTAATAAGGCTTGGGGAGCAACCGGATTGGTCTTCCGAAAAAATTGTAATTAATACTGGGACAAGTGACAACATTCTTAAGCTCAGCCGGACTGATGCATCTGCGAATAAGGCATATCGGGAAATGTTGGCGCACGACTATGTTCTGTACATGCATAGCAACGAAAAATCATTTTTTATCAAAAGAACGCTGGTAAGTACCCTCTGGGAACGCAAAGATTTAATCCAGTTTGGCGATACATTTTATACACTGATGGATGTTCCGGAAAATAAAGTAAACCGTTTAGCCCCAAAGCGTTTGGTTGTGATTTTTTCATCCATGCCATCCGCAAAAGATTATCTCTCAGATAAAATTGCGCCACGAATGTTCGTACAAAACTATCCATCACTATGGAAGCAAGTTGTTAAGAATACCATGATTTTGCGCATTATGGATCTTAATCTGTCATATGGTAGCTACTATATGAATGCTGGGTCGTATAATACGTTTGAGGATGATGTTCAGGGAATTATCGCAAAAGTATGTGAAGGCAGATTTTATAATCAAGTTAGCCACTCGTGACCAAGTTCTTCTGAAATAAAA
>NZ_AYYO01000035.1 GCF_001436225.1 Lacticaseibacillus sharpeae JCM 1186 = DSM 20505 | reverse complement strand
TCTCGGCATTATTTTATAACTAAAATAATTAAAACAATGATATCCAGTTTTCAAGGAACAAACGACCACACTAACGTGTAGTCAATGGAGGATAACGGGATCGAACCGATGACCTCCTGCGTGCAAAGCAGGCGCTCTCCCATCTGAGCTAATCCCCCATAAGGGTTATACAATTAAGTGGAACAATGGGCCTAAATGGACTTGAACCATCGACCTCACGCTTATCAGGCGTGCGCTCTAACCAGCTGAGCTATAGGCCCAATAGGCGCCGATAGCTCCCTCAAAACTGAACAAAGTTTCAAATGTAGGCTTTCCGTATCATGCTTCCACCTT
>NZ_AYYO01000034.1 GCF_001436225.1 Lacticaseibacillus sharpeae JCM 1186 = DSM 20505 | reverse complement strand
CGCATTGATTTAGATGTTATTTTCAGAAGTGGCTAACTTGTACTTGAAATTTACCTGAAAAATAATATTATGATTTTCACAATATTCGTCAATGACCAACAACGGTGTAATAAGTGCCATATTTCTTACGACAAAGTCTTGAAATTGAACAATTTCAATGGTTTTTTAACAAGGGCTTCTATTTCAATAGAATATTCACCAAAAACATTGACAGGATAAAACATATTGTCAATATACAAAAGCTCTGCAAATTTTTTTATTGTAGAGATTAAATCTTCATTACCATTTATCCAACAGTTAGGACTAAAGCCCTCAAGATTTTTGCTTATCCACAAATTTAAATCTTGGATAGAGCGTTCGAATCGATTATTATTCATTGTTATCCTCATAAACATTAAACAAAAAGCCCTGCACGGGCTTTTTATTAGTATTATGCAAATGTTGTTGAAAATTGGAAAATTTGCTTTTCTTCTGGTTTAAAAACGATTGAGCCACCTGTGACAAATGCATACCTGTCCAAGCAAGCAGATTAGCTCCAAAAGTAATACCATTGACTTTCCATTCAACCGGAGCATAGAATCCTACAAGACTTTTATTCATTTTTATACACCCTCTTTCTTATTGATTATTGAATTGAATATTCCAGGCCAGCGATTGATTACTATACTGGTGTAATAACCACCCACGGCCAATCTTCATCTAATAACTGCATTTACTTTCTCCCTTTACATTAAGATACGACTAGTATATTATGACCTAAATATTAAATCTAAAAATGTAAGGTATTTCGTCATTGAGGTGGATGATTCATGAGACATGGAGAGCTAATTCAGGAACTGAGAAAAGAACGCAACATAACACAGATTGAGCTTGCAAATGGGATTAACCATCGTTCCACGCTTGCTTCATTCGAAAATAATGGAGCAAAAGTTGATTTTGAGAGTATGATGAAATACCTTGATCGCATGAATATATCCGTTGAGGAGTACGAATACATTTACAACTCTAACACGACTCCGGAAAAGACAAAGTCAAGGGAGTTATTTAAAAAGTTATTTTGCAGCAATGCTACCAACCCTTCCCACCAACATATTTTCACTCAGTCAATGTATACACGTTTTAACAACTCCAAGGACTTTTTTTATTATGCGTTATATGCACAGTCGCTTTTAATTGAAAGCAATAATCAGGGAAATTTGGACCCTACCAGCCCTTTAATAAAGTCTGTACAAATAAATATAAAAAAACATTTAAACGAAATTCAAACTTGGGGTCACTTTGAAGTTGCTCTATTTACAAACTGTTTGTTCATTTTTGACACAGATTTTGTAACCATTAGTGTAGATTCAGCTTTAAAACGAAGCTATTTTTACAGCAACAGTGCATACTATTCTCAAGATATTAAAGCCCTAATTGCAAACCTGCTCATATACTCAGCTACAAAAAATATGCCAAGCCTATTCACTCAAGTCTTCAATAGGCTTAAATCACTATCCACTCTCCAGTCGGATATAGAATTAAATCTGTACAAAAATATATTTTTTTGCATTACCAGCCCCCAAACCTCAAACGCCACTTTAGAGTTAAAGCATCAACTAATTTCCTCTCTTAAAATACTCAACCAACCGAAGTGGATTAATTTTTTGAACTCCTTCACCTCGTGAGCTAACTTAAGATTCCTTTCAACCAACCTTAAGTAAAATGTTGCCCTCAATAAAACGGTGAATTCTGATTAGAATTGAACCACTTCCACTATATAACTGTAATAATGCACATTAAAAAGACCCATGCCTGTTCATTACCCAGGCATGGGTCTCTTGCTAATTAGTGGCTGGTGAATTAGCCCTAACTTTCAGGCAAATCCACGATAACTTTGT
>NZ_AYYO01000033.1 GCF_001436225.1 Lacticaseibacillus sharpeae JCM 1186 = DSM 20505 | reverse complement strand
AATTAAGGTCCAAGTGCTTTCAAAAAGTTCTATCAACTCTACTTGACGAAGAGCCATTAATATAAGGCTAGAAGCTCGTCAGCATCCCCAGCTTCTGCTTCATCTTCAGCACCCGGCGCACGGAGGCGTTCAGCTGTTTCTTGCTGTAGTCGCCGTTCTTGATTGCCGTCATGACGAACGGAATCTGCGTCGCGTAGTGCGAGGTCATCACCAGGTCGTTGCCGGACTGGAGTGCATCCAGCGCCGCGTGGTTCTGGTCGGTGAACTTGGCCAGCCCCTGCATGTCCAGGTCGTCGGTCATGATGACCCCCTTGAAGTGCAACTGTTTGCGCAGCACCTTGTGCACCTTGGCGGAAATCGATGCGGGCCGCTTGCTGTCGATGGCATTCACGATGTTGTGCGATACCAGCACGCTGTCGGCACCCGCCTTAATTCCGGCCTTGAAGGGCTTGAAATCGACGGTTTTGAGTTCGTGCATGCTGCGGGTGTCGGTCACGATGTCCACGTGCGAGTCCTTGTTGTTGCCATAACCCGGGAAATGTTTGAGCGTTGCTGCCACGCCGGTGTCCTGCAGCGCCTTGACGTAGGCCTTAACGTACGCACTCGTCCCCTTAGCGTCCAGGCCCACCGTCCGCGCGTAGATAAACGCGGCCGGGTCCGTCGCAACGTCCGCGACCGGCGCCATTGGCATCTGGATGCCCAGCCCCTTCAGCACCTGTGCCTTATTCGTCGCGTCCTGCGTCAGGGCCTTGAGCCCGCCACTGACGTACAAGTTGTGCGGCGACCGGAACGCCGGCGTCACCAGCTTGCTGGAACTGAGCCGCGTCACCGTACCGCCCTCCTCGTCAGAGCCAATCAGCAGCGGAATCTTGCTGTTTTGCTGGTATGACTGAATTTTGGTTTTGAGCGACGTGGTCGTCTGCCCCGCCATGTCTTGGCCGAACAGCAAGTAACCGCCTAGGTGGTACGTCTGCACGTCACTAACCGCGTTGGTTGCCGGCACACGCGCCAGGAACAGCTGGCCGACTTTTTCCTTCAGCGACATGTGCTTCATGATGGTATTAATCTGCTCGTCAGCGGCGTTAACGGGCTTGGGCGCCTTCTTGCTGGACGTGGACTTGCTGGTGTTCGTGTTTGACTTTTTGGCGGATTGCTTGGTGCCGCCGCACGCGGTCAACATCGCTGCGGCCGCCATCACTGCCACAATGGACAGAGTTTGTTTTAGTAGTTGGTTCTTCTTCATGATTTTTTACGCGCTCCAAATTTTGCGTCTTCCTGTGTCTGATTATGGGGCATTGGGGTTGAAAAAAGAACCGTTTACGGATAAAACGGCAAACGATTCTCTCTTCTTGAATATTAGTAAATGTGTACCCGCATACCGACTGGTGCGTTCTTGTAAATCCAGATTGCGTCAGGGACTGGGAGCCGAATGCAACCGTGCGAAGCCTTGTGCCCAAGCTTCTTCGCCGCAGCAACGTTGTATGAACGGTCGTGGTTAACAATCACCGTGTGGAACAGGTACTGACCATGGTTAAGCCAGGATGTCCAGTAGTTAGCACCACTGAAGGCCAATCCCCGTTCTGCTTGAATCTTGTACCAACCGTTTGGCGTGTTGTTACCAAGACCGGTGGAGCAAATCATGGTGTAAAGCGTCTTACCATTTGCAGCCTTAATGTAAACCCGCTGCTTTTCCTGAGATACAGAGAAGTATGCATTCGGGTAGTTATTTAAGTTAGGGTATGGCTTGTTTTCAGAAGGCTTAAGCCAGAATGCGCCGGTGTACTGCTTAGAGGCAACGTACTTCTTTGTGCCAGACGCATTAACATAACCAATCCACGAACCGGACTTTGTGTAAACTGAGTAGTAGATACTACCATTCAAATGGTGGTAGTAGCGCTTAACCTTCAGTTGTTGGCCTTTTAAATTACTGTACTGTTTTGCGGCTTTATGCCATGAGAAGTCTTTCCAAATTGTGCATGATCCAGTTAGTGAAATAGACTTAAGATAACCAATCGCAGCTCCTTGCTGTCCACTACCCTGGTATACTGCAGCAGAGTTTACATAGCCTTTAACGACACCATTTTTGTCCTTAAGCTGGTAATAAATACTACCCGAACCATGATGGTATTCCCTAATTACGTGGTAAGTAGTAAAGATTTTAGAGGTTGTGGTTGCCGATTTTTTCCAGGCAAGGTTAGCGTAAATGCTTAAACCCTTTTTGACAATCGTTACATAGCGGTTTGTTGAGATTGCTGCGCCAACAAATCCACTCACACTTTTTGTCACATAGTTTGAATTAACATAACCAACCCAGTGTCCAGTGTAGGTATACATCGAGTAATACACTTGGCCATTACTGTGGTAATAAGTACGCTTTATCTTTAATGTCTGGTGGTAATATTTTGATAGTTTACTTGCTACATGCCAGTCAAAATCGCTATAGATATTACCAGAATTAGTAGTGACAGTCGCATATGCCGTCCCATCAATTGCAATGCCGCGAGCATAGCTGGTTCGGCCCGTGCAGGCTACATTCAAATACCCGATTACTTGGTTTGACCTTGAAATGAGCCGAACGTAACGCGAGCCATTCTTAAGAGTGGCAATTTGATCATACCTGAAGGTTTGGTGATAGTACTTAGAAGATGGAACAGAAGAGCTCCAGTGCAGGTCACTCCAGATTTTTGAAACTGAAGAAGTAACAGTTGCATACCCGTTAACAACCGTGGTCGAAATATCATCGTTAGAACTTACTAGCGCAGTTGTTTGGCTTTCCTTACCGTCATCTGCAGCGGTAACCGCATGACTCGGTGTACTTAGCGACAGCAGAGCAGCAGTCGAAACCGCAATGATCACGCTAAATGCTAAAATTCGATTTCTATATTTTTTCAAAGTTGTGTACCCCTTTGTTTTGTATACTCTCTTCATTACATTTTACCGTCAGCTTTATACTTCTGAAAGCATACGTCCAACCTTACGCAAACCACGTCGAATAATCGAAATATGATCAACTTTCTTAAGCAACGGTTCTTGTTCGGGAATAGTGAATTCGTTATTGCGAATCTTTTGTTGCAAAGCATGCAAGTTTTTTGAGTTTAACAGCATTGTGTTAATACAAGCAACCTGTTCAAACGTGCTGTTTGCTGCAACGTCAGGATGTGTTTTGATATGCTCATCAAAAACATCTAACAATGTCACAACTGGGCTGTTCAACAGACTATACCCATCGTAATTTATCTTGACATTTGGTGCGCCAATGATTATTTTTTCGTACTTATTAGCGCACTCGTCTGCAACTTTTTGCATCGTTGGTAATAGGTCTGTAGGCAGATAACCTTCTAGAAAATGAATATCACCACTACTGATATAGTTACTCATCGTAAATATCGGATCAACAACCACAGCCTGATAGTCACCTTTTAGTGCGTGATACAGTGCACCCGTTCCCGCCTTTGATCCGCCATAGAGAACCACATCGTCTTTGTGAATACCATTCTGTTCACATACTTTTGGTAAATTTCAAGTACAAGTTAGCCACTTCTGAAAATAACATCTAAATCAATG
>NZ_AYYO01000032.1 GCF_001436225.1 Lacticaseibacillus sharpeae JCM 1186 = DSM 20505 | reverse complement strand
ACGCATTGATTTAGATGTTATTTTCAGAAGTGGCTAACTTGTACTTGAAATTTACCCAAAAAAAATAATCTCCACATTGAAATTGAAAATTGGATCGGAATTTGAGCAGACACGATGGAACCAGTCTTTGTTTGTGCTTGATCTACTGATTCCAGATTCAATTGGTGACATGGTTGAAGATTATTGGAATGGTGTTGATGATAGATTACGGGAAATAGTTTTTGCTCGTGAAGTGCAGCAGCCAACAAGTACACTGCAAGAGTTAGCTGTGGGTTACGGCTTAACCAGGGAACGTATCCGCCAGATGGAAAGCCAGGCGATTCATGAATATTACGATTGGTGGGATAATCTTAACTTGTCACTAAAACTACTTATCTCGGATAAGCAAGAACATATTCAACTTGACTCGCTATATACTCCACTACAAGCACAACTAATTATGAGACTTATTGTTAAAAAGAAGCATCCTGAATTGGGCCAATGGGTGTATACAGCCGATTCTCTTTTTTCCAAATTCAAAATGAGCTTGAAGCAAGTAGTTATGGATAAACGTTGGATTAAAAATTCTGATATTAGAGACAGCATGAATGCGGATTGTAGTATTTTTACTCAAGCTGATCTTGAAAAAGGCATGCATAGTTTGGGCTTCCATTTTGTTCAAGATGTGTCTGTTTGGACGCAAAATAAGGGGCTTACAATGACTGAACTTATTCAACAATATATGTCGCAGTTTAATCTAAAAGTTATTAATGCGGACGAGCAAAGCTTTGAAAGAATAGATTCGTGGTCCAAACACTATTTTAATCGTAAAATTGCAACCTCTATGCGCGCATTCAAAGCTGGTTTAGGGAAAAACACCAATTTACTTCCGGTCGGAAATGGGGCGTTTAGAGCATATCAAGCAGATCGCTATCCACAACCACTATTACATTTAACGAAAAACAAGTTAGATAAGCGCTTTGAAGAAGGATATTTATTTGCCCGTGACGCTTGGCTGTTAGATACGGTAAAGGTACAGCTGGCAGATGATATGACAAAGGATGAATGGTATCAAGCGTTCAAACGTGAGTACTCAGCTGAATATTCGTTCGGTACGGGAAGAAATAACGATGTATATCCATTGAGTCAAAAGCAATTAACTATTAATCAGCAGATTGAATTGGTTGCTCGACAAAATCTGAAAGGGTACTCGCTTTTCCAGCTAAAACAAGATTATGGATGGGAACCCTACTCTGTACAGCAGGCAACTTCTGTCACGCCGTCGATTTATCTTCATCACAATCAGCTGTTTTGGGTAAATGTTGTCGAAGCAGATAAGATTATCAAAACTGCGATGAGTGAGTATTTTGAGCAAACTTTCAAAACAACAGAATTAACCACAATGCAAAAGGCATATGATTTCTTTAATGAGTTTATGTTAGACCAAGATCCAAAAGCGTTTGACGAAATGCAGATATATAACGTTGAAGCCTTGTCGTCGTATTTGTCATCGTTTAGTGAGATTGATATTGTCGGAAATTTCTTCATTATTGATTCCAACGGATTACCAGACTTACCGCGTGAAAGCAGAAAGGTTTGGGCAGAATACCTGCAGCGTATCGCGTGCAAACCTCTCACTGAATATCAAATTTTTGAAGCAGTTAACGCTGATGGGACAACGCGAAGTACCTGGGATCAAGGACATGAACTGAAAATGAAGGACGCTCGAATTGTTCCAATTTCGAAGGACCTATTTGTAGCCTCTAGAAATATTCTGCGAACGGACGAATTGGACTCATTGGTTCACAGAAGTATGAGTTCATTGCTCGACAAAAAGGCATTTGTGGCGACTCAAACACTATCAGATGATGTCTACACCAGTTTACCGGATGCCCATAACCGAGAGTTTCCAGATCAGATTTTTTCCTGGACCCCGGAACTATTCATTAGCTATGCTGAAAAGCTGGGGTATCTAAGGCTGAGTTGGCCTAAAAGCATGATTAGGGGTAACTGTGATGTGTTAGTACCCAAGACTTCAAGTTTTAATTCGATGGAAGCTCTTATGGCATCGCTCATTATAGAGTGGATGAAAAGCGAAACAAATGAAAACAACCTATTTGTGCACGCGGCATCTTTGGGATTGGTGCCTAAACGTGTTGACGAATATAAGCAGCGGTTTTCTCGATTGTTTATGAACGACCAGGGTTTCACCGTTGATGGTTTAGGTAATGTGAAGAGGCAAAAAAAGTGAAGTTAAGACCTTATCAGCAGGATGCAATCGATGCATTTACTGCAAATAAAAAAATTGGCGTGCTAAATATGGCGACAGGTACTGGCAAGACGTTGACTAGTATTGGCGCTGTGAATCAGGCTTATGCAGTCAATGGACGCCAATTCTTGGTGATAATCGTTCCGTTCACACATCTAGTTGCACAATGGGAAGTAAGTTTACGTGCCAATAACATTTTTCCCGATGTTAAAATTATGGGGATGAGTCAGCGTTGGCGAGGAAAAGTACCTGATCTTGTGTGGCAATATCAACATGGACTAATAAACCGTTTGGTATTAATTGGTACTTATCGCAGTATATGCTCACAATATTTTGAAGATGCTATTTCAGAATTGAATGATCCAGATACGTTTTTATTAGCTGATGAGTGCCATTACATCGGTTCTAAACAATCGCAACGGTCATTTTTGTTTAGTTTCAAGCAGCGGTTGGGTTTATCTGCGACCCCTAATCGCTGGTGGGACGAATCAGGAACTGAGTTTGTTCGGCGATTATTTGGGCATGATGTTTTTGTTTATGGAATGCAGAAAGCAATTGATTCAGGATTCCTAACACCGTACTCTTACGAGCCAACAATTGTACGCCTAGATAGTATAGAGATGGATGAGTTTGAAAAACTTAGTAAGCGTATTGCGTTGCTCATGTCCGCAGCTGATAACGATACAGATGCGGCTGAGATTTTAAAGACGTTACTGTTGCGCCGTTCGCGCATTATTAAGTCGGCGGCCGGGAAAATGATGGCTTTGGAAGCTCAGATTATTCATCAACAAGATGTACACTTTACGTTGGTGTATTGTGCTAATATGCGCGAAACCCAGTCAGTATTATTCATGCTGAGTCAACATGGAATAAGTGCGGCTAGGTTCGATTCGACGCTTTCGCTTAAGGAACGAGAAGTGGTATTGAATCGATTTGGAGCGGGCGAGATATGTGTGCTAGTGGCGGTTAAGTGTTTGGATGAAGGGGTGGATGTTCAAGATACACGAGTGGCTTACTTTTTGGCCAGCACTTCAAATCAGCGGGAATTTGTTCAACGTCGAGGTCGTATTTTGCGACGTGCGCAAGGCAAACAGTACGCTCAGGTGAATGATTATGTGGTGATGCCTCCAGTAGATTACGCGGGTAAATATGCAGAAACGCTTGTTCGGCATGAGTTACCGCGAGTTTATGAACTTAACAATAACTCCATGAATAAATATGGTGCCCGTGGAGTATTAACCCCTGTGTTGCGGCAACTGCAACTAGAAAGATACCTAGATTTATCTTCGCATGATATTTATGTAGAATCACAAAGAAAGAGAGATGGTTATGATGTTACAGGCTGATATTTTACAGCGAATTAACAAACTACCAGTAGAACAGCGTGAACCGTTACTAGAACTAATAGAGGCGGTTTCCGAACAGGCGCAAATGCGTTACACCAATAAGGAAATAGAGCAGAGAGTTGAAGCAGCAGTTAGAAAACAGTTAGTAGGGCAAAACAATGAAGATTAAAAAGCTGGACATGACAAACTTTAGACAGTTTAAGGGCCGTCAAGTACTACAATTTGCTGCTGATGACATTAAAAATGTGACGGTGATCATGGGTCAGAACGGTGCTGGTAAAACCGGTATTTTTCGGGCGGTTTTGTTCGCGCTGTTTGGTGATATTCACCTCAGCCAGGATGCTGATGATGCTGTGATTCATTTGATTAATGAGAATGCCATGCGAGAGGCTGAAAAACTTCCCGTTATCAGCAGTGTTAGTTTAACATTCACACATGGAAATGCTGAGTATACCGTGAAGCGTGAGATTCGGGGACGATTTGACGGGAGTAACTATATGCAGCAATCAGCTGATCAGCAAAAATGTCAGTTGAGCATAAGTCTGGTAGGTGAGGCACCACAAGTGATTACCGATTCCACGGTAGTCGACCAAAAAATTGATGCGATCATTAGACGAGAAGTTAGGGAATTCTTCTTCTTTGATGCCGAAAGTCTTCAAATACTAGCAGATTTAGGTGATCCTAAGGTTCGTGATAGTGTTAAGGATGGAATTTATCAGTTATTGCAAGTTCAGGATCTTGAATATAGTCGTAGCCTGTTGAAAAAAATGCATGAACGCATTCAAAGAGAGGTTCGGTCTTCTGCAAAGGACAGTCAAGTTCAGGAATATCAGCAACAACTAGAGCGGGTGGAATCAGATTTTGCTGATAATCAGCAGCAACTTGTTCAAATCTCCGAGGAGATTGATCGTGCACAGGTGGAGCTTGATGACAAGAAACAGGCTTTGCAGGCCAGTTCCGCAACGCGCGATCTTGTTGCACATATTGAGCAGGTTCAAAGCTCTCTGAATCAACAGGATCAGTTACTGAAACAGCGTCAAAGCAATTTAGCCACGATGATCCATCAAGGAGCTGCTCAACTTTTTGAAGCGATAATTCCCGATGTGCGACAGCAGGTGGATGCCCTCCGAAACAGTAATAATGACAATATACCTAAGTATATTCTGGAGCAGAGCTTAGAAAAAGGAATTTGTGCACTGTGTGGGCATTCGTTAGCTGAAGATCAGCAAGCACAGGATCATGTTCGTGAATTATTACGCCTGTTTAAGTATTCTCAATCTACTAGCTTTTTGTCCAGTATTGATCAAGGCATTGCGGAAATCACTCAGAAACATGGTGACTTTTTAGTTGAACAAAATAAGGCTTTAAGCGAGTACGCAGCCGATTCCCAACAGTATCGTCGCCAACAAGGGGATTTGGACAGTATGAAGAATCGGCTACATGCGACAGCCAGTGAGATTAAAGAATTTCAAGGACTATCCCATTCTGTAGACCATATCTCTGAGGATATTGGTGAACTTAAGAGCAATAAGGCCAACTTTGAAGCACAACAGGTAATACTAAAGGATAAGCGAGCTGAATTGAATAATGAGCTCGACAAACGGGCAAAGATTAATGATCAGCTCACGCAGAAACTGCAATCAGCGAAGATAATTGGGCAGATGCAAGATTCTCTGACAACAATTTTACAAGACTACAGTGACGATTCCCGTTTGACGCTTCAAGAGCGTACGCTGACTTTATTTAAACGATTAATCGCTGTCAAAGATCAACAGCTCATTGACAAGGTAGAGATTAGTCCGAATTATCAAATAAAGGTTTACAATCAAAACAACCGGGAGTTATCAAACGACTTATCTCAGGGTGAGAAGCAAATCTTGTCGCTTTCATTCATCATGGCACTGGCTCAAGTGTCAGCTGAAGGACGAGATGAGATGGCCTTTCCTCTCTTCATGGACACGCCTTTTGCAAGAATCGATGGGGATAATCGTGATCGTTTGATTGATGTAATACCATCATTAGTGCAGCAATGGGTGCTGCTTTTAACTGACACCGAGTTTACAAGTGCTGAACGAGATCAATTTGTAGATAAGGACTGTGTGGGTGCTACTTATCAATTATCCAATTTGAACGGGAATACTGAAATCAAAGCGGTTGATGATATCATGTTGCTGGAGTTGCGAGGTGAAAATGTTGGATAATTTATTTGATGGTAAAGTTGATGTAAAAACCGACAGTCGTTATCAGGACGACTATATTTCACTAACCCAAAATGCTATTGGCATGAAAACAGCTGATGTATATTTCTTAAGCTTAATCATTGGTTATCGTAATGGCATGAGTGTTCCTGCACAAGACAGTAAGGGTAAGGAGTTTCGACCTAGTTACTTCACCTCATTGCAGAAGAACCTATTGTACGGATTCATACTAAATCTGCCCGATGTTAACATTGAAGATATGACGGACGGTGGACAGATTATGCGAATTTTTGCAGAGTGCACATCCTATTCTAATGGTGGAATCGAGTGGTTACGTGCGAATGTGTTCTCTGATCAATTGTCTGAGTCGGGATCAATTAATGCAGATGCGGAAGTCATCATCGAACGGCTTAATCAGATGATTCATGACCAGCTAAACCCAGAAGTTGCACCGTTTTAGTATTAGTTTTGTAAGAACAAAATAACCGAACAACTGAAAATCAAAAATTCAGTTGCTCGGTTATTTTTGTGGAACTATGTCAAACGGTGTTGAATAGTAAATTTATCATTTGGAGTTCG
>NZ_AYYO01000031.1 GCF_001436225.1 Lacticaseibacillus sharpeae JCM 1186 = DSM 20505 | reverse complement strand
TTAAGAGCGGTGAGTGGCGGATGGGTGAGTAACACGTGGGTAACCTGCCTTCTAGCAGGGGATAACATCTGGAAACAGGTGCTAATACCGTATAAATCGTCAAACCGCATGGTTTGACGCTGAAAGGCGGCTTCGGCTGTCACTAGAAGATGGACCCGCGGTGCATTAGTTAGTTGGTGAGGTAAAGGCCCACCAAGACCGTGATGCATAGCCGAACTGAGAGGTTGATCGGCCACATTGGGACTGAGACACGGCCCAAACTCCTACGGGAGGCAGCAGTAGGGAATCTTCCACAATGGACGAAAGTCTGATGGAGCAACGCCGCGTGAGTGAAGAAGGTTTTCGGATCGTAAAGCTCTGTTGTTGAAGAAGAACACTAGTGAGAGTAACTGTTCATTAGTTGACGGTATTCAACCAGAAAGCCACGGCTAACTACGTGCCAGCAGCCGCGGTAATACGTAGGTGGCGAGCGTTATCCGGATTTATTGGGCGTAAAGCGAGCGCAGGCGGTTTCTTAAGTCTGATGTGAAAGCCCCCGGCTCAACCGGGGAAGTGCATCGGAAACTGGGAAACTTGAGTGCAGAAGAGGACAGTGGAACTCCATGTGTAGCGGTGAAATGCGTAGATATATGGAAGAACACCAGTGGCGAAGGCGGCTGTCTGGTCTGTAACTGACGCTGAGGCTCGAAAGCATGGGTAGCGAACAGGATTAGATACCCTGGTAGTCCATGCCGTAAACGATGAATACTAAGTGTTGGAGGGTTTCCGCCCTTCAGTGCTGCAGCTAACGCATTAAGTATTCCGCCTGGGGAGTACGACCGCAAGGTTGAAACTCAAAGGAATTGACGGGGGCCCGCACAAGCGGTGGAGCATGTGGTTTAATTCGAAGCAACGCGAAGAACCTTACCAGGTCTTGACATCTTCTGCCAACCTAAGAGATTAGGCGTTCCCTTCGGGGACAGAATGACAGGTGGTGCATGGTTGTCGTCAGCTCGTGTCGTGAGATGTTGGGTTAAGTCCCGCAACGAGCGCAACCCTTATGACTAGTTGCCAGCATTCAGTTGGGCACTCTAGTAAGACTGCCGGTGACAAACCGGAGGAAGGTGGGGACGACGTCAAATCATCATGCCCCTTATGACCTGGGCTACACACGTGCTACAATGGCCGGTACAACGAGTCGCCAACCCGCGAGGGTGCGCTAATCTCTTAAAGCCGGTCTCAGTTCGGACTGCAGGCTGCAACTCGCCTGCACGAAGTCGGAATCGCTAGTAATCGCGGATCAGCATGCCGCGGTGAATACGTTCCCGGGCCTTGTACACACCGCCCGTCACACCATGAGAGTTTGTAACACCCGAAGCCGGTGGGGTAACCCTTTCGAGGGAGCTAGCCGTCTAAGGTGGGACAGATGATTAGGGTGAAGTCGTAACAAGGTAGCCGTAGGAGAACCTGCGGCTGGATCACCTCCTTTCTAAGGATAATCATGTAAGAAACCGCAAGGTGGAAGCATGATACGGAAAGCCTACATTTGAAACTTTGTTCAGTTTTGAGGG
>NZ_AYYO01000030.1 GCF_001436225.1 Lacticaseibacillus sharpeae JCM 1186 = DSM 20505 | reverse complement strand
ATTAAGCTGAAGAACCTACATTTATACGAAACTTTGTTCAGTTTTCAAGGAACCACGTTTGACAACTTGATGATAATACCAAGTTTGTCATACGCTGTCAAGCAACAATTGTAATCAATTACCTGTTGGCTTTTGATTACCGCGTCGCTAACAACAAGAGATATCTTACCAGCTACATTCGCCACGGTCAAGGCGTTAATTCAAGCTCCGCATAACTGAATACGAATTGCATCTGAACGATTGGTCTAAATGTGCGCATGTAGTTCGTGAATACGGACAGTACGTAACCGTGTTCACGTGACTGATTGGGTAAAACACGAACCTTGTGTGGCAAAAAGAATTTTTCAAAAGAATTTATTAACCCAACCTTGGCGCAAATATGGGCACATTACCTCTAAGAAGGCGACAAATCAAAGCGCACGCAATGCCGCGACTGGTACAAAAAAGCCGTCCACTAATTGTGGACGGCTTGATTACCGGTCAGCGAATTACTTGGCGCTCGATTTTTTCGAAGCAGACTTCGCGGACGAAGCAGAGCTAGAGCTACTGCTGTCACTACTACTATCCTTACTGTTCTTACCCGACTTGAGTTCAGGCGCGTCCGTCACGTACTCGTCAACGGTAGACTTGCCCTTGTTCTTCGCGAGGAGGCTGGTGCCCTTCTTCTGACTCTTCTTAAGTTCATCTTCGGAGGTCTTCAACTTGTAACTGTAATCACTCGCATCAACCTTGGTGTAACCTGACGGCTTGTAGAAACGCAGAAGATCCCCGTTCACAACCCGGTCAGACAGCGACAGAACGGTCGTTACTCGGTTAACCGCAGCGTTTTCCGCCTTCTCCTGAGCTTCCGTTGGGTGCTTAATCCGTTCACCCGTCTTGGTATCGTACAAATGATTACCAACCTTGGTGAGTTCAGGTGTGACAAAGTTCCCACTTCTGAAGGCAACAGTCTGATTGCGATTCTTAGCAAGCAGGTCTGAGCCAAACATCAGGTATTGCGAGTCCTTCACCCCAAGCAAGTTGAGCAGCGTTGGCATCACGTCGATTTCGCCACCATACGTGTGGTTAATGCCACCCTTGAGCCCAGGCATGGTAAACATGAGGGGCACGCGTTGCTGCTGGGCATCGTTGTATTCATTGTAGCCTTTAATCTTCAGCAGCTTAGCCATCGCTGGGTTGTGGTTAGACGACACCCCATAGTGGTCCCCATAGAACATGACCATTGAATTCTTCTCCAGCCCGGTCTTCTTCAGCCAGGCCATAAATTCACCAATGGATTGGTCCAGGTAGTGCGCAGTCTGCAGGTAACCGTCGACGGTCTTATCGCCCGTGTCGGTCTTGGGAATATCGGTAACGTTCTGCTTGTCCAGTGGGTATGGGTAGTGGTTGGTCAGGGTGATCATCTTGGCGTAGAAAGGCTGTGGCAACTGTTCAATATATTGTGCCGACTGCTTGAAGAAAATTTTGTCCTTAAGCCCGTAACCCATGTCGTAGTCGCTCTTCACGTCATAGTAGCTCTTACTGAACCAGTAGTCGTAGCCCCACTGCTTGTACGTATTGTCCCGGTTCCAGAAACTACCTTTGTCCCCGTGGAACGCCGCGGTGGTGTAACCGTCTTGATCAAGAATCGATGGCACCGCCTCGAAAGTGTTACTACTACCAAGGTTACTCATGACGGAGCCTTCAGACAGCCCGTACAACGAGTTTTCCAGCATCAGTTCGGCGTCGGAGGTCTTCCCCTGTGCCACCTGGTTGAAGACATTGTCAAAAGCCAGGGTGTTGCTGGAGTGGTAAATCTTGTTCAGGTTCGGCGTAACTTCCTTGCCTTCATACTTAAAGTCAATCAGGAACTGCTGGAAACTCTCAAGGTGAATGACAAAGACGTTCTTCCCCTTAGCCACACCCGTGTACGAAACGTTGGCGGGCACGTGGTTGTTCTTAATCCACCGTTTGACACTCTTCAAGTCGCTGGCGGACGCCTTGGCCCGCACCGCACTAGTCTGGGCTGTCCGCACGCCATCGTACACGGTGTAGACGTTCAGACCCAAGTACTTAACGATGTAGTTACTGTCAAAGGTCCGGGTCAGCAGTCCAGAGCGGTCGTGGTAGGCCATGGACAGGTTAGCGCCAAACAGCACCACCGCAAAGGCCGTGACCAGCATGGCAAACCGCTTCTTGATGGGCCGCATGTCCATCTTGATGTACCGCACAACCAGCAACACAATCAGAATCAACACATCGAGGAAGATCAAAAAGTCACCCGGCTTGATGATTCCGGCAATCGCAATGCTTAAATTGCTCGATACTGAGCTACTCCCCTTCATGAGTGCGAACGTCATGAAGTCGGAGAACTCACGGTAATACAGGACGTTAGCGAACAGCCACGTACTGGTAATCGCGTCCACAATCACCACTGCAATGTAGGACTTGCGCCCCGTCATGTACAGCGCTATCCCGAATAGCAGGAGTGTTGTTGGTAGCGGGTTGATTGCGAGTAGCATCTTCTGGAACGCGCCATCAACTCCCAGGGAGAACCTGGTATTGTAGACCCAAAGTGTCTTCGCCCAGAACATTACTATTGCGAGCACAAAGAATCCTAGCCGCGAGCTTAAGACTGCGCGAATTCTACTGCCAACTTGCTTCATCGGTGAACCTCCAACATAATCTAGTTTCAAAATTAGTCTACATGTAAACTTTCCAAATAACAATTTAGGTTGCAAAAAGAGATAATAACTTAAAGAAAAAGACACAGAGCTGTGCTATCCTGCCCCACAAAAAATGCGCGGCGACATTATCGCGAGCGCAATGCAACCATCCCACAAAAAAAGGGCGAGCGAATAGGCCCAACCCCTTTATTGTTTTAAATGTGAATCACTAGTCTTCGTTAATGTCTGTCCCGTCATCAAGGAGGTCAAAAATCTCCATTGCGACAAGGTCAATGTTGTCGAACTGGAACGTCTGGTGATCAGCTAGTTCTTCAAGTTCAAATGTTTCTGTCTTTGGGTCATACGTTACGAGACCGCGTTCGGCACCGTTCTTTTCAAAACGACGCGTCTGAACCTCAGTGGAGTCAGAGTCTTGCATTGCCTCGAGACGCTTGATGATTGCAACGAGTTGTGAGCCTTTCATGGGAGTGCCCCCTTCTTTTATATCCGGTATGAGCATACCACGGATTCACGGTTAATGCCGCAAAATTTCCCTAGTTTGTGCGAAAAATTCGGATTTTTTTACGAAATTTGCTTCTTGTCCTTCAATTGTTTGCCGTGGTGCGGCTGGAAACCAACTGCCACCACTCCGCAAATCATGCCCAGGTAGTAGGTGAGCAGCCGCCATAACAGCATCGCCAGCACCAGCTGCGCGGGGTGCGGCATGAAGGTGGAAAAAATCTGGCTGAAGCTGTATTCGGCGCCCCCACTGCCCCCAGGAATTGGGAACAATGACACAATCATCACGATCATCACGTGCATCACAAGCACGCGCAAGAAATCGACGTGCTGTACGTGCAGTGCGAGCAGGACGAAATACGGAACGCTGTAGTACATCAGTAGCTGCACGAGGGTGAGGATGCTGGCCCGAATGACCTTCTTCTTCTCCCGCTTAAGGTGCAGACTCTCCTGATAGAACGTGTCGATTTTCTCCTCAGCGCGCGCACCAATCTCGTGGCGCCGCTTCTGGCCGAGAATCCAGCCGACCGGCACCATCGCGATGGCGACCAAGCGTTTGGTGAAGCCGTATCGGTACATCACGAGCAATAACCCCGCGATGACGGTCACGTGGATGACCATGCCGAAGATGATGAACCACTTCAGCGGCCCCAGCTGGTCGGCAATGTAGTGGAACCCTACCGCAATGGTCAGGATAAAGTTCACGAGCACCATGAACTGGTACACCACGAACTTCATCAGGAGCACGGAGCTGGCCCGGCCACCTTCAATCCCGCTTTGCATGAGGGCAAAAAGCTGGGCGGGCTGGCCCCCAGTCGAAAACGGGGTGATGGCGTTGAACAGTTGCTCAACCAGCGGTACACGGACCGCTTCCCTAAACAGCAGTTGCTCGTGCTCCTGCTTCAGGAACACCTGGACAATCACCGTTTCCACCAGCCAGGAACCGAACATCATCAGCATCCCCACCAGAATCCACCACCAGTTGATCTGGTTAAACTGGTGCACCAGGTGGCGAATGTTGGTATTACGCAGCTCCCAAGCGAAGATGCCCACGCCAAGCAAAAGCATAATGAATGCTGCTATTTTGTTTTTGCGTGACATGACTTCTCCCTACTTCTTTCCCGCTTTTTTCTTATCCTTTTTCTGTTTCTTCAGGTGCTGAATGTGCGCTTGTTCCGTGTAAAACTTCTCCCAGACGTGGGCCAAGTGTTCTTCAGAATATTCATTCGTGGCTTCAGCGCTCAAGTCAGCGTAGTGCTGCAGTTGGTCGGGGTTGTCCTTCAACTGACGAATCTTCGCGTTCATGTCGAGCATGTCGTCTGCTTCCACGGCGTACGGTTCAATAATCTGGTCGTACAAATCCAAGCTGCGCACCATGACTGGCGTGTGGGTCGCAAAGGCCTCAAGCACCGTCATCGGGAACAATTCCTCGTATGATGGCAGCAAGAATAGGTCCGCCACGTTGTAGTAGTGAATCATCGTTTCCCGGGGAATAATATCCGTGAACGTCAGGTTTGCTGGCGGGTTTGCCACTTCCTTCTTCAGGTGGCTATAACCGTTCGTGATGGCGCCAAAGGAGAAGCCTCCCGCCCAGATGAACTGAATGTCTGGGTTGCGCTTGGCTAATTCGATGAAGTCATCAATCCCCTTACGTTCCTGCACCTGACCGGCCCCGAACACAACGAAGGCGTCTGGCGCAATGCCGAGATCTTCTCGCAGTTGCTGGTTGCGCTCCTTGGTTTCGGGGTGGAAAGTCTTGGTGGCCACGAAGTTCGGAATGTAGGTCACGGTATCAGGGTCAATCCCGTACGCGGCCAACCGCGGAATGAAATTCGGGTTGACCACCACGAGATGGTCCATGCGTTTGTAGAAGGAAATCACGTACTTGTCCAGGCTCACGCGCGCCACTGCAGGCAGGGTCAGGCTGGAATCGAGCGTGTCAGGCAAAAAATGTACGTAGCCAATTTTCCGCCCGCGTTTTGGTGCCCAGGTAGACAAGAAAAATTGGGGATCAATCGTGTGGTAGTGGCTGATATTGCTGCGCCCGTAATCGTTGACCTTAATCTTGAATTCGTTGGGGAAGTACTTCCGCAGCAACCCCATAAGTTCAAGATATGCTGAGCCAACGCCTTGACCCGCAACCTTATCGGCAGAACTGAACATATTGATGCTAATCATTCTTCTTCTTTCCCCCATACGCTCTGCAGACGCAGCGTCTTGGCAAATGAACGTGACGACAGCTTTTCTTCCAGCGTCTCGTCATAGTAAACCTGGGCGTCCTCGTAGAACTTAACGATGCGATCACCAAAACGGTCCGCCGAAATCGCGTCCAGCTTGGCTTCGCGCGCCGTTGCGTCACTGTATTCGTCTGCATGCGTTAGGTACTCGACTGCCAGTTGGGCCATCTCGGTCGTGCGCGTAAACGTGCGGCCGATCGTTGGGTCATCAAGCAGTGCGTTCGTGTAATCACCGGCCAGTGCCAGCACCTTCGTCCCCGCCGCCATGGCTTCAAGGTAGGTCAAGCCCTGCGCTTCCGAATCACTAGCGGACATGAAGATGTCGGCAGCCCGGTAGTACAGCGGCACTTCGTCGTGATCCACTTCACCAATGAAACGGATATGGTCCGTCAGCTCCAAAGATTCCGCCTGTTCTTCCAGGCTTTCGCGAGCTGGGCCATCACCAACAACCAGCAGCACCGCATCCGGCACCTGCTTCAAAATCCGCGGCATCGCGTCAATTACACGGTCAATCCGTTTTTCAAACGCCACCCGGGACAGCGAAATGAGAACGGGCACGTCGGTGAGCCCCAGTTCCGCCCGCACATCGCGGTTGCTGTGGTTCGCGTAGGCGTTAAGCTCAATCCCGGTTGGAATCACGCGGATTGGTGCGGTTACGCCGTAGCTGGCCAGCTTCTCCAGCACCCGATCACTGGGCGCCACCACGCCGGCGTCATTGTGGACAAAGGCCCGCGTCATCTGGCGCACATGGTATGGCCGCAGCAGATGGCCGTTAAGCACGTAATGCAGATAGTCTTCATACATCGTGTGGTAGGTATGTACCGTGGGGATGTGCATGTTCCGCGCCACGAACTTACCGATGAAGCCGATGGAAAATTCGGTCTGTGTGTGGACAATGTCCAGCTTGAGGTCCTTGGCCACCTGCAGCGCGTGGAACAGGCCGCGCACAGCAATCCGCCGGTCCTTGAACGACACGAAGGCCACACTCCCGAAGCGGAAGATGTTCGGTTCAACCGCATCTTCGGGCACGTGCGGATCTGTCGTTGTAAAAATGTAGACAGAATGCCCGCGCGCTTCCAACTGATCCTTCAATGTCTTGATGGATGTTGCAACCCCGCTAACCTGTGGGAAATAACTGTCGGTAAAAATACCAATGTTCACCTGACTCACTCCAAACTCGTCAAGAATAGCTTAATTATAAAGATTCACGTAGGCCGATGCAATTTTATACTGGCAAACGTTAAAGATACACAAGAATCTTCCTGCAAATAATGGCAACTTGTTTCAACACTTTTTATATTGCGCGTTTTTTTACCCCCGCACATCGGTCCATGGGCCCATATTATGTCACACATGGTATTAAATTCGCTAGTAAATGCAAAAGCGGCGCAGCATTTCTGCTCCGCCTGCTTGTTACTTTAACGATAAATGGCGCGCTGATACTTGGCGAACCAAGCCTTGGCCATCCCGTAATCGGCCACCAGTAGCAGCTGACTCTTGCTGTAAACCCGCTTGTTTTGGCCCACATAATAGGTGCGTGCGGAATTGGCATCAGCTTGGCTACTGAACTTCAATAACATCATGTTCGTCTTCGTGCCGCCGACAAAAGTAACGCCGCTGGTGGCTTTAACCGCACTCGGCAGGTTAGTCGCGTTCGTCACATTCTTCACCGGTAAGCCCCGTTTTTTGCAGTCGCTGAGCAGGTCCCGCGGCGTGCGCTTGCTCGCCTGCGTAGTGGTTGTACTACTGGAACTAGATGCGGACTGCTTCTGCACGCCACACCCCGTAAGCAGCGCGGTGAGCGCCAGCGCCCCAAGCACTGCTGCAACATTTTTCTTCATCATCATTGCCCCTCTACATTTGCTGTGAATAGCATAGCAAAGTATCCGTGTTCCCGAATGCGACTTTGGGTGGAAATTTCGGTCCTAGTTTTTTTCGTGTTCATCGCGCCAGGTGCTACCAATCATGGCGATGGCTAGTGTTAGCGACCACAGGCACATCTCAATGCGGCCGAAACCCCGCTACTGACAAATAGTTCCGTGAACCGCAAAAAAAGCAACCCAATTCAGGCTACATTCCCGCATCGCGAAAGCACGCCACCAAGTCCGCCAACACGGGGGAATCCCCCTGCCCCGCCAAACTAATCGCGTAGTTCACCGTTTCCAGCGGCGCACCAGGCAGCGTGCACTCGGTCAACGCGCCCGCTTCGACGTACGGTTTGGCCAGCGGCTCCGGCAGCACGGTGAGGCCCATCCCGGCCACGGCCGCGCCAATCAGCACCTGCGTGTTGACACTTTCCAAAACCGGATCCACGGCCACGTTCAGTTGGTGCAGCCGCTCGTCGAAGTGATCCCGGAGCGTACTGCCCGCTTCCCGCAATAACCACGGCAATTCAGGCAACTGGCTGGCCAGTATCGTAGACGCCCCGTTATACTTGCTCGGCGCCCCGAAGACACCGAGCCGGTACACCGACAGCTTAGTGGTCTGAAACGCATTGCTCTGCGCGTTGCCCTCAACGAAGGCCACGTCGATATCCCCGCGTACCAGCCTATCTTTGATTTGCCGCACATTCTCAGCGTAGACGGTCAGTGGCGTCTGCGGGTGCAACTGCTGGAACCGTGCCACCGCTTGGGGCAGCACCAGTTGGCCAATCGTAAGGCTCGTCCCCACCCGCAGTGGCAGCTGCCCCGCTTGCTCTTGACCGAACGCCTGCAGTTCGCCGTAATCGCGCAATAATTGCAAGGCGCGGAGGCGAAAAGTGCGCCCGGCGACATTCAGGTGCAGCCGGTTATCAACGCGGTCAAATAGATGCACCCCGATGCTGGCCTCTAACTCGCGGATGGCCTTGGAGACCGCGGGTTGCGACAGATACAGTTCCGTTGCCGCCCGCGTGATACTCCCGGTTTCGGCCACCACCCGGAAAATTTCTAACTGGCGAATGTTCATGTCCTGTGCTCTCCTTAACCTTTTAGTTATGCTAAGTGTACAAAACATACATTTTTAGTCAAGCTCCATCCAGGCTACAATATAGGTGGAGGATGATTGCATGCACAAAAATTGGTTACTCTTCAAAATCTACCTAATCGCCGGCACATTCACCTTCTCGGGTGGTCTGGCAATGCTACCGCTGATTGAACGGGAGGTGGTGCACAAACACCACCTGATGACCAAGGCGGAACTATACGAATACAGCACCCTGGCGCAAACGCTACCCGGGGTCATTGCGCTGACCAACGCCTTTTTGGTCGGCCGCAAAATTAATGGGCGCGTGGGCATGTTCGCCGCCGGGCTCGGAGCCATTCTACCGGCATTCATCTTGATGTCCCTGGCAACGACGGCCTACCAGATGATTCCGCAATCCGGCGTGACCCTCAGCATTTTGAGTGCCGTGCGTGCTGCATCCGCTGCGTTCCTGTTCAGCGCGGCGTACAGCCTGGCCAAGTTCAACCTCACTGACTGGGTGACCATCACCGTCGCGCTGGTCTGCTTTGGCCTGACCGCGTTCAGCTTAGTTGGCGCCCCGACCATCATTGTCGGCGCGGGCATCCTGGGGGTTGCACTCACTGCGCAGAAACGGAGGGGTAAGCATGCTTAACGTCATTTTAGCGTTCCTGAAAATCGGTTTTCTGGGGTTCGGCGGCGGATACGCAATGCTGTCCCTGATTTTTGCTGAATCCGCGCGTTTTGGCCTCACCGTGCAACAATTCGCCGACCTCAACGCGCTGGACGGACTCATCCCCGGACCCATCGCGATTAACTCCGCCACGTATATCGGCCAGATGTACGGCGGCTTCTGGACGGGGGTCGCTGCGACCCTCGCCGTCTGCGTTCCCTCACTCGTGTTCGTGCCGCTGTACATGCACTTCGAGGCCAAAATCAAAAGTAACTGGGTTCTCACCGGGATTCTGAACGGCATCAAGCCCGCGGCGGTCGGCCTGATTCTCGGCGTGGCGCTCAGCCTGCTGCTGGTGACCGTGTTCGGCGTCAGCAACATCCACGTGTGGACGCACGCCCATCTCGACTGGGTCAGTCTCATCGTGCTCGTCCTGGTGCTGGGCATCGACCTCAAGTGGCACGTCAACCCGCTGTGGCTGATGTTACTGGCCGGGGTGATTGGCGCGGTGGCATACTATATCTAACAGTCAGCGAAAAATATTTTGTCAAAAATTTGTTTCGCACCAAAACGCCGGGTTTAAGGCGTTTGCAGCCGGATACACGTTGCCAGCCAGCTGCCATTTTTACTAATTTGGCTCACATTGGGGTTTCACATTTTAGTTTTCCGTGCTAAGATAGCGCCAAGTTAAATATTTCAGCAACAAGCAAGAACAGTACACCTGCGACCTCTGCCAGTGACTTGGGAAATAGTGCGAACCCATCCAGATGTGTTGCCCGCCGAATAACCCTTGCTTATGCTTCTAACCCAAAAGGCACTGCCCGAGTAGGCTTAGACGTTACCGGAACGTTATCCTCGGCGGAGTATGTTAGTACTCTATGAGGTGGTTTATTTTAGATAAACAATTTGGGTGGTACCGCGATTAATTTCGTCCCGATGAACAGTTAAAAATCTGTTCGTCGGGACTTTTTTTATCCACAATAATCAAAGTCCCAATACCTCACGTTGTCCGTCACCCACATCACCAATCAAGGAGAAACCATTATGCAACTCATTATCCCAGATCACTACGACCCCAAATTGTCCATCCGCGAAACCCAGGAAGCCATCCGCTACATCCGCGAAACTTTCCAGGATGAATTCGGTAAGGAACTCAACTTGTCCCGGCTGTCCGCGCCAATGATGGTACCCCGGTCCACCGGGCTCAACGACAACCTGAACGGCTACGAACAGCCCGTTTCCTTCACCATGCAGGAAATCCCCGATGACACCATGGAAATCGTGCACTCCCTCGCGAAGTGGAAGCGCTGGACGCTCGGTCGCTACGGCTTCAAGCCTGGCGAAGGCCTCTACACGAACATGAACGCCATTCGCAAGGACGAAGAACTGGACAACATCCACTCCATCTACGTCGACCAGTGGGACTGGGAAAAGGTCATCACGCGCGAGCAGCGAACCATGGATACCCTGAAGGACACCGTTAAGCACATCTTCAAGGTCATCAAGCACATGGAACACGAAGTTTGGTACAAGTACCCCAAGGCCGTGCACCACTTGCCTGATGAAATCCACTTCGTTACCACCCAGGAACTGGAAGACCGCTGGCCCGACTACACGCCCAAGCAGCGTGAAGATGCCATCACCAAGGAACTCGGTTGTGTATTCCTGATGCAAATCGGGGGCGCCATGAAGTCCGGCAAGATTCACGATGGCCGCGCCGCTGACTACGATGACTGGAGCCTGAACGGGGATATCCTCTTCTGGTACGAACCGCTCCAGCACGCCCTTGAGATTAGCTCCATGGGTATCCGTGTGGACAAGACGGCGATGGCCAAGCAGTTGAAGATTGCCGGCCAGGAAGACCGTCTCGCCCTGCCATTCCACAAGGCCATCATGGCCGAAGAGCTGCCATTCACCATCGGCGGTGGGATTGGTCAGTCCCGTCTGTGCATGTTGCTGCTGGGTAAGGCCCACGTCGGTGAAGTGCAGGCCAGTGTTTGGCCAGAGAAGATGCTGAAGGAAACCGAAGCGGCTGGAATTCACATTCTGTAATCAAAAAAGTTCTCGCAATTGTGCGGGAACTTTTTTTGTGCCTAATGCAGCGGATGAATTATCTGCACCAGTTTGAACACCCCATCCGCGTAACTGAACTGCGCGATATCACAATTGTGCAAGCGGTTTTCGAAGCCTAAGTTGGCCCAGTGGTGCATGAAGGTCATCGTGGCGCCGGCGTGGCTGACAATCAAAATATTCTGACCGGGATCAGTGTCCACAATCGACTGCACGGCAGCGGTAATGCGCGCGTCCACCTGCTCATCGGTCTCCCCGCCATATGGGGCAAAGAAATCGCCGTATGGACGCGGTGGATTCAAGTATTCCGGCTGGCCTTCGAATTCGCCAAAACCGCGTTCACGCAGACCCTTCAGCCGCGTGTACGGCAAGTCCGTAATTAATGCGAGGGTGTCACTGGCACGCTCGGCGGTTGAACAGTAAGCCGCGTCGAGGTGCACATGGGCATCGCGAAAATACGCGGCAGCCTGCGTGGCCTGCGCGCGCCCATTTGCGGTCAGCGGCGAATCACACCAGCCCTGAATCCGGCGCTGGCGGTTAAACAGCGTTTCCCCGTGGCGCATTAAATAAATTGTCTTGGTCATAGCCAAAGCCCCCAATATCTGCATCTTTGCGTTTAGAATACACCCAATTAGGTCAAATATAAAACGCTATCATGTCTGAGTAATGGTGCTGTCTATTCGGCCAGTGCTTTAACCCGCCGTTCAATCTCATCACGCACATCCCGGAACACCTGCATAATTTCGGCGTCCGTCCCCTGCGCCTGGGCGGGGTCGGGCAACGGCCAGTGCCGGCGCTCAACCGTTGGCGGCGTCATTGGGCACTTATCCCGCGCATCCCCACACAGCGTAACCACCAAATCGGACGAGTTGAGGTAGTCAAGATCAATCAACTTCGACTGGTGCTGGCTAATATCAATGCCGACTCCCGCCATCACCGCAACCGCCTTGGGATTCAGGCCGTGCGTCTCCACCCCGGCACTGGCCACGCGCCAGTCAGGCAGATACTTCGCTGCGAAGCCCTCGGCCATCTGACTCCGACAAGAATTACCGGTACATAAGAAGTAGATTTGCCGCATATTGTTTTCCTCCTATTCGGTTGGTGCCGCCCATCTCCGCAGCATCAAGTTCAGTAAGTGCGAGTAAATGAAAGCAAAGATGAGGCCGTACACCACAGCCCACAACCCAAACGCAATGAGCCCAACGAGCAGGATGGCGTAATTGAACAGCCGGATGGTCGCCGCCAGATTCGTTTGCGGTCGGTATTTTTGGATAATGAGCGCGAACACGTCGACCCCCACCGTTGAGCTGTGCGATGACAAGCAAGCAAAATAGCCGAACGCAACCAGCACACTGGCAATCAGCAGATCCAGCAATGGCGTCACGTTCAGGCGCGTCGGCCACATTGAGAACAAGGTGAAGCTGATTGAGTACACAATGCTGCTTAGAAGTGATTTAACGAACACTTCCCGCCCCAGGAATATCAGCGTCAGGAGCAAGAGCCCGGCTAGCCACAGGTTATTGGCCATCGCAATGCTGATTGGGTAGTAGTGGTTCACAATTTGCGACAGACTGGTTACCCCACCATTAATAATATGATTGGGCACCATCCATTTGGCGTACCCTAGCGCCATCACCACGTTACCGACCACAATCAGCCCGACTTCCCGCAGTTGCCGTGCTTGTTTGCTTCCCATGATTCCTCCATTAATGAATTGATACTGTCAGTGTACTTGGCGGGGCACTAAAAAACCAGCCCGGAAAATTTCGGACTGGTCGCATAGATTATTTAGTTACCCCAGCGTTAACATAGCCAACCCACTTACTACCTGAGTACAGTGAGAGATAAGTACTACCATTTGCGCAATTGTACTTTACCTTAGCCGTCAACTTTTTGTTCTTATACTTAGTCGAAGTTCCACGCTTCTTGCCGAAGAAACTACCCCAGATTGTGTACCCGGCCTTCTTGATAGTCACAGTGTGTTTGTAGGTGATGGCAACTCCTTGCTGACCTGCAGCGGTTTTGGTGCCATTTTGGTTGATATAACCAAACCACTTACCCTTGCTATCATATAGAGACAAATACGTACTGCCAGAGAAATGATTGTAGACAGTCTTCACTTGGTACGTCTTTTGGTAATAATTCTTGGAGTAGTGCTTTACGTTCTTAAAGCCAAAGTCACTCCAAATAGTGTAGTTCTTGCTCGTCAGAGTAACGTACTTATTGGCGGAAATTGCACCACCTTGCTGACCGGAACCAACCTTAACCGCCTTTGCATTCACATATCCGAGCCATTTGTTCTTGTGATCATACAAAGACAGGTAGGTGCTACCGTTGCTGTGATTGTACTTAACTTTTGCCAACAGCGTCTTTTGGTACAGCTTATCAGTCGTCGTTTTCTTGGTCTTGAAGTCGAAGCCACTCCAAACTGCGTTGCCTTTCTTCGTCACGGTCACGTATTTGTTGTACTTAATCGCGTTGCCCTGGACCTTGGCCGCTAGCTTAGTTGCCGCTGGCTTGTACGCTGGTGCCTTACTTGCAGTTACGGCGCGATTAGCTACGTACCCAACCCACTTGCCGTTGCCATCATACAGCGACAGGAAAGCAAATGCAGAGTTATCCTTTTCGCGATAAATCACCTTGGCCAGATAAGTATTGCCCTTAATACTATTGGTATCACCAGTTTGTTTTTGATTGGTAAACACCGCGTAGTCCGAATAGGCTATTTTTACATATTTGTTGTACGCTGCTGCTTTTGCCATTGAATTAGGCATCGACGTACCATTTTTAAACATAGTAGTATATTGGAGCGGAACTACTTGATTATTAACAACACCAACTTCCACCTTGGAATGCATTACATTATGATAGCCAGATAGCGCAGGTACAGCTGCCTTCATAATTACAGATTGACTCTTTGCAGCTGTGACATTCTTGCCAATGACATAGGTGGTTTTTCCGGCTATATCTGAGTCCAAATGCACCTCAAACTTGCAACTGCCTGTGATTGTTGCATTTGTCGCCTGGACAACCTGGGGCGTTGAAGCATCCCCTAATGTTTGCGCAAAACCGATTGCTCCAGTTGCCGCCAATCCGGCAACTAATATTGCAGTAACTTTTTTCTTAAACATATTTTTTCCACTCTCCAATAGTTGAGCGTGGTCACTCGCGGTAAAAAAGTGCGCAAAAAACTCGGCCGCGGACAACTACGCATTTCAAGTTGTCATACATATACCATCCATCTTGTTGCATAAACGTAAATTCATTTTTAATAGATAGGTACCGTTCGCTCGGCCGAGTTTGTAAAAAATATCAACGTATACACACGTATTAAATCATAAAAAAAGTGATAGTACAATCACTATCACTCGTTGTCATGGAAATTACTCAGATTATTTAGTCAGGTAGCTCCGCAAATCCGGGATCAAGGCCTGCGTCTGCTCCAACCCCGTTTCGTACAGTGCTTCAAGCTTGTCGGTGTTGCCTTCCAGTCGACCCACCGTCACGGGTTCGGCTGGCGCGATGACGAACACTTGACCAGCTTCTTCCAGGTCATCGAGCTTGTCGGCCTGGCGGTTGTACATTTCGGGCCGGGCCGCAGCGGCCTTGACGAATTCGGGGTACTGGGCAAAAGCGTGCTCGTAGGCATACCGCAGCGGCGACTGCGTGCGGCGCTTGCGGTACTCACGCTCGCGGGTGCGAATCACCACAATCTTGTCAAAGCCGGCCAGCTGCGCGTATTCGAACGGAATCGAGTCAGCAATCCCGCCGTCGAGGCACAGCCCTTGGCTCGTCTTGGCGGGCGCCGAAATGAACGGCATCGAGGAGCTTGCTTTGAGCGTCTGCACCATCTCCCGCGCCACGGGGTGCTCGAAGTACACCGCCCGGCCGAGTTCCAGTGAGGTTGCCACAATCACGAACTTCGAGGCTGACCGCCGGTACGTGGTAGCGTCGAAATCCTCCCAGCCATCCCCGTGTGATTCAAACAGGTAGTCCAAGTTGATGATGTCCTGCCGGCGAAAGGCACGGCGGACCGAAATGTAGTTCTTATCGTGCCGGTACTGGGTGTTAATCATGTTCGTGCGGCCCCGCTGCTCCGAGATGTAGTTCGTCCCGCACAGCGCCCCCGCCGACACCCCGATGACCGTGTCGAAGTGGATGTCTTCGTCGAGGAATGCATCAAGTACGCCCGCAGTGTATTCGCCGCGCAACGCACCCCCCTCTAATACCAATGCTGCTTTGTACATATCCTCGTCGCCTCCAAAATCAATTGCATACCATTAATTAATGGCTTTAGGTTAACACATTTTGACCGTTGTGTAATTGGTCGATAGCCGAACTTTGTCCAAAATTAAACCGGCCAGACAAATTGTCAACAACCCAATTTGAGCACCAACCGGAGTAGCAAAAAGCCATCCTCCCTATTCCGCCACGAATGCGCCCAAGAATAATCTTGCGCAGTTCAATAAGCTTAATCGCTTACAATTAGTATGTATGTTTGCTATACTTTAGTTAGTAAACATCTGGAGGTGCGCCTTATGATCAAAATCGATCTGCCGCGCGTAATTGCCAGTCCCGGCACCCGCACGTTTGAGCGCGAACAACTCGTGCGGGCGCAATCGGCCCTGGACCGCGGTGAAAACCACAATCGTGTCCTGGCGCAGCTGGAAGCTAGTCTGCGGCCACTTGCGCTGCGCAATAACCTGACACCCGATGTTGCTGACTTGTATTTGCTGCTCATCCACGACCCGGCGGCCCAACAATTTGACTTCGCCGCCCACCGGATTAGTGATGTGCAACATCAAGACCGCGCCATCTTCGCCGGTGGCTGCTTCTGGTGCATGGTCGAACCCTTCGAGACCATGCCGGGGATTGTCTCCGTACTGTCGGGTTACACGGGTGGCACCACCGCACATCCCACCTATGAGCAGGTCAAAGGCGGCCACACTGGTCACGTGGAGGCCGTCGAAGTAATTTTCGATACGCGCCAGGTAACTTACGACCAGCTGCTGCAACTGTACTGGCAGCTCAGTGACCCCACCGACAACTCCGGTCAGTTCAGCGACCGCGGCGCTAACTACCGGCCCGTAATCTTCACTACCAGTGCGGCACAAATGGCGGCGGCAACTGCCGCACGCGCGCACTTAGCCGCGCACAATCCGTACCGCCAGCCCATCGCGGTGGATATCCGCCCCGCGACCACGTTCTGGCCGGCGGAAAACTACCACCAGCAGTTCTACCGCAAATTCCCGCAGCGGGCTAAGCACCTAGAACGTGAACGCAAGCAGTACTTGTTCTGGAAGCGGGTAACCGGCAAGCTGTTGCCCAAAATCACATCAGATTAATGTCACTACACGCGTCGGCCAAGAATGGCGGCGCATTTTTGTCTTCTCATCACATTCACCGCGCGAATGTTTTCAGACCGGTGCTATACTATTCTTAACAACTTTAATTGAAAGAAGTCCGTCAATTGTCTACTGCAAAGCCAGAACATTCAGAAAATCCCATGCTGGTCGTGACCGCCGTTGCGCTCATGTCCTTCATGGGTGTACTCACCGAAACATCGCTGAACGTCAGCTTTCCGGCTCTCATGCGTCAGTTCCACGTCAGTCTCAGTACCGTCCAGTGGGTGACCGCGGGTTACCTGCTGACGGCCGCGCTCGTCATGTTGACGTCCGCGTACATGAAACGCCGCTTCACTAACCGCAACCTGTTCGTGGCCTCCGCGCTCATGTTCATCATCGGGGACATCATCTGTGGCCTCGCACCGGCGTACTGGCTGCTGCTACTCGGGCGCCTGATTCAGGCCGGTTGCGTGGGCCTGTGCACGCCGCTCATGGTCAACATCATCTTGGATGTGGTCCCGCGACACAAACTGGGCACCTACCTCGGCATCGCCAACTTAATCATCCTAGTCGCCCCTGCCCTCGGCCCGACGTTCGGCGGGACGGTCGTCGCCTTCATGAGTTGGCGGATGATTTTCTGGATTCCACTACCATTTGCCGTAATTATCCTTTTAATTGGTCAAGCACAAATTAAACAGTACACGCCGACGCAAAAGTACGCGTTCGACTGGTTGCGCTTTGCGGTGCTGGCGGTCGGATTAATCTGCCTGATTGTCGGTCTGAACGCGTTGGGGGCAAACAACTGGCTCGAGTTTGGGCTGCTTCTGCTGGTCACACTGGCTTCCTTTGCCATCTTCTACCGCCTGTCGTTGCACGCAACGCGCGAACTATTCTCACTGGATGTGTTCAAGGACCCCGCCTTCCTATATAGCTTTCTGCCTTACATCTGCCTGCAATTCGCCAACGTCGGCATTAACTTTTTAATCCCGAATTACACCCAGGCCGTCTTCATGGCTAGCTCCTTAATCGGCGGGTTGGTGCTGCTGCCCGGTAGCCTGTTCAACGGCTTCGGTCAACCCGTTTACGGCTGGATGCTCGACCGGTTCGGGGGCAAATTGCCGCTGTATCTCGGTGCGAGTCTCTTCACGGTCGCGCTGCTGTACATGGCAGTCGTCGGCTCCGGCATGGGCGTTTTGGGCATCACCCTCGCCTACATGATTTTCGCCATGGGCCGCTCGATGGCATTCGGTAATTCGGTGGCGTATGGGCTCAAGCACATTGACCAGAAGTTGCAAAACGACGCCAACGCCCTCTACAACACGGGCCAGCAAGTGACCGGGGCGATTGGGACCACGGTACTGGCCCTGATGATGGGTTCCGTGCACCGCGCCGGCAACACACACGCACAGAACGTCGCTAGCGGCAGCAGTCACGCATACATCATGCTGACGGTGCTTGGGATCATCATTCTGTTGCTATTCCACAGGCTACTGAACTTGCGGGATGCCAAGGCGGCCAGTACGAACATCGATAAATAAAAAATTGGCGCCACGGTTAACAAACCGTGACGCCATTTTTATTCATGTTTACCTGCCGGGTCAATCGCCAGCAATCGTTCAATTAATTGCGGCGAATTAACCGCACCCGGATCATCAGGATACCGATCAAGCCGCGCTATCTCGGCAATTTCTGCCTCAGTGAGGTCAAAATCCGTAGCCGCTAAGTTTGCATCCATTCGCTGACGGTGCACAGACTTTGGAATCACAATGATGCCCTGCTGGGTCGCCCACCGCAAGATTACTTGCGCCGTGGTAACGTGATGCCGCGCTGCAATTGTGGTGATTACCGAGTTAGAGAAAATTCCATCCCGTCCCTGTGCGAACGGACTCCAGGCTTCAATTACGGTGCCCAATTTTGCCGCCGTCTTCCGGGTCGCTCGCTGTTGCCGCCAGGGATTCAGTTCGATTTGGTTCACAGCCGGCACAACGCCGCTAAACTGTGCCAAATCATAAAGACGCCCGGCGTTAAAGTTCGACACGCCAATGCTGCGGATGTAGCCAGCCTGTTGCATCTCGGTCAAGGCCCGCCAAGCCCCGTAGTAATCCCCTAGCGCTTGGTGCAATAGATACACGTCAATGTAGTCAACACCAAGGTGATTCAAACTGCGTTGGACCGCAACTTTCGCACCCGCATAGCTTGCATCTGTCGGCCATAGCTTGCTAGTTAGAACAATTTGTTCACGTGGCACGCTACTTTGGCGAATCGCCCGGCCAACACCTTCTTCGTTGAAATAGCCCGCGGCCGTGTCAATCAGGCGGTACCCAGCGTCAAGTGCCTGACTCACTGCTTCCCGCGCCGCCTCTTGCTGCCAAATTTGAAACGTCCCAAAGCCAATTAACGGCATCTCGACGCCGCCCCGTAATGTTGTTGTCCGCATGTTCGTGACCACCTTTCACCCCAGATGTTAACGCGGAAATGTGAAGATGTTGTGCGGCTGGGTTAAAACGTTGCCGGATATTTAAAAAGCACTGCAAATCAGCAATTAGCGATTTGCAGTGCTTTGCATAAATTACAACCGCGCTTTGTTCAGCAGCACCGAGCTGGTGACCACGGACAGTGACGAGAACGCCATTGCCAGTCCTGCCAGTTCCGGACTGAGGGTGAGGCCCGCGGCGGCGAATACCCCGGCGGCGACCGGAATCCCGAGCACGTTGTAGATGAACGCCCAGAACAGGTTCAGCTTGATGCGGTTGAAGGTCTTCTTGCTGAGGGCCAGCGCCGTATCGACATCGCGCAGGTCGTTTTTCACCAGCACAATGCCCCCTGATTCAATGGCGATATCGGTCCCGGAACCCATCGCAATCCCAACGTCGGCTTGCGTTAGTGCGGGAGCATCGTTAATCCCGTCACCCACGAACGCCACTTTATTCGTCTCCTGGAGTTGCTTGATGTGATCTGCCTTGTCGCCGGGCAGCACGTCGGCGACCACGTCATCAATGCCAACCTGATCGGCGATGGCGCGGGCAACCCGCTCGTTGTCCCCCGTCAACATGACCGTCTTCAGACCGCGGGCATGCAGCGAGGCAATCGCTTCTTTGGATGTTGACTTGGGCGCGTCCTGAATGGCGATGAGGCCAATCACTGCACCGGCACGGCCAACTAGTACCACCGTTTTAGCTTCATTCTGCAGTTCAACCATCTTGCTCTGTAAGTCAGCACTAATCTGGTAATCCTGCAGCAGTTTGGTGTTCCCAACGAAGGCTTGCTTGCCGTCGACAGTTGCCTGCACCCCTTTGCCTTCAACCGCTTTAAAGTCCGCGGCCACGGGAATGTCGCGTTTATCCTTAGTGGCACGGGCAGTGATGGCCGCGGCCAGCGGGTGCTCAGAGGCTGCTTCAAGGCTAGCCGCAACGCGCAGCACTTGATCCGCATCCCCAATAATATCGGTCACAGCAGGCTTCCCCACCGTAATCGTCCCGGTTTTGTCGAAGACGACCGTATCAATGTCGTTCACGCGTTCGAGTACTTCACCGTTCTTGATGAGAATCCCCATCTTCGCCGCCCGGCCGGTACCGACCATGAGCGCAGTTGGGGTTGCTAGCCCGAGAGCACATGGGCAGGCAATCACAACCACAGAAACCGCGTAAATCAGGCTGCTGGCAACCGTCGCGCCGAGGAAGACGTACCAAATGAGGAAGGTGGCCAGCGCAATAATCATGACGGCAGGGACGAAAATGTCAGAAACCTTGTCCGTCAACTTCTGAATTGGCGCGTGGCTGGTCTGCGCCTTCTTCACCATTTCCACAATCTGGGCCAGCAGAGTGGCATCCCCCACCTTCTCGGCGCGGAACGTGAAGGTCCCAGTGCCGTTGATGGTGGCGCCAATCACCTTGTCGCCGGCCTTTTTGGTCACCGGCATACTTTCACCAGTCACCATGGACTCGTCGATGGTTGAAGTCCCATCAACAATTTCCCCGTCGACCGCAATCTTCTGGCCTGGCCGCACGCGGATAATGTCGCCGGCAACCACTTCAGCCAGTGGCACACGGACAACTTGGCCGGCGCGCACGACCTCCGCGTCCTTGGCCTGCAAATCTACCAGCTTCTCCACGGCACTCGATGCGTTGTTGCGCATGCGCTCCTCGAAGACTTGGCCGAGCAAGACGAACGTAATCACGAACGCAGCGCTCTCGAAGAACACGGGCTGACTAGTCGCCATTGCGTAAATACTGTAGACGTACGCGGTGACCGTCCCGATTGCAACCAGTGTATCCATGTTGGAATGGTGCTTCTTAAAGGAAGCCCAGGCACTGGTGATGAACGGCCCGGCGGCAACAATCATAATAATTGTGGTCAAGACCAGCTGCACCCACTCACTGCCATGAATCATGACGCCAAACGGCATGAGCAGCATGTTCACAACCATCGGAATGGACAGGATTAGCGCAATCCAGAAGCGTTTTGTCACTGACATATTTATTCCCCCACTTTCCGGCCGTGCTTACTTAACGATGACCTTACCAAAGAACATGTCCATACCGCAGCTGAAGCTAAATTCACCGGCCTTGTCCGTGGGTACCGTCACCGTCTGCGGCTGGTTCAGTGGCAGGTCGGTGTTGAACCCTAAGTCGGTGCTGTGGACCACGTCCAAACACCCCTGCGCGTTGGTGCGGTTAAAGGTGATGGTTGCGGGCACGCCTTGCTGCAATTCAACCCTTTCCGGATTGTAACCCCCGGCGACCTCGACGTTTACGTTCTGCTTTGCTGTTGTCATGTTGAAATCCTCCATATTTGTCTGCTATTTAATAATTAATTTGCCGTGGAACATGTCCATGCCGCAAGCCCAGCCGTATTCGCCCGGCTTGCTGGTGTCGATCGTGATGCTCTCCGTTTCACCCTTGGGTAACTCGCGGTTAATCCCGAAATCAGGGAATACCACGTGGTCCAAACAGGTGGACGGGTCGGTGCGCGTGAAGTTGAGCGTTGCGGGCACGCCCTGCTTCAGCTCAACCACTTCGGGCGAGTAACCGCCCTTAACCGTGACGTCCACGGTTTGTGTAGCGCCAGTCATAGTTGCCGCCGCGCTTTCGGCCTCGTGCTTCCCGAAGAACCACCACACAATGAGACCGATAATGATGATGCCAATGATTAATACTAAAATCCGCATAATTACCACTCTCCTTTACATCGCGCAGCAGCCATCTTCGGGCCCTAAGCAGTCGCACGCTACCTGCTTGGGTGCGTCCGGCAACTTGGCTGCAAGCATGGCCTGCATGCTGCGGATGTCGTCTTGACTCAGTTCGGTGTGGGCGATTAAATTATTAATCACTGCACCCTTTTTCATCGCACACAGGTGATCGAACAAGTCGGTCGTCGTTTCGTTCATCGCCGTCTTCTCGTCAATCTGGGCGACATAGATGAACTTGCGCCCGTCCGCCTCAGTGGCGAGCATGCCTTTCTTCACCAAACGCCGCAGCAAGGTCTTGACGGTTGATTCCGTCCACTCGCGCTTGGCCTGAATTGCCGCAATCACTTCACTGCTGCCCAAGCTGCCCTTTGTCCAAATAATGCGCATGACTTCCCATTCTGCGGGGGTCATGTCCGTTGCGTTCACTGCCATGCTGATTCCGCCTTTCGTTTACAACTGTCATCCTCATTTATGATACTACGCCCGTCGTTTACACTTGTCAACGTAAATTACAAAAAAATTCCGGCAACCCCAATCGGATTGCCGGCCTGCCTGCAGTCTGTTGCTAAAAATCATCGTCATCCGTGCTCGAATTCAACTCAACCACCTTGCCCGTCTGCAGGTACACAATCCGCTCACATACATTGGTGGCATAATCGGCAATGCGCTCGAGGTAAGTGGCAACCTGCAAGTAATCCGGCCCAAGCTCCACCGCATCCTGATTCTGCAACATCCATTCCAGGCTCGCACGGTAAATGGCGGTCTTGTCGCGGTTCACGCGGTGGTCGCGTGCGGCCACGCGCCGCGCACCATGGGCGTCCACGTGCACGTACGCGTCCAGCACCCCGTCCTGCATCTGGCGCACCACCGCAAACATTGCGCCAATTTGGCTTTCGATGGCGAACACACGCGGGGTGTCCGGCATACGCAACGTCACTTTGGCAATCGCCACCGCGTGGTCCCCAATTCGTTCGAGGTCACTGCTTGATTTCATTGCCGCCACTACCTGCCGCAAGTCACTAGCCATTGGCTTCCCCAGCGCAATTAGCTCCAGACATTTTTGTTCCAGCTGCATCTGGCGCGCATTCACCTGCTGATCGCCGGCAATCACTTCCGCCGCCAGCCGCTTATCGTGGTTCGTGAATCCCTGCACAGCACGGTAGACCGCCACGTTCACCATCATTCCGAGCTCCAGGAACTGCATTTCGAGTGCCCGTAATTTTTGCGTAAAATCTTCGTTCATCACCATTACTCCTTGCACCCGTATGAATTTTTCTATATTTCCAGCCTAGCAAGTAAATGTAATGACCACGTAAAGGTTAGTACCACATGGTGTAAAAGTTATGTAAGTTCAGTGATGCACTAAAAAACGATACGCCCAGAAGTCATCTGTGCATACCGTCGCGCGCCAAACTTATTAACTTGTTGATAACCAGTTCACCCGAAGTATGCCGTGACGAACAGGTACCCCGCCAACACGAACGCCCCGATAGCAATCGCCGACCGCAATAAGCGCGCCGGAATGTGACGGAACCAGATTGGCCCGATGTAGCCACCGATGAAAAAACCAATCCCGAGCGGCAGCACGTACTGCCAGTACACCTTGGTGTTAAAGGCATAGATGATTAACGAAATAATATTCGTCAGCAGCGAGGAGAAGTTCTTAATCGCGTTATTAACGGGAAACGGCAGATTATTGGTCACCGAAAGCAGTGCCAGCAGAATGATTCCCGCCGAAGCGCCAAAGTAGCCAATGTACAGGCCCACCCCGAAGATGGCCACCAGGCGGCCGAACTGTTGCCAGCCCGTCAGCACGTGCGCACGCGCCTGCACCGGCCGCCGGTTTGCGACCACCATCAGAATCCCGGCAAAGGCAATAATGAACGGCACCACTTTCTCAAAGGAAGACGCCGGCGCCTTGACCAGAATGTAACTACCGACGATACCGCCGACCAAGCTAGTGAGCGCCACCTGCAGGGTCATGCGCGGTTCGTGGCGCAGCTCCTTGGTCGATGACGCACCGGCACCAACACCGGTGAAAATCAGCGCGGCGGTATTCGTCACGTCCGCGTTCACCGGCGGCACCCCAAGACTCAGCAGCACTGGGTACGAAAAGATCGAGCCCATGCCTGCCATGGAGCTGGTGAGTCCCGACGCAACGCCGGCGACCAACAGGTAAATAATAATTAATAAACTGTGCACAACTATCAGGACCTTAGTTTCAGTTATTCACAGATTAGTATATACCTATCCACTAATGGTGCGTAAGCTGTGCCTAATTCTTCAGAAACGAATCTCCGTCACAAACTGCAGCTGCCGGTGGTAATCGAGCTCGACAAAATCGGTCGGCCGCACATCACCGGGCTTCTTCTGGAAGTAGTCAACGCCCGCCACCTGCAGCATCTTGTAGACAAACTGCGAGCAGAACATGATGTTTTGGCGCATTGAACGCTTGGTCACGAGACCGAGAATGTTGTAGGCACTGCCAGTCAGATTAATCTCGCGAATCGTGTTCAGTACCTTCTCCTTCTGCGCGCGCGTCACGGGCAGGCGGTACACGAGCACGGAAGCATCCGCTTTTTTATGGAATTCCTCCACCATTTCTGGATTCAGACCCGGTGGATAGACGCGTTCGCCCCCGTTGTAACTGATGATGGTCGTGAGGTCCGCATCGAAACTGAGCGACGCGTGGTTGAACTGCTTCTGCGTGAACAATGAAATCAGCTCACTGGCCGGGCTACCAGTGTTAGAAATCACAAGGTACAAGAATGGATCGGTCAAACTTTCTTCCGCCCGCAGGAAATAATCCTGGCTGAGTGAACCTTCATTGATGTAGCGGGTCGCGCTGTGCCGGTGCAGGTCAGACATGATGTCCTTGACGTTATCCACCGACAAAATATTCTTCACCCGGTCGGCCCCCGCAAGTGCGTGCCGCAATCGCGCCTCATTTTGCTTGAACTCCGCGAAACTAATCGTCGCCATCTGCCCGAGTTTCGGCAGGTAGAACCGGTCGTTGTTCGTGCGCGTCACCAGGAATTCCACCATGAACGGCACTAGCAAGAAGATGGCCGCAAGCAGGCGCACCACCACGGCCTCAACGGTCAATACCGGACTCATGGCAGACGCGAAGAAGACGATTTGCATCACCATGATGGTCAGGTACGCCAGGCATAAAATAAATTTTAGCCCCCGGGGATAGCGCCGCATCACCAGCACTTTGGCCATCAGGAAAACCGCAATGCTGACGGCGCCGAGAATAAATAGGCCCGGCGTTCCGAAGACCGCTAAGCTTAGTAATATCAGGATTTCAATCCGGTTAATCAACCGCTGATAGTTAAAAATATCATTCATGAACGTATGTACTCCACTTCGTCATAATCCCCAACTATTGAGATTAGCATATGTACAAGAATATTAATATTAGACTAAGGTCGCAAACGTGCAATAACAGAAGAAAAATGCGGAGGAAACGCCATGTCTAATGTTGCGCACACACCTGAATTCACCATCGGCCAGATGAGCCAGTTGCACCACATCCCCGTCAAGACGCTGCGCTACTATGACGAAATCGGGCTGTTTGCCCCTCACCGCACCGACGCGCGCACCGGCTACCGCTATTACGTGGCCGACCAGTTCGAACTTCTGAACACGATTCACTACCTGCGGACCCTGGGTATTCCCATCAAGGAAATCAAACAACATCTGGCCGCACGCAATCTGGACGCTTTTTTGAGCCTACTGACCAATCAACTCGCCGCCACGCAGGCCCAAATCAAGGCGCTACAGCACACCGCCGCCCGCTTTGAAGCCCGCATTGACGCCATCCACAAGGCACGCAACATCACGGCACTCGATCAGCCGCAGCTAATTAGCCGTCCGCGCGAACCAATCGTGCTCCTGCAAGACCAAATCCACACCAACAGCGAGATTGAGCTTGCCCTACGTCAGCTCGGCAATGACAGCGGCGAACCCGACAACCTGTTCATCGGCAACATTGGCCTCACTATCAGCCAGGACAACCTGCTGAATGGCAAATTCGCCACCTTCAGCAGCATCTTCATGACCGCCACCGCGCCAAGTGCCCTCAGCATCCCCGCAGGTCAGTTCGTGCGCATCGTGTACAACGGCGACCACCAGGTGAATGCCCCACGCTATCGCAAAATCTTGGCGTACATTGCGGCGCAAAATCTCACTGTCACTGGCGACGCGGTGGAACGCACCATCATCGACCACTACATCTCTGCCGATCCCGCCGACTACCTGACCGAAATTCTGGTGCCGGTTAAATAATTCGTTGACCCTCCAGCTACTAGAAGGTTTATCATGGAAACATCAACTTTCGCCAAATGGAGGACAAGACATGTTAGGCACACTATTCAACACCGGCATGATTATCGCCGGTAGTCTAATCGGCGCACTACTGGGCAAGGGGCTCAAAAAGGAATACCACAAAGCAATGATGACCGCGATGGGGCTGGCGGCCCTCTTCATCGGCATCAAAACCGCTTATTCTGCGGCGGTGAAGAGTCACTACCCCGTCCTGTTCATCGTCAGCCTGGCCATCGGTGCCCTTATCGGCCAGGCATTGCACATTGACGACCACTTCAACAACCTGCTAAACCGCTTCGCCAAAAAAGAATCCGGCTTGCAGCAGGGTCTGTCCACCGGGATTTTGCTCTACTGCATCGGCACCCTCTCGATTGTGGGCCCGATTGAGGCGGCGATGACCGGCGACATCACGATGCTACTGACCAACGGGATGCTGGACGGAGTGACCTCGATGGTGCTAGCGTCGACGTTTGGCGTGGGGATGGTACTCGCCGCGCCCGTGCTGTTCTGCTGGCAAGGCGGCATCTACCTCATCGCCACGCTGCTCCAAGGCGCCATCAGCAACACGATGATCACCGAGGTTTCGATTGTCGGCGGCATTCTGATTATGACCAGCGGCCTGACCATCTTGAACATCAAAAAAATCAGCACGCTCAACCTCCTGCCCGCACTAGTGGTGCCCGTGGTCGGTGTCCTGATTATGGGGCTATTTTAAAATTAACGGGACGGACAACAATTGTCCGCCCCGTTTTTTGTGCCTACTGGAAGTACACACTTGTCACCTGCCAGTCCGCACCTGCCGGCTGACTAGTCAGAAAGTTGAAGCGGTGGCTAAAGTCAGCATTCTTGTCCTCTAATCCCAAAAACCGCACCACGGTTAGTGCCTGCTGCATATCTTTGACCCCCGCTTCCGGCTGGCCCGCACGCAATTTGTACCAACCCCGATCGAATAGCCACGCAATATTGTTATTGGCATTGCGGCTGTACTGTAAGTTCGCCGCGAACGTGTCCAAGTAATACTTGGCAGCAGCGTAATTCTGCCGACTCATGGCAATATTAAACTGGTTTTCCGTCACGCGAAACAACAGGTCGCTTTCAGAACGGAACTGCAAATATTTGCGGGCGCGTTTCTGCAACGTTTTAAACAGTTCCAGCCCTTGGTCATCGGTCATCCCCAGCGCAAAACCGGAGAACATGTAGATGTCGAATTCGCCCCAGGTGTCCAGCTGACGGAAGTACGTGATGGCCTCGTGCACGAACTTTGGGTGCGGCTGCAGGTTCTCGTTGCCACTCACACGCGCGAGCAAGTAACTGCTGATCACTTGCCAAAACGGCAGCACCAACTTGCCCACCTTGTCCTGCGCGTTCTGGGCCAGCTCGGTCACCTTATCCATAATGGGTAGAAGCCGCGTCGACATTTCGGCCATTGACGTGCCCTCTTCCACTTCAAAGTTCTGCGCCAGCGGCATGAAGCGCTCCAGCATCAGGCCCATCGTGCGGTAACCGTTCAGGTCAAAGCCGCTGTCGTCTTCGAAATAGCGGTAGATGAACTCTTCCGGCGTCGTCCACAACTTCTCCAGTAGGTGCACAAAACGGGTGACGGTCAGGTCGCTCTGACCAGATTCAAACTTGGAAATCGTCCCCACCGACAGCTGGTCATCCGCAATATCACTGAGCGTCATGCCCTTGCTCAGACGAATCTCTTTTGCTGTTGCGCCATAACTTTGCACGATTTTTACGGCCATTTTACGTCCCCCTTTTTGTGTACACCTCATATTAACGTGTACGAACTGCAGATGAAACTCATTTTTCGAATTCGAAAATATTGCATAGGTCCCGTTCGTACCCAATTACACTGTGGTCATCAGCAAGTAAATTAGATCTGCTTGCACGATACTACATAGGCAGAGCAAATCCGCTCTGCACTTGAAGGGAAGTTTGACAATGATTATTTGGCGTTATGGTAACAAATTCCAAGTCTGCCTGCTCGGGGTCCTCGACCTCTTCGTTGCGGGCCAAAATGTTTTCTTCGCGGTGGCAATGAGCAGTTTCATCGCCGTCGCCACGGACGGCAACATGGCGCAGTTCGCGCGGATTGCCGTGGTCGCGGTGGTTGGGTACGCAGCCTTCAGCGTCGTCAACTACCTGCACGCAACCTTGCGCGCAACGATTATTCGCCGCGTCAACTTACGGGTCAAAAACATCATGACGGCCCAGATTGTTGACCGTGATCCGCTGCCCGACAACAACGGGACTACGCTGTCGTTCATGACTAACGACCTGAAGCTACTGGAAACCAACGGAGTGGAAACTGAGCTGACCATCATCGAAATGACGTTGACCGCCATCTTTGCCATCGCCGGTGGCATCTACTTCGATTGGGTCACCGCCCTAGTGTTCTGCATCGCCTCCCTCGTACCCATGGGTATTTCCGCCCTCACGCAGGGTCCAATCGAACGGCGCTCTGAGCAGTGGTCACAAGAAAATGGCCGTTACACCAGCTACATCAAGGACATCCTCACCGGGCTAGACACCGTGCGGACCTATCACGCCAATGCGGTCACGAAGACGCGCATCAATGAGGCCAGCACGCAGCTGGAAAATTCCCTGCGCGGCATGAACGTGTTCATCAACCACACGGAGATCATCATGAACACCTTCATCATGACGTTCGGCATCATCCTGCCGTTTGCAGTCGGGACCATGCGCATCATTGCCGGCGCCAGCACCGTGGCGGCCTTCATCGGGGTCGTCCAGCTATCAAACTACATCATGAATCCAATTTTGCAGGCGCTGGATGCCATCAACAAGCGCAACACCACCACGAAAATTCGGGCACGGGTCCGGGCAGCAGAAAAAACGACACCCGATGCAGGTTCTGCGCAACCAACCCCTACCTTTACCGGCCTGCAACTTCAAGACGTTACACTCATGCGCGGAGACAAGCAAATCGTGCAGCACCTCAACCTCAACGTCGCCCCAGGCACCAAGTTATTGCTCCAGGCGCCATCTGGGTTCGGTAAAACAACGATTCTCTACGCGTTGATGCGCCAAATTCCGCTGACGGCCGGTTCCTACCAGATTGACGGCCAAGACGCCGCGTCTTTGAGTCCAGCCACCGTCAGTGATAACTTCGCCCTCATCAAGCAGACCCCGTTCATGTTCGCCGACACCCTACGCTTCAACCTCACCCTTGGCGGCAAGTTCAGCGACGCGGAGATTAACGCGGCGTGCATCCGCGCCCAACTCGCCGACTTGGTGGCCGAAAAGGGGCTCGACTACAACGTCGGCGAATCTGGTGCCAACCTGTCTGGCGGTCAAATTCAACGCGTCGAAATCGCCCGCGCCTTCCTGCACCAGCGGCCGGTCTTACTAGCCGATGAGGCAACGAGCGCGCTGGATGAGGAACTGACGGCGGCCATTAACCAGGAATTCTTCCGGAGCAATCAGACCGTGATTGCAGTGGCCCACCACATCAGCGACGCGGAAAAGGCCCGCTTCGACCAGGTGATTCAGCTCGCATAACAACCCAACTTTCACGAAAGCCCGCGGTATAGTCTGCGGGCTTTTGCGTTGCGGCGAAAAATCCGCCCAAAGTCGCATGCCTGAATTCGTTTTCGTGGGATAATTAATCTATCAAAGGCGCATCTGGGATTGCGCTGCAGGAGGATTAGCATGAAGAAGAAGCTGTTGCGAATGCTGGGGTGGTTCGCACTACTGCTGGGACTAGCAGGGTTAATACTGCCGGGACAAAACACGGCAGCCAAGTCGAACAAATGGGTGAATGATCACGCTGGCGTGCTGAGTACCCGCACCATGCGCCAAATTGACCAGCTGAGCGAAACGGGCTGGAGCAAACTGCCTGGGCACCCACGGCTGGTCGTCGAGACCTACTACAAGCTGCCCCACGGTGATAGCATCGATGAGTTCAAAGCCACCCGCTTTGAACAACTGGGCATCGGCGAAAAAGGCTGGGATAACGGCCTCTATTTTGTCCTCGACCTGAACAACCGCAAGTATGGCCTCGAGGTTGGCTACGGCCTGGAAAGTGCAATGCCGGATGGCGCGATGAGTGACATCATCACGCGCGCAGTGAAAACTGACCTGAAGGCGAAGCGCTACGATGCGGCCACGAGCCTGATTGTCGCCAATATCGACCACCAAATGCGCACGCACAAAGCAGACATCTTGACGCCCAGTGGCATCGCGGCGAAGCGCGCCGCACACAAACGCGCGGTCATCATCGTCAGCAGTGTCCTCGGCGGTCTCGTGCTGATTGCCTTAATCTGGCTACTCTGGTTCAGCTGGCGCCACGCCCGGCGGCAATACCGCCTGCTCACTGCCGCTCAGAGCGACCATGAGTTAACTAGTGACATGACGCTGCTGCACAGTCTGCCCGCAGATGAGCAAAAACGCTTCTTTAACAGTCTCAAGGCGCCTTGGACCGGTCCGATGGAGATCAAGCAGCAACTGCATGAAGACTTCGCGGCCTACATCAAGGACAATCTGGTGCAACTACTGGAGCGTAACGACACAACCACCACCTACCCCACCTACGTTTACGGGGTCACCACGTTGCAGTGTCCAACCTACAAACTGATTGGCATGCACGACCTGTTTGCCGTGGCGGCCTTCGCCAACACGCAAGCGGCCCTGCACTACGACGATTACGGCCAGTACACCGCGAACTTCGCGAGTTGGGCCAAGGATAAGAACCTCACCGTCACGTGGCAAGCAGAGGTCTGGGCGGAGTTCATCAGCAACGTCCGCAAGAAGGATGCGGAGAAGCTGACGCCGAAGAACCAGGTCCGCACCTGGAACGCCATCCTGCACTTCATCGAGCACCCACACGAGCAGCGCAACCCGGGGGCCGACCTGCCATTGTGGGTTGCCGCTAGTTACACCGGGAGCGCGGCGGCCAGTGGCGGCGACAGCTTCGGTAGTGGCTCCGGTTTCGGTGGTGGCTCGTCCGGGGGCGGCGGGTTCTCCGGCGGCTGGTAAGTAAATACAATAATGGCGGTCACACAAGCATGTGCGGCCGCCATTTTCTATCTATTAATCAATCTGCACGCCAATGCCGACCAGTCCCGGCCCCGTGTGCACCCCGAGCGATGGGGAAATGTCGCCCTGGTAATCCACTGCCCGCCCCGTAGCCTGCTCGAGCATTGCGGCCACAGTCGCCTGCAATTCTAGGTTGTCGCCGTTCGCCACCCCGATGCGCCCGCAGCCGCCGGCCAAGTCATCGCTGACCTGTTGCACCATTTTCGCCATCGCCTTAGCTTCCGAGCGCGTCTTGTGCACCACATAGTACACACCGTCCGGTCCGCAGGAAATGACCGGTTTAATCTTCAGTACACTGCCGACCAACCCCGCGACTCGGCCGATGCGCCCACCCGCCTGCAGGTAACTCAGCGTCGGCACGTAGAAGTACACGTGGCTCTTCGCAATTGACGCCGCCACCCGCGCCACGAGATCCGTGAACTGCATGCCGCCCGCAATCAATTCCAGCGCGTAGACGGCCTGCAACCCACTACCAATCCCGATGCTCTTGGTGTCCATGATGGTCACCTTACCGTCCGGGAATTCCTGTGCCGCAAGCTTGAACGTCTGGTGCGTGGCGGACAGGGCACTGGAAATCGTCACCCCGAGAATGTGGGTGTAGCCGCGGGCGAACAGCGCGCGCATCTGTTCCTCCACCGCTAGCGGTGCGGGACTGGCCGTCTGGGGCAATTCGTCAGCACCCCGCAAATGGGTGTAAAATTCCGTCGGCGTCAGGTCCACGCCGTCGTGATAGTCGCGGCCGCCATACGTCACCGTCAGTGGCACCACCGCCACGTTCTGGTTGGCACTGAGCACACTAGGTGGTACGTCGGATCCGGAATCCACAATCACAGCAATTTTGTCGTTCATTTGGTTATCCTCACAAATATTTTGATAATCAAACTATATAGTATTCGATACTAGCTGTAAACGGTTTTGATAACTACATTTGTAACGTATACCAATCTGGCAAGATTTTAACCACAAAAAAGGACGTCCCCGCAAATTGAACGGGCACGTCCTTACATATATCACTTAGACTTGGAGTTGCTTGCGAAAAATCAGGTACACAATCGCCGTAATCGGCACGACCAGCATCAGCGCCGGATAGAACATGCTGTACGGCAGGTAACCGTACAGGAAGCCGCCAATGATTGGCCCGAGCACCATCCCCGTGTCCATGCCGATGTAGAACGTGCTGTTCGCCAGCCCCTGTTCCTCCATCGGCGCCACGAGCAAAGCCGTGGATTGGCAAACCGAGTACATCAGACCGTACCCGCCAGCCAGACCGGCCGCGGCCAGAATCATCATCCAGATGTTGTACAGATTCATCAGCCCAACCATCCCAATCAAATCGCAAATCGTTCCGGCGAGCAGGAACCACTTGAACGGCACGCGGTCGAAGTAATCCTTGAGCACAATCCGCATTACAAGCAGAATGACGGCGTAGATGATGAAGAAACTCCCTACCGCCACGTGCAAGTGCCGCGCCGCTACGTATTCCACAATGTATGATTGCGTGGCGAAGTACGGAATCGACAGCAGCATGATGATGATGGCCACCGGGATGACCTTGGGCTGCACGATGCGTAATTTGTGCTTGCCCCCCTGCACCGCCGTCTGCAGCGGCAATCCGCGGTCGAGCACAAACTGAATCAGTATGAGCAAGATGGCACTGAACACCGTCGCGCACAGGAACGCAATGCGGTAACTGAAGTGGCTGTAGACGAAAATCCCGAGGGCGGGAGCGATGGCCATCCCGAGGGCATTCATCATCCCGTAGTAGCCCATGCCCATGCCGACTTTATTTCGCGGCAACATACCCGACAGCCAGGTCGCCATGCAGACAGAGCAAAGGGCAAAACCAATCCCGTTGGCAATGCGGAACAGCGCAATCATCCACGGCGCAATCGCAACCGCATAGCCGACACTCGCCAGCAAAAGCAATCCGCCACCAATGAACGCCAGCTTGTACTTAGACACCGTGTCCGTTAACTGCCCCGCAAACGGTCGGAATAGTAGCGACACGAAATTCATCATCGCGGCAATCATGCCGGCCAGCACCGCACTGGCCCCCAGGCTGTGAGTGAACCCCACAATCAGCGGGTTCATCAGCATGGACGCTGCTTGGTAGCTAAAGGCCCCGAACAGAATCAAAATCGTGTTGCGGGTAAAAATCGATGGTTGCGGTTGGTCGGAATGGCTGTTCAATGTCAGGCTTCTTTCAGAAAAATTAGTTAATTATAACTATACCATAACCTGCAAACTTAAGGTTCCTGAATTTTGGCCTTCTGCGCTGCCACCAACGCATCAATGATTTGCTGCAAATTCGTCTGGCGCATCGCTGCCTCCGCTTGGGCCTGCACATCAGCGTACACCCCGTTGAGCACGTCCTGGATGTTGCCACCAACCGGGCAGAGCGGATTCGTGTCTTCGTCTACGTGGATCAAGTGCCGGTAGTCTTCGACGGCAGCGTAAACATCAAAGAGGGTAATCTCGCGGGCATCCCGGCCCAGACTGACCGCAACCTTGCCCGGCTGACTCGTCAGCAGACCCGCCTTGACCAGCTGCGACATCAGCCGCCGAATCTGGCTCGCGTTGGACTGCACACTGCTGGCAATCACCGCGCTGGACAGATCATTAGCCGGGTTAATCGCCACGAACGCCAGAATGTGCACGGCATCACTTAATTTGTGCGAATACTTCATCGCTACTTCGCCTCCAAAATATGGTTTTCGAGCAGGTACCGCCGCGCCACGGTCGCCGCCTTCTCGTGTTTGACCGTCACTTCGTAGTTCATCTCCTGCATGTCCTTGGTGCTAATCTTGCCGGCAAGGCGGCGCAGACTCTTGACCACGCCCGGGTGCGCCTGAGCAAAACTCGTCAGCATCAGCGGCGCGCCTTGGTAGGGCGGGAAGAATCGCAGGTTATCTTCCAGCACCACCAGGTTGTACTTACGCAGCTGCGGGTCGGTCGTGTACGCATCGGTCACGTCCAGGTTGCCCTGGGCGAGGGCCTCGTAGCGCAAAGACGGCTCCATGGTCCGCACCTTGTTGAAGTGCAAGCCGTACGCCTGCTTCAGCCCCGGATACCCGTCGTGTTGCTGGTAGAAGTCGGGATCAAAACCGGCACGCAGTTCAGGGTGGTTAATCAAATCATGCACCGTCTTCAGGTGGTATTTCTTTGCCGTCGCCTGGGTCACCGCCAGCCCGTAACCGTTCTGGTAGGCCATGGGTTTAAGCAACGTCATGTTGAACTGCTGGCGAAGCAGGTTCTTGGCGTCCGTGTAGGCGGTCGCCGGGTTCGCCGACACGTTCTTGTCGGTCTGCACCAGTGACTGCAACACGGTCCCGGTAAATTCTGGATAAATGTCAATCTGCTTGGCCTTGAGCGCCTTGAATAGGAAACTGGTGCCACCGAAGTTCCGCTTCAGGGTCACCTGTACGTGCGGATTATCGTCTTCAATCAAGTCCTTGTACATGTTAATGAGGATTTCGGGTTCCCCACCCATCTTGCCCGCGATGGTGATGTTTTCCGTTGCGGGCCGCGTCAGCGCGTGAACGCCATACGCCCCGCCACCAGCGACCAGCAGCGCCACCAGGCCAATCAGGATGTGCTTACCGGAAACATGGCTGAGAACCTTGATGACCCAGCTGGCCACCAGGGCGAGCGCAGCGGCGAGTATGGCCCCGACGAGCAGTGCCGCATTATTGTTGCTCTGAATCCCAAGGAGGATGTACGTCCCGAGGCCCCCACCACCAATCAAGGCGGCGAGCGTGGCGGTCCCGATAATCATGACGACCCCGATACGAATCCCGGACAGAATCATCGGCATCGCTAGCGGAATCTGGACCCGCAGCAACTTGTAGCGCCGCGAAACGCCCATTGCGTCTGCCGCTTCAATCAATAATGGGTCGATATTCGTCAGCCCGGCATACGTGTTTTGAAAAATCGGCATGATGGCGTACAGCACCAGGGCGATGACGGCCGGCACCGTCCCAATCCCAACGAACGGAATCAGCAGCCCCAAAATTGCCAGGCTGGGAATCGTCTGAATCACGCTGGCCACCTGCAGGACGAATTCCCCCGCCCGCCGGTGGTTCATCAACGCAATCGCCAGCGGAATGGCAATGACGATGGTAATCACCGTGGCAATGAGCGCGACCTCGATGTGCTGCAGCAGCGCCAGAAGGATTTCGTGCCCGTTAGTTTGCACATAATGTAGTGTTTGGTTAAGCATCATTCTCCTCCTTGCCCATCTGCGCCAGGTAACTAATCAAGTCTGCAGGTACGAGCACACGCGCACCCACCCGCACGTTCTGGTTGGGATCCTCACGTAACAACTGCGCCCAGGTGTAGATTGTGGCGCTGGCTGGTAGCTCTGTGGCCGTTGCCGCCGTATCAACTGAGCCGAGCCCTGCCGCCACAACTTGGGCCAGGCTCTGCCCGTTGTCAACACTAGCGAAGAAGTTGGCCACAAAATCCGTTGCCGGTGCCTGCAGAATCTCTTCTGGAGTGCCCACCTGCTGCAGCTGGCCTGCATGAATCACGGCCAGCCGGTCAGCCAACCGCACCGCCTCCTGCATGTCGTGGGTGACAAAAATCACGGTGGTGTGCGTCTCGGCGTGCAGCTTCAAGATGAGGTCTTGCAGCTGGCGCTTAGAGACGGGGTCCAGCGCGGAGAACGGCTCATCCATCAGAATCAGGTTGGGCTTACCCGCAAGCGCGCGGACAATGCCCACCCGCTGCGCTTCCCCACCAGAAAGTTCGGCGGGCATGCGGCCTGCATAGATAGCAGGATCCAGGTCAACCCGCGCCAGTAACTCTCGCACGCGCGCGGCAATCTTGTCTTTAGGCCAGCCGAGAGCTTCCAGCTGGACCCCGGCATTTTGCTGCACCGTCATGTTCGGGAACAGCGCACTACTCTGGAGCACGTAGCCAATATGTTGTCGCAGCGTCTGCAGATTGCCCGCCGCCACGTCCTGGCCGTCGAGCAGCACCTGGCCGGAAGTCGGCACCACGAGCCGGTTCACCGTCTTGAGCAGCGTCGTTTTCCCGCTCCCCGACGGTCCCACCAGCACGAACAACTCGTGCGATTGGACGGTCAGCGACAGGTCCTGCAGCGCCGTCTCATTTTCATAGTCTTTTTGGATATGTTGAAATTCAATCATGCGCTACCTCCTGTTGGTGTGCGTGCTTAAACTGTTGTTAATTTAATGGTAACATCTTGACCGGGCTAAAACATCCCGTGGCCATTTAGCGACGTGCCACTGATGGTTTGCAGCACATCCCAGTGCTCGACAATCTTGCCCTGATCATCGAGGCGGAAAATATCCATCCCCGCATAGTCATCGATACCCGGCCATTCTTGCAGGCAGTGCAGCACCACCAAATTGCCCTCGGCCACCACGTGCTTAAAGGTCACGTGCTTGCCCGGATACTCACGGGCCATGCGCTCGAAGTAGGCGATGAACGCCACCTTACCGTCGCCCACGCCGGGGTTGTGCTGGGTGTAGGTCGCCCCCACATATTTGCTCACCGCCAGTGTCGGGTTATCCTGATTGAACATCAGGTCGTAAAAGGCGGTGACTGCTTTTTTATTCGCTTCTAAATTGGTCATGTTTGCGCTCCTGTAATTTTGTAATTAACCTGTGCATTTAATATTAACACCTTTTACATACTTTGCAAGGACGTTGCTGCAAAAGTGTCCGCCAAGTGTGTTCACCACCCGCAAGCACCTGCTCACGGCCCTGTTGCACAGCCGGGCGCACGCGGCTAAACTAGACGAGGTACCAAGTAAAATACATATGCTTAGAGGAACAACCCATGACGCCGAACGAAAAACAAGTCATCGCCCTCTGTGGTCAGGTGGGCAAAATCATGTTGGAAAACGGTGCGGAAACCAGCCGCGTCGAGAATACCGCTGAGTACATCGGCAAAGCGGCCGGTGTGCCTGTTTCCTGCCACGCCACGATGACCGCCGTCTTCGTGGACGCGAACAGCGGCACGCATACGCACCTGGTGAAAGTTCGCACGAAGAACTTCAACCTGCGCAAGGTGGATGACATCAACTCCATGTCCCGTGAATTCACGGCTGGCCACATTGATTTCGCCACCCTTTGTTCCAGCGTGGCCCGCATCGAAAACGAGCACAAGGACTTCACCTTGCCCCAGAAAATTTTCGGTGCCGGGCTCGTATCAGTGGCCCCAATGCTGCTGTTCAAGGCCACTTGGGCCGACCTCGCCTGGGCCTTTTTCGTCGGTATAGCCGGCTATTTGGCGTCCATGTGGGCCGACAACCACACCAGCACGCCCTATTTTGCATCCGGGGTGGGTGGCCTCACAATCGGCGCGCTGGCGATGCTGCTGCAAGTGCTCGGCTGGGGCACTAGCGCGGATAACATCATTATTAGCGCGCTGATGCCACTCGTGCCCGGCGTCGCCATCACCAACTCGCTGCGGGAACTGATTGGCAAGGAGACCATCTCGGGTGCGGTTCGGGCGATTGACGCCGTGCTCGTGGCCGGAGCCATCGGCGGGGGCGTCGTCGTTGGCGGTACCCTAATCCGCCTGCTTACGGGAGGTGCGCTATGATTGCCATTCTCATCCACGCCGTCGTTAGTTTCGCTTCCAGTGTTGGCTTCGGCATCATCACGAACATCCCCAAGCGCACCCTGCTGCCAGCTGGCATCACCGGCTCGGCCTCCTGGGTCGTCTACGTGTTGCTGACGAACGCCACGCACTCGGTCATCATCCCCAACCTGTTCGCCGCCATCACCATTGGCGTGCTCGCCAACATCGCTGCCCTCATCGTCAAGGCCCCGGTCAACGTCATGTACATCCCGAGTCTCGTGTCACTGGTGCCCGGTGCGATTATCTACATGAGCATGAAGGACTTCACGCTCGGACGCGAGGCTGCGGCCCAGGCGGGGCTGGTCAAAACGCTGACCATCGCTATTGCCCTAGCCGTTGGGTTCGTCATGTCCGAGGCACTGTTCAACCAGATTCGCCTGCCCCTGCGTAAGTGGCTGACGAACCGGCGCAAGCGCAGAGCAGCAAATATCCACACCAAATGAAAAAGCAGAACCCGCGCGGTTCTGCTTTTATTGTCTATTCAGCTAACAATTCTCCGTGCACCGTAATGGCGTCGCGCCCGTTTTCCTTGGAGTTGTACAGGTCCTTATCCGCTCGCCGGAAGACTTCGAGGTACCCGCTGTCGCCTTGGTCGACATAGTTGCACCCAATCGACACGGTCCAGTGAATCGTGTCGTTGCCCACTTGCAGCGACTGCTTGCGGATGTTGTACTGAATGACGCGGCAGAGTTCGTTAATCTGCTGGTCGTCGTGTTCAGGTAAACGCACAATCAGGCTGAACTCTTCACCACCGGTCCGGTACGCGCGACTGCCAGCGCCGTAATCCTGAACCAGGTCAGCAAGTGCGCCCGCGGTCTGGTGCAGCACATCGTTACCCACCAAGTGCCCATAAGTGTCATTGATGCGCTTAAAGTGGTCAATGTCCATCGTTACCAGTACGAAATAACTGGTGGCGTCCGCCCGTGTGGCGTAAATGTCATGCAGGTCAGCCGAAAAGGCGCGGAAGTTGTGCAGTCCCGTCATTTCGTCGTGGGTGGCCTGCTTAGTCAGCGTCATTTCCCGGCTGTAATCCCGCCGCAGTCGCAAGTTGAAGGCATTGACCAGCAGCAGTTGCAGCGCGAACGCGATGAAGTTGATGGCCCAGTCACTGAAGGTATCCCCCCGCATCTGGAGGCCAACGGTGTACCAGATAATAATGCTAATCATGAAGGCGATGGGCAAGACGCGCCAGTAGTGTTCCAGCATCATGGTCCCGTAATAACACAGAACATAAGCCAGTGCCAGCACCGCAAAAAACGACAGCCAGCCGCGCCACATGGTGAAGAAGCCGCGCTCCCAGTAAAAGAGCGCGAGGGTCCCAGTGAGATAAGCCGCCCCGATGCGCGACGACACCGTCACCGCCATGAAAATGAACAGAATAATCTGAATGTTCAGGAACACCCAGTCATACGAGATGCCCCCCAGCGTGTAGGTCTTGAACGTCACCACCTCGGTGTGCAGGAAGACCAGCACCGCCAGCAGCAGCGCTCCGAGTACGGTATCGATACGCTGACGAGACACATTGCTCGCTGTCATTTTATCTTGCAGCCACTTGCACACCGAAATAACGCCGAGACACAAAAACAAATTGCCAAACTGAAATTCGTAATACATGTACACTCCCTGCCCCGCACTAGTGTGCAGGCTGTCCCCCGGTCACCAATAGGTATCAACGTATACTAATTAATTCATAAAAATCGTCTACTACATGTATATCTTGTCTGCACAAAAAATACAAGTAAATTGATCAAAAAGACCCAGAATTTGCCCATTCAAACCGTTCTTGATTCCGGTTTCTAAGTTACATGCACAAACCGCACAGTTAGAAGTCGAAATAATAGTACACATCCGCCTTGCCGACCTGCTTGGTGAAGTGATAATCGTCCGTGTTGAACCCGCCGATGCGAAAGCCGTAGTGCAGGTAGAAGCGGTTGGCGCCTAGGTTATTGTCCTGGGCAATGGTCGTGAGCCCGCGCACCCCGCGCGCCTGCGCCAATGGTTTAGCGGCATCCAGCAGCTGGGTTGCAACCCCCTGGCCGCGAAAATCGCCGTTCACCTTCAGATCATCGAGGTACAGGTACTTGTTCCAGCGCCAGGCATAGGTGGCCAGGCCAATGCAGGTGCCGTCAGCCGTGAACGCACCAAGGGCGAACCCGGCCGCATCAATGTCGGCCAGTTGGTAATGCTCATCAGGAAAGGTCTGGGTGGTTGTCTGCGTAAACAGTTCTTCACGGTGCTGCCACTGACCATCTGCGCGTTCAACCACGAGCCGGCCGAACAATGGGAACGGCTCGTTAGGCAGTGCCAGCGCAGCGCAATTGCTGGCGTCGATGCGTTTAACCACAATATTATTCACTTTCATTCTCCTCGATATGTAAAAATGGATGGCCCACTCCTTTTGAGCAGACCATCCATTTTTTAATTCAACTTAACGCAAGGCTGCACGGACGGCATCCTTCTCAGCGTCAATCAGGGCCACGCGGGCTTCAATCACCTTGGTGTCCATCTGGATTTCACGGCCGAGGCCAGGAACGTCCAGCTTTGGTTCGAAGAAGGCCTTGAACTCGTCAAGACGCGCGTGGGTACGGAAGGCGTTGGCGGTCACCGTGATGTAAGTGGTGAACTCCATGTCGCCCCCGACCGTGGCTTCGAGCCATGACCATTCGCCGCGCAACCAGTCCCAAGCCTGCTGCTGGGTGTGGTTGTTGGCGAGCAAGCCGTAGTACCATGCACGCAGGTCTTGTGGCTTGATGACTGCTGCATCTTCAAGCTTGGCAATAAGCTGCGCGCCGAACTCGGTGTCCTTAGTGCCGGTCAAAGCGGCGCGAATGCTGCTCTTGTAACTTGGGTCGGAGCTAGCAACATAATCGTGCAACAGCTGGTCGAACAATGCCTGGGTGCCGAAGTTCTTCACTTCGCTTGCCAGGACAATTGGCCGCACACTGGCTGGCAAGGTGCTTGGGTCGTCCTTGCTTACCGTGAACAGTTCGTGCGCGGCAGCAATGGCGTCTTCATTCTTGGCGAAGATGGCGAAGTCAGCAACGGTTGGCCGCACCATTTCGTCATCCTGCACTTCGCCAGCCACGGGCTTCATGCCCAGGCGCTTGAACTGGTCCGCAGTGAGCTTGCCGAACAACTGGCGCAGGTTAGCTTCGTCTTCCGTGTCGGGGTCAACGAACTTGCGCAGGGAACCAGCAATGCTGTACAGCGCGTTGTTGGCAATGGTCGAGGTGGCACCGGCAAAGCTTGGCAGCAATGGCACCAGGTCAGCGTACGCAACCTGGTGGCCTTCAGCGAGGAAACGCAGGTCTTGGAGCGTCTGCATTTCGTCAATTGGCGTGAGGTCTTGAACGTTAGCCAAGATGTCGTCCAGCAGCGTCTGGTCGTACTTCACGATGAAGTGGGAGTTGTTGCCCACGTTCAAGCGGAAAGGCTTGCCAGCTGCAGCACGTAATTCCTTGTAATCGCCGAGTTCGATGGTCTTGTCAGCCATAATCTGTGGTGCCGCGCTGTAGTTGCTTTCCAGCGGAATCTGCCACTGACGGCCGATATCCTTGCCATCCCCGATGAAGAACTGCTGCTGGCTGAGTGTCAGCTTGCCGTCAACAACGGATGCGGAGACGACGGGGTAACCAGGCTGTTCGAGCCAGTCGTGCATGATGGCCCCAACGTCGATGCCAGAAGCTGCGCCCAGCGCACTCCAGAGGTCAGCCCCCTTGGCGTTGCCGTACTTGTGGGCGTCAAAGTAGGCCTTGAGTCCCTTCCGCAAAGCGTCGTTACCGATGAGTGCGCGGACCATGACCAGCATCCGGGAACCCTTGGCGTAAACAATCGCGCCGTCAAACAGGGAATCAATCTCGGCTGGGTCTTCCACTTCAACGTGCACGGACTGCACGCCATCGGTGGCGTCCCGGTTGAGGGCGGACACGGCTTCGGACGTCTGGAACATTTCCCAGATCTTCCAGTCAGGTTCGATGGCATCAATCGCCACGTATTCCATCATGTTGGCGAAGCTTTCGTTGAGCCAGATATCATCCCACCACTTCATCGTGACGAGGTCCCCGAACCACTGGTGTGCCAGTTCGTGGGCAATCACGGTCGCAACGAGCTGCTTCATGCGCAGTGCGGTGTTGTCTGGATCCAGGAGCAAGTACGCTTCACGGTAGGTGACCAGACCCCAGTTTTCCATCGCGCCCGCGGAGAAGTCAGGCAGAGCCAGCTGCCATGAGTGTGGCAGTGGGTATGGTGTCTGGTAGAAGTCTTCGAAGAACTCGATGGAGCGCTTGGCAATGTCCAGGGCGAAGTCGAGTTCGTTGGCGGCGTGGGCCTTGGTGCCGAACACACCGACCTTGACGCCGCTCTTGGTTTCGGTCGTCTTCCCCTGCAATTCGCCGAATGCGAAGGCAATCAGGTAGCTGGACATCCGCTTGGTGGTGGCGAAGTAGTGCACGCCATCCTCGCATTTTACTTCGGGCATGTTCGCCAGCGTGGTTTCGCCAGCGTGTTCATCGTACTTGATGGCCAAATCGAAGGTCGCCTTGGCCTCAGGTTCATCGATACATGGGAAAGCCTGGCGGGCAGAAGTGGTTTCGAACTGGGTCCCGATGAGCTCCTTCTTCTCCCCATTGATTTCGTAATATGATGGGTAAATCCCCATCATCGTATCGGTCAGCGGACCATTGTATGTAATGGTAACCGTGTTGTCCCCGGTTGCGGGGACGTCGAAGCGGAATGCTTCAGCAGCTGGGTCGTCAGTGAACGCAACGGACAGGCCGTTCACGGTGACAGACTTGATGGTCAGGAACTTCTGGTGCACCCCAACTGTGGTCGTTGATGCGTTACCTTTCATCGTTACTTTCCCGGCGAAGGTCTTGTTAGCACGGTTAATGTCGATGAAGACATCATAGTGTTCTGGTTGGAACGAAGTAAAAAGATGTTTTGATTCAGCCATGGTTTCCTCCAAATTATATAAGAATACATTCATTATACGCCTCTAGCGCGCCCAGTGGGACATAATTATGACGCCGGCAGTGGGCAAATAGCCGTGCGTGTCTGGAAGATGGAGACGGTGCCAATTTTTCCCACTGATTCTAATTTTGGCGCACCCGGAAAATGTTAAAATATACGCAATGCTAATTAACGTCTAAACTCGGGGGACCAAAATCATGTCTACCAAACCATTCGGATCATTCATTCAACAATTGCGTAAGGACCGCGGCATCACTCTCACTGAAGCAGTCGCAGGCTCTGGATGCTCCCCGGCTGCATTGTCGCGCTACGAACGGGGACTAAGCGACATTAGCGTCACCAGCATGCAGAGCATCATCACTAACCTGCAGCTAACCGTCAAAGACTTCCTCCATCACTACACCGCCCGCACAGATGTCATCACCAAAAACACCCTCTACGCCTTCATCAGTGGTAACCAGGAGTATCTAGCCGTAAACATGGCGGATTTCATGAGCACACATGCGCAGCTGTTACATTTGCGTTCAATTAACTTCACCAAATTTTTACTCGAAGTCAGCCAAAAAAGTGATTACTCTGCTTACCGGCTCACGGCAGAACAAGAGCAGGCAATCAGTGATTTCGTTGCCCCTTCCCCCGCTTGGAATGACACCCAATCACTTGCATTGGTCAGTGCCCTCCGTTTCGGGAGTGCAGAGTTAGGCACCCAACTCGCCCAACGGTTAATTGATTACGCCCACCAGTTCACCGCAACGAACATTAGGCAATCAACAATTAGCGGGAATGATTTCGGCTACCTCATCATTAGTTGCCTAATTAATCGCAACTTAACGTCGGGCGAACCGTTACTGACGGCACTGCGCACTTACTACAATCTCCGCGTCGACCATAATCTATTCGATCAAATTAGTACCGACGTCATTAATAGTGCCCCTCTGGTATACTTCAGCGAAGCAGCCCTGGCGTGGATTAAGCAACCATCAGCCATGAACGAAAAGAAAGTACGGCAAGTAATTACGCAGGTTCAGGACCTGTCTCTTTCTGGACTGACCGCTTACTTAGAACGGATGTGGCCGCTCATTAAAAATGGTCAGCACAGCTGGCATAACACAAAGTTAATCGATAACCACCAAACTCCGCAGGTCTTCGATGTGCCCAACTGGCGCTTTAACTATACCAACATCAAAACCCTGCGTAAGTTCTATCACTTAACCCTGGCGGATGTGAGTGTTAACTGGCAAACATCCACCCAGTCACGGTTTGAAAACGGCAAATCAAATTTTGGCTTCAATGACTCGCTACGTTTAACCGAAGCCATGTTGATGCAGCCGACAGTTTTCTACCGCGCCCTTTTCCCGGTCCCGTTCTCGGATTTCAAGAAGCAGGCCAGTGACACTAGCATCCCGGATAAATACGAACGGGTGCGCCAGGCCGCAATTGCCACCCGTAGTACGTTCCGGCCCAAGCCCGCGAGCCGCTATAAAATGCTGCAAGCTGAACTAAATATGCGCGCAATCCAAATGCTGGGTGGCGGTGACAACGCCAAGGCCTTCGCCGAATACGATGGTGCCAATATTCAAAATCTCGAACTAGCCGGAATCCTGACCACCAAGCATTTCCAGTACTCGGATTTAATTTCATTCATGGATGTTGCGGGTCTGCTGGATACCGACAAGCAAATTACCGCCCTGCATTGGATAGTCGCCCACGCCCGCTTCAGCATCAAGGACAGTTCACCAATCACCGAACTTGTCAGCATCGCGGTCAGCCATCTAGCCCACAACGGCGATGTTGCTGCCATCAAGGCTGTACAGTCCTTCTTTGAAAATGTCAATTACAATCGCGTTGAGGCCGCCATTGGTTGCGCGTATTCCCGGACAGAATTGCTGATCAAACTGTACACAAACCCCGCTGATGCGCCCGAGATCAAGGCACACATCATGCGCAACCGGCAAACAATGCGCCAGTTCGCCCAGCCCGGCGATGCTTACCTCTGGATTGGCAACGTATTTGACGGACAAATGGACGAAACCCTCGCAGCTTGGGATGAATGGGCGGCAAAAAGGACGTTCACGGACAAATAAAACTCATACAAAAACGAGCCAAAACGCGGGCAATTGCCCGCGTTTTGGCTCGTTGTTAGTAATCAGAATATCAGGCGGTGCGTTAGTGTTTGCGCATCATCAGCAGCGTGATGATCAGCGCGGCAACCGCCATGAGCACCCCTCCGATTGGCGTGCTGAGCAAGCCGAACGTGCTGAGCAACCGTCCGCCGATGAACGAACCGATGACGATCCCCACATTGAAGGCCGAAATGTTCAGCGCGGAGGCAAGCTGTGCATCTTCAGGCACTGTCTCCTCCGCGGCCTGCATCGTAAACAGCTGCAAGCCGGGAACATTCATGAAGGCAAAGAGGCCCATGATGAGAATCAGCACTAGCCCGAAGACGTGGCTGCCGAGACCAAATGCCATGATGAGCATTAAGCCGGCCACCAGTGCGAACATCGTTGCCAGCGCTTGGAGCGGGTTGCGGTTGGCCAATTTGCCCCCAAGTGTGTTGCCAATCGCGACCGCCAGTCCGTAAACGAGCAGGATAATGACGCTGGCGGTTGCGCCCCAGCCCTGCCGCGTCAAAACCGCGGACATGTACGTGTAAATTGGAAAACTTGCGCCGTAGCCCAGGGCCGTGATGATAAGCCCCGCGACAATCTTGGGTTGCCGCAAGAGGCGGATGAATCCGCCCCGCTTGCCGACCAGTGGGCGCGGTAAGTCATTGGGTACGAGCGCCAAGTTGGCAATCAGGGCGACGACGCCGAGCACAGCGATGAAGATAAACGCCACGCGCCAGCTGGCATGCTGGGCGATGAACGTCCCCAGCGGCACCCCGGTTACGGTCGCCACGGTGAGCCCGGTGAACATCGTCGCGATGGCGGACGCGCGCTTAGTCGGTGCGACCACGTTAGCCGCAATCACCGTCGCCACGGACATGAACAGCCCGTGCGCGAAGGCCGCAACCACCCGGCCCGCAAGTAAAATCGCGAAAACAGGCGCAACGGCGGTAAGCACATTGCCGAGAATAAAGGTAATCATCACGGCGAGCAGCAATGCTTTGCGCGGCAGTTTGCCAGTTAGTGCCGTCAGAATCGGCGCGCCGAGCATGATCCCGGCCGCATAAACTGAGACCGTAAGTCCCGCCGTGCTCAAACTAATCTCGAATTGCCGCATAATGAGCGGCATCACGCCAACACTGATGAACTCAGTCATTCCAATTGCAAAGGCACTGAGCGCCAAGGCAAGCAGCGTCAACGTGGCGCTGGCCTGCTTGGTGGTAGTTAAATTATTGGTTGTTTCCATTTGATCCTCCCCTATGTTCAAGCGCACAGTCGGTTCCCCCACTGGCCGTGCGCAGTTGCGTTACTGACAAGAACTGATTATACTGGACAGGAACAAAATGACAATTACGCACAATTAAGTGCTATACCCACTTTTTAGTGCCTATGGAGGACAACAATGGCGAAGACGTACAACATTGGCGTGGAAGCAACCATGGAAATCATCGGGGGCAAGTGGAAGGCCATCATTCTGTGCCACCTGCGCCACCAAACGATGCGCAGCAGTGAACTGCGGCGCGCAATTCCGCAGATTACACAGAAAATGCTCACTCAGCAGCTACGGGAACTTGAAGACGATGGGATTGTGCACCGCCACGTCTTCAACCAGGTTCCGCCAAAGGTTGAGTATTCCCTGACCGCCCGGGGCGAAAGTCTCAACGCAATTTTGAACCAGCTCTGCACGTGGGGTGAGCGCAACATCGACGAACGGCGCGCGGCGGGCGAGGAAATCGAGCTCCACCACCGCGATGACGTGGCAACAATGCCAGCTAAACAGAACGGTTAACGGGACTAAAAACGGACGGTACCTTTGCGTACCGTCCGTTTTGGTCTAGTCAAAATTAGCGATTCTTGTCAGTTTGCGGCATATTTTAAAAATTGTTTCGCAAGCCCATTGTGGCAGTGCTCATCACCACATTTAGGCGTTTTCATGAAAGCATAACGGTGGTTTGCATTTGTGTCGGCACGGCATATATGTTATATTATTACCCAATTAATTCCACAAGGAGGAAATTGGTATGCGTATCGACACATCGAAGTATCCAGAAGGTAAAGAAGCGGTGGATCCCAAGCGGGTGCGGCGCCTGAAGATTCTCAGTAAGGTGGCCACCATCATGTGCATCTCGATGTACATTTCCTACATTCCCCAGATTATCGCGAACTTCTCCGGCAACCCGGTCTCCCCCCTGCAGCCACTGGTTGCGGCGGTGAACGCCACGCTCTGGGTGGGCTACGGCTGGAGCAAGACCTATAAAGACTGGCCGGTCATCATTTCCAACCTCCCCGGAATCGTATTCGGGTTGGTCACCGTGATTACGGTTTACATCCACTAAAAACAAAAACGAGGACAATTCCGCCATTGGAATTGTCCTCGTTTAATATTATGGAAACAAGAACTGGTTCACATTCAGTGCCACCTGCGGATTGGACCGCAGCATTGCGTGCTGGGCCTCCCAGCCGCGGACCTTAATCTCACGGTAGCTCTTGAGCCGCTTCTTGAGCAAAAAGCCCAAGGAACGCGAACTAGCATTGAGCACCTTGCCGTCGTTGTGCTGACCGTCCATGTCACCGTAAATGTTCAGCACCTGCACCTTGCGCGGGAAGTTCTGCCGCAACCGCAATGCCTGCTTGAAGTTCGGCGATAACCACGCGGGCCGGCCATCGGGCAACGTGTGGTTCGGGTGCTGGTGCCGGTTATGCCCCGGAATCCCATCGAAGTTGCCCCCCAGCGCTACGTACTTATGCAACTGCGGCATCTGTGGATCCCGACCGTAGCGCAGTTCGTAGAAAAGGCAGGCAATATTGCCCATCGAATGTGCCACCATGTTGAACTTGGTGATGCCATAACGGTCGCGCAGGGCCACCAAGACGTTGCGTAGCCAGTTACTAATCCGGTGCCGGCGGGTCGTCCGGTTGTTTTTGAAGACCACCTTCACCAGCGGCCGCACAGTGTCAGCAGGCCAGTAACCGTGCAAGTCGACCTTCCCGTCGCGCTGCACAACTGCGGTGATAACTGAATGCGCGTCATCGGCCGCCTCGGCACTAGCCATCAGGTCGTCCATGGAGCGTTCGCCGCCATGGTGTCCGTGCAGGTAGATTGTCGCTGTCGCCCGCACCGTGGCGTCAACTGGCCGCTGATTCGTAGCACACAGACCGAGCATGAGCGCAACGCTCGCGCCCAGTAGTAACAAATATTTCCGCATCATTCGTGCCTCCCCACATCAACTTAACTCCATTGTAGATGTGGTTGCGGCGCGCAACTACCAAGAAAACCTTAAATGTAACTGAGAAATTCTCAGGTTTTAATCTTAAGTGGCGGTATTATCATTTCGAACCCAAAAAATGCGCTGCTGGGCACCACCTTTTGTTCACCTTCGCTGACTAAAGATTTCGGCCCGCCAGCGCGCCAAACATCACTGCTAGCACGCCACAGACAGCCGTACCGACATAATATAAGCAAGCTGCTACGTGTCGTCCATTGCGCCACAAGCTGGTGGTGTCAGCCATGTAGGTGGAAAAAGTGGTGTAGCCGCCGCACACGCCGGTCAGCAGAATCGTGGTAACCGACCCGGAAAATAGCGTCATGCTGAGGGCGCCGGCGATGAAAGCACCACTTAAGTTAATTAAAAACGTCGCCAAGGGCAATTGTGGCCACAACCGTTTACCTAAGTTGGTTAACGAATAACGCAGCATGGCCCCACAGCCAGCACCAATCGCAAGCAAAATCACCATCCGCGCCGCCACCTCTCACCAAGCTGGCCCACCCAGTAACCGCCAACCGACGCCAGCAGACCCAGCAATAGGTTCAGGGCAAAAATCGCGCAGGCAAGAATCGGTTCACTGCCTACGTGGCGCACCAAATTCAAGCCAAGTGTCGAGAAGGTCGTAAACGCACCGACAAAGCCCGTGCCCAGCCCCAGAATCAGCCAGTCGGGCACGTCATAACGCACCGCGATGCCATACGTGATGAACGTCAGCAGGAAACTCCCCACCACGTTCACGACGGTGGTGCCGAGCATGGTGTGCGCGTCATTGATCCACATACTGAGACCGTAGCGGGCAATGCCGCCGAAACACCCGCCAAGGAACACGGCGAGGTAGTTGCGAAGCACTGTCCCTTTCATTCCGCCGTTCCCCGCTCCCGCCGGTAGGCTGCTGCCTCATCGCGCCAGTACTTGCGGTCCGCAGCGTTAATCTTACGCAGCACGCGCGCCGGGTTGCCGACCGCGACCACGCCGTCCGGAATATCCTTGGTCACCACCGCACCAGCGCCAATAACAGAGTTGCTGCCGATGGTGACCCCGGGCAGCACCGTGACGTTGCCGCCCAGCCACGTGTTGTCCCCAATCGTGATGGGCGCGGCGAATTCAAGCAGCGAAATCCGCGTCTGGGCGTCGATGGGGTGCCCCGCCGTCAGCAGGTTGACCCGCGGACCAATCTTGACGTTATTGCCGATAGTGATCCAATTGGTATCGAGGAAAACGGCGTTCACGTTGCAGTAAAAATTATCGCCGACGCGGATGTGCTTGCCGTAATCAACGGCAAATGGGGGCTGCACGAAGATATTCTTGTGTTCGCCCTGGAAAATCTGTTCTTCCAGCGCAAGAATCCGCTCGGTCTGGTCAATGGGCGTCTGGTTAATTTGCTGGACAATCAATTGCCCCGGAATCTCGCGGTTTGCATCCTGAATCCGGTCTGTGATGTACAGCTTACCCGCCAACATCCGTTCATATTCTTCGTCCGCCATAATTGCCTCCTAAATAAAAACGCGACCGACCACAAGTGGCGGCCGCGCGATTTTAACCTTTAAGTGTATCGAGTTTACCCAACAAGACCCGCTGGAATGCCGGCAAATCAACTTCATTGAGCATGTACACCGCGTTATCCGCGTCGATGTGCGCGTCGGTGCAAATCGTCTCGCCGTTACCTGCGCCCTTACCGCAATCGACGTCGACCGTCACGAACTTACCGCCGAACAATTCAGGGTGGGTCAAGTAGATGATGGTGACCGCATCGTGAATCGCCACGAGCGGTTCTTCTTCATTACCCGGTACGTTCGCGTAGAAGCTGAGCATCTGGCCGTACGCATTCTTAATCGGGTCCGTATCCGCGAGCAAGGCGGCAATCTGCGGCTTGGTCAGCCCGCACTGGAGTGTAATGTCCAGTCCGCACATGACGGTCGGAATCCCCGAGTGCAGCACAATCTGGGCGGCATCGGGATCGGCCCAGATGTTGAATTCAGCCTTATCGGTCACGTTCCCACCAATTGACGAGCCGCCCATGAACACGATGCGTTCGATGCGTTCGCGCACATCGGGGAAGGTCTTCAGTAGGAGTGCAATGTCGGTGAGTGGACCGGTGGGTACCAGCGTGACCTTCTGCTCGGCAGGCAGTGACAAAATGCTGACGGCCATGTACAGCAGCCCGTTCTTTGCGGCGACCGTCTTCGCCGTCGCGGGCGCCGTGAAGTGGCCCAGGCCCGATTCACCGTGGAATTCGGCCGCATCCGCAACCTTCTTAATCAGCGGTTCGCGCGCCCCACGCACAACGGGCACGTCGTCCATCCCCAGCATAGCGGACAACCGCAATGCGTTGCGCGTCACCCGGTCGCTGCTCTGGTTCCCAGAGACCGCCGTGATGCCGAGCACGTTAAGCTCATCGGAACTTGCCGCCGCCATCGCGAAGGCAACTGCGTCATCAATGCCTGGATCTGAATCTAACCAAATGTTCTTCATGTTGTCCCCTTCTGCGTGGCCTGGCAATCAGTTGCCCGGCAAAATGAATATCCGTTCATTATAGCAAAAAAACAGCGGGCAAAGCGCACCCACTGCAACATCCGTTAATCTTTTTTCGTTACGCACCAATAATTCGTGCCATAAAAAAACCGCGCACTCACGTTTACGTGAATGCGCGGTTTTTCGCTCATCTGCTTAACCTACTTGATGATTTCCTTGTAGTGCGCAGTCTCTTCTTCGTTAGCGTAGATGAAGTGACCAGGCTTGATTTCAACCATCTTCGGCTTGTCGGTTTCGTAGTGGTGCTGGCTTGGATCGTACACCAGCAGCTTCTTCTCGCGGGCAAGCTTCGGGTCAGGCACAGGCACAGCGGAAAGCAGCGCCTGCGTGTATGGGTGCAATGGGTTCGTGAACAGCTCTTCAGTTGGCGCGATTTCGACAATTCGGCCGGAGCGAATAACGGCGATACGGTCGGAAATGAAGCGGACAACAGAGAGGTCATGGGCGATGAACAGGTACGTGGTGCCCTGCTCACGCTGGAACTTCTTGAGCAGGTTCAGAACCTGTGCACGGATAGAAACGTCCAGCGCGGAGATTGGTTCGTCCGCCACAACCAGGTCGGGTTCCATAACCAGCGCACGGGCAATCCCGATACGCTGACGTTGGCCACCAGAGAATTCGTGGGGGTAACGGTAGAGGTGTTCTGGCAGCAGCCCAACTTCCTCGATAATCTTACGGACCTTCTGCTGGCGGTCGTCTTCATCCTTGTACAGGTGGTAGTTGTACAACCCTTCAGAGATGATGTAATCAACGGTGGCACGTTCGTTCAGGGAAGCAGCAGGGTCTTGGAAGATCATCTGAATCTTCCGTTCAATCTCGTGCTTCTCCTTCTTCGGCATCTTGCCGTTGATGATGTTCCCTTCGAAGTCGATGGTCCCCTTGGTGGTCTTGTTGATCCCCAAGATGGCACTACCAATGGTGGTCTTACCGGAACCAGATTCACCTACAAGGGAGAAGGTTTCACCCTTGTAGATGTCGAAGTTGATGTCGCGCGTGGCAACGAAGGCGTTCTTACCTTCACCGTACGTAATCTCAACATCCTTGAGGGAGATCAGTTTCTCACGTTCTTCTGTCACTTGCGCTCACCTCCTACGATGTCGGCAGTCTTCACTGCTTCGTGCTGTTCAACCATGCGTTCGTGCAGGTTCTGAATCAATGCGGGCTTCTCAGTCTTAGGTGCCCGAGGGTCGAGCAACCAAGTCTTCGCATAATGCGTGTCGGTAACCTTGAACATTGGTGGGTCGGCCTTGAAGTCAACCTTCATGGCGTAAGGGTCACGAGGGGCGAAGGCGTCCCCCACAATGTCGTGGTACAGAGATGGTGGCGTGCCGGGGATAGAGAACAGTTCCCCACCCTTCGTTGCCAATTGAGGCAGCGAGGACAGCAGGCTCCAAGTGTACGGGTGACGGGGATCGTAGAAGATTTCGTCACAAGTACCGTATTCGATGATACGACCTGAATACATTACAGCAATCCGGTCAGCGATGGCGGCCACAACGCCCAGGTCGTGCGTGATGAAGATGGTAGTGAAGTGGAACTCTTGGGCCAGTTCCTTGATCAGGTCAAGAATCTGGGCCTGAATCGTAACGTCCAGCGCGGTGGTTGGTTCGTCACAAATCAGGATTTTCGGGTGGCAGGCCAGCGCAATCGCGATAACGATACGCTGCCGCATGCCCCCGGAGTATTCGAATGGGTAGTCGCTGTAACGGTCTGCAGCATTAGGAATCCCGGTACGTTCCATCAGTGAGATGGCCTCGGCCTTAGCTTCCTTCTTCGACTTCCCTTGGTGCTTGATAATAACTTCAGCAATCTGGGAGCCAATCGTCTTGATTGGGTCAAGTGAGGTCATAGGTTCCTGGAAGATTGTGGCAATTTCCTTACCACGAATCCCTTCCCAGTCCTTGTCCTTCTTGAGTTTCTCCAAGTGCTGTCCATCGTAATCGATGGTCCCGTTTGGAATGTAACCGTTGGATTCCAGCATCCCGGTGAACGTGCGGGTGAGCACGGACTTACCAGAACCGGATTCCCCAACGATGGCCAGTGTCTCGCCTTCGTATAAATCCATAGAAACGTGGTGAATTGCCTTCAGCGTACGCCCACGAACCTGGAAGTTGACGGACAGGTCATCGACTTTAAGAATTGTCTTTTTATCTGTCATAGTAAAGCCTTCCTTCTATCATAGTCGAGCTCCGCGAAACCAGGGTTTTGCGTGCTCTTCTTAACTACATGTGCGTACGAGGGTCAGTTGCGTCGGCCAAGTTCTGCCCAACAACATATACTGGCACGGTAATAAGCAGCAGGGCTGCAACTGGAAGCCAGAACAGGTATGGGAACGTGGTCATGTACGTGGAGTACTGAGAAATTAACCGCCCAAGTGATGGCGTGTTGGCACTGAGACCAACGCCAAGGAAGGAAAGAAATACTTCAGTGGAGACGAACCCTGGCAGTGACAGAGAGATACTTGTTACCAGGTAACTCGTCAGGTATGGCAGGATGTTCCGCGTGATAATCTTCGTAATAGGTGTCCCCAAAGTCCGGGATGCAACGTTGTATTCACGTTGCCGCTGAATCATAACTTGGACACGAATCCCATAAGCGGTCCCAATCCAAGATGTGCAGTTCATAGCGAAAATCAGGTTCCAGAAACCGGCACCGAAACTGTAAGACAGCACGATGATAATCAGCAGCTGGGGAATGTTGGAGATAACGTTGTAAACTTCCAGCATAATCCGGTCCATCTTCGGTGAAACACCCCAGAATGCACCAACCACAGTCCCAATTACGGTTGTGATAACCGTAGAAATAACTGAAATGGACATTGAGGTCTTAGCACCAGCCCAGATAGCGTCGAACAGTGACTTACCATCGCCATCAGTCCCAAACCAGAACTTGGATGAAGGTGGGTTAAACCGAGCTGCAAAGTCGTTAATCCCAGCTGTACTGTTCATGTCATAGCCAGAGAATGATGGCTGAATGAAGGCCATACCTAAAACTGCGATTAAGATGACCAACATCACAATCGTAATCTTGTTCGAGAAGAACTTACGAGCCACCTGTGGCCAGTAAGCGTACTTCGGGGTGTCAATAACTTCAGATGCTAATTCATCCAGACTAACTGGCGTGAAGTCAGTATCGAACACTTCAACTGGTGCAGCTGTTTCAGCAGTTGCCGTCTTTGGTGCTTCTTGTTTTGATTTCTTAAAAAGGGCCATGTTAGTCATCTCCTGACGCTGAAAGTTTGATACGTGGATCAACGGCGGCCATCAGCAAGTCACCAAGTAATACAGAAAGGACAGCAATTGTGGTAAAGATGAATACCAGACCAATAACAACCGAGTTGTTGTGAGCCGTAATTGAGTCTGGGAGCATCTTCCCCATCCCAGGCATCGCGAAGATTTCTTCAGTCATCGTTGCCCCACCAATCGTGGCAATGATAGAACCTGGAATCCCGTTAACGATAGGAATGGAAGCATTCTTAAAGATGTGCTTCGTGTAAATTTCGTTTTCGTTGAGACCCTTGGCCTTAGCAAACTTAACGTAGTCGGAGCTCTGCTGGTCAATCATGAAACGACGGAACCAGAGGGCAAGACCGGAAACCATCAGCAGACCCAAAATGACACTAGGCATTACCCATGAGGAAATGGCCGAAGCACCATTGGTTGGGAATGAATCTGGCAGCTGGAAGACTGCTTGACCGATGAACCGGAACACGTAGATGAACGCCAGTGATGGGACGGCGATGAACAGCGTGATAACACCAGTACCAATACGGTCAAAGAGACGGTTTTTGTACCGCGCCATGAAAATCCCAAACGGAATTGCCAACAGGTACTGAATCAAAATCCCTACCAGACCGGCACGCACAGAGGTCCCAATCATAGAAGGATCTTGATATGACTGATCGGTATCTGTGTAGTCATCCTGGTAAATAGCCTTTTTACTAGAATCCTGCTTGGATGGTGTCTGGTACTGACGCGTGTACACATCATCGGAGTTGTTAACGGTCTTGCCGTCTTCACCGGTAAATGTGACTGACTTAGCCTCACCTTGACCACCACCAATAACAGAAGAAACTGGCAAATTAGCGTACGTTGGGTATGACGTCCCAAGGTTGAATTTAATGATGTTCTGGTGAATGTATGGGAATGAACCGTTGAAGTAAATCTGGTAACGGTACTTAGTCCCTGAACCAACTAGGGCCCAACCAACAGTTTCATCGTGTTCAATCTTCAGGTACCGCTTCAGGTTTGGGTTCTTCTTGTCGTGAATTGCCCATGGGTTGTCAACCTTAATCAAACCACCGTAAAAGCGGCTCAGGCGTTCCCAGAGTGGAAGCTCTCGCACAGCATAGTAGTCTTTGCTCTGCTTGAACTTCTTCAACTCATAACCGTGCTTACTCGTCCATGCAGCAAAAGCTTTTCTGTTGGCTTCTGTGTGCGCTGTAGTAATAGTTGCCTTTGGATTTGCCTTCTCAACCTTAGTCATAAGATCACGGGTATTGAGGTAATCGAGGTAGTTCATCTTTTCAAAAGCGTTGTTCTCGTACTCAGTCAGTTTATCGGGTGAGGACTGCAGCTTGTTGACGTTGGGGTCTTCCTTGAAGACGTCACGACGTGGAACAAGTGAGTAAATAATGATGAAGGTAGCAGTCGTTACGAGGAAAATACTGACAATTGAGCGCAGAACACGAAAGAATACGTATTTTTTCATGTAGTTGCCCCTTTCTTTTATCTTGCCCAGATGTGACAAATAGTGACACAATAAGTTTCAACTTTGTGACGCTTTTTCCGCCACTATTTTTGATATGGAAAAAGGACTAGCAACGTAGCGCTAGTCCTTTTTCACACCACTCTAAGCTTAGAATGTCCGGTTTATATTCGTACCGACTTACTTGTCAGCTTCAGCGTTGAGCTTGTTAACCTTCTTGGTCCAAGCTGCCTTAGCAGTCTTGTATTCAGCAGCCGTTGTGGTGTCCTTCTGAACCTTGAGGTACTTGTATGCGTGCACAAGGCCAGACTTGCCGTATGCAGCGGTCTTAGGAACAACCTTTGTAACGGTAGCGGAACCACCCTGTGAGTATACAGGGAACTGCCAGCCCTGAGCCATCATGTAAGCTTCAGCCTTAGCGAATGCCTTGTAACGAGCGTTCGTGTCAGTCTTGATAGCTTCAGCCTTAGCCAGGAGCTTAGCGTATTCGTCAAAGCCAGCCTGCTTCTTGATGGAAGCGGATGGGTCCTTGCCAGCGACGTTCTGTGTTGCTTCCATACCAAGAGTCCGGAGCATAGAACCGGTTTCTGGGTTGTAGATTTCCAGGTACGTTGATGGGTCAACGTAGTCAGGACTCCAACCAGAAGCGTTAGAGATATCGAAGTCAGAAGCAGCACCAGTAGTTGCAGCGTAGGTAGCAGCCAGGTATGCATCTTCTGGGAGGTTCTGAATGTCAATCTGAACGTTCTTCTTGCCGAGGACGGTTTCGATAGAGCTCTTGAAGGACTTAGCCTGGTTGAGAAGCATAGACTGCTTTTCGTCCTGAGGCAGGTCGAGCTTGATTGGGAAGGAAACCCCTTCCTTCTTCAGTTCCTTCTTAGCCTTCTTGAAGAGCTTCTGTGCCTTGGACTTGTTGTAGAATGCATCCTGCTGGTCGGAAAGATCAACGTTCTTGAATGCTGTTGGGTTGTCCTTGGACAGGTCCTTCTGAACGAAGTCACCGTAGTCCTTACCGTTGATAGATACGAACTTAGGTGGGGTCAATTCGTTACGCATGCGCTTCGTTGCAGCATCCTTACCAGTCTGCTGAGCGATGTAGGAAGTACGGTCGAAGGCAGCCTGAATTGCGAGACGGAAGTCCTTGTTCATGATTGCCTTGTGCGTGTCAGACTTCTGCTTGGAAGTCGTCTTAGAAGTATCCTTGAATGAACGACGGTTGAAGTTAAAGGTAAAGTTGTACGTGGACTGGTCTTGATCGGTCCAGATAATGTTCTTACCATTTTCCTTCTGAACGGTTGCCCAAAGTGGGGATGTTGGGAACACAGTAGCAGCACTGAGTTCACCCTTCTTGAACTTCTTGTAGTATGCGTCTGAGTCAGAGCCATCGTCGAACGTCATCTTGATATTGTTCAAGTGAACATTCTTCTTGTCCCAGTAACTCTGGTTCTTCTTCATCTGAATTGTTGACTTGGATGTGAAGTTGGACAGAGTGAAAGGACCGTTGTACAGGATGCCATCTGGCTTTGCCTGACCGAACTTGGAGCCCTTAGATGCAAGGAACTTGGCCTGCACTGGGAACATAACCCCGTATGTAAGCTTGGAGTTCCAGAAACTTTCTGGAGCATTCAGTGTGTACTGAATGGTGTAGTCGTCAAGGGCCTTAATACCAACAGTGTTGAAGTCCTTGGTCTTACCGGTAACGTAATCGTTCAAGCCCTTGATGGAACCCTGAACAACGTACAGTGTTTCTGACTTTGCAGCAACCGCGTGCTTCAGACCAGTAACGAAGTCCTGAGCCTTAACGTCACCGTGACTGTTACCATCAGAGTCGACCCACTTAACACCCTTACGGAGTTTGTAAGTGTAGGTCTTGCCATCTTTACTTACCTTCCAAGACTTAGCAAGGTCATTCTTGAGCTGACCGTACTGATCCCATTCGAGGAGTCCGTCTTCGAAGTTAGAGTAGATGTCACTGTTGGTTGCACGGGAAGAAACCGTGTAGTCAAAGTTATCTGGGTCTGTTGAGAATACAGTTTTATATGTATCCACAAGAGTCTGCTTCTTGGCTGTATCGCTGGACTTGCTGTTACCACAAGCTGCGAGCAGCGTTGCAGTAGCAAGTGCTGCTACAACTAAGCCTTTCTTCTTCATCTTCATAAACATAAGCCTCCAACCTATGAATTGTTTATCTTCTCGCTACCGCTGACCGGCTTAAGAAGTTATCTAGATTATACGAAGATTAAAAAGCCGTGTCAACGGAAAATAGTCTAATTTTCGTCGCAAATCCAAAAAAAATTCACTTTTGGGGCATTAATCGTTCCTGAACTGGCGGCTTTGAATCCGTTTTCGATAACCAACTATGACTCAGTGCTTGCGTAGTAGAATACAAGTACGGTCAGTGCAATATATCTCTCATGTTACGGTGTCGGCCGACAAACGCCGATTTAACGGCATCCGCGCTGTATGAAGTTCGCCTTACCACCTCTAATCAGGAGTTTTTGCCGTGCGTTTGCTCTCATATTTCTATCACAAATTCGCATTTTCCCGGGCACCTAGAATCCGAACACAAAAAAATTTCAAAAAAATGAGTGTCACGCCCAATTTTTAATTTTCGTCGCAAATCTGAGCAAAATTACGGTGAAAAATAAGCATGGGCCCGAATTATGGGGTGAACATCTCATTTTGTGCTTAGATTTTGCACAAAATTGCCGATTTGTCTTTGGCTGTTGCTTCGTTCTTTCTTAGTTGACCCACATTTTCGCGTTCGTCACACAAAAAAAAGAGCCGCCCGACTGGACGACTCCCCATTATCTACTATTCAATGAACAAGTTACTTGGTTAATGCTGCGACGGCTTGTTCCACTGTGGTGCCTTTGCCCACGTGGCTGTGATCCTTCGCATCGATAGCCATAAACATTTGCGACTTAAGATCTAGTTGCAGTGTGTATGTCATAGTATATACCTCCATCTTCTTGGTTCGTGATGGTCTTAATGGTAGCGAATATTAGTTAGTATACAGCTTACCAAAAATAAGTCAAGTTTTTGCACGCATTTGTTTGCTGCGTGCAGAGATTCTTACAAATTTGCTGATTTCTTCTATAATAGTGCCTAAATGACGGTGGGTTAAAACCAAAACGGTCCGCGCAACTTCTACTTGCGCGGACCGTTAATTGCTATTTAAGCTTCTGCAGTTGACTGGTAGGACTGAATGAGTTCCTTCACCTTGTCGAGCTGGCTTTCGAAGATGCGGAACTGCTGCTCGCCGATCTCGTAGTCCGGCTGGAATGGCTTATCAACACGGGTGATCATCACGGCGCGCTGACGGAAGTCACTGATAGTCCGGTTTGCCAGACCATCGAGCAGTTCGGACTGGCTGTCTTGGAGCCAGTTCGTAACCGTCGTGGACAGACCCTTGAGCCGGCTACGAACAGCCTCGAGCTGCTTACCACCAAGACCCATAGACTGGGCCTCGATGATGGTTTCGCGCAGGTCAACCGTGTAGTTGAATGCACGGGACATCGGCTTGTCTGGCGTTGTGGTTTCGGCAGCAGGCTCAGTGTAGCTGTCCTCACTGGCAGGCTTGAAGTCGCCAGTGAAGGTCTGCGCTTCATCCTTGAGCCGCAACAGACGCAGACCGGAGTAGAATGCGAACCGGCGTGCGTTGCCCAGTGGGTCGTCGAGAATTCCCGCAACGGGCGCAAAGGTGCCAATCTTGTCGGCGTCTTCCACGTAGGCGTAGTGCGCCACGAAGTCTGCAAGCTGCAGGCCCTTCTGTGCGCGCGAGTCGCCATCCGTGATGTGGAAGGAGCATGGCTTCTTGCCGGAGAGACGGAAGTAAACGCCCAGCAGCTTTTCCATCACGCGCTGTGCTTCTGCTGGCAGCTTGTTCGTGCGGTCGATGACAATCTGGAACTGCGTGGTTTCTAGACCGTTGCGCTGCATCATTTCAATCGCCCGAATCAAAGCTGAAACGTACGGGAAGATGGTGACGGTCGTGGAATCGTCATCCGTAACTGTAATCATTGACGGCACAGTTGTGGTGCGGAACGTGAACATGCGGATGTCATCGTTCTGGGAACCTGCCAGGATGCGCTTAACGTTCGCGAGGTCCTTGCCGGCCGCCTTGACTTCATCCCCCGGTGCCCAACCGAATGGGTACAGGGTCTCAGTGAATTCCTTGAATGGCATTACACCAAGTTCCGTTGATGCGAGCACCATGCCGACCGTGAATGGCTTCTCGGGCATGCGGCCAAAGGATTCGTCCACGTAGATCCGCAGAGGGTTTGGCTCGCGCTTGACGGGCGTCCGCGCACCGCTTGGGGTGATGGTGTTGTTTGGCTGGGACTGCTGCTGAGCCTGCTTTGGCGCCGCAGCTGTCTGGGCGTTGTTGTTTGCTTCAGCCTTCGCTGCCGCCTGTTCAACGTTCTTCTTTGCCTCAGCCTTAACTGCCGCCTGTTCAACGTTCTTCTTTGCCTCAACCTTAGCTGCACGGTCTTCCTGACGCTGACCCTGCTGCTGGTTCTGCGCCTGCTTGTTGTCCTGGTGCTTAGGTGCGTTATCCTGGGCCTTGCTTACAGTCTGCTGCTTAGCTTGCGGTGCATTCTGCTTGGGAGTGTCAGTTTTAGCCTGCTGTTGTGGCTGCTTTGCCGGCTGCTTCTTAGCGGTCTGCTTGCGGTTTTCAGCTTGCTTGTTTGCACCCTTGACCTCAGTCTTGGCTGACTTAGCGGTTTGCTTGGACTGCTTTGCCTGTGCGTTTTCCGCTTGCTGCTTAGCATTTGGCTTAGCTGGCGCCTGCTTTTCGGTCTGCTTTGTCGCGTTCTTGTTGTTACCAGCCTGCGCAGTCTTTTCTGCTTCTGCCTGCTTAGCTGGTTCTTGCCTGCCGCGCTTGCGGGACTTCGGTGCCTGCTTTTCAGCCTGCTGATCCTGCTTGTCGCTCTTAGCTGGCTGCTTTGCTTCAGTCTGCTTCTTCGCGCGCGGCTTCCGTGCTGGTTTCTTCGCCGCCTTTGCGGGTTCTTGGTGCTCTGCAACGTACTTCTCAATCCGTTCACGCGTTAAAATTGCTGCACGGGAACGCAATGCCAAGTAGTTGCGCACACTAGATGAGGAAACCTTCAAGTCCTCCGCAACGTCCTGGGGACTAATCCCGTCGCGCTGCATGATTGCCTTCAATGTTGCAATTAGTGTTGGCCAATCCATGAGTTAAATCCTCCGATTATTAAATTGATTATTGTTGTCCCAAAACGCATGGAGCGCATTTTCAGGGTTCTAACACATGTACTAGGTTTAAAGCTAAACCTCAGTCTTTCAATTGTGTACATGCAACATGCTGCGGCAGAAAAAAAGGGGGAAACGTTGATACTCAACGTTTCCCCCGAATTTAGTGCCGCAAACAGGAGTCGAACCTGCACATGGTTTCCCATACAGCGACCTGAACACTGCGCGTCTGCCAATTCCGCCATTGCGGCAACAACACTATTATTTATAACAGAATGGTGGCCGAAATGCAAATTTGTGGCTGGCGGGCGGTTGAAGGCCTGCGTTACCCTAACTATTCGGGTAACGCGCCGGGAATAAGACTGAAAACTCCGGGCATGTTGACTCGCTGCAACGGCATCGTGTATTTAGCATCCGCCCGCAGATACTCCGCGTACTGCTGCGTCGTCAACCTTGTCGGGTCAAGCAGTGCATCTGCCATGAGTTTTGCCAGCATAAGCGTCCGATTACCCATGGTTGGTGATGGGAGATCGGTTAATTTGGCCAGAAAATCGACCAAACGCTGTCCATTCGTCAAATCGTGTGTGTGCACTACACTATCTGCCAAGGGAATAACAAGCTGGTTAATCATATACATCTTCGTATAGCCAGCTGCATCAATCCGTTGTAATGCATCCAAGATGAGCGGAAACCGTCCACTGCCATGATTGGGTTCATATAGTATTACAGCAACGTTAACATCTATCGTGTGTATCGCGTTAATCTTACAAATGCGCTTGTAATAGCGATTCTCAAGTGCTGTGTTGACTGCGTTTCCCGCTAGCAGGCTAACAGCGTACTCAAATTCATCGCGCAAATCATCGATGAAAGGAGACGTTATCTTATCCGCCAAGCGCTCCAGTATCGTTCTAACCCGATTTACTCTCTCGTTTATAAGCGCAAATCTAAGCGCAAAATCGTGAATTTCATCCATGTAATCATAGAGGAGATTAATATCGCTATTAATTATGGAAATATTTGAGTAGTCCATCAGCAGTAATGCCGAACTCCGCATTAAGTTGGTTATCCCGGGAGTAACATTTTCATTTTCAACCCGCAACTGTGAAGACTTAGACCAGGCCACCGCCGCTTGATTCAAGCTGAATCCCCGAATACGCCGAAAAAGTGCGATTTTTTTACCCTCGGACATATCGTTAACACTGATAAGATTCGGATCTGGTACGTGTAACTGCTGGCGCCAACCCGTGGTGCCGTTTGTGAATAGCCGCCAGACTGTTGCAAGATATGCACTTAACCGTATGCTACCAAGCAAACGTATGCCATCAATGGCCGCCTTCACCTTGGCTTCGCGTGCACGAGTCTGCTTTTTATTCCATTCGTAAACTAGCAGACCAAATTTGAGCAGTGGATAATTCTCAGCTGTGTAATACGTCTTTTCATCATCCTGCATCAAGTCCTGCGCAACCACCGCACTTGCTGCTGCGACATCAGGAACATCACGCACGTTGGCGTAGATGAGCACCCATGCAGTTGCAATCGCTTTGTACAGCACATTTGGCCCTACAATTGCCTGTGCGTACTGCCACACAGCGCGAATGAAGTCAACGCTGCCAAAGCGCAGGCAACCGGTAATGACGGCATACTCGAAGGTGCCCCAGGTGTTGGGGTAAGCTAACAGCTCAATGAGGCGCTGCTCGGTCGCTGCGGGCATGCGAAAATCCGCATCAGGAGCCAGCGCGCACATTGCCAGCACCTCATCAACGATTGGTAACAGCGGATTGTGCTCTTCCTTGGCGTGTGCCACAGCATAGTCAGCGCGCATCTGCTGGAGCGTATCTGCATCCATGGCAAACATAGCGTCAATGGCGTCACGGGGAAACGTGTACGGATTCATACGTTGATAGTTGGCAAGATCTGCACCGACGATGCCCAGATTCAACATGATGGCAGTGAGGTGATCCCCACGAATGTCTGTCTCACCACGTTCAAACCGCGACAGGGCTGCCGGTGAAAAGTTCTTACCGGCCACCTGTGTCAAAGTGTAGCCACGGTCTTTGCGCACCTGGCGAAACCAGGCACCGAGGTGGTATATGTCGTTATCCATGTTCGTCCTCCAATCTGTTGCTGCTAAACTTATTTTACGCTGCTGCGCATGGTTCTGCAGCCAAACTATGTAAGCCGGACACCCATAGTAATTGGTGTCCAGATTTTGCCGGTTGCTTATTAATTAATGTGCTTGTTCCGCGTAACGGCCAGACCGAATAGCGCCATGATGGTGGCGCCGATTCCGGCCAAGCTGAGCGTCAGGTTTTGCGTGTTGCCGGTTTGCGGGTAGGACTTCGCTGCAGAGTGCTTGGTGGCGGTATGCGACTTCGCTGCTGGTACTTGCGCCGTTACTGGGACAGACGTGGTTTCAGCAGGCCTGCTTGGTTGAGCATCGGTACCTTGGTCGCCGGTCGTTGGCTGCGTCGTGCTGTCTGTGTCGTCCGTGCTTGGCTGCGTCGTCTTGGTGTCTGTGTCGGCGGCGACTGGCTTGGTTGCGGTGTCCGTGTCACCAGTCGTTGGCTGCGTCGTGGTGGTGGTATCAGTGTCATCAGTTACTGGTGCCTTAGTCAGTCCTGCCACGGCCGTTTTCAGTGTCGCAACCGCCTCGTCAACCTGACTCTGCGTTGCGTCGGTGTTAGCGTTGACCTTCATGCCGGCGGTGATTGCTGCGTTCACTGGCGCCACGCTGGCAGGGGTGTATTTGTCAGCAGCCTTAATCGCATTCTGGGCAGTTTGCAATTCAGCTGCCAAGGCGGTCTTGTCGGCTGCCTTGACCAGTGCCGTGATTGCAGACTTCAGGGCAGTTGTTGTGGCATCGACCTGTGCTTGCGTTGCATCGGCATTTGCCGCGGTTGTTTCGGCTGTGCTCAGTGCTGCCTGAGCCGCCTTACTTGACGTCGCGGTGTACGCAGCAGGGTTAACTAGAGTGGATTTGGCCGCGGTGACTGCTTGTGTGAGTGCGGACTTATCAACCGCAACCGGTGTTTCGGCCTTAGCCTGAGCAATCAGTTCATTAAGTTTGCTAGTCTGTGCGTCCACCCGCGTCTGCGGCGTGCTCAAAGTATCCAGCGAATTCTGCCCGGCAGCGATGTATGTTTGCAAGTCCTGCTTCAAGCTGGCTGAGACTTGGCCCGCATCCACATATTGCTGCGCCGTCGCCATTGCCGACTTTAGTGCATCTTTGTTAACGATGTCGGAATCTTTTACCAACCCATTAATGGCGCTGGTTAGCTCGTTTGCGGCCGTATCGACCTCAGCCTGGGTGGCGTCATCGTTGCTGTCAACGGTATTCGCATTCTTCACGGCTGCGTTGAACGGAACCAGTGTGGCCGTAGTGTACAGTGGCTTGTCTACCGCATCTGCCTGGGTAAGTGCGGCTTCAAGTGCCGATTTATCGATTTTTGCCGGTGCAACGTACGGGGTATCGATGGCGATGTACTGGTCGGCATTATCGATATATTGATACAATGCCCAAACCCCTGCTTGCGGAATGTTAGTCTGCTTGGTGACCGTCGTTAAGGTGATGTACTTATCCGGCACAAAACCGAAGCCGAAAGCACTAGGCACACCAACTTCAAGGTGCAAGTCAATGTAAAAATCGTTTTTCTTCGCGTCACTACTGTCCGTGAGTCGTGATTGACTGGCAACCGGCGTGCCCTTCTTGTACACATAACCCGTCGCTCCGACCAGATCTGTGTTTAGCACCCCATTTTGAACCCAGGCCTGATCAGCGGGTAAGTAGCTTGCCGCCGCCACGGTCTGTGGCGTTGCCCCCGTCCGGTTCGCGATTGCGGGCGACACACCAAGCACAATGGCCGACGCCGCCACAGTTGTCGCCACGAATAGCTTCCGACTCAAATGAATTTCGTAATTCTGCTTCTTCATGATTGTTGCCTCCAAATAATTGCTGCGTTACCGTTGCGATACCCCACCCCGCACGTTCCGAGTTGCAGCCAATTTGCAGACAACAAAAACTCGGCCGGTCTAACTTGAAATAACAGGTTAGACATCAGAGTGACGATTAGTTGAATCTGCATGGATATCGTTCCATATCTGCAAATTCTTCTGTATCGTGTTTTTCTCTGAAACTCGGCCGAGTTTTATAAAAAAGTATATAGGTATCCACGCCAATTAAATCACACTGTGTGGGGGAATTCAAGCGGAAAATGATATATTTGTAAGCGGACACGCCAAAGAAAAAAGCCCTTCCGCGATGTTACTCGCTAAAGAGCTCTCTAGTCACACGGTCACCGGTTCCTGCGCCTCTGTGCTTTCATTATTTATCAATTCATGACCATTCATGATAAAGCTAGAGGTAACACTGCCCAGTCCATCAATGTGTGAGTCAACAATATCGTCCGCCTTGAGGTACTGCTTCGGCGTGTGTGCATAGCCGACGCCACTTGGAGTACCCATGAAGATCAGGTCACCAGGCAACAAGGTTACCGCCTGCGACAGATATTGAATTACTTGTGGCGCTTGGAAAATCATCTGCTTGAGCGCCGCGCCCTGCTTCCGCACACCGTTAACGTGCGTTTCTAGGCGCTGTGCCTCGATGCCGTCCGTCAGTTCATCTGGTGTGGTAATCCACGGGCCGGTTGGTGAGAAACGAGGGTATGACTTACTCAGCAGCCACTCGTCCTGTTTCTCGAGCATGCGATCCGTCAAGTCTTGGCCAACCATGTAACCAAAAATTGAATCGCGGGCGCTGCGCAAGTCACATTCGTGCACGCGCCGCCCAACAACGACAACCAGCTCGGTTTCCCAATCGACCGTGTCACTCGGCAGCGTAACTTGCGGCCGTGGTCCAGTGATGGAGCTGCTGGACTTACTGAAAATCACGGGCATATCGTTCTTGTGCAACTGCCGTTCAAGCACGTGGTCCGCGAAGTTCCCAGATAGGGCAAAAACTTGGTGGGGCAAACGAATCGGGGCCTGCAGGCGTGCGGGCAGGAGCTTCTCTTTGTAAGTTGCTTCCTGCGCAAGTCGGGCAAGCTCTTGGGGATGATGCAATAATGTTGTTATATTACGCGCATCGATTTTGGTCCCCTTCACCTGATTATTTGCCGGTTGAACAAAATATGGTTGATTCTGATACATTGCTAAACGCATGAAATCCCTCTCCCTTATTCTGTATTCGTACACCTATATTTTAGTTCTCTTTTTGCATAAATGCCATTACAGCGCGGGTACAGTGTTAAATATATTTATATTGGTTTGCGGAAGTTGAACTTTTCAAAGAGCTTAGTCACGCCAAAAGCTTACTTACATGGTAATTACCCATGCCACAACTTTTCGTACTGTCCACATTATTTTTTCAAAACAAAAACCGTCACGGGCAATGTTGATGGATTACAACATCGTCCGTGACGGCTAGAATTGAACGGCAACTACTCGCGTTAATTAACGCAGAGCCAGAGCGCTTGGGTGACGCAGTGCGTTTGGTGTCTGCGCGTCATCGATCATCTCATCGCCTGCGATAATAACAGCTCCCAAAACTACAACAGCGACTACTGCCAACAACATGATAATTTCCTCCTTGAAGCCCGTTCCAGCGGGCTTACGTACACGCGAATTTTTGAATTAAAATTGCAGATATCTCACTTGCTTGGTTATACTAACGCCGGCGCGCGGGCACAACAAGGTGGTTGTGCTAAATGTTGGCTAATAAAATCCGAACATTTTTTGCCGGTTTTATGTGGGCAAAGGTGACGGATTCTAATACTTGGAAAGGCTTTCGTTCAGTCTGATTGGGGTGCGTAATTGTGACAAATTCGCTTTCGTCACGCGTCTAAAATCAGGCATAAGTTTATTAATGCTAATAGACAGCGGGTTTCATGAATTTCCGTACGCACGGCCACCCAGTTTTGTTCACCCATTGCAAACGCCATTCCATTAGTCGCAAACAATGTCACACTAGTCGCACGCCTGCCCAGCCGCCGCAAAATTAACAAAGATTAGAAGCGCCCGCTTTTGTTTTAATTTTTGCCCCCTGCTTGGCCGCAAAAATGCGCTACAATGTAGATGTACGCGGTTACCAATTTGCCTTTAACCGCCAATTACACATTAGACTGGAGCAAAATTATGGCCATTAAACTCATCGCAATCGATTTGGACGGTACTCTATTAAACGCAAATCACGGACTCAATCCCGCCACCATCGCGGCAGTTAAGGACGCCAAGGCAGCCGGAATCAAGGTCGTTCTGTGTTCTGGGCGGCCACTAACCGGCGTGAAATTGTACCTACCCGAACTAGGACTGACCGAACCCGGCGACTTCGCCATCTCATACAACGGCGCCCTCGTTCAGCACACCGACACGGGCAAAACCGTGCTGTCCGAGTCGCTGAGTTACGCCGAATACCGCAGCATCGAAGAGCTTGCCCGCACCATCGGCGTTCACGCCCAGGTGCTGGATGATGCGCACTTGTACACGGCCAATGCCGACATCTCGCGCTACACCGTCCGCGAATCATACCTCGTCAACATGCCCCTGTTCTACCGCCACGCCGATGATTTTCCAACTGACAAGCAGTTCGCCAAGGTGATGCTGATTGATGAACCGACCGTGCTTGATGCGGCCATCAAACACATTCCAGACGAATTTTACCGCGATTTTTACATCGTGAAATCTGAGCCGTTCTTCCTCGAATTCATGGCTGCCAAGGTGAACAAGGGCAACGCGGTCACCGCCCTGGCGGAATACCTCGGATACTCCATGGATGAGGTCATGGCCATTGGCGACCAGGGCAACGACCTGCCGATGATCAAAGCCGCGGGTACTGGGGTTGCGATGGGCAACGCACTGCCGGAGGTGAAGGCCGCAGCGCAACACGTTACCGCCACGAATGTAGAAGATGGGGTGGCGAAGGCGATTCGGGAGTGGGCACTGTAGAACTGTTTTATCGCCGTCACGAAAATCGAACCACATCGTTCTATAGGTAGAACGCGAATTGAAATAACTCTCACCCGGACGTGACGGGTGACCGTCACCGAAAAGGAGGCGTGGTTGCAATCTTGCAACCACGCCTCCTTTTAATTTACCCTTCCTGCCCGTGCTTACCCCCATCTTCCGCCAGCAACCCCGTCGTCAAACTCGCCTGCCGCTGCTTCAACGCCGCTAAATTGCCGTTGTAGTCATGGGCATAAACCCCAGCAAACAGCACCGTCAACAGATATTCACACGCTACTTGCGATGCAATCGTCCCCATCTTGAGGTAATCGTACTCATCCCCGGACACGTCCAGACACACCGTACTCAACTGCGCCATATCTGACTCCGGCCGGCCCGTAATCAGAATTGTCGGCACCTCGCGCTGCTGCATGTACTCCAGCACCTGGGCATAAATCCGGTACCGGCCCCGATAACTCACCATCAGGACACAGTCGTCCAGCGTAACGTTGGTTGAATTCCACCCGCTTTCGCCCAATTGGTCCGCAAGTATGGGGTAAATATCAATTTTGTTGAGCTTGTTGGCGAATTCTTGCACCAGCAGACTTGAATCGCCGTGACCGTACAGAAAAATGCGCCGCGCGTGGATCAAGGTCTGCACCGCCGTCACCAGCGCGGGCATATTTAGCCGCTCCTTCGTATTGGTAATCGCCCCAATGCTGAGCGTGGCCAGCTTGTCGGTCGCTTCACGCAACGTATCGCGTGCAGAAAACGGAAAATTCGCGTCGTCAATCGTAACCGTCTGCGCGTTTAATTCCTGGATTAACGCAATCGTGAATTCGCGATAACCCTTAAAGCCAAGTTTTTTGCACAACCGCACCACTGCTGAATGTGAACAATGTGCGCGGTCTGCAAGCTCCTGCATGGATAATCCCGGCACCGCGCGGGGATCGGCCAAAACGGTTGCCGCAAGCGCCACATCAGTTGGCGTGTAGCCCACTGCCGCCCGCAATTTTTCCGCAATTAACATCGGCATGTCCTCCTGAACATTTTGTTTAATTATAACGCGATTTTTGAACAAAAATCTAAACAAACGCAACGGAATCAGTATTTTTACAGGCAAGAGCTACTCCATTTGCTATCCTAATCGTGTTGAAACGTTGAAGCACAAATTTCGGAGGTTAAGCGCATGAAATTAGCAATTATTGGTGCTGGCAAGATTGTCCAAGACTTCTTAACGGTAGCTGGGCAAATTGACGGATTGGAACTGACGGCGATTGCGGGTATGCCTAGTGACGCCGCAGCACTGGATGCGTTGCAAGCCAAATACGGCATTGGCAAAACTTACACGGACAGCACCGCCGCCATTAACGACCCAGACGTCGATACCGTGTACGTTGCCGTGCCGAATTCGCTGCACTTCGCTGTCAGCAAGCAGGCTCTGCAAGCGGGCAAAAATGTCATTTGTGAAAAGCCATTCGTCCCAACGCGTAAAGAAGCTGAAGAACTCAAGGCACTGGCGGATCAGCACAACCTCATTCTGGTCGAAGCTATCACCAACCAGTACTTGGAAAACTTCGCGGGCATCAAGAGTGCATTAAGCGGCATCGGCACTCCCCGAATCGCCGAATTCAACTACTCCCAGTATTCCTCCCGTTATGATGCCTTTCGTGCCGGTACTGTACTGCCCGCCTTCGATCCGGCCAAGGGCGGCGGCGCGCTGATGGACCTGAACATCTACAACATCCACATGGTCGTCGGTTTGTTTGGCAAACCAACTGTGGTGCACTACCTGCCCAACATGCAGCGCGGCGTGGATACGTCTGGCATCCTCACCCTGACCTACCCGCACATGCAGGCGGTCTGCATCGCGGCCAAGGATGCTGGTGCCCCCGTCCGCAGCATGCTCGAGGGTGAGGACGGAACGATTGTCATCGACGGCCCCACCAATGAGCTCCAGCAATATGAAGTACAGCAGCGCGGGGCCGACAACCACGTATACCGCCTTAACCAAGCCAGTCACCGCATGGTTGCCGAATTCACCCGCTTCGTGCAGATGATTGCTAATCACGACACCGGCGCTGCCAACGAAGCATTCACCCACAGCACCGACGTTCTTGATGTTTTATCCGCCGCGCGCACATCGATTCAGTAGTAAGTCAACTTAGAGGCACTCGGACACGACCATCGCCGTCGTTTCTGAGTGTTTTTTCGTCTGTACGCCACCGAAAACTCATATTCGTCAGAAATAAAAAAATATTTTAAAAAATTTTTCGGCCATTTTGGGGCTAAAAACGGCCATTTTGCGGCCGATTCATAGCTACGATAAGAGATTGCTAACACATCGATAATTCGTCATGACGAAATAAAACAACGAATGACCATTTCATAAAATAACATCCGGTTACGTTATCAATGCCCGTCCCACCCGATGTGATGTTCTTTTAACCGGCAGTAAATCTTCGTTCAGCAATTGATGTTATCCGTTATATAAGTAATCGATGATAGTGTGGACCGGTTAGCACAAACGCCTATAGACCGCTATTTGACGCCATTTTGGCTTTGTTCACGGGCTTGCACATTCTAGAAATGAGCGTAATATACAAAGTGTTGAGAGCGATAGTGCTGGGGAGCACGGGTCATCGCGATCATGTTACGTTTTGGGGAATTGTAAGTTTAAGGAGAAACTATTTATGAAAATTAAATATCGTTTTGCTGTAGCGCTGGCTGTTATTGCGGGGTTCGGTGGCATGTTCGGAATGAACAGCCAAACCACACAAGCGGCCACGGCGAAGGATGTTGCGACGGTCACTGCTAAGAAGACGACCATCTACCGCACAGCCGGAGCAAGCAAGACCAAGTCAACTCTGAAAAAGGGCACTCGCCGTAACGTTTCCTCAATGAAGACCGTCCGCGGCGTCACCTGGTACCACGTCGGCACTAGCCAGTGGGTCAAGTATTCAGACGTTGCGGTCAAGACCGCGAAAACCATCAGCAACGGTTACGTTACCTTCCTTGGTAGGACCACTAAGGTTTCACTCGGGAACACGATGGTTAACACGGCACCAACTGGTAACACCGCGCAGACATGGGGCGGTCAGGCCACCCTTTCCACACGGGATCACAAGTCGACACACATTATCGGCCACAACACTTCGAACTTCGGTAAGATTACCAAGCTCAAGGTTGGCTCAGCGATTACCGTGAAGGATGCTTCCGGGCACAAGAAGACTTACCACGTTAAGTCATACAAGAACGTGACGGACTTCGGTTTCGTCGCTGGTACCCGCAAGTACGTGTACGGCACGATGGTTTCCGCCAATCAGGGCGAACAAATCGTGTTGCAGACCTGCATCTCCCGCACTGTTAACCGCGTTGTGTGGGCTAAGTAATCAGTTCCAAGTAATAATTAGGTAAGTTTAGTTCATCCTGCTGGGGAGCTGGATGATAGATATAAAACAGATTCATAGTTTTGGGGGACCGGCTGGGGAGCCGGTCATTTTTTTTGCTCGCATACATATGTAACTGAACACAGGAGTCATAGCAAACAGAAGATTAAGTTGAGCGAGCAATAATGCCGCGCGGAGCTCGTGCTATTTTTTTGGCAGAAAATTGAAAAAGTTTCGGGGGTTTTACGCCGGATTGCGCAATCTATATATAGACGATATATTGCGAAAGGTGGCCCTACCATGTCAATTTCAACTTCCCCGCTTCGTCTTCACATAAATGAATATAAAACCGGAAAAGAAGTTAAAGTCAATTACCATAAAATAACCATTACCAGTCCACATGCAGACAGCCTACACAAGGCGGGTTGGCTCTTTAATTGGTCGTTAACTGCAGGTACAACAGTAGTTGCAATCACATTACCTGGGTCGAACGAATTTCAAGGATTAGTGTCATACGATAACGATGACAATTTCGTAAATCTGGATTTAATCGAGTCTGCGCCTTATAATAGGGGCAAGAATAGACGCTTTTACGGGGTCGGCCGTGCCCTATTTGCCATTGTTGCCCAAGCAAGTTTTGATTATGGTGATGATGGTTTCATTTTGCTAAAACCAAAAACGAGGGTGCGTGAACATTTCAGCACGGATATGGGTGCCAAGGAAATTGGTAATGGTAAACAATATATCGACACTACAAGCGCGATTCAATTGTTAAACACTTTTAAAGGAGATGACTCCAATGGCAAATAAGGTTGACGATATTCGGCTTGATGACTTAATCGATGCAGAAAATCGCGCAATTATCGCAGCTGGTGGTCCAAAGCCAATACCGGAAGCAGAAATGGTCAAAATTCGCCGGGAAATTACGCGCATAAAAGCCGAACAAAAATGTGGTAATCAATCATCACTTGCACAAGCAAAGAATTGATTGACGCGGAACCACTACACCAGACTTGCAAAGTGCCCTACAATCGTTAGTTTATATCTAACAATTGTAGGGCACTTATCAATAGCTATGAGTTATTTACTATTTTCAATCCTACCGTTCCCCCTGCCGCGCAATCTCCTGCGCAATCAGCGGCTCCGGCTGGTACTGTGCCGCCCACGACGCCGGCTTCAGCACCTTCCCCGTCACTGGGTCGCGATGAGCTTGCCCATCTGGAAACAGTTTGTGCATGTTCGCCGCGTGAATAGTCGCCAGAATGTTGTCGGGATCCACGCCCATCAGCACGTAACTGCCGAACGTGAGGTACGCGATGTCGCCGAGCGCGTCAGCCTGCTGCACAATTGGTGGGTAAACGCTCGGCTGCTTGCGCAAAATTTTCGTTTTGGCCATCTGCAGGCGCGCTTCAACTTGCGCGAAGGTCGCCTCAATTTCATCTGGCGTCTGGCAACCAATCGTCGCCATCTCCGTGAGTTCTTCCAGAATGAAGCCTACCCGGTCGACCAGGTTCTCGTGATCCAATGCCGTGGGCGTTGCCGGCTGGCGGTCATCGAATATTTTATGGAATTCTGCCGATTCGTTGTACAAGTTTTGCAAAATACGTCTCTCCCCAGTTCGTTTTCGTTTAGTATACACGCGAATAATTGCGCCGGCTATTATGTAGATGAACAAGAGACGAAAAGCGCTTGGTTTCATAGCGCAAAGAGGCCTAGACTAAAGATAGAATGTCTCGCTGCGCAAAATCGACTACGAAAGGAAAACCATCATGACCAACACATCAACGTTAATGTCCCGACTAACTGCCGCTGAACCCGAAATCATCGCAATTCGTGAACACCTGCACGCCCACCCTGAGGTTAGCTTCCAGGAGCACGATACGGCCGCGTACATTAAACAATGGTACCAGCAGCTGCACATGACCACCCGCGACTTTGGGGACGGCTACGGCTTTGTTGTGGACATCGACTCGGGTAAGCCGGGCAAACACCTAGCCCTGCGCGCAGACTTTGACGCCCTCGCCGTCCAAGAAGGCGGTGATTTGCCGTTCAAGTCCCAGAACCCAGGCGTCATGCACGCGTGCGGTCACGACGGGCACACTGCCTACCTGATGGTCCTGGCCCGCGAGCTGTATGCCACCCGCAGCGAGTGGTCCGGCACGGTGCGGATTATCCACCAACCGGCCGAAGAAGTTTCCCCCGGCGGCGCCAAGTCGATGCTGGCAGACGGCGTCCTGGACGGCATTGACGCGGTCATCGGTGCGCACGTGATGAGCAACATGCCGGTGGGCACCGTTGGCTACCACCTGCACGAAACTCAAACCGGCCGTGCCAACTTCACACTCACCATCACTGGGCACGGCGGCCACGCATCCATGCCGCACCTGGCCAACGATGCGATTGTCGCCGGCAGCTACTTTGTCACCGCCCTCCAAACCGTCGTTTCCCGCCGCATTGATCCGTTCGATACCGCCAGCGTCACTATCGGCAGCTTCGACGGTGCCGGTTCGTTCAACGCCATCAAGCAAGCCGTCACGCTGAAGGGCGACGTGCGTGTGATGAAGGAAAGCACGCGCAAAACGATTCGCGAGCAGATCACCACGCTCGTCCACGGTCTGGAGACCATGTTTGGCGTCAAGGCTGAGCTTAATTACGACGATAACTACCCCGTGCTGGTGAACGACCCCGCAATTATGACCCCCGCTGCAGAAAGTATTGCCGCAGCGGGGGTGGCCAAAGTCTTTGATTGCGGTCCCCAAGACCCCTCCGAGGATTTCGCCTACTTCGCACAGGCCAAGCCGGCCGCATTCCTCTACATCGGCTGCGCGGCAGACGATGGCCAGAGTCACCCCCACCACAGCCCCGACTTCTTCATGGACGAACGGGCCCTGCTGATTGCGGCCAAGGCGGTGGGGACGGCGGCGCTGAACTACCTGAACGGTGAAACCAAATAACCTAACTGCAGCAAATTTTAACTCACAAAATAGGGTACCAACGCCCATCGCGTTGGTACCCTATTTGCCGTTGAGGCTATTTTTTATCTGCGTCCAGCAGCACAACTCCCTGTTCCGGATTGTGGTCAATCGCCCCGACCACCTTATGTGGCACGTATGGTTCTTCCAAGTACGCAATCTCGTCGGCACTGAGCTGGACCGCAAACGCCCCCGCCGCCTCATCGAGGTACTTGGTCTTGGTCGCCCCAATGATTGGGGACGTGATGCCCTTGGCCCACTGCCACGCGAGGCTAATCTGCGCCATTGTTGCGTCGTGCTTGTCCGCCAATGCGTGTACACGCTTGGTTATTTCCAGATCGTATTGCTTGGTATGGTCATACTTGCCCTGTGCAACTAGGTCCGTGCGGCTGCGCAACGTATCCGCCGTCCAGGTTGGCCGCGCAAGTCGCCCCGCAGCCAGCGCACTGTACGGCATTAGCGCAACGTTCATCTGCTTGCACAGCGGAATAAGCTCGCGTTCGTCCTCGCGGTACAGCAAGTTGTAGTGGTTTTCCATGGCCGCAAACGGCGTCCAGCCATTGTCGCGAGCAGCCAGTTGCATGTTGTAAAATTGATAGCCGTACATCGCTGATGCCCCGAGTGCGCGCACTTTGCCCGCCTTAACGAGGCCATCAAGTGCCGCCATAGTTTCTTCAATCGGCGTGTCGTAATCGAAGCGGTGGATGATGTACAAGTCGAGGTAATCCGTGCCGAGCCGTTTGAGCGTACCGTCAATTTCACGATTAATGGCGTCCTTGGACAACCGACCTGGATTGAAATAGACCTTGGAGGAAAGCACAACCTTATCGCGCTGGGTCAGCTTCCTAAGTGCCGCGCCAAGGTACTCTTCGCTTGTCCCCGCCGAATATGTGTTGGCGGTGTCGAAGAAGTTCATCCCCAGCGACAACGCATGGTCAATCACCTGCTTACTCTGCTGCAGATCAAGCGTCCAATCGTGCATCGTGCCAGCTTGACCGAAACTCATTGCACCGACACAAAGCTTCGGAATCTTGATGTCAGTGTTGCCTAACTGTGTGTATTCCATGGTTTGCTACCTTTCTATTTTGCTTTTAGTGAATGAATGCTGCCAAAACTTATTGTTCCCTTCGAGTATACGACCTGTGCAGTTGGATGTAATATACCTGGTTAATTTAGCGGATATGCCCAACGAGCATAGGCAAAATCATGATGACGGTATTATTTTGGGGTATTACGTATATTTTGGTGAAATCTATATATGCCAGGATCTAGCCAAGCATGAATACTCATGAATAATGTAGATGCCAGATTTCAGAATCAACTTAACCACTTTAAGGCCTTCATAATTGATGCGCAAAATAATCAACTGACACCGCAAGAAATCGTAAAACACGCAATGGCACCACGAACCCCAAGCGTCCGTGGTGCCATTGCTTTGTGTTGCACTATTTCGTCGCCGCATCCCCCTGGGCCTGCACACAGTTGCGTCCGCCCTGCTTGGCGGCGTACAGGTTGCGGTCGGCCTTCTTGTACACGTCGTTAGCACTATAGTCTCCCGGCTCCACCCGTGCCTGGCCAATGGAGCACGTGATGGTCAGGTTCGGATCCGCATCTGGAAACCGTACCAGCGTGAGCAACGCCAAGAATCGCTCGCCGATTGCCATTGCTTGCTCATGGTTCAACTCCGCATGCGCAATGATGGCGAATTCCTCGCCGCCCAGCCGGTATGCGGTCGCCGGAAACGGCAGCGTATCTGCAAATGAATCGAGCTCCAGGGCAAGCTGGCGCAGCACCACGTTGCCCGCCGGATGCCCATACGTATCATTGATGTGCTTGAAGTGGTCAAGATCACCTTCGAACACGGAATACTGCTGGCCATCTTTTTGGAATTGCGCAAAAAGCTGGTCGAGCTCCTTGTTGAACGTGCCGAAATTGTGCACACCGGTCAGCTCGTCGATGGTCGTCAGCGAGTACATCTTGTCCGTCCGCGCCCGCGTCGCCCGCATGATTTGGTCAAAAGCCAGGCACAGGCCGCCAAGAATCGCCAACGTGCCAAGCTGTTGCAGCCAAAACCACAGATTCGTTTGGCGCAAATTCAGCTGGCTAACCATTACCGCCGTGCCAAACGCAACCAGCGCGCAGCCATTAAGCACTGGCCGCGCCAGAATCCGCTTGGCCTGCGTTTGCGTCAGAAAAAGAATGCCGCCGGCAACCACAATTCCGGCAACGCTGCTAGCAGACAGCGGCGCACCAAGCCACAGCGTCAGCAGCACAATCAGCACCAAATCCAGTACTGCCGGCCACCGGATTCCTTGCTGCAGGTTAACCATGTACAGCGTGACGATTAGCATGTCCAGATACGGCCACTCCGGCCAGCCACGCCATAGTTGTGCCACCAAGAAGACCAGGAACAAGCACCCCGTAATGTAAGTCAGTTGCTGGTGATGCGCAACGACAAACGGGTTGGCTGTGCTCGAATTCAGCCAGTAAATGAACGAGATTGCACCGACCATCACAATGAAATTGCTGCTAAGCGTCAATATTTGCGCCAAAATTATGTTAGTTAAAGCCATAAGCCGCTCCACTCCAGTACATCTGCCATCAGCACTAGCGCTAACAATTACCCGCGACCGTGCCGACTCGTCTTCCCCAAAACGTTTTTTCACAAGATGTTGCTCATGCTCATAGATTAGCACAAAGCGTGTACGGTGGTAACTGGCATTGGCGGCATAAAACTGGTAGGTGTCAAAAGTGAGCCTAAAACTTGCTTGCCGCCCCAAACGTAGCGACTAGCTTCCCAGCGACTTGATCATCCTTGAGCAGCTGCAACCCAGTCGGAATCTGGTCCGCCGGCAGTACCTTGCTCACCAGCGGGTCCACAGTCCCCGCCGCAATCAGCGCAAGTAATTCACGCGTCATGCGACCAAGGTCTTCAACCTGCTGTGGATTACCGCTGCGGTGCGCCCCACCGAGATCAAGCTTGCTGACGGTCACAGCCTTTGCGGTCGGAATCGATTCGGGCACCGCCAGCAGGCACACCAGCTGCCCGTTGTATGCTAGGCGGGGCAAATCCGCCTCAGGATGGCCAATTGTATTAATGATTAAATCAACGCCTTGGCCGCCAGTCAGTTCCGCAATCCGTTGGGTGACATCGGCCGTGCGGTAATCGATTTGCGCATCGGGCGCCAGCTGCGCCACGAAGTCCTGCTTGTGCGCCGAAACGGTCGTGTACACACGCTTGCCCATGTGCTTAGCCAACTGAATCGCCATACTACCGACCCCGCCCGCACCCGCATGAATCAGCACAGTCTCAACGTTGTTCAGGTTAGCTTTGCGAAAAAGCGCCTGGTACGCGGTTAGCCCGGCGCACAAACTTCCGGCCGCAGTCGTGAAACTGACCCCGTCCGGAATAGCCGCAATCGCCGCCGCTTCCACCACCACGTACTCAGCGAAGGCGCCGTCGACCGCCAAATTGCCGTGCCCACAAACACGGTCGCCTGCATGCCAGCTTGTCACTTCCGTCCCAACTGCCACCACCAGGCCCGCAACGTCGAGGCCGATGGTGTGGGGAAAAGTCAGCGCTGGGTCCAGATGCTCAATGGTCTTGTAGTCGACGGGATTCAGCCCCACCGCCTTGGTTTGCACCAGCACCTGATTGGGGCCCGGTTCAGGGATTGGACGATTGAGCCATTTTAAGCTGGCGATGCTGTTTGCTTGGTTGTCTGGAACTACTAATGCGCGCATGGCGGGTCTCCTTTGAGGGTGATTGGTTTTGATTTTAATGTCTAGTGCTATCATGGCACAAAGACGAGGAGAAAAACCATTAAAATATGCGCCAACAAACATGAATCCAAAAAACTGTAACCAGATCATCCACTTTTTGACTTTCGACTAGAGAAAATACCTCTCATTCACGGTAAGAGTCACACATGCAAACTAATTAAACGTATACTTAACGGCGCAGAAGTTTATAGCGGTTGGCAAATCCAATCACAGGTGGTGGTGCCTATGGTATTCACTAGAGATACATGTGAAAGGAGGTGCCTTGTTGTCAGTAGCTGAGGCAATTACAATCATGATTGCGTTCGGAGCGCTTGTTCTGGAAGTAGTCAACGTTGTGATTGCTATTGTGGTAGCTATTTTGGACAATAAAAAAGACCGTCACTAAACTTTTGGCGAAGTGATGACGGACTTTATTGTCTAAGAATTTGCTTGATGCCAGCCGTCTTAAACGGTCTGCAGTGGCCACCAGTTACCGCTGGTGGCCTTTTACATGATTATGATAGCACATACAAGCAAATAACAAAACTAGCTCCTACTAACTGCAATACCAATTACAAAGTTCCTTGAATTGTTGGCCATTAGTGAAGCCGAGTTTCATAGTAACACCTCCATATATGCTCTGATTTTGTCCTTCACCTTAAAAATATCTGCATGCCCACTCAGACGATGTAGTTTTTTATTCTTAATCTTTGAGAACGACACCATTGCTTGTTTAATTGTTTCAGCATCCGAAGCATCGCGTGTTCTCAGAATATCGCACAGCGTTCGCTCAATGTTATAAGTGCGCACTAAATGCTGTCCAGGGCTTAATACTTCTTCTACCCCCAACTCTTGCCATTCTAGTTTCTGCCGATATACTTTGACTGGATAACGATCAATTACTGTTGGGTGATAGTTCTGTGGAAAGCTCATTTCATACATCCCCGGCGTCCGATCAATCATGTGATGCAGGTATAAGGCCGTATCTTTGAAAAAAATTCCCTTGCTAAATCGATACTGCAAGATGTACATGTCATCCTCAAAGATTGCTGGATCGATATAGACCCCACGATCCACTCGTTCCAACCGTCCATCACGCGTTAAAGTACTTAACAGATGTGGATCAATCCCAGACTGTTCGACCTGTTGTCGGGTAACTTGACCATTGTTAACTTTTAATAACTTGTTCAACATTTCAGCTTGCATTTCTTCCACCCCACGTTCAAACACAGTTCTACCACAATACTATGTTTGAATGTGACAATAAATTCACTGAATGCCACGTGACAGACTCAAACCATTTTCAATTATATAAGACACAAACTTTATCCGTGAGTGTTACGTGCCCAAAGCATGTACATTAATTTCTTCTCCGTCCGAACACATTCTGCTTGCAAGTCAGCTTACATTGCACCATCTTCTATTCAAGCTACACCGTACCTCATGACCATATCTTACCGTGTTCTCGTGACGCACCAATCTTAGTAGCACCTCCAGCTGACCCCAAACTGTGTATTGGCAGAATCAGTTTGTTCCATCTTAGTAAGTAATGGTGACAAAAAAATAGCCACCGTTACTTTGCTAGCGTGGCCTTTTCATACATCGCTGGGCAAAATCAGTGCCGCAATATTCTGCAAACTGGTTTGAATCGAGGTCATCGATGGAAGTTCGCCGGTATCGAGAAAATGATCAAGGCCAGTTGCCAAAATAGCATTAAGAATTGCTTGTTCATATGTCCCCGATTCATCTCGCAAGCTCTGATGAGTAATCTGTTGAACAATTTGATGTATACCGCGGTCAATCGTGAGGCCACCCACGGTGATTTTACGAAGTACTCTGGTTTTTTCGCGCTGGGTCAACACAACTTGCTGCACTTCTGGTAACAACGACGTTATGATCTGATGAACATTTCCTGTATCAGGCGCTAGCGTAAATCGTTTGTTTAACACCTCCGCAAATTCAGCCAGCAACGCGTGAATCATCTGCGTCGCCAGCGTAGGCAAATCCTGATAGTGGTTGTAGAAGGTCGTCCGAGTGATCATCGCCTCCTCAACCACTTGCGCGACAGTTACCTGTTCATACGGCATTCGATCGACGAGGTGCAAAAAGGCATTCTGAATATCTATGTCAGTACGTTGATAACGATGATCGGCCATGGTTAATTTCCTTTCTGCTGCAAACTAAGTTTACACATTTGCCAAAGGTGTTAATCTACTGTTCGCTAGGTCAACAGGTGTCGCTGGTATTACAAAGATAGTCTGCATAAAATGACATGTGTAAAGTAAATATACATCCCAACAAAGGAGAATTCAAATGACAAACTCTGATTCGAACGTCCGCGTCAATTTTCACACCCAATTAGGTGATGCCGATAACGCCCAGGTCAACGTTTGGGAACTACAAGCCGCTCACCGGGCTCTACGCAATATTAAATCCAGTCTTGGTCAAGAGGCACTGAAAGCCTTAATCCAACCTGAAATGGATGAAAGTGATCATCGTATTCATGAGTTGGTGCAAGCATCAAACGGCGAGTTCAAGGATGTCTTTGTGCAAGTTGATCTGCACGGCCTGACTGCCACGGAATATGTGACCTGGCAAGCCAATCAGATGCGCAAAGCCATCACAGGCACCAAAGAAGAACGCGCAGATGTTCTTCAAGATGTCATCTTCCCTTCACATCCAGAACACTATCTGTTATTGCAGTCTGGAATTGTTGAAACACTTGGCGGCTTGCCAACCAATGCGACAGTTATTCCAAGTGCAGATGGAAAAGAGGTTCCTGATTTCGTTCATGATGCAACTGATCCGAATTACCCGCATAAGTCATTCTCAAATGTCTCACTAGCAGACGGCACAATCTGGGGCTGCGGCGTCACAGAATATCGCGACACAGACGACGGTGGCAGCTTCCGTTTGCACGTTTGGTGGCCAAAAGCCGCTCCCCAGATTTTCTTTGATGACCACAATCGCCATTTCGCGGTTGAGTATCGCAACTTTGTTCGCCTCGCTGCGACCGGTCTGGGAAAAGACTTAGCTACTGTAAGCGTTGATTTTCACACACAACTTGGCGATGCTGACGAGGCTAAGGTCGATGAATGGGAACTACTAGCTTCTCGTCGCGCACTGGCGAACATCAAGGAACTGCTAGGTCAAGAACGTCTGCAAGCCTTAATTGCACCAGAGATGATCGAAAACGAAAAACGAATTAAGAAATATCTAGAAGCATCGCATGGCGAATTCAAAGAAGTGTTCGTGCAAGTTGATTTACACGGTATGTCTGCGACAGATTATGTCCAATGGCAAGCCAAACAGATGCGCAAAGCCATCACAGGTACCCCCGCCGAGCGTGATCAAGTTCTAGCCGACGTGGTGTTCCCTGCACATCCAGAACACTATCTGCTACTGAAATCTGGGATTGTTGAAACACTTGGCGGCCTACCAACCAACGCGGCCGTCTTTCCAAGTGCAACGGGTGCCGACCTTCCCGACTTCGTGCATACGGCAGTTTCGCCCGACTATCCGCACAAATCATTTTCCAATGTGAAGTTCGCTGATGGAACGACGTGGGGCTGCGGCGTCACTGAATATCGTGATACCGAAGATGGCGGTAATTTCCGCCTACACGTTTGGTGGCCGAAAGCCGCACCCCAGATTTTCTTCGACGATCACAATCGGCACTTTGCCGTTGAATACCGGAACTTCGTCAATCTTGCGAATAAATAATCGACAATAACCAATGATACTGAAAGCAGCCTAACCGGCAACTTACCTGTAAAGTACCTCGATACTGCTAACGACATGAGCCAAGTATCTCAGTGCGTCCTTGACCCTTTTCCAAACAAAGCAATAATTGGGTAATCACTGACGTCATCTAAAACAAACAAAACCCGGCACCGCCTGCACGCGAGAATGCGTACTGGCTGTGCCGGGTTTTGTTTGCACGGAGCAGCTCCTATTATTAAGTGAATTTAACCCGTTTTAAGTCCTTTAGAAAAATCCAAATTGGCTTTAAACCGGCCTTTTTACTTCAAGTTGGGTATCACCATTATTCCCATTCGAGCGTATCTTCAGCGGCGCTATCCCGCGTCATCACTAGGTTTCTATGCCTCAGCCACTGTTTTGGCGGGGAGTTTGGCGGGGCTTAGTTGATCGTACTTTACCGCCTGATTCCCCACGAACCGCACCTGATTCTGACCCGCCGTCTTGATCGTGATGTTACCCGCAATCTGTTCGGCGATATCTGCATCCAGTCCGCCCCATAAGTGCGAGTAGTGCTTCAGCGTGATCTCAGGTGACGAATGGCCCAAGCGCTTGGACAACACCAGTACGGAGACGTTGAACTCATTGATGAGATACGACGCATGACTGTGGCGCAGCCCTTTGCCTTCGACTGGGTGCACCTGCGCCAACTTGGCGTAGCGGTGGATAATCCTCGAGATCGTGGACTTGGTCATCGGCAAGCCATCGTAGGTCATGACGAAATCATCTACCCCACCCAGACCGAAACTCTGCTGCACCTCGCGCCAGCGCCGTAGAATTGCCACGGTGTCATCATCAAGCGTCAAGATGCGCTTGCCGCTGTCTGTCTTCGTGTAGTCGTGGCGCTCCCAGTCATGCCGGTTCTTCATCACCAGCATGTGGTCAACGTGTAGTTGCTTCTTGGCGAGATCAACATCTCGCCACCACAGCGCCGTGCCTTCGTTGACGCGCACGCCAGTCAGGAAGTACAGCCACAGCATAACGAAGTTCAGGTGACCGTAAATGTCATCAATGCAGATTTGCGCGATGACTTGTTCAAACTCAGCTTTCGTCCAGAACGGCACGCTGCTTTTGGCCTTAGGAATCGCCTTGACCCGCTTCGACACATTGCTGGACAGGTACTGCATCTGCACCGCGTGGTCAAGAGACTTGCGGAAGCAGCCGAACACCAATCCAGCATAACCTTGCGAGTAGCCTGCACCGCCGTCTTTCTCATCCGTGAGCAGCCAGGTGCGAAAGTTCTGTACGTCGGTGATATCGATGTCACGCAGCAGCAAGTCGCCAAACCGTGCGATGCAGATATCAAAGCTGCGGTTACGGACAGCGAAGGTGCTTTCCTCCACGTCGGTTTTGTATGCCGGGATATACGCGTCTTTCATGAACTGGCGATAGGTCATCCGGAAGTTCGTAAACCCATGTGCCTTATGATATTCACGCTTCACCCGCGTCAGTTCCTTGTTCGCCGCAAACGCGGTACTGAATGGCATTCCTTGACTGTCCTTCCGCCCTTTCTTACGGACGCGCTTGCCACTCATCTTGTCGGTGCCTAACTCAGTTTCATAGTAGAAGTTACCTTTGGCGTCTATGAACACGCCTGGATATTTGGTTTTACTCATTCTCAACAGCTCCATTCATCGGTGATCCGAGAATGGACTCAACGACAGAGCGCGGCACGCGCCCTAAGTTTCGGTTGAGATACAAGGGATAACCCTTTTGTACCATCCTTTGCTTCGCTTGTCTAATGATATCGCGCGCGGTGTGCTGCTTGAAGCCTAATGCCATCAGATCTTGATAGCAGACAAAACTCTTATCCAATTACGTCACTTCCTTCTCGTTGATTGAAGTGAGATAATCAAACCAGATAGGACCCAAATCTTATCTGTGAGGGGTGACTACTTGCTTTGGTCGGCGTAGTCGCTCTTTTTTGATGTCTCACTCGGTTCTACATCCGTCAAAACACCATTGCGGTGGTGCTGATAGTGGTGAATCAAGTCCCAGTGGCGTTGCGTCAGCTTGCCGCCGTCAATGATTGCCTTCAACTCGTTTGTACCATTGTACTGATCAATCAGCTGCAACATCTTCAGCGACGGCGCAACCTGCTTCTTAAGCCAGCGATTAATGTGCGCATAACTCAATGGTTCGGGATTGGTTGATAATCGCAACTTGTCGCGATAATTGCCGATGAAAGCATCCCAACGCGGATCTGTCGCCCACTGACTCTTCGCTTTGTGGCTCGGCGTCAAGAAACGCAGGTAACGGTTGATAATGCCGAACACGACTTTCTCTGGATCACGCTCCGCCAACAGATTCTTAATTGCAGCAGCGGCACGCTTGCGACGTAACCGGACTTCAAAGCGCGTGCGTATCGGCTGGTCTTCAATCGCAATCTCAGGGTGCTTCTGGTGTTGTTCAAAGGCCTTGTCGTAAATGCAGAAATACACTTCGCTTTGCGGCGACCCCAGATACAAAGTTCTTCCTGACACCTCCCATTGCTTCGTGCGATTATCACGGAAGCCGTGAAAGCGCGAGGTGAATTCATCGCGATCACACTTCTCAATCAAGGTCGGCACATCGAGCAAACCGTTACGATCATTGATGGCGAGGTCAACGCGGGTAAAGTGACCGCCAAGGGCGATACAAGTCTCCAAGAAGTCGTACCAGGTGCGATCCTGCTGACGCAAATACGATTCAACGTAGCGGCAACCTTGACCTTTCAGCTCAATCATCGTGCCGCTATCTTCGCTTGGATCATAGCTGTCCGCATTCACATCTTGATATGGCGACAGTAACACGTCAATCTCGCCGCATTTGAAAGTCGCTGCGTACCCGTATCGCGCTCCTTCCTTAAGATTGAAGTGATTCAAGTTGATCTGGAACAATTCCGTCACCAGTTCTTCATAATCGTGCGACTTGAAGGTGACACCTAAATAATCAATGCAAACGTCAATGTTGTTCTGGCCTGTCAGTGACCGCAACGCTAACGTCAACCGCAATCGCGCTTGTTTGTTAATCGGATTCTTCCCTGTGAGCAACTGGTTCAAATGCGATCGACTGTAATCAGCCGTCTTCGCTAATTGGCCCTGAGTAATCTTATGCGTGCCCATCTCATCATGAAACTGGTTTAGCCAGTCGGTATTCGTCATCCCGCCGACTAAGTTCAAATCTTTCAGCATGTTAGCTCCTTTCGAAGCGACCTGACAGCAAAGCCACCTATCTGCCTACGCAAAGTGGCTTGCCACCGGCGCTTTCGTCCTACTTACGTGTATTTTGTCTCTAATATTTGCCCCCCTATTAGAGACCGGGGGCTTGTGGCGGCCGGCTAACGCCGACCGCCGCCGCTCGCGCTAGCGGCTTTCGCGCTGCACGCCGCGCGCGGCGGCGATACGTTTCAAGACCCTTCCGGAAGGCCTGTGAGAACTTTCGCTCTCACCATATACAGACGGTTTGTAGGACGCGTTTTGAAACTGAAAGTTGAACTGTAACAGGATTTTAATGTTACTGGCTAACGGACTTGACGATACAGCCGGCGATACTGGCTCCAAGAAAAGAAATATTGAGAAATATTGATTCAATTTCTAAGCTCTTCTGCAAATTAAAATACCCATATCATCGACGGTATGGGCCGAGATATGGGCTTTGAAGTTGCTGAATAGAATTGATGGTGATGACGAAATTGGAAGTAGGTGTAGCGAAAGAACTTCTAAAGAGATTTTCCAATAATTCTTGGCTGCTCACCTGGATACATTAATCATCCCTTTTTCTTACTCGAACAACGAGTAACGTCGGTCACGTAGATCAAATGCCGGCTTAGTCCCTTCAAGGACATCAACAATTTGCGTATTAATATCTTTATCCTCAAGGGCTCCGCTGATAAATCCAAACGTATTTGTGTTTTTGTCCATGGTGGCAACAATCACTTGATCGGCATCCGCCGCAATGGCAATGTTTGGATTATGCGTAACAACAATTATTTGTCGTTGCGTTTTCGCATATCGTAAATACGGTACCAAATGCTTAAATATGGATTGATTATCTAAGTTATCCTCTGGCTGGTCAATTACAAGCGGATATTCACGCCGCGATAGTCCAAGATAGAAAATAAGAAGTACCAGTCCTTTCTCACCAGCAGACAGAGCCTGCAATGGACGCTTGTTGTACATGAGCCGTAGTTCCGCGTCTAAAAATTCGAGACCAAACAAATAATCGTACGCAGTGGCCCGATCTCGAAAGATTCCTTCTAAGCCGTCAAAGTCTGGTCGACTAGTTTTTGGGTCGTTCTGATAAAGAACTGCTTCAATGAAATCAATCACTTGATTCGAGATGGAAACGTCAGTTTTATCCAACTCTGAATTAATAAAATCTGCGGCTTCACTAGATCCTCGTAGTTTTCCAGCTTTTCTGCCGTCAACATTACTGAGTATGGTCTGGACAAATCCTGATACTGGCTGAATGGATCCAACAAATTCAACACCACTATCTTGCTCTGTGTTAATACCGTTTTGTTGATCCACATTGTTCAGCACATCAATGTACTGCTTAGCGTCAAGATACAGTCCGTCTAATTGCCTCCCTTTTTCTTTAATCAGATCCAAAATCTGCTCAACAAGAGAATGACGTTGCTTATACAGCTCAGCAATTTGGTTGGGAATCTTTTCTGTGCAATTCTGAATTTCCTCCAGAACCGATTTTTCAGAATCAGTATCTAACCCTTCATCCCCTATTTTTAGAAGAGATAGTTTTGAATTCCAAGCTTCTAAAGCATCATGGTATTGTGCCTGTTGCTTACCCTGGATACTCATCTTACTATCCCGTCGATTGATTTCTTTATTAGATGTTTCGATTTCCTTTGCTGTCTCATCAATTGCATTTTGAAGTTGGCTCTTTTTGTTTTCAGCGGCAGCCTGATTCTTTGAGAGACTCGATTGACGGTTTGATGAGATATTGGCCGTAATTTGCATAGTCTCAGTAAGTTCTGTAATTTCAGTCAAATTTGGTAAAAGTGTACTATACTTTTCCACAAATTTTTTGACAGTTTTATTATATTCACTAATCGTATTAACTACTTTATCAGCGTTATTTTGCAATTCATTCAAATCTAATATGAATTGTGAAATATTTCCTTGTTCCTTTTCCTCGGTCTCTTTTAACCTCTTGTTAGTCTTCAGCTTATCCACTAAGCTTTGCCTTTTCTCGCTTTCATCCGATTCTGGATTTTCAATTAGCGGCTTCTTCGGTGGATTTGATTCCATACTCTTAATTTGAGCTTGAATAGTATGAAGTTTCTCTTGCCTCTCCTCAAGGTAACTGACTTTTAATTTTGATTCGAATTGCAGAATGTCTATATTCACTTTTTGCAATCTAGTTCTGGCATCCTGAATGCTAGTTGTGTACTTTTGCTCTAGTTTTTCAATCAGAGCTGCCCAAGAACGCTGTCCCAGACGTTTACTTTTCGGAAGCGCGTCAAATACAATCTTCTGGATTTCTTTAGACAGTTCTTCGTCGCTAACGGATGAAGCTATTTTTTCGATATAACTCTGTGGTAAGAATTCAACTTTTCCGTTCGTACTTGACGGCTTCTGATCTAACTTTAACCAATCGTCTTCGGTCCCATCGCACCATCGAAGGCGGGAGCTAAACCTTGAACCATACCTTGATTTGTCGTTAAATCGATGCTTTGACAAGAACGAAGCATCGTTCAAATTGCGTGATCTACCATCAAGCCCGAGTACATCAGCAAGCGCACTTTTACCAGCTCCTTTGTTTCCAATGATTGTAACTAGACCTGGGTTTAACGGTAACTGCAATGAATTTCCGTACCAATCCGATTTTCCATCGTCACTCCGTACATCAATCTCGGAGATGGTCGAATTTTTCCTCAACCCTTGGTCCTGCAGTTCCTTCGGAATAACCTTAAACGAGATTCGACCAGCTGGTTGAGAAAATGCTTCTCTAAGTCCATCAAAAGTCAGTTCCGCTTTAATCCATGTCACCGCTTCAGCTTGATATGCTTTTGGCGAATGAATATCACTGTTTACTGTGACTGGTAGTCCGTCCAAATCTCCCGTGCATACGTATGCCACCAAGGCTTCCGCAGACTGCTCCGAATTAGTGTCTAGAAAGTCAACCTGTGACCTGAAGTCATGTCTCAGTAAAGTCTTAAAATCTCGATTGGGATCATCCTTAGAACCGCTTAATCCAGTCGCCTTTCCCAAGCCATTACTCTTCTTCCCATCATGTACCGATATTAGCCCATGCTGTTCGTCACGTACAAATTTAACAATATCTGGCAATGAAACATATGCAGTCTGTGGATTATCTATCAAATTATGGCGACGAGCAAAGGCTCGAAAATCTTCTGCAAGCGCATGCAAATCCGACATTTCAGAAAATATCCCAATTACATGCAAATTCGAGCTAGCCGTATCGGTCCTCAGTTCCACACCCGGAAACACCGTAATGTTTAAGTTCCGGTCTGAAATAATCTTCCGGATGTTTGCAATCCGCTCTTCGTCGATTACTCCATGATCCGTTATTGCTGCTGCAGAGATTCCATGCTTTACCCAAGCTGAGACCAATTTAATGTCATGATCCGCTGCATTATACTTAGAATCATATGAACTTGCAGTATGCACATGTAAATCCCACTTATGCCAGATTGATCCAATCGCTGACATACAACTACCCCTTTTCATCATTCCATAAACATAAATTACTTACCGCTAGCTATTTAATCTTGCTCAGATTTCAATCGAATCATGATCGACTGTACGGCTGCTTGAATGGTTGCAATATCAACTATGAACCACTCACGCGGCTTAACAATTCGCCCGTTAGCTGCGGTAATATCTACATCTAACTGATATTCTGCTAATGCATGATGCAACGCAGTTTCCAAGACTTCAGTTTTCAAGTTCACCACTTTGATTTCGCCAACAAGTCGTACTGGACCATATAGATAAGTTGACTCATTCTCGGCGTTGGCAATTCTTGACTGCACAGATCCGGTTGTAAACCCAACCTTATATAGTGGATGCTCAGATTGTATTTGCTTAATCTGGGGATTGTTACTCAAAGATTCCAGTATATATATGAACCCCGTCACATGGTCGTCACTTGTCAGTTCAATACCATGCTCAACTTCCGTAACAATCCTGCCTTGACGTCCATACAAAGATGAGGCAAGCCCATTTCGAGTCGGGTTGTTTTCAGTTCCGTTATCATAGATTACATGCATTCTTGCGTCGGTTTTACGGTTGCTATTGTCATTAAGCTCAACTTCTTCGCCAATCTCATCAATATACAGTAACTGTCCCTTAAGAACGTAGAAGTGCTTGCTCAGCAACTCGTAATTCTTGAACGGGCGAAGCTGCCGCTGACCAGAGGCAATTTCAGCCTGAACCTTATGGAACATAGCCTCATACTGACCGAATTTCTTCATCGGTTTACGCTGAGAAATCACTTCCGGACGATTTTCTTGCTCACGCTGAATTTCATTTAGCTTCTTGGTATCGAACAACTTACTACCGGCAGCCTGCTGATCACTTTTCTTGAACAGAATGGAATCATCGCTAAGAATATCATCCAACGATGAGAAATTCTGCTTCTCGTTTTTCACAATATCATTCAATGCCGGACTATCTTCATGAACAGCTAGTAACCCTGCTGTATCATACGGCATTAACAAATCCCGCCGTTCTGGATCTTCACGGATACCTTTTAATCGACTTGCCAACTTGCGCTGTTTCATCTGCGATGGATCTCGCAGCTTCTGTGGCTCGTTACCATCATGAGCAATCACCCACTCGGTAATCTCTTGAAATCCTTCTACCGTAGGATCATAGCTTACAGGAGTATGTTTGGGTTTGCTAGCGAGCAGAGACGTTGCATCCGGATCATTGAAAATGTCATCCAGCGACCGAATCAAGTTTTGATTATCCATTCTGCTGCCTCCGTGCCTGCATATCCCTTAATTTAGCAAGCGCATACGCCATCTTTACCTCAAGCTCGTCGCGACTTCCTTTATCTGGCTCCCGACCGTTATCAGCGATGAATTGCTTAGTCTGATTGTACAGGTAGACGAGTTCAGCTTCATCGAAGTCAAACTTCTTAGCGTCAATAGAACGCTGAATTGTCCGCAAAACGTCACTGTCAATATTCTGTGACAGCACTTCATATGCCCGCTGGAACGGATTGATGGAATCAATTAAGTTGATATCCAGCTCGTCGACGTTGATGAACTTATCAGCCATTCGTAAAAATTCATTGGTGTTGCCGTGCTTGTCCGTAGTTTGATCAACGACAGCATGTCGCAACACTGTATCTGCTACCGCGTACTGCCGGACTTCTTCGACTTCCTCATTATTTAGCCCTGGGTAGCGGGTCATAATGACTTTAGGAATCAGTACCTTGTTCATCGTCTCAGCGTCCACATTAGCCGCAATACCATTCTTCACTGCGTTATCTTGCAGGATGGCCGCCTTCAGGTCAGGCATGTCGTTCTCAATGATGCTCCGGACAGCCTTAGTTGATGGATCTTTCAATCCGCGGACAAAGATATCACCACCATTACCTGAAGACTTATCTGCCTTATGCTTGCGTGCTTTCAGGTGAATCTCCGGAGCCAGTACTTGCTCCATCAACAATGAGGCAGTAATCGCCTTGAGAATTGAGTTGACCGCATACTGCACATCACCGTCTTTAGCATCCGGCTGTTCAATCATATTCGTAAACTGAGCATGCGTCTTATTGGAGCTATCACGCGTAACTCGGCCAATAATCTGCACAATTTCCGTTAGCGAGCGTCGATAACCAATGGTCAGCGCTTGTTCAGCCCAGGGCCAATCAAAACCTTCTTTGGCCATCCCTAACGCAATCAGGATATCCAACTGATCATCCCGCTTCATCTTACGTAAGTATTCTTGAACCTTGTCGCGGCCTTCTTCATTGACTAGGTCAGCAACCTTCAACAAACGTCCATCCACATGGCTCTTGAGCGTGTATATTCCCGTCTCATCGTCCTGCGAGTCAACCGTGCCAATGGTATCAAATATAGCGTCAACCTCATTGTACTTGTCCTTGGTTGATTCACTAGAATTAACACTAGGAATATGAATGATGGTCTTCTTAGACACATCTACCGCCTTGTCCAAAGCCGTAAGATATGAGCCTTGATAAAACTTGTAATCAATACCAAATGACTTCAAGTATTTGTAGCCGTCCAGTTGTTCGTAATAGGTATAATTGACCTTGTCAAACTGTTGCTCATCCTCCGGCGTCAAGATTGGCGATGAATCACCACGGAAATAAGACCCCGTCATTGCCAGAATATGTGCCGTTGAATTATGCATAATGTTCTTCAGCGCACCACCAAGGACTGAGCTGTCTTCAGAAGAAACGTGGTGAAATTCATCAATCGCTAACATTACGTTGTCGAACTTGTGATCATCATCGACTTTCTCATACGCAAAACGCAGCGTGGCGTGTGTACAAATGAGAATGGTAGCCGTATCGTCGTTCATGAAATCAATGAATTTCTGAACTTTGCCCGCATCCCCACCATTTAGAGTAAGATCATACTGCGAATCTACTGACCAATCTTCATAGAAACCAAACTTAGCTAACTCGGTGTGTTGGAAAGACTTCCCAATCGAGCGTTCGGGAACGGCAACGATAACCTTTCGAACACCTTGATTAGCCAGCTTATCAAGCGCAACAAACATCAAAGCCCGTGACTTACCAGAAGCAGGTGGTGCCTTGACCAAAATGTAATGTGAACTGCGATGCTGATAGACACGTGCCTGCATCTCACGCATACCTAGTTCGTTCGTATTTGTGCTTTTACCAGTTTGATGATAATTAACATCAACTACATTCTTACTATCCAAGTGACTGCACCTTCTTGTCATACATATTTAGTAGAAACTCTAACCGCTGCTCGTCACTTTCGAAGCCTTCCGGCCGATACGCACGATCGATAATCTCGTCAATTTCCTGATGTATATTCTGGACTTTTATATTCATCGGCTTAGGCTTCTTTTCAGCAAGTGGTGCTCCATACAACTCAGCTAGAGTTCCCACTTCTTCCTCACGCGCATCGATTAACTTGTACGCCATGTCTTCAACTTGCGCTTTTCTGCGTTTTGATATAGTTGGAACAGGAAACGTATTATATACAAGACTGGCAGAATAATTGAAATCCGACTTCAATCTTCCACCAATTTGCTCCATCCAAACCATATGCATCCGTGATTCAAGTAAACCAAATACCCAGATGGGACAGTCATATATCGTAAATGCCCGATTCGATACAACTGTATTCGCATCCACATACCCCATTGGAATGTAATTCCTTGTTTGTGAAGACACTTCAGGGACTAAGAGAGCTGGTCTTGGTTGATACCTATTTTCAGCAAAAGAATATGGAGAATTGGCCAATATCTGAGTTGCCTTTTTCTTACTATTCTTCCTCATCACACGAACTTTATTAACTCTATCCTCAATCTCGTTATAACTTTTATATTTATCGTATTGTTCAGAATTCAGCCATAAAACATATCGATGTGTCCCCTTAAAGAACTCAGACGCACCTACATATTTCAAGAACACATCCGATAACTCCGGATTTTTCTTTATTATATCTTCATATTCATCTTTAGTAAGAATAAACGCTCCTCCATCAACTGGTTTGCTTCCAAACAGCATTTCTGGAAGCCCAAACAAGCTTGACGGCACCTTATCTATGATTGTTTTACTACTGGAATCTGTTAAATACGGTGATATTTCCTTTACCACCTTTATACCACGCATAGAATATATTCTTGGTTCTGAAGAATTATTATTATTAATGTCAGCCAAGCCAATAATTACAACAACTACTGCAGCATTCTCCTTTGCATTGTTCTGCCATGTAAATGATCTGTGTGCAAATGTTATTTTACATTGTTTAAGTATATCTCTCCATAACGGGGCAACTTGAACCCCTTGCGTTACAGAGTTTGTTGATACAAAGGCGCATTGCGCTCGCGAGCTCCGGATATATTCAGAGCCTAATTTATACCAGCCACAACAATAATCTAGGTATCCTCTACCGCTTACTCCACTAAAGAGATGAATTAATTCTTCACGCTGCTGTTTACTTTGTAGTGAATATCCTAAGTATGGCGGGTTACCATAAACATAAACTTCATCAAGTTTTCCATGTGGTAGTACAGCATTCCAACTCACAATGAGTGCATTAGCGCAGAGAATTGCTCCAGCATGCTGCAGAGGTAGTGTTGGGCGAACAGCATCGCTAATCTGTTCATGTAACTTCACATTCATCTGGTGTTCAGCAATCCACAACGACAATCGCGTCACATCACATGCAAAGTCGTCAATTTCAATTCCGTAGAACTGATCCAGAGTCACCGATGGTACGTACATCGTTGAAACACCAATATTGTTAAGTTCAATCAAAATATCAATTTCAAGCTGCCGCAATTCCTTGTACGTGATAATCAGGAAGTTACCAGATCCACATGCTGGATCCATGAACTTGATTTTACCAATGCGGTCATATAACTGCTGCAATTTATTTTCGTGACCCTTGGCTACTTCAAAGTCTTCACGTAATCCGTCCAAAAACAACGGTTTGATAACCTTCATTATATTTGGCACAGAAGTATAGTGCATACCTAAATGGCTACGACTATCTTCACTGGCAACCGCCTGAATCATCGAGCCAAGGATATCGGGGTTAATCTGATCCCACTTGAGCAGTTCCCCAGCTTCAATAATGAGCTTCCGAGACTTGGCGCTAAAGTGTAGGGACTCATGCTGATCTTTGAACAAGTCGCCGTCAACGTAAGGGAAGTCATCCAACCAACTAGGGGTATCGGCTGGCCGCTGACTCTTCTCAAAGTCCAACACGCCAAAAAGACTTCCGATGAATTGGTCAAAATTGCTACCGTCATCAGCAGTCATCTGTTTAACACGATTCGTGAACAAGTCATGTTCAAAGATATTGGTATCTTCAGCAAACAGGCAGAACAGAATACGAATCAGAAATAGATTCAATCCTTTGCGTGTTGCATCCGGGTTATCTTTAACCACGACATCGTATAGCTTTGCAAACCGTTCAGCCGCCCGAACATCAGCAGGATTTTCCTTATCGAAATCAGCCTTTTCAATGCCGTTCCATGCAAGAAAGAAGTCAAAATACTGTGGCAACTTCGCGAATTCAATATCGAGAGTTTCGTTAGTCTTTGTATCCTTGGCCAGTAAGTGCTGGTAATCCGTAACCAGAAGATAACGCGGCTTGCAACCAAGTTCGTCGACCCGTTCTTGCAAGTCGGCATAGTCTTGCATTAAATCGCCAGTGCCTTCTCTGAAGTACAACTTGTTTTTCAGATAGACCGCACCCGCTTCTTTCGCTAGGTTGTTCATTCCTTTGCGTAACTTGGTAACAGTTGCTCTGGGAATGTCGTAAACGCCTAGAAAGTCATAGATGAACTCTGAGTGATCCGATTTGCTCACGATTTCCTGAATTTGATCTTCGTACTCGGTGATTGCCATTTTGCTCCCCCTACATGATGTTCTTAATCTAATTATCTAATAGAATATGGCAAGCTACAAGAAGGTATTAAATAATGTATAGCGTTTTCTCGAACGACTACAAAAATTCCCGCCAACTCGACCAAATAGGCCACCTTGACGGGAATCCTCACAGGAAATTTAACATTCCAATTTAATATACAAACGAGCCGGATTACTATAATCGAATTCACTTTACTAACTCGCACCTATTCGTTTGAAGATTTTTTGATATCCTCGAGGATAACGTTTTGTGCCTGTTTGATTTGGTCAGGCGTTGCTGTGAGTGTGGTTTCAAAAGTTTTAATCAATCGGTTCCCCATCGGTCGAAAAGTAATCAAGGTCAGACCACCCGAGACAAAGCCACCGATAACAGGGAGTGACTTTGAAATCACAGCAGAGGTTGATTTTTTGGTTACGGAGACACCAATGTATCCGGCAATCTTTTTCAATAGCGGATACCACGTTGTGCGAGTGACCGCGGTTGCCATGAACTTCTTGCTTAGTGTATTACTCAGTCCCTTAGATATAAACATCAATGCGGAATTTGCTGAAGCTACGCCCAACATCACACCGAGATAGATCATGACATCACGCTCGCCGTCTTCAGACAATGTCCCCTCTTCAGTGAAGAGATTTTCTTGACCGTAAATATAAGCAACCTTTTGGGCCATACGTAGGGCAAATCCATAGTACTGTATGAGGTCAGCTGTGCCGGTTCCAGCAGCGACGGCGATATTTGAGGGCAATCCCGCAGCAAATGAGATTGCCGAGGTCTTCTCGGTATCGTGCATGACGACGCGACGGGCAACCTTAGTCAGCTGTTCCAATGTGTAGTCGGCTTGCGGGCCATCTTTAAGAATCGACATCAATTCGACTTCTGTGGCATGCGGAAATAATTTAGTTAAGAATGTGCGCCGATCAACGCGAACGACTGGTAGCGCTAGGGCCTTGGAAATTATGTCAGGAAGCATATGTTCAGTTTGGTCAGGCATGGTGAACTCCTTAGAAAGAAAATGGGTTAGTAGATATACGATTACGGATTATTGGCATCGTAGTACGAAACTGACTTTTTGGCAAGCAACCCTCCCATGCCACTGATATTAGTGGCTCCAACAACGGTAAGGAACATAAGCACAGACTGACGAACTAACCTAAAAATCCCCGCCAACTCAGCCCTCATTCGGCCCAAACTTGGCGGGGATTTTGGCGGGGAACGTAACAATTCCCCCGCCAAGCGTATCCTTTGTATCTTCCGAAAATGCCGTTAAATCAACATTCCGGACTCAATTAACATGTACCTTTTATTCCCATTCAATTGTAATGGTCAGTCACAATCGTTGATATACTAACGTTCTCGTGCATTCACTCTTTCCGGGCGGAGTTTCAGCGGAGCAACGGCCTGATTGCCGTTAAAGTTTACTTGTGATTCGGCAGGCGTCGAGAAAGATATGTGCCCTGACATCATTTGTGCAAGCTCCCTATCAGCGCCCACATACAAATGCGCATAATGTCGAAGCGTGATTTCCGGGGATGAATGCCCCAGTCGTTTTGACAAGATGAGTACTGAAACATTAAATTCGTTAATCAAGTAGCTTGCATGGCTATGACGAAGGCCTTTGCCCTGGATCGGATGAACATTCGCTAACTTCGCATATCGTTGAATAATTCGCATTAAGGTTGATTTAAGCATCGGTGCGCCATCATAGCTAAATATAAAATCGTCAGAATTTCCGAACCCGTTTTGCTTTTGCCGCTTTTTCCAAGCTCGCAAAATTTTCACAGTGTCTTTATCCAAAGATATTGTCCGTAGTCCACTATCAGTCTTGGTGTAATTATGCCGTTCCCAATCACTCTTACTTTTTATGACCAACATGTGAGTTACTCGTAATCGCGCATGCATAAAATCAACGTCTGACCACTGTAGAGCCATTCCTTCATTGACTCTAACGCCAGTCATAAAGTAGCAATACAACATTACGAAATTCAAATGTTCGTAATAGTCAACAATACATATTTGATTCAGCACTTGCTGAAATTCATCTTTAGTCCAATACGGGACAGTAGCACGCCCCTTTGGAATGGCCTTCACTCTTTTCGAGACATTGCTTGGTAGGTAATTCATTTCAACCGCAAAATCCAATGTTTTACGAAACATACCGAAGACTAAACTAGCATAGCTTTGTGCATACCCGGCATCGCTTAACAGCCAGTTTTTGAATTCCTGAACCATTCGGACATCAATTTTTCGAAGTTCTGTTTCGCCAAATCTAGCGATAAACAGACTAAGCGCCGTCTTACGGGTATCAAACGTGGCTGGTTGAACACTCGTTTGATAAGCTGGAATATACATCTGACGCAAAAATGTTCCATAGGTTAACGCGTACACCGTATGCCCACTATCACGATCATACTCTGCCTTTAACCTTACAACCTCTTTATGGGCAGCAGTTGCAGATTTGAACAGCAACCCGTCGGCATCCTTTTTCCCTTTTTTCCGAATTCGTTTACCTGTGTTCGTATCAACCCCTAATTGAATATCGTAGTAAAAGTAGCCATCTTGGCCACTATACACCCCTGAAAACTTAGTCTTTGCCATTGTTGTCTGCATCCTTTCGAAGGGATGCCCCAATAATTGCCTCGACTGCTTCAATCGGTACCCGACCAAGGCGCCGATTGGTGTAAAATTCATACCCTTGTTGTACCATGCTCCGCTTTGCTTGTCTAATAATTTCAACCGCTGTATTCTCTCGATAACCAAGTTCCGTCAGTTCTTTTTTCGTAACAGTATTATTATTTATCTGCATCCATGTTTGTCCCCCTTTCACTGTTTCTTAATTTCCAAACCGTTTCTACTGAAGCGTTCTGTAGTAACTCACCATCTGCAGAAATATCAATCTGATATATTGAAATGTCGCTTTCAAAATGTTTTGTATCAGACGTCACATGCCCCACTACAAACTTCGGTTTGAACATTTCTAAGTCTTCCTCAGAAATTTTTCGATAAGACACTGTAGGTTGTTTTAGACCTCTACTCACAAAATATCTTGGCTGGTGGTATGCAGTCGGTAGCAGCATTAATTCTTTTGTAACGTACTTCGCAATATAAGTCGCCGCCTTGTTCTTGTCTTGAATAGTACTAACCGTACTAAAGCCACTTTGCCAATTGTCAGCGTTAAATATTTGAACTCCGTTCTTTACGATTCTTCTTCCGCTCTTCGGATACCTAGCTACCGTTAGGGGTGGATCCAAGCCTCCCGTAACACCATGAAAATGAATTCGTCCAGATTCAGGATGCAGCTCCGGAATAAACAGATACGCAAACTTGCCGAACTTTTCACGCTGGTATTTTAGCCATGCCTGTAGCCGTTTGCGAGAATACACGTAATTTTTTGCGTTCACCTTTTGGTCATTAAATGTAAGTGTCCAAAATAATGTAAATTGGTTTGCTTGTAGATAATACTTAACCTTCCTCTTAATCCGAAATGCCTGTTCAGTGAGTTGCTGCTTTCGCTCCGGTTCAGTAATCTGACCCGTTATACGCTTGTTCTCATGCTCTTCACCGCTTAAATGCGTTTTTAACTCACCATACCGAATAACTTCAATGTGATCCTCAAACCTCACATATTTTGCATTATAAGTTTTTAACATGTACAGATTCAGCTTATCTTGCCTGTATGTCAAGTAACAGGCAAGTGCTCGCCTCCTCCCGCGTCTTGTGGCGTTCCACCACCGCCGCGTGATGCTGCAAGCTTTGTCAAAGTAGCTTTAAAAGGCAATGCTTTATCATCATACATAGGTGGCAGAAAGGCTTTTGGGCCATCCCAGTTAAGTCCATCCAACAAGATCAGTCCGCCATAATGTTCAGCATCAACCGACGGCAATTCTCTATTGCTTACCCCAAATACTTCCTGTGCCTGTTGTGGGGATGTCCTTCCAAGGCTTATACGCATCCCCAGACTACTGCGAGCCTCTGTTGGCAATATGGACGCCGGCATCATCTGACCACTGATAATCACAGATATACTAGCTTGACGGCCCTTCACTATCAGAGAAAGTAGGTTCTTGTACAACTTTGGATAAAGACGATCTGCAGGTTTTACTTCCTTGTCCTCTGCCTGCATTGTCGCTACTAAAGCTAACAATTCATCCGCAACCAGTAGAATTCCACCTTGATGGAATATTTCGGTGTGAACTTTATCTAGTTCAGAGGCATAGTCTGCATTCATTTCGTCGTACCTGTTCTTCATCACCACACAAAGCTCTTCCGTCAGTCGAATAGCTCCTTCTCCATCGGTAGCGACCTTGCCAATTCTGGACATGGACACGCTTAGAAATGCGTCTTTTCCATCGATGGTGTATACCGAATTTTTTTTATCATTTTCCAGAAAACCAATGATTATCGATTTCAACAGACTAGTTTTCCCAGACCCTGTTGGCCCGACTATTAGCCCCATTGGTTGTCTATCAGTCCATGAAAACCGACTACTAAGTGGAATATATACTGATTCACTTCTCGGCATAACGTCCAGTCGATCCACAATAATCCGCTGTTCCGGTTCATGTGTGAAGTGTATCTGAACTCTGCCAGTATCATATTCAACAGTCATCATTTCCCAATATCGTGTCGTTTCCTTATTCAAGAAAGCAAGAAGACGTCTGCCAATATCATGCTCATTCTCAAGGCTCACATGTCCACCAGTAAAGACTTCGACTATTGTCGTATGCTCCATAACCTGATAGTTCCACCGAACGCTTTGTGTTTGTTTCACTTCATTATCCGTTCGTCCCAATAAATCAGTGGTTTCTGAAAATCTTCGTAGTAGTAGTTCTAGCTGCCAACGTTCAAGCGGCGAATACTCACTATGAAAATATCGCCATGCAAGAACTGTGAAAACAGCTAACATGATTCCACCGGAGTATATGGCAAAAGAAGTTTTGGAAATACTTATCAGAGATTCGGATGTACGCGTTACAATTTTTTGGATCACTCTGCCCACTTCCAAAATAATGCAGGTCCCTGTCCATAATTTAAACAGGTCTTTTGTAGCTCTCCTTCTTCTCTTGTCGGTGTTCACAATGCTGTCGTTAATAGTTAACACAGCAACACCTTTTGAAGTCGGTAATAACCGGCTCAACCACTCAATCATTATTATCATTTAGAAAGCCTTCTTCAAAGTCGCCCTTGCGCCTTTCTTCCAGAATTTCTCGCGTTACACGTACTAACCTCCTCGCACGTTCTAGGCTAGCGTCATCAGTTTTTTCTAAACAATATTCAATTTCATTCAGGTACGCCCGGATACTCAAGCTCTTTTTGTCATTCATTATCTTTTCGCCGCCTTACTATCACCATTCGAAATATTCATTACCAATTTCAAATCGCGCCAACCACCACCGTTGCGACCAGTAGCCCACTTAAGCATAACCTTGGCATCTGTAAGTTGAATCTCCGAACCCAGAAGTTCGGATTCCGAAATATCTACTAGGTCGGTTTCATCACCGACTAACTCAAGCACAAAGGTTTTCAACTGAGAAGAATCCCCACCAACCTTTTCTAAGATTTTTGCCAAGTCTGTATCAATAAACTGACAAACTACTTTTGCAACAGAATTCGGGATTGGTTCGCTATTTTCCCCGTATCGTGGACTTTTAGAAATAGATACTATCCGTGCTACCTTTGGTGTTTCTACATTTGCAATTTCAACCTCTGATAATCTTCCTTGTGCTAACTTCATAAATGCATCTCCTAATAATTTATTTTATCGGGCGCCCGATAAATGTAGTTTGCTCCCTTACTCGTTAAAGATGAACCGCGGTGTAAATCAAGCAAACTTAAAACCATCGCTGTTGACAAATATAAACTAAAAGAGACAGCAAAAAAGCCTATTCAATTTCTGAATAAGCTTCCTGAGCGTTGCATATGTTCAAAGCGATTCCATAATTCCTTGTGTTAAAACTTGATAAAGCTGGTTATTCGCAAATTCACTTAACCTAATATTCAGCTGGTAAAATCCTCTGTATTGGTTTTCTTCTGTATCATCAATTCTAGTTTTAATGGTTTTCGGAGTCACAACAGTTGGATTCGGAGAACCGTCAGCAATTGTAAATTTACGTTCATCGCTACGAAGCGTCGTAAATTTCATCCATTCCAAAAAGAAAAGATTCGAGACTTTTTTGTACGCATGATTAATCTGCTCATCCGTGCCATTGCCCTCAAAGTTACTAAGTACCTGCCGTATATCAATCAACTTGTTGTTTTTCTTAGAATTAGATGGCAAATTGTCTTGCTCTTCTATTTCTGCGTTACAAAGCATCTGAAAAATAATCGGTAAATAGGTAGTGATTTCAGTGACCGTCCCCCAGAGGATCTCATAAACTCCATCAAACCAGAGAATTCCCCGAAAAGCGGCATAGTATTCCTTGGCGCTCTTGGTAGGGAACAAATACAGATTTCTTCTAGGTTCACACTTCCCGTCAATAATATGGCTAACCACATCCTCATCCAGTCCGCCAGCCAGTTTACCTTCCTTATTCTCGATAATTTTATATTTTAGACTGGCTCGGGCATCTTTTTCATTATGATTTTGGGTTTCATTAGTATCATCTACGGTGCGTAAAATTAAGCCTATTCTCCTGTTGATTCTCTCACTGCACAGCTCAAATATTTTACCCATAACAGGTTCAAAAGCTTTTTTACGTGCTTCTTTCGCTATCCTTATTTGTGATTTCATAAGTCGGTCACCTTATTCAACCACTTCAAACTGGGGAAGCGTGCCAATCAAGTCTAGTGTTTTAAGGGAAACCGTCACTACTCGTAATAGCAACTTGAAAATATACTTTGGGTCGTCACTGTATTCGTTTGGGTCATCGATAATTTTTGAGGCCTTATCAGTTTTGATTTGATACTGATCCATAATCCATTCAATTGCCGAACGCCCATTAACAACATAGTCATAAGCCCGTTCAGGAATATCCGCAATCGTAATATCTGAATTGAACTTAATCACACTGTGATCAGCGCGTGACTTAAACCGCATTTTCTGAACTCGATAGCTTGGCTTATCTGCATGCATGGTTATCTTACAATCAGCATATGGTTCGACGTCCTCATAATTAATGTGCAGATCAAGCAGTTGTTGACCAACATCCACATACTTGCGCACATACTTAACCACTGGAATCCGAGCCAAATCCTTCTTAAGATCATTCGCATACTTCTGTTGGTACTCCGGTGAGTTGAGCAAACCATAAACATACGCGTATGTTTCATCGGTGGTCAGGCCCAACCCAGCCGCAAACTCAGCGGAAACGTTATCGCGGTCTGGGGCAAGAATGTTCTCAACCGAATTATTTTCCTCGTTATTGTAGCGCATGAATCCTTGCGCTTTTTCGAGACAGTCCATGTTTGGAATCAGATCGGTCGCCAACGCTGAAAAATCTTTTGAAGCCCCACGGCCAGTGGTGAAGATGACTTCATTGCTGGCGCCAAATTGCTTGTAATATAAGCCCGGACGTTCTACCAAACTATTATCGTAATATAGGTACTTCTTCGTAAACGGACGATACAAGCCAAGGCGAATATTCTGCTCGTCAAATTTTATTGATTGGCCCCGTTTCAGTAACTGTTCAAGTTTCGGTGACCACTTGATATACTCACCGTCACGATTTATTGGAGTACCCGTTCCATTATCTAGTTCTTGGTTATAGTGCTCTGCAAGTCGTTTAGCCTTATCGTATGTTGCAGTACGGGAGAAACCGTACAGCCAAGCATCACGATTTGTCTTTGCGCCAATAGCATTAGATTTAAAGACAGAAGGTGTGTCCGCAGAGATAGCAATATATTTTTGGTAATTCTTGTCGCGCTGATTTAGCCAGTCATTATTGTCATCTGGTGTCAGTTCCGTCCACTCAATCCCATTCACTGATGCTGCTTTTGAAATCGCATCAAACTTCTGTTGGCGAGAAAGGTAGTCGCCAATATCTTTGTAATACAGGTGGTGTTCATCGGAACCGTCTTTAATTAAAATAGTTATTGTGATTGGAGTACGGCTACCCGAACCAAAAATTTGGCCCCCTTCTTTACGGGCAGTCTCACCTGAGGTACGAGTGTTTCCCCGTAAGTTATAGAAATATAGATAATTAAACTCGTCATAAAAAGATTTACGCAAACCACTAGCTGAACGAGTATCCAAGAAGGCGCCATTACTTACAAAGCCAATAACACCTCGCTTATTAAGTCGGTCACTGGCCCAACGGAATGCCTTGATGTAGCTGTCATACAAACCGCCAGTAAGCCCCGCGGTACTATTCTTCACGTACGTATCGGCAATTCGTTTTTCCAGCTTTTCATAGTGCACGTTCTGGTTATCGTCATTCTGGTTTCGTTGTCCCACAGAATACGGTGGGTTACTGATAATTGCGGTAATTGGCACCTCTTGCTGTTTTTGCAGACGCTTGTTATTACCACCAAACATATCTTCATCAAGCACCGAATTATTTTCCGTGGAGGCGAAGGTGTCTGCCAGCACAATACCATCAAACGGGATGTAGTTTTCGGGACCGTTGATCTCATCAAAAACGGATTCAATGTTAATGGCCGCGATATAGTAACTCAACAACACAATTTCATTGGCGTGCAGTTCCTGCGTGTACTTACGGGTAATGTCGGCCAGTGTAATCTTTCCGGCCTTCATTTCTTGATTCAGGTATTCAAGGGTGCGCGCAATAAACGTCCCTGTACCGGTAAACGGATCTAAAATATGCACGTTCTCCGCATCAAGACCGCGGCCAAAGTGTTCTTTTAATACCTCGTCCACGGACTTCACAATAAAGTCCACGATTTCCACCGGCGTGAAGACAATCCCCAACTTTTCGGTAGTGGCACTAAATCCGGTACTAAAGAACTTATCATACAAGGTGACGATGAATTGTTGTTTCGCCGCCGCATTATCAATCCCAGTCGCTCGCATCCGCACCGATTCATAAAAAGGTTCCAAGGCTGCTTGTTCTTGGTCAAAGCCAGCTTTAGTCATCTGCTGAATCATGTCTTCCATTGCACGGGAAACCGGATTGTCGTTGACGAAACTATACTGGTCGAACAGCGCTTCAAAGATTGGCTTGGTAATCACGTGCTGGGCCAACATCTCAATTGCTTGCTGGTCATCAATATCACTATTGATATTATGTTGCAGACTCTTCACATAGCACTTAAATGACTTGGCGAACGGCGACTGCTTATCTGCAATTAGGGTTTGAATCCACCGAATATGCCGTTCTGCCAGTGCTTGCACATCAGCCGTCCAGTCTTCTAGGTAACGGCGGTCACCCACTTTTTTAACAATTCGACCATAAATAGCATCTTGAATTTCATGCCAGTTCAGTTCCAGTTCGGTTTGTTCAGCGCCGTGGCTGTCACCCGTATGCCCATCCGAACGATTAAAGCCATCATCTGGGGCGCCACCAACACCAATCACGTTTAGGTTACGTGGCCGTTTCTTGTTTAAGTCGAGTTTGTTAACCGAGGCTTCAAACCGTTCATCAATGGAGCGGAGAGCGTTCAATACTTGCCAAACCGCTTGATAGGTCTTGTTGTCATCCAATACCGTGTCGGGATCTTGGCCGGAGGGAACAACTACGGGCAGAATAATGTAACCGTATTCCTTATCCTTGTACTTACGCATGATCCGACCAACGGCCTGCACAATGTCAATCTGGGATCGCTTTGGAGCAAAGAAAATAATGGCATCCAGATTGGGCACATCAATCCCCTCGGTTAAGAACTTAACGTTAGACAGTACCCGTGCCTCATCATCAGGTAAATCGGCTGCTAACCAATCAATGGCGTCTTTCTTTTGTAAGGCGTTCATACTGCCGTCAACGTGCTTGACATCAACGTGAAAACTATTCGGCTTATCCGTGCCCAGATACTCATTGACGACATGGCTGAACTCTTGTGCAATCTGTTTAGAACCAACCTTACCGGCACCGTGGCCGCGCTGATTATCAATTACGGAGGCAAAAGCGATGGCCCGTTGCATTGGTGCACCCGCGGTCTTATTCGAGAAGCTTTCGCGCTTCATCATCGCATTCCAGACGCCAATGATTTTTCCAATGTCATCAATGTTTAATCCGTTCTCGGTGGCGAGACTGCTTTGTAAGTTCCGCTGAATCACGGCTTCATCCACGGCTAACACTTCTACCTTGTAATCAGTCAGAATTCCCTTAGCCACAGCGTCGCCAAAGCCAAGTCGGAAGATTTCATCGCCGTACATGTCCACGTCATCCATGGACGCAATCACGATATTTTCTTCTTGACCTTTTTTCTTCGTATCTTGGGAGTAAATCTTCGGGGTCGCGGTTTGATAGAGCCGGTGACGTGCCTGTACAATCTTGTTATTGTGTACCTTGGTGAAAATACCAGCTTCTTCATTAGCCGCGTGTGAGCCAGTCGTGCGGTGGGCTTCGTCGGCGATAATTAAATCAAATTCGGGGTAACCAAGTGCTTGGGCTTGATGGATGACGTCAATAGATTGGTAAGTGCTGAAAATCACGGTAATCCGTTGACCATTAGTTGGTGCGAGTGCCTTAAAGTTCGCCATCAACTTATCGGCATTGGTTGAGGCAGGGAAGCCAATATCTTGAATGTTGATGTCACTGTCATCGTTATTGTTATATGTTCGTTTCTTAGACGCATTACGATCAGAAGTAACGGCGAACGAAACCAGATTCGTGGTTGGCGTCACGTCACTGTTCCAGCTAAATAAAGTCTGCGACAACAACTGAATACTGGGTACCAGATACAGCACAAAATAGTCTTGTTTCTGTTCATGTGCAGCCATAGCTTCCGCAATCTTGAGACTAGTAAACGTCTTCCCAGTTCCAGGAGCCATAATCAATTTTCCGCGTTCGTGATTAGAAAAATAGGCCACAGTCTTATCAATTGCCTCTTTTTGGTAAGCCCGTGGTTGTTTGTGACTGGCAGTAATTGCTTTTTCTGCATTGCCAAAACTGAATTGCGACCAGTCAAAGCTAGAGTGCTTGAGGTCAGACAAACCGATGCGGTTGATATCCTTAGAACCATCATTTAAGGTAGCTTCGGCGTTCTTGTTCCAGTCATCCGTGGTGGTCACTAATAGGCCGTCTGCATAGTAATTCTTGTTTAGTTCAGCAACGTAGCTATTAATGGTGTCCTTGCCAACTTTGCCGCGATAATACTTAGCCTGTACGGCGGTTAACTCGCCCGAATCACGATGCCGCGCCACAAGATCAACGCCAAGGTCTTTCTTAGGAATATGATATTCGGCGGGAACTTCACTTAATAGCCACACATCATCGTACAGATTCTTATATGCTGGTTCGTTCAGTAGGTAGGACTTAACAACTTCTTCAAACATCGTGCCGCGATCACGTTGTACGCCGTTAGCACTTTCGTCAATTTGAGCAATTAAACTATCAAAATTATTTTCTGGTCTGGTCTGGTCTGGTCTCATGATTAGTATATCTCCGTATCTGTCAAGTTTATTTTTAACTCAATCTATGACGCTCTATATTGCTTTTATTATAACAGGTTTAATTTGCCAACGAGACACCCTATATACGCAAAAAAGTCGCTAGTGGTATCGAACCCTTAGCGACTTTCTTATGAACTTTACCAACAGTCCTTCGCCAAATTCTGGCGGAGTTTTGGCGGAGCATCTTATTTTTTTAGTGGAGTTGGCGGAGTTTGAACCTATTTCCACAAATCCAAAACGCCTTTATATCGCTATTTTCGTGTCAATTCTAGTTATTGATTTATTCCCATTCCACAGTCGCAGGCGGCTTGGAGGTAATATCATAAACTACGCGGTTGATGTGCCCCACTTCATTAACAATCCGGGCAGAAATCTTCTGCAGGACGTCCCAGTCAATCCGGGCAAAGTCAGCGGTCATCCCGTCGATAGAAGTGATGGCACGAATGGCAATCGTGTAGTCGTACGTCCGGCCGTCACCCATGACCCCAACTGACTTGAAGCCAGGGAGCACGGTGAAGTACTGCCAGATGGATTCGTCGAGGCCGTTCTTCTTGATTTCTTCGCGCAGGATGGCGTCGGAATCGCGAACGATGGCGAGCTTCTCTTCGGTGACTTCACCGAGGACCCGGATACCAAGACCAGGGCCAGGGAATGGCTGCCGCCAAACGAGTTCGTGCGGAATACCAAGCTTTTCACCCAATTCACGAGCTTCATCCTTGAACAACTTGTTGAGTGGTTCGATGAGCTTGAACTTGAGGTCTTCTGGCAGGCCACCAACGTTGTGGTGACTCTTGATGGTCTGAGCCGTGTCGGTCCCGGATTCAACCACGTCGGTGTACAGGGTACCCTGTGCGAGGTAGTCGATGCCGTGAAGCTTGCTTGCTTCTTCATTGAACACTTCAATGAAGTCTCGCCCAATCGTCTTGCGCTTCTTTTCAGGGTCAGTAACACCCTTCAGGTCAGCATAGAAGCGTTCGTGCGCGTCAACCTTGATGATGTTCACACCGAGACCCTTGCCGAGGCTGTCCATTACCTGGTCAGCTTCGTTCTTCCGCAGCAGACCGTGGTCGACGAAGATGCAGACGAGCTGGTCGCCAATCGCCTTGTTCAGGAGTGCAGCAACAACGGAGGAGTCAACCCCACCAGAGAGGCCAAGAAGCACCTTCTTGTCGCCGACTTCGGCACGGATGGCCTTGATCTGGTCGTCGATGAAGTCGGACATGGACCAGTTAGCTTCTGCGTGACATACGTCAAAGGCGAAGTGACGCAGGATTTCGTGGCCGTATTCGGTGTTCTGCACTTCAGCGTGGAACTGAATCCCGTAGAATTTGCGCTTGTCGTCAGCGATTGCGGCGATTGGACAGTTCTTGGAGGTTGCAGTAACGGTGAAACCATCTGGTGCCTGGCGAACAAGGTCACCGTGACTCATCCATACGAACTGCTTTTCGGGCAGGTTCTTGAACAGAATTGGGTTGGTATCTTCGTTCACCTGAATGTCGACGTGCCCGTATTCACGGTTGTCGGCTGATTCAACGCGGCCACCAGCTAATTTCTTAGCCATCAGCTGCATCCCGTAACAAACCCCGAGGATTGGAATCCCGAGTTCGAACAGTTCAGAGTCAACCCCAAGTGCACCCTCGTCGTATACGGAGTTTGGACCGCCGGAGAAAATAATCCCCTTAGGCGCAATCTCACGGACTTCCGCCGCACTAATGGTGTGGGGCTTCAGTTCAGAGTAAATACCGAATTCACGAATCCGGCGGGTGATGAGCTGGTTGTACTGACTACCGTAATCAAGCACGATAATCTGGTCGTAATCCTTGTTCGTAGTTGCCAACGTTTCACACTCCTAGCTTTTTTTATTTTGAATGATTTAATTCTAGCGGTTATCCGGGCACGGGTCAATGATACGGCGGGCAAAGAAAACGTGTGCATCCGTTATTATTCGGTGCCGCGGAAAAATGTTCGGTTTTCGCAACCGGGGTCTAATGGCTTGTACGTCAATTTTTCATTTAGCACCGCAAAATCTGCTTAGCGTTTTGCGTGCACAGGACGTTATCGAAACCGGCCAGCCATTAATCTATTTGTTGAGTAATTGCATATCACCATTGTAGAACTGCGGGTAGGCCAGATAGCATGCAATCACACTGCCAATACTCGTCGCAGCCAGCAGCATGAACGTCACCATGATCTGGTACATGATGGCCTTGGACGGATCCACGCCGGCAAAAATCAACCCAGACATCATCCCCGGCAGGCTGACAATCCCCATCGTCTTCGCGGAATCAATCGTCGGCGCCATCCCCGTGCGAATCGCGGCCCGCACAATGTGGGCGGACGCTTGCTTCAGGTTCGCCCCCAGCGCCAGCCGCTCCAGAACGCCTTGGCGTTGATCATGGAAGCTCGCATTCATGTTGCGATAGGCCAAGCCGATGGCAACCATCTCGTTGGACGCAATCATCCCCGATACCGGTACAATCTGACTTGGCGTGAACTTCACCGCGCCTGCCAGAACCAGCAGCAAAATCGTCAGCAGCGTGCCCACCGCAATGGCGAGCAAGCTAATCGGGAAGGCGTGGGGAATCCCGTCGGCCCGTTTGTACGCGTTTTGCGCGGCGTTAAAAATGATGATGGCCACCATCAGGCCCGTCAGCCACAGCCGGTCCACCTTAATGATGTACGTCAACACGTAACCCACAACGGTCAGCTGGACCACGGCCCGGATGACCCCAATCACCATGTCCTTCTCCAGCCCAATTTTTTCGTGCAGACTAATCCCGAGCGCAATCAGCACAAGCACCACAGCAAAGGCCAGCGCGGTGGGACTCACAATTAAATTATTCATCGTCTGGCACCAGCTTTCCTGCGCGAATCGTCAGTAGCTTTTCCGCCGCCGCGATTTCCGTTTCGTCGTGCGTCACCGCCAAGATGGTCATCCCTGCCTGGTGGTGCCGTTCAATCAGTGCGTGCACCGTCGCCTTCGTGTCGGCATCCAGCCCCGTGGTCACTTCATCAAGCAGTAACACTTGCGGCAAAAACAAGAGGTTGCGAATCAGCGCCACCCGTTGTTTTTCGCCCCCTGACAGCGACGTAATCTTGGCATCCAGCATCGTTGGCGGCAATTCCACCGACGCGAGTGCCGCCAGTGCCTTGTCCCGGTCGAACTCCTGGTTGCGCAAAGAAAACGGGAACGCGAGGTTGTCGCGCACCGTGTCGCCAAACAGGCTTGGCTGCTGGAAACAATACGACACGGTCTGGCGGTACACCGGCTTCCTCAACGCGGTTTGCGGCTGATTGTTGAACAAAATGGTGCCACTCGTGGGCGTCAGCATGGTCGCCAGTAAGCGCAGCAGCGTGCTTTTCCCCGAACCTGATGGTCCCGTGATGGTCGTGTACGTACCTGCTGCAACGGTTATATTAATATCGGTCAGAATCGACTTGCCCTCAGGAGCAAAACCGACGCCGGTTAACTGAAATACATCTGCCATGGTCTTAGTTCCTTCCCTAATCCATTAAGTGTAATGCAGCTCCGAGCGGAATACTATTGCGAGCATGTAAAACTTGGCACAAACAAAAGCCCGCACATTCACTACCGAATGTGCGAGCCAAGACGAGTCTAATGTTGAAGTGGTGCGTTATGCACGCCGGCGCCTGATTCCATCTTGCGCGCCAGGTGCTTGCGCGAAGTTTCCGGTGCCAATACCAAACTGAATAGCCCCGCAAAACTGAGCAGCACGCCACAGATGAGCATTGCCATCTGGACACTCATGCTGGTCGTGATAATCGGCAACAGGAACGTACCGGCCGCGGCGCCAATACGGCTGAAGGTGACGACCATGCCAACCCCGGTTCCGCGCACGCTGGAATCGAATAGCTCGGAGGTGTACGCGTAGTCCATGACCAGCCCGGCCGACAGCAATACCGAAAACAGCGAGAAGACTACTAATTCCAGTTGCGTCGGCATAGTGCGCCAAAAGCCGAGGAGCAGTAAACAAACTGCAGATAACGCGAAGTCACCAATCAAAAACTGACGGCGGCTTAAGCGATTGAACACCACAATTCCGAGCAGGACCCCTACCAGCATCGACCCGTTGTACAGGTAGCCGACCATCTTGGTGTCCGTAATCCCCATTTGTCCAACTAGAATCGGCAAGAAGATGCTAATGCCGAAGAAGGTAAATGATTGCGCGGCGTAGAACACGCCCCCAACGCTGGTATTGCGCAGGTATTTACGCGTGAACACGACCGTCCAGGAGAAGCTGGCGTCCGCCGTTTTGCCGGCATCTTTTTGCTTGTCCGACAGGCCCCACTTGTGGCCCAAGTTCTTGCGGATCACCTTCTGGGCCGCCTGGGGTTTACCCTGGTTGACCAGCCAGCTCGGGGACGTTGGCAGCTTGGCGACGGAACGGAAAACGGCGGTGATCAGCGCGAATACCGCGGGTGAAACCATCATCAGCTTCCAGGTCATACTGTCAAAGCCGGTGATAAAGGCACTCGCTGCGTACCCCGCGATGAAGCCCAGCGTCCAGTAAATTACTAGGTGACTCTGGAACCTGCCGCTTTCCTTCAGCGGCAACCATTCAATGAGGAGCGTGTTCCCGGCGGTGTAATCCACAGCAATCATGAGGCCAACCAGCACGCGCATCAAGAAGGTTGCTAGCAGGTTGCTAGTGAACAGTTGCCCGAGTGAAATCAAGGCAAGCAAATACATGTTGAGCATGAGCAGCCGGCGCCGCCCGACCTTGTCTGACAGTTTACCAACCAGCAGGCTACCAGCCAGACCAATCAGGGTGCCGGCCCCAATGAGCCCGACCCAGACATCCGGAATGGTGATGTATTTCTGCGCTTCCGTGACCGCCGTCCCACTAATTTCAATTGCGTACCCACACGTGAACTGGCCCAAAATGATGGCCAAGTAGATGCGTAGGTGCACCAGGGAAAGCGGTGCAAGCTTGTAAAAACGTTTCTTCGGTGTTATCTCAGAATTCAAAAAATCCTCCGTTTCGTGATGAAGTCGGCAATTCAGCCGATGGTTACATAATTATATAGTTATTAATGTTAACGCAATTAACGGTATCCTGTCAATTTGGCTAACGTCGCGCGCAAATAAATAGCCCCGAACCAACATGTCGCGGGGCTAAGTGAATTACTTAAATATTAATTTGCTGAAGACGTAATTGAGCGCAATCACGACCACCTGATCAACAATCTTCACGCCTAAGACTGGCGCTGCCAGTAAGTTAATCCCCACAAACAGGATGGCGGTGTCTGCAAGCAGCGAGGCGCCACGTAAGCCGAAGAACAGCACGCCTTCCCGCAGCAGTGTCCCCCGCCCGCCATCGTTTTGCCCGAATACCAACCACTTATTGGCCACAAACGCGAACATCACGCTTGCAAGCCAAGCAGCTAGGTTCGCCCAGAACCAGCTCAGGTGGATCTGAAACAGGAGGTAAAAGAGTGCGACGTTAATCACCGTGGTCAGGCCACCAACAATCAAGTAACGTAAGATTTCCCCGTAACGTGCATAAAGTTTGTTCACTGTGTTGACCATTAGCTTATTCCTTTCGCATAACTGTATAGATTAATGACGCGTGCGCGTGTCGCACCCCGTTAATCACAAGCGGGTGCGGGGCCAAGCGGTAATTATGCGTGGCCACCACGTCGATTGCTTGCGGCCGCCGGGAAGTATTGGTGAGCCAAATGCGGTACTGGCCCGCAGCTAGGTGCTGCTGGGTCCGGTAAACCAGGCCCGCCTGATGCAACCGCACCACATCCCCCGTCGCTAAGTTGGTGAGTGTGACCCGCACGTGCGCGTGATTGTGCGTTTGCACGGAGAAGTAGTTAGCGTGCGCATTCACGTTCACCGTTTCAGCCAGAACCGCACCCGCAGCAAGCTTACGCGGCGTGGCGCGATACTGCGTGGATAACTGGCTCCGCTGCGCTGCGATAATGAGCGGCTGGTGGTTTTGGGCCGCAATCAGCGGTGCTGCCCCAATTCCCGCAACCACGGCGCCTCCCGCCAGTACCAGGCCCGCAACTGGCCGCCGCCAACCAAAATGCCGCACCTTGATGGGCACCGGCAGTCCAGAAGCGACCAACCACAGGAGCGGCACGAGTACCTGCCCATAACGCTGCTCGGTTTCCCACAGCAGCACGTGAAAGGCGATGTACCCAAGAACAATGATGATTGAAAATAGCACTACCCACTCCCGCCGACTACGCAATTCCGGGCGCCAGAGCAGCAGGCGAAAGGCGGTCATTACGAACAGACACACAATCGCGACCTGGTAACCCATCGCGGTCAACGTTTGCAACGTACGCGCGTGGGCCAGATACCACTGGGGTGCCACCCGATAACCACCGTTATACCAACTCTGCACACCGTGAACGTTGAGCAGGATGCCGGCCTTGGTCACCCAAAGCCGTGCTAGTTTCAAGGGGCCAATCGTCTGGTACCGGTGGGCGATAATCTGCAGGTTTGCCCGATTGCGCGCAGCTTGATTCGGCAATTTTAACGACCGCGCCACATCCTTGCCGCTGTACATCCCGTGGCTGTGCTGGTTAATCCCCATGACCAGCCAGTTCGTGGTCGGAAAGGCAAACTGGGTATTCGGCGTGAAGTTCGCCGCGGTATCAATAATGCGGCCAGCAGGAACACTCAACCCCAGGCCCAAAACAATAAGCAGCAGTGGCAGCATTTTACCCCAAGTAAGCCGCCGCTTCAGTAACACATAGCAGCCACCTAACAGCACAACTGCGGGTAACACCACAATCAGATTAGGCTTCAACAACTGGCCCAGGAGCGCCGTGCAGGTCAACGTAATTCCGTGTACCCACTTCTGCCGCACATTTCGCTGCGCCCATAGCCACACTTCACGCACTAAGATCAAAAGCACCAGCATCGCGGGTAAGTCGGAGTAAAACACCTGCAGAAAATAGGTGTAGGCAACCGGTGTCAGGCTGCAAAAGGCAAACACGGCGAGGGTCGTAGTGTTCCGGTGACTAAGCTGAGCAACAGTTCGCGTTAACAACGCAATGAACCCGTCGAGCAACAGCAGACTCAGTAGGTGCACGCTCATATTCGTTGACAAGTGCACCAGCGTGGTCGCGCGTAACCAGAGTGACAATAGGTACGCGAGCGACACGTTATTGCTGTAACGCCAAAAATACGTGATGCGCCAGTGCATATCCCCAGCCGCCATTTGGTCGGCCTGGCTGAGCACCCGAAACGGATCGTGATACACGGTCACCGGCATAATTTTTAACACCAGCAGCTGCGCAACCAGCATCAAGCCAAAGCCGATGCCGAGGAGTAATAGCATTTGCCGCCGCGTTAACCGGTTCAACAACGGTGCGAGAAGCCGCGCTGCTAACAGCACCGCCATACTGACCAGCAGAACCAGTGGCCCAGCACTTTTGATTAGACTGCTGATGGTGCCAATCGCTAAGCAAAATATTAATATGATTGGAAATACGCGGACCCACTTTGCTTGCTGCATCTACTCACCTAATCTAGTTTAGACTGCACCGTGTAGCGTGGCCGGTGCTTCACTTCCGTCGTTAACTTACCCACATATTCCCCAATGATACCAAGACTGACCATCTGCAGGCCACCCATGAACCAGAGCGAAATCATCAGTGACGACCAGCCGTGAACCGCGAGTCCCAGCACCTTGGAAAATACCGTGTAGATGGACATGCCCACCGCCAGCAAGCATGCGAAGGTCCCCAGAATCAGGATGAACCGTACGGGCGCAATCGTCAGGCTGGTGATGCCGTCCCAGGCGAACGCCAGCATTTTCTTCAGCGGGTACTTCGACTCCCCGGCCATGCGGGGCGTGCGCTTGTAGAAGACCTTCGCCGTCGCAAACCCGAGCCGCGGGATGAGCCCCCGAATGAAGATGTTGCGTTCGGAATACTGCAAGAAGGTCTCCACGGCGCGCTTACTCATGAGGCGAAAATCCGCATGGTTGGGGATGAGGTCCACCCCAAGCTTGCCCAGCATGCCGTAATACATCTGGGCGGTGGTGCGCTTGAACCAGGTATCCGTATCGCGGTTGTTGCGCACACCGTAGACGATGTCCTTACCGTCCGCATACAACTTAACCATGTCCGCAATCTTCTCGGGGTCATCTTGCAGGTCCGCATCAATGGTCACCACGACCGCCGCGGTCTGCACGGCCTCACGCATCCCCGCAATCAGGGCGTTCTGGTGGCCGAAGTTCCGGGAAAAGCGCAAGCCGCGTACCCGGGAGTTGGCCTTGTGCAACTGTTCAATAATCGTCCAGGTCTGGTCGGTTGAACCATCATCCACCACCAGAATATCCGCCCGCTGATCCAGGTAGTTGTCCGCCGCAATCCGGTCCTCGATGCCGAGCAACCGTTGTACGCTCGACGCCAATACCTCTTGTTCGTTGTACGCCGGAATCACAATTGTCAATTTTTGCATATTAAGCCTTCCCTTCACGAACCCAAATCCGTTGCACCGTCGCGTCGATCCGCGAGACAACGGGATTTCTAAGCGGCGCAAGTACGTTCCACAAACCACCTGCCAGCAACACACTGGCCACGACATCCGTGCCGAAGTGGTCACGCAGGTACACGCGTGCTGCGGCCACCAGCCCCACCCAGATAATGCCGATCAAAACCAGCACCAACTGATTTTCTTGATCCTCAATCAGTGGCAGCGTGACGTAAATGACGCTCATTACTAACATCGTGGTGCAAAATGTGTGGCCGCTGGGAAAACTATAGCCAGTATCGGCCACTAGCTGACCAGTTGGCCGCGCCCGCTGCACGATGAACTTGATACCTTCCGCAACCGCCGCGCCGCCCAGCTGCATGCCCAGCAACCAGCTGGCCAGTCCCGGCTGGCGCAGTAACACGAGCCCAAGGCTGAGGCCCAAGCTCAACCCGATCGCAATCAGCGGGCTGCCGAGCTTAGCGGCGGCCATGTAGATTGCGGTATTGAGAGCACCACTGTACCGCAGTAAGTGCGCGCTACTGCCATCTAGAACCTGCACCCACTGGGCATCACGCATCACGCCGACCATCAGGATGCAGAAGGCCGCGATTAACGCGGTACCAATGGCCATTTGTTTTTTAATCGACATTATTCACACCCCCACGCTTGCGCAACATCATGATTGCGGCCGGTAATAGCGAAATGACCACAATGGCTAACATGATTAGTTCAAAGTGATTTTTCACCACCATGATATTGCCGAACAAGTAACCACAGCTGAGCACAATTAGTACCCAGCTAATTCCGCCAATGACATTGAAGAGCGCGAAGTCACGGTAACGCATCTTGCTGGCACCAGCTGTAAAGGGAATAATTGTCCGGATAATCGGCATGAACCGGCCGAGGAAAATCGCGGGGCGCCCATGCTTGGCGAAGAACGCTTCTTATTGTGCGAGGTGCTGCGGCCGCACAATCCGCTGAAACCACTTGGTGTGCGTCAGGTACTGGCCGGCGTGTTCGCCAATTTCAAAATTAAGCGCGTCGCCCAAGATTGCGGCGACACTGAGCAACACGGCAAGAACTGCCACGTTCAGCGGGTGGGTGCTCATGGCCGCAAGCGAACCGCACAGGAAAAGTAACGAGTCGCCGGGCAAGAATGGTAGCACCACTACCCCGGTTTCAATGAACACGAGGCAAAACAGCCCGATGTAGACTAGCCACCCATATTGATTAATCAATTGTGGTAATAACACGTTAATGTTGGGTATGAATGTGCTCAAAGCTAAGAGTGTCATCTGTAGTTCCCCCGAAAGATATGAATTAATTGCTTACGGTGACTAGCATAGGCCGCATTGATTTGTCGGCCCACTCATAAAAAATGAACTCGAGCTGATGATTTTTCAGAAACAAAAAAATAAGTGGCCGAGACATAATTCGGCACTGAAATAAAAATCCCCAGTAAATCCGAACAA
>NZ_AYYO01000029.1 GCF_001436225.1 Lacticaseibacillus sharpeae JCM 1186 = DSM 20505 | reverse complement strand
GAACTCCAAATGATAAATTTACTATTCAACACCGTTTGACATAGTTCCACAAAAAGTGCCCCCGAAAAGGGAGCACTTTTTTGATATATTCAAGATTACGCGTTGCGCTTGCGGAAACCAGCAAGACCAAACAGTGCGCCCATTGCAGCAACTGCACCAACGGCGGTAGCAGCGGTGTTGACGCTGTTACCAGTCTGGGTGAGGGACTTGTTAGAGTTCTTATTGGTAGACTTCGTTGCATCAGACTTAAGGTTCTTGGTTGCGCCAGTAGCGGCTGGAGAAGCAAGTTTCTTAGCCCCAACCTTGGCTGGTGTCTTAGTAGCGGGTTCTGGGGTTGTTGGCTTTGCGGGAGTCTTCGTGCTGAGCTTCTTAACAAGAGCAGCAGCAGCATCAGCAGCCTTCTGCGCAGAATCAGCTTCTGCATTGGCCTTATCAGATGCTGCCTTTGCAGAGTCGTAATCAGCCTGTGCGTCACTAAGAGTTTGCTTTGCCTTTTCAAGAGCCTGCCCAGAAAGACGACTAGACACCTCATAACGGAAGATGTCGCCAGAAAGTTGCTTCATCTTGTCCTGTGCATCCTTAACTGCCTTCTCAGCAGCTGCCGCTTTTGCCTGAGCAGCCTTTGCAGCTTCAACAAGAGTATCTGCTTTATCCTGTGCACTCTTTACGTCTTCAGCATCAAATGTAGTCTTAGCAACAGCCTTCTTTGCGGCATCAATTGCCTTATCGATGCTTGGTGTAGCAGCCTCAAGTTGGTGTTCAGCTTCAGTAGTTGCCTTCTGAGCAGCTTCGTATGCCGTTTTTGCTTCGCCTGCAGCAAAGCCAGCGTCAATTACTGCTTGCTTTGCCTTGGTAACCAATTGCGAGTCCTTGCTGACGTTGCCAGAGTCAACAGCTTTCTGAAGCGCCTGAGCTGCACTAGCAGCCTTCGTCACTGCATCATTAGCGTTATCGTATGCAGTCTTTGCTTCATCTTCAGCCTTCTGTGCTGCAGAAACCTTATTGGTGAGGGTGGTCTTCGCTGACTGGGCGGTTTTACCAGTTTCTACCAACTTGTCAGTTGCTGCTTGTTCCGCTTTGAGATCATTTGCGGCAAATGCTGCACTAGCTACAGCAGATTTAGCCTCCTTGGTTTTTGCATCGGCGTCATTGTTGTACTCGTCAAGGTGGCGAGAAACCGTCGTTGCCAGCATTTAGTTCTGGTCGTAGTGATCAGCATAGTCTTTCTGTGCTGCGGCATAGTTGTCAGCCTGTGTCTTTGCCTGACCAGCAACCGTAGATTCAGCAGTTGAAGCATCTGTCAAAGCAGACTTAGCGGCAGCTGTAGTCGCATTTGCCTTTGAAGCAGAAGATGCTGCCGACTTAGCAGCAGCAGTCTTTGATGCAGCATCGGTCTTGGCCGCAGCGAGGGCGGACTGAGCGGATTCAGTAGCGGCGGAAACGGTGTTAGAAGCAGAGGAAGCGATAGCAGGTGCTACGGTCAGGGTAGCGGCAGCAGCAGCGGCGATAGCGAACTTCTTGGTAGTAAATTTCTTCATAATAATATCTCTCCTAGTCGTAGTACCCGCAAAAGTCAGAGAAGACGCGGGGCCGGGAATGCTAACGAGTGGGCGTAACCGAGCGGGAGCAAGCGCGAACCGGGCAAGGTAACAAGATCAGATCCAACGGGGAGGAAGAGAGGAAGCTACGCAGCGGGGCAAGCGGGAGCAAGCGGAGGGTTGCAACCAGGGGCAAGCAAGGGGGGCGAGGCGAATGGCAAGTGCATCTTGCCAGAACACAAGCGCAACGAGCCGGAAAAAAAGCGAACCTCGAATTGCAGGCGGGTATCTACTTGATAGAATAAACCTCACCGCCCCGAACGTCAATGAAGCCAAGGGCTCATCCAGCCCCGTGTCACCCACTTTTTCCGCCCGCAACAGACCAATTGTTACAGAAAAGTTTTACATGAAAAGCACTGCGTTTTCGCATGAATTAAGGTAACGCCCGTCACGTTCACATTACGCCAAGGTTCACGTCTTTGTCGCTTTCATGAATCTTTACAAACCCACCGGTGAATTATGTGAAAATGGGTCGATTTAGGCACAACTTGGTAACATAAATGTAATGTGATTTTGTGCATTTTTGGTGCAATTTTTCAATTTTCGTGAATTCGTCTTACCTGTAATGACACGCCCGCAATGGAGTCATACGGGCATTTGTCAACCAGATTTTACTTTTAATACCAACCACTTTGCTCAGTTTTGCATTTTTGCAATTTTCCCTTGACGCCGCCAATATTTCCGCAACATGAATTATCTTTCTAATAAAAGCAGGCTAATATGAGAGAATTATTTGAATATTTTCGGCCTTTTGCGCTGATTTCATGCACATCTGTGTCCTGCTGACCACCAACTGACCCCAGGCTTTGAAATAACGAAATATTTATATTTTCAGCAAGCGTTCGTCTTAGATTTGTTCCTACCTCTCCATTTCTCTATCCATCCCCGTTCCGCACCAAACGCGCCGCACTCGCGCTCACTGTTCACGATTGACTCGTTGTGCAACTACCAGCATCCCCGTGTACCGAACGTTCCCGCCTATTTGTGGCCAATCATTCCATAACCCCAAGCCACCGCTAATTTTGTGATACGCGCACTCTTATCCAGCGTCAGAATCGACCATTTTTACTTTATGCAGCCTGTCGACGTGCCTGCATACTTTGTTTCTTTCTAATCTAAGAATAAGACCTACCCATTAGTTAACCTGCCTAACAACCGTCCAACTGGTTAACCGCCTCAGTTTTAATCCCCCACAGTCCGCGTAGAATTAATGGTGGGTTAGTGGTCAGTGCCGTTGAACACGTCGCACATACCGAAAGGATGGTCAATATGCAATACAATCACTTCATCACCGTTGCCGGTGACCACACGCCATTCGCCTATGATCTGGTCACCGATGCCACCATCGACAACCGCCCGTTCCTGCAGCTAATCCAGCAGACACTCACTTCTTGCTTGCCTGCAGTCCCCGTCAGTCAATACACCTTCACCATCGATAGCCCCACCCTCGCTGGCGTCGTGAACTACAACCCGCACTTCCGCCAGTTGGCATTCACTGATACCTGGGCAGACTTCCTCGCCCGAGTCGCCGCCTGGCAGCAGCTGCCTCCATTCGTTTGCCCAGACACACCGTTAGAGGCCCAGGTTCTCCGCAGCGAACTAACTGCTGGCACCCTGCCGTCCGCAGTTCCTGCAGTAAGCTCTGGCATCAGCCTGTGTGTTCAACATGACGGCTCTGCCGCCTACACTGGTGCGTAGCAGCAGTCATTCTCAACTAATGTGACCAACATTCCCGATTCTTGAGACAATTTGCCCAATTTTAGCCCTTTCGCTCACTTTTTTCGGTGTTTTTAGCCTAACCTGCGCAATCTATTTAATAGGAGAACTACTACCTATTCAACGCAAAGGAATGAGGTTAATGTCACTATAATTCGAAATTGCACTAATTGAATCGGTCATTGCACAGCTACACCAGATGTACATGAATTTTAACGCCGCAATCGACAATGATTCGCAGATTACCACCTTCAACACACGGAAAGTGTCAGTTAAGAAGATGCTAGATAATCCAGAACAGAAGGATACACTGTTCAAATATCAAGCAGTCATGCAAAGGTCAGTTAGGTTTGCCTACCAGGTTGAATCTTTAGTCAGCTCTACAAACGCAGAAGTGCGTTCAAGAATCAAATTAGCCGAATCACTTCAAGCTAAACTGGATTGGTATGCAACCCGCCCATCAGACTACCCGATTGTAAAAGCGATTAACGATATCTTCGGAACTCGAATAATCATTAGTGGTGTTCGGCAATATGAGCACCAGTTATTGGACTATTTCATCAAAACAGACAATAATAGCATCAAGAGAGGTTACATTCGCGACCGAGGTGGATATCACGCCCTCCACTTATATATGCAAGACATCAATCAACATTTACCCTGGGAGATTCAAATCTGGGACAGCGTAGATTGGAAGACCAATGTACTGGCGCATAAACAACATGAATTAATTAAGAGGGGACGGTCATTATAATGGAATATCGGCACTTCATTTTTCTAGGTGGTGGCAATGAGCTATTCGCATACGATTTTGTTACACCACTCACCATTGATGTAACCACAACACTAGGGAAAATAATCGAATCTTTCCGCGCACTAAATGAAGCCGGTGTTAGCAGTCAGCGCTTCAATCTAACCAGCCCGACACTGTCTGCCGTCATCGCCTACGACCCCTACTTCGAGCAATTCGAGTTCGTCCCCACCTGGGCCGAGTTCCTCCAGCGCGTCGCCGACTGGAACCACATCACTTTGCCTCAGGATTCGCCGGCGATTCAGGCCGCGATTGAGCTGCTGGACAAGGATGATAGCCATGTGGATAGTGAGAAGGGTGCGGCGGAAGCATAGACACTAGTTTTACATGAGCAACTGGGTAAATGATCATGTAAAAAAACCGCAGTATCTCTACTGCGGAAACTTCACTGTATTACATCTCTAATCTAGCACAATCAGAAAATTACTTTAGTATTAGCTTGCCAATATTCTTGTCAGTCGGACTATCCAGCTTGATATTGGTATTCGATGTTCCCAAGCGTTTAAATGTCTCCTTTGGCGTAATCATCACAAACTTTGCATCTCCAAGGCCGTAGTAATGATTTTTGTAGATTTCTTGTGATATCTGTCCGGAGCCATCATAATCTAACCACGTGCCGTAACTACGTACTGTGTGGTCTGGACTAATCTCAAAGCTTGTAACTGCTCCTCCAGCTGACACATCTCTTACTGGGATATTCAACTTTTTTCCGAGATCCTGAAGCTGATAATACGTATCATCCTTGCCCCACGAGGTTGCGAAACCTAACTGCAGTCTTTCTTTCTGAGTATTGTTACCCGTACTATCCGGTGCGACATAAGCAAGAATCTTATGAGCTTTTGGAGCGGTGTATCCTGCCGCCACACTCTGCTTCAACCAATCAACATATACCTTAGTGTATTCGGGGTCAGTTTTTGCATGGTAAATTTCAAGTACAAGTTAGCCACTTCTGAAAATAACATCTAAATCAATG
>NZ_AYYO01000028.1 GCF_001436225.1 Lacticaseibacillus sharpeae JCM 1186 = DSM 20505 | reverse complement strand
CCTTGAAAACTGGATATCATTGTTTTAATTATTTTAGTTATAAAATAATGCCGAGAACACAGCGTATTTGTATATGAGTTTCTTAGAAATTCGAATCGCGACCAACAATATTTAATATTGTTTAGGTTAAGTTACAAAGGGCGCACGGTGGATGCCTTGGCACTAGGAGCCGATGAAGGACGGAACTAATACCGATATGCCTCGGGGAGCTATACGTAAGCTTTGATCCGGGGATTTCCGAATGGGGGAACCCAACCTGAGCAGTCAGGTTATCGCATGGTGAATACATAGCCATGTCGAAGGTAGACGCGGGGAACTGAAACATCTAAGTACCTGCAGGAAGAGAAAGAAAATTCGATTCCCTTAGTAGCGGCGAGCGAAAAGGGAAGAGCCCAAACCAAGAAGCTTGCTTCTTGGGGTTGTAGGACAGAACATTGGAGTTACCAAAGTATTTGATAGACGAAGTCAGTTGGAAAGCTGCGCGAAACAAGGTGAAAGCCCTGTAGTCGAAATCGAGTACCCTCCGTTCTGGATCCTGAGTACGGCGGAGCACGTGAAATTCCGTCGGAATCCGGGAGGACCATCTCCCAAGGCTAAATACTCCCTAGTGACCGATAGTGAACCAGTACCGTGAGGGAAAGGTGAAAAGCACCCCGGAAGGGGAGTGAAATAGTTCCTGAAACCGTGTGCCTACAATTAGTCGAAGCCCGTTAATGGGTGACGGCGTGCCTTTTGTAGAATGAACCGGCGAGTTACGTTATCATGCGAGGTTAAAGTGAAAAGCTGAAGCCGTAGCGAAAGCGAGTCTGAATAGGGCGAATGAGTATGATGATGTAGACCCGAAACCAAGTGACCTACCCATGTCCAGGTTGAAGGTGTGGTAAAACGCACTGGAGGACCGAACCCGTACGTGTTGAAAAACGTTGGGATGAGGTGTGGGTAGCGGTGAAATTCCAAACGAACTTGGAGATAGCTGGTTCTCTCCGAAATAGCTTTAGGGCTAGCCTCGGATGATGAATGATGGAGGTAGAGCACTGTTTGGACGAGGGGCCCGTCAAGGGTTACCGACTTCATATAAACTCCGAATGCCATTTATTTTAGTCCGGGAGTCAGACGGTGAGCGATAAGGTCCATCGTCGAAAGGGAAACAGCCCAGATCACCAGTTAAGGTCCCTAAATCTATGCTAAGTGGAAAAGGATGTGGCGTTGCACAGACAACTAGGATGTTGGCTCAGAAGCAGCCACCATTTAAAGAGTGCGTAATAGCTCACTAGTCGAGTGACACTGCGCCGAAAATATACCGGGGCTTAAGCATAGTACCGAAACTGTGGATGCATCCCTATGGGATGTGTGGTAGGAGAGCGTTCCAAGGGCGTTGAAGGTAGATCGTAAGGACTACTGGAGCGCTTGGAAGTGAGAATGCCGGCATGAGTAGCGAAAGACTGGTGAGAATCCAGTCCACCGTATGACTAAGGTTTCCTGGGGAAGGCTCGTCCTCCCAGGGTTAGTCGGGACCTAAGGCGAGGCCGAGAGGCGTAGTCGATGGAAAACAGGTTGAGATTCCTGTACTAGTTTATTTTGTTTGAACGATGGAGGGACGCAGTAGGCTAAGGTGAGCATGCGACTGGAAATGCATGTCTAAGCGTTAAGTCTTGAAGCGAGTGAAATGCTTACTTCTATAAGGACAAGGCGTGATGGGGAGCGAAATTTAAGTAGCGAAGCACCTGATGTCACACTGCCGAGAAAAGCTTCTAGTGAGAAATAAACTACCCGTACCGCAAACCGACACAGGTAGTCGAGGAGAGTATCCTCAGGTGAGCGAGCGAACTCTCGTTAAGGAACTCGGCAAAATAGCCCCGTAACTTCGGAAGAAGGGGTGCTGGCCGTAAGGTCAGCCGCAGTGAATAGGCCCAAACAACTGTTTATCAAAAACACAGGTCTCTGCTAAATCGTAAGATGACGTATAGGGGCTGACGCCTGCCCGGTGCTGGAAGGTTAAAAGGATGGCTTAGCTTAGGCGAAGGTCAGAATTGAAGCCCCAGTAAACGGCGGCCGTAACTATAACGGTCCTAAGGTAGCGAAATTCCTTGTCGGGTAAGTTCCGACCCGCACGAAAGGCGTAATGATTTGGGCACTGTCTCAACGAGAGACTCGGTGAAATTATAATACCCGTGAAGATGCGGGTTACCCGCGACAGGACGGAAAGACCCCATGGAGCTTTACTATAGCTTGATATTGAGTGTTCGTGCCGCTTGTACAGGATAGGTCGGAGCCGTAGAAACCGGAACGCTAGTTTCGGTGGAGGCATTGGTGGGATACGACCCTAGCTGTATGAACGCTCTAACCCGCGCCACTAAGCGTGGCGGGAGACAGTGTCTGGTAGGTAGTTTGACTGGGGCGGTCGCCTCCTAAAGTGTAACGGAGGCGCCCAAAGGTTCCCTCAGAATGGTTGGAAATCATTCGCAGAGTGTAAAGGTATAAGGGAGCTTGACTGCGAGACTGACAAGTCGAGCAGGGACGAAAGTCGGGCTTAGTGATCCGGTGGTTCCGTATGGAAGGGCCATCGCTCAACGGATAAAAGCTACCCTGGGGATAACAGGCTTATCTTCCCCAAGAGTCCACATCGACGGGAAGGTTTGGCACCTCGATGTCGGCTCATCGCATCCTGGGGCTGTAGTCGGTCCCAAGGGTTGGGCTGTTCGCCCATTAAAGCGGTACGCGAGCTGGGTTCAGAACGTCGTGAGACAGTTCGGTCCCTATCCGTCGCGGGCGTAGGAAATTTGAGAGGAGTTGCCCTTAGTACGAGAGGACCGGGGTGAACATACCGCTGGTGTACCAGTTGTGCCGCCAGGCGCATCGCTGGGTAGCTATGTATGGCAGGGATAAACGCTGAAAGCATCTAAGTGTGAAGCCCCCCTCAAGATGAGATTTCCCATTCCTTTATGGAAGTAAGACCCCAGAAAGATGATCTGGTAGATAGGCTGGAAGTGGAAGAGCAGCGATGCTTGGAGCGGACCAGTACTAATCGGTCGAGGACTTAACCAAGTGGTTTTAC
>NZ_AYYO01000027.1 GCF_001436225.1 Lacticaseibacillus sharpeae JCM 1186 = DSM 20505 | reverse complement strand
ACGCCGATAGTAGTTGGTGGGAAACTGCCTGCGAGGGTAGGAAGCTGCCACGCTCAGATGAAAGACTCAAGCCTTGTGCTTGAGTTTTTTTGTGCCGTTAAATTGAATTGTATAGAAAGCAAAAAGCCACAGTCGTACCTAAATACGGCTGTGGCTTTGCTTTATAATGTCCGGCCAAGTGAACCCTGGGCGTTGAAGATTGCCCGACGGTAGCCTTCCTCAGCCTCCTGCTGGATCGCTTCAGTAGCGGCGAGGTTAAGGTAGTTGAACGGTTCGTTGTAATCGGGATGGAAGAGCATGTCGAGGTTCGCCAGGTCGTCGATGGTATTGTTGTTTTGGATGGCCATCGAAATGGTGTTGGCGGACTGGGCGACTTCATGGGTACTGATTAGCTGGGCGCCAAGAATCCGGCGGGATGGACGGTCGTAAACCAAAGTGATGGTTAACCGTGCGGTGTCGGGCATGTACCCTGGACGCCAGGTGCCCCGCCAGGTAACCGAATGACAATCAGTGAAGCCCTGCTTGAAGGCATTTTGTAGTGTGAGCCCCGTGATGGCAAAGCAGGTGCCAAAGAGGTTGAGGGCGGATGAGCCCTGGGTACCCTGACTGCGGACTGCATTGCCGAAGACGTTGATGCCGGCCAGGCGACCTTGGCGCACGGCTGAACTGGCTAGGGGAATGTATGCAGTTTTGCCAGTCGGATTGTAACGCGTGACCGCACAGTCCCCCGCAGCGTAAACGTCGGGGTTCGAGCTTTGCTGGTAGTCGTTCACAATGATTGCGCCGTGGTGATCTTGGTCCACCTTACCTTGGAGCAGACCGGCAGCGGGCGTAAAGCCAAACGCGAGAATGACGATGTCTGCCTGCGTGTCGACCATGTTGGTGTGGATGGTGATACTGCCGGAGTCATCTTCGGTGAAGCCAGTGACGCTAGTGTTCAGCTGTACCTTGATGTCGTGGTCCGTGAGTGCTTGCTGAGCCACGACTGCGTTACTAATATCTAGATAATTTTGCAAAATCTGTGGGTTGCTCTCGATGAGGGTGACGTCGTGGCCTGTTTTGTTGAAGCTCGCCGCTAACTCAACGCCGACGTAACCGGCCCCAATCACGGCGACATGTTTAATGTGCGCATCGTTTGCGGCCGCAGCCAGCCTTTGTGCGTGCACGTAACTCTTGCAGGGCATGATTTTGGGATTGTCCGCGCCGGTGATGTTGGGCCGGGTAACCGTCGAGCCGGTGGTCATGATGAGCTTGTCGTAGTTCAGGTCACGTTCTGAATCACCATCCAGGTCGATAACGTGAGCGGTATGCTTATCCAGGTCAATTGACTGTACCTCATGCCGTGTAAGCACTGTTGCTCCCAGCCGACGCAGTTCTGCCGGTGTGGCGTAGAACATGTCCTCTAGCCGCTTAACCGTGCCCTCGAGGTAGAGGGGAATACCGCAGGAGAGGAATGAAATGTCGTCATGCCGCTCAACGACGGTGACTTCGCTGTCGGGGTGGGCGGTCAAGATTTGCTGCACCGCATTGGTACCCGCGTGTGTACAGCCGATTACAAGAATTCGCATAGGATTGCCTTCATTTCGTAGTTTCTATTATTAATATTTTAGCGCACCCGGCGTGAAATAACGAAATTAATGCGCTGGGGGTGATTTTGGGATTAAGTATGCGTTACCCGGATATTCGTGTAAAATTAGAGTAGATATTGGGAGCTTCGTGGGGGTTTACATAAATGATTCGTTACTTTGGCCAGGCACAGTACTCGCCTAAAAGAATATTAATGGGTTATGAGCTGTTTTTGCGTGAACGGGTTGCGCAGCAGTGGCGGTTTCCGGCAAACTTGCGGCAATATGGTGCGCGTGAGTTGACGCAGCTGGCCCAGGCGACGATTGCCGTGCTGGAACCAGCAGCCAAGATTGTCTCGATTAATTTGGACCAGGATCAGTTCATTGACCCAGATTTTGTGCAGATGTTCGCGCAATTAGCAGATCAGTTCCCGGAGCGCATAATCGTGGTGGAACTGACGGAACACGAATGTGGCGGGGCGTTAGCGGCACTGCGGCAGGCGGCGCGGCAGTATGTGCAGCACCACGTGTATGTCTGCTTAGATGACGTGGGCTCGGGTGCGAACGGGTCGACGATGGCGAGCGTATTGAATGAATTCGTGACTGAGTACAAGTTTGCCCTGCAGAACTTTAGCGAGCGTGACGGCTCAGTGGCTGATTTGTTGCCGCAATTGGCCACGTGGGCGCAGCGGGCGAAACAGGATAAAAAAGAATTTGTGGTGGAAGGAATCGAAACGACGCGCAATTTAAAAATCGTTGAACAGTTTACGCCGAACCTGATTCAGGGCTACTTATTCGCCAAGCCAGTTCTAATCCCGGTTGCCGGGGATATTTTTTAGCATCAATTGAAGGAATTCCACTTTGAATTCCCTCAATTGGTGCTTTTTTGGTGCCGGCGACTAAGAAAGGGGGGCAGATTGCTAGATAGGACGGGTTGTTGTGCGGAAAATGATGAAAACTATAAGTGACTCCATAGAGCATTTGTATGGTTGTGCATACATATTTTGGAACTCGAAAATATGCGGAAATATCTGCCCGTACACGGATGAAAATAGCAGATTCAAATCAGAAATTCCGAATGATAGTACAAGGGCTGATGCAGGGTTAAGCCTTGCTATTGTGATGATTTGTGGGATTTTGGCCTTGCTATAGCCAAATTTAAAAATAACGTTGACTTTTGACGCTGTTTATATTCTAATGTAGACAGATAACGTTGAATTGTTTACTATTATGTGCAATTTATATACGTAATAAGGTTTTGGTTGTATGTTATTGGTTGCGAGCAGAGGGGGGAGCACCATGCTGATGAATAAGCAAGATGCTAAATTACACTACAAGATGTACAAGAGCGGCAAACGGTGGGTTTATGCCGGGCTGTTTGCAGTGGCAATCAGCGGCATCGCGGTTAGTGCGACGGTGTTGAACCCCATCGCGCCGGTGCAAGCGACGAGTGCGGACACGGGTTACAAGTACACCGGGAGCAACGACAGCCAGGTTGTTGATCAGGTGCAAAAGGGCGTTGCGGACGGGACCGTTGTTGATTTGACCAAGACCGGCTCTAGTACCGTGCAGTTGCTGCAGGGGCAGGTTGCCGAAATCCGCGCAGCACACATGAAGTTGACGCTTGATGGGAACAACTGGTCGATTAGTGCGGCTGATGATCAGGCAAAGACGGACCTGGACACGGTACTTAACGACATTGGCTTCCCGTCTGCTGCTGCGCTCAGTAACCCCACGGACCCTGCGAATGCGGCCCAGATTTTTGCGTACCTGAATAAAGCCGGACTTTCCGCCATGAACGGTGGGAGCACTGGACGGAATGGCGCGGCTGGTTGGTTCACCAACAACATTATTACGGGTGGTTCCTTTGCCTTGACGCAGGGGAATATGGATGCGGACCCAATTCCTGGGACTATTTTCAGCAACATTATCGCTGGGAGCCTGACCGCAAGTACTAATGCGGGCAATTCGAAGACCCTGATTACCAATGGTGGTGTGTTAACCGGAACCGGGAGCATCACCAACGGGATTAGCGATACACTCAGCAGTTTCAGCTTCAGTGATGGGCTGTTTTCTGACAAAATGAAGGCGTTAAAGGCGGCCGTCACGACGCTTGCGACTAGCTATAGCACGGATACAGACGCGAACACGGTTGCTGGGGGCTGGAGCGGTGAGACTACGCTTGATAATTCGAACGTTCTCGCCTTTGATTTTGCCACCGCCAAGAAGAATGCAGCGGGCCAGTATGTCTTCAATGTGAACACGGACGCAGCCGGCATTAAGGGCAAGCGGGCCACATATGTTTTCCTTAACCAGGATAAATACACTGGCGGCGACGTCGTGATTAACCTTGTTGGTAACGCCAATTTCGACATTAGCGGTAGTGGTTTCGGGAGCAAGGAAGGCTTTATCACTGGAAACCTGATTCTGACCAACACTAACGGTATTGGCATTAACGTAACCGACGACGATGCAGCGAACAAAGTGATTCTGCTGACCCCCAGATCTGAAATCACAAGTTCGACGGCCAATATCTCTGGCTTTGCTGGCGGTCTGAACGGGGATGGCTCTGGCGATGGGTACGTTGGGAGCAGCACCCCCGCAACACCAACGAAGACCACGAATGACGGCGGCTTGGATCCAAGTAATGCGGGTAACGGCACCACAACCACGACCACGCCTAAGACTGTGACTGTCCACAAAACGGCGACGGTCAACCAGACCGTTACGAGCAAGTACGCGGACCGGACGGATAACACTGCGGACGTTCCAGAGGACCCAAGCAAGTTGCCCGCCGACCAAAAGCGGACAGTTACGGTTACTTACGATGAAACGACGAATACTGATAGGAGCAAAACCATCGGCAATGTTGATGTGGCTAAGGACCTCTCCGGCAACACGACACAGTTCGCCACCACGGACAGTCTGCCCGCAATCACACCGGTTAAGATTGACGGTTTCACCACTAACCCCGATGAAGTAGCCAACACGGCTTTGGACGAAAATACGCTGATCACCAAGCTGCAGGAAGCCGACGCTAACGGGACGATTAACCTGCAGGCGACGATTATTTACTACCCTTCCAGCACGAGCGCGCACCGGACGATGACCTTCGTGCACTACATCGACTATGACCTCGCTGATGGTTCTGATGGGGATGAAAGTCTCCTGCCTGACGATGTCGAAAACGAAATTTTGGTTAACTATGTCGAAATTACTGACTCCGTTGGTAACAAGACGAAGACCAATTTCACCGTGGTCAGCGATATACCTGACGTACAGGTTCCGGAAATCGATGGGTACAGTTCCACCGTTGATATGAGCAACGGGCTGACGGCAGACGCGATTGTGGCTCAGTTGACGTCAACGAATGGGACAATGAACTTTGCCAATACTGACGTTGAGTACAAGTTAACAGCCAAAACCAAGACGCAAATCGATGGCGGGACTTCAGTAACACCTGACAAGTACTACGACTATACAGGCGTGGACCACACACCAGGTCAACTTGATGACGGCATTCACGTACATTCCAAGATTCAGTCTGATGGCGCCATTTCTGTAACCCCAGATGACTTTTACGACTACACGGGTGTAGACCACACGCCTGGCGAAACTGATAATGGTGTAGAGGTAGCAACGCGGGCTGATGGTGGGGCCTCAGTCACGCCTGAAGACAGTTATGACTACACGAATGTAGACCATACTCCTGGTCAACTTGATACAGGTATCACGGTCAAGGAACGAGTGCGCCATGATGGTGGGACTTCCGTAACTCCAGATGATTTTTACGACTACACGAATGTAGACCATACTCCTGGTCAACTTGATACAGGTATCTCGGTTAAGGGACAAGTGCGTCATGACGGTGGCGTATCTGTCACACCAGACGATTATTATGACCACGCAGTAAAAGGCCAGTTGGACGATGGTATCCAAGTGAAGACCAAAGTCCAGAGCGTCGGTGGTGTTTCCGTATCTAAGGATGACTACTACGACCACACAGTAAAGGGCCAGCTGGACGATGGAATCCAAGTCAAGACCAAAGTCCAGAATGACGGTGGCGTGTCTGTATCCAAGGATGACTACTACGACCACACAGTAAAGGGCCAGTTGGACGACGGAATTCAAGTGAAGACCAAGGTCCAGAGCGATGGTGGTGTTTCCGTATCCAAGGATGACTACTACGACCACACAGTAAAGGGCCAGTTGGACGACGGAATTCAAGTGAAGACCAAAGTCCAGAATGACGGTGGCGTGTCTGTATCCAAGGATGACTACTACGATCACACAGTAAAGGGCCAGTTGGATGATGGAATCCAGGTTAAAACGAAGGTCCAGAGCGATGGTGGTGTTTCCGTATCTAAGGATGACTACTACGATCACACAGTAAAGGGTCAGTTGGACGACGGAATTCAAGTGAAGACCAAGGTCCAGAGTGACGGTGGCGTTTCCGTATCCAAGGACGATTTCTATGACCACACAGTAAAGGGCCAGTTGGATGATGGAATCCAGGTTAAAACGAAGATCCAAGGTGATGGTGGCGTATCTGTAACGCCGGATGGTTACTATGACAACACCAAGACGCCAACAACTGACAATGGTGGCAACACTACTCCATCAACCAACAACGGTGGTACAACGACGCCAACAACTGACAATGGTGGCACAACGACACCAACGCCAGATAATGGTGGCAGCACGACGCCAACGCCGGATAACGGTGGTAGTACAACACCAACAATCAATGATGGCACAACAACACCAGCAACTGACAACGGTGGGAACACAACACCGGCGGCAGATAATGGTGGCAACACTACTCCAGTAACTGACAATGGTGGAAACACAACGCCAGCATCAGATAATGGTGGCAGCACTACTCCGTCAACCAACAATGGCGGCACAACGACGCCAACAACCGATAATGGCGGGAGCACAACCCCAGTAACCGACAATGGTGGCAACACTACTCCATCAACCAACAATGGTGGTACAACGACGCCAATCACAGATGACGGTGGTAGCACGACACCAACGTCAGATAATGGTGGCAACACTACTCCATCAACCAATAATGGTGGTACAACGACGCCAGTAACTGACAATGGCGGTACAACAACGCCAGAAAACGATGGCAACACTACCTCAACAACTGACAACAGTGGGAACACCACGCCAGCGACGGACAATGGTGGCAGCACTACTCCATCAACCAACAATGGCGGTACAACAACGCCAATCACAGATGGCGGCACAACGACGCCAACAACTGACAACAGTGGGAACACCACGCCAGCGACGGATAATGGTGGCACAACGACGCCAGTAACCGACAATGGCGGGAGCACCACGCCAGCGGCAGATAATGGTGGCAACACTACTCCATCAACCAACAATGGTGGCACAACGACGCCAACAACCGACAACGGTGGTACAACGACGCCAACAACCGATAATGGCGGGAGCACAACCCCAGTAACTGACAATGGTGGGAACACAACACCGGCGGCAGATAATGGCGGTACAACGACGCCAACAACTGACAACAGTGGGAACACCACTCCAGCGACGGACAATGGTGGCAGCACTATTCCAACAACCGACAACGGTGGTAGCAACACGCCAGCGACGGACAATGGTGGCGATACGACGCCAACAACTGACAACGGCGGGAACACAACCCCAGCGACGGGTAACGTTGGTAGCACGACGCCAACAACCAATGACGGCACAACTACCCCAACAACCAACAACGATGGCAGCACGACGTCAACAACTGACAATGGTGGGAACACCACGCCAGCGACGGATAATGGTGGCGATACGGCCCCAGCAACTGACAGCGGTGGTAGCACGACGTCAACAATTGATAATGGTGGGAACACAATGCCAGCGACGGATAATGGTGACGATACGACACCAACAACCGACAACGGTGGGAGCGCCACACCAACACCAGAAAACGATGGCAACACTACCCCAGTAACTGACAACGGTGGAAACACAACACCAACGCCAGATAACGGCGGCAGCACCACGTCAACAACCAACAACGGCGGGACAACAGCACCTGCTGCCACGGCCACGCAGAATCAGGCAACGAGTTCCGCAGCGACAAGCGGCGCGAATGCTGTAGCGGCGGCCCAAGCTGCTACGGCAAATATGCCAGCAACTGATAATTCAGTTGTCCCGGCAACCGTTCAGGGAACCATCACTACACCTGCTGGTACGGGCGATAACCAGACGGTGACGGCAATCAGTGATACCGCGGCGATTACGCACGCGGCCAACACTGCTGATGAACGAATCAGCGGGGGCAATTCCGCTTCTGGCGGTGAGCATTACCGGGGCTTGTTCGATGATCCTGATCGTAATCAGCTGCAAAGTAGCGCTGACGAGAGTGTCGAAGTTGCCGTGCAGGAGCTCGGCAATCAGACGACGAATAACTCCGGTTCCGGATTGTTCTAGTATAATTTTGCCAACGGTTGGCAAGCAACAGGCACTACGCATAGATGCGTGGTGCCTGTTTTCGTGTACTTAGGCAAGGCTAAGCGGGATACGCCCGGAAACCGTTCTGCGACAGGTAACTTACCATGCTCATTTCTGCACTAGTCCCGGTAAATGTGTATCACTTCCGCTATTTTTCAACTATAATTAAATGGTTAAAGTCGCTAGGGAGGTACGCCGTGGACAATATTAGTTTGGTGAAAACAGTACAAATATTACCCACGCAAATTGCGATTGCGGCGTTCTTCGCGATGGGGTTCGTGACGACGTATTACTGGCTGTGGCGCCGGGCACTCGTGACCACGCCTAAGGGCTCGCGGCAGTACCTTGCCCGCGTTGAACTGCTTCTGTCCGGGCTTGGACTGACTGCGCTGCTATTTTGGATGGGGTTTGTCGCGCCCCTAAGTACGAACGCCATGATGTTCCATAACCTGGGTTTATACATCGTGTTCTTCATGTTGTGTGATGCACGAATTAACTTTGGCGAGTACCTCGTGCGGGCGGCGGCCGTGTTGTTTGTGGTCGCGATGCACAACTTCGGGAACTTCGACCGTTGGCAGGGGTTTGTCTCACTGGCCGCAGTGCTGCTCATTGAATTAGTGGTCTACATCTTCGACCGGCAAGTGCGCAACTCGACTTGGGGTAGCACGCTGCTGGTGGTGGCCATGGCGTGCAGCGTTTGGCCGTTCGTGCCCGCGGTGTCGGCCAGTGCGAGTCTGACCGTGACCCCCGTGACGCGGGTTGAGGCCATTTTGCTATTTGTCATCATGTCCTACATCGGCCACCGCTATTGGGCGCGGCAGGACCGTCTGGCAACTGTGTCGACGGAAATGACGGTGCAGGCGAACTACGACGCATTAACGAATGCCCGCTCGTTCTCCCTTTTCGAACGTGATATTGCAGAAATGTTCACGGATAGTCAGGCTAACGGCACGCCGCTGACCGTGGTGATGTTCGATATTGACCACTTCAAGGCCTTCAACGACCACTTCGGCCATCCGGCGGGTGATGCTGTGCTCGCTGGGGTCGTTGCGACCGTGCGCAAGGCGATTGGTGAGTACCTGGAGAGCGATTACCTCTACCGGGTCGGCGGCGAAGAGTTCGTCGCGCTGTTCCCGAACATGACCGTGACCCAGGCGACGCGGATTGCGCGGGCCATGGTGCACGCGGTGCGGGCCACGACCTTCACCTACGAGGCGGTCGAGTTGCACGTCACCCTCTCGATGGGGGTCACCGCGGTGCGCGCTGATGACGAGCAGGAAACCGACACGTACAAGCGCGTTGACGAGTTCCTGTACCAGAGCAAACACGCCGGGCGCGACACGATTACCATCGAGGGTCATTCTGAACGCAGCGATGGGCAGCAGGAAAATACGGGGTACCGGTTCTTCAGCCAACCGATTGTTGATGTTAGTAGCGATGACCACCAGCTAATCGCGCGCGAACTATTGCTGCGGATGCGCAGCGCAGACGGTGCGCGGTGGCTATTACCCAACACGTTTGATATCGACGTAGATGTACAAATCGCGCTGATTAGGTCGGTGCTGGTTGACGCCGAGACGCAGCATTTAGGGTTGAATCTGCTGCCGAGTCAGTTCGTTGACTTCCGGGTGGCGCGGGCGCTATCTACGTTCGTGCAGTCGACCCCGAACTTCAACCTGACCATTGAGCTCACGGGAGTGCCGGACGCCGAGAATCTGACCGTGCTCATGGGCATTTACCATGACGCCGGAATTCGCATCGCCATTGATAACGTCGGGAGCGTGAACCACTACGAAGCCATGGTTCCGCTGCTGAAGTATGTGGATGTGCTCAAGTTCAGCTTGCAGAATCTGCGCCGGAGCCACGACACCGTGAACCTGGATACGCGGATTAACTTCTGGAAGCAGGTTGCGGACGACAACGGGTGCTTGCTGATGGTGACGGGGGTCGAAACGCGGCGGGATGCCACCCACCTGCGCAGCCGCTTCGGGATCACCGTGCAGGAGGGTTATCTGTACGGCAAACCGCGGTTGGCGCTGGCCAAATAATCTTAATGAACGCAAAGGGCGGGTCGCTGATTGTCAGCGACCCGCCCTTTACATTACTAGTGGATGTTCAATTCGTAGTTGCCCTTAACGCTGCTGAAGTCGGCCGCCATGTCGTCACCGTACTGCTCGGCGATGGCGAGGGTCAAGATGGCCTTGAGGTCGCGGGTGAAGTAGAGCTTAGCGGCGTGGTTCACGGCGTGGCTCCAGCTGTGCCGCTCGCGGTTATCGTCGTAGTAGGCGCGCATGGTGTTCCAGGCATCGCGTCCGCGCAGGTTAACATTCAGCGGACAGCTTTGCTTGTGCCCATCGCGGCGGAAGCGAATGATCACGTGCTTGAAGTGGCCGAAGCGCAGGAAGGCCAACGCCCCGATGATGGCAATTGCCGCCACGATCAGGGCAAAGGCAACCGCGCCCAACGCCGCGACCAGCGCGACCGCCGTCACGCCCAGAGTGAGCGGAACGACGAGGGCGAGGATGGCTAGGCCGAGAATAACGCCGAGGATGAGTGCGGGAACGGCCCAGAAGCCGGTGACGTGGTGGTTACCGAGAACGACGATTGATTTTTTCATAATGGTGCCTACTTTCTGAACTTGATGATGACTTTAGTATAGCTACGCCGGGTGCTGGTGTCCGCAAAAAAACGTGAGTGGTCAAATATCGTGCGTAAGCGGTCGTCGTTAGTCAGTTGCCAGCAGGGCACTGCTGCTGCGGGTGCGCAGACGCAAGAGGATACCGGCCAGGAAGACGAACATGGCGGTCCAGATTAGGAACGTGCCGGAAGTGTTGACCAGCGACACGACGCTGAATTCGCGGTAGTGGCGCACAACGGCGGCAAAGTCGATGAAGTGCCCCGGCAGGATGCGCAGCAAGCCAGCGGGGATGAGGGCGCTGAGGTTCAGCGGTTCGAGGAAAACGCCGGTCGCCAGCAGTGCCATGCCCAGTATGGTGTTCCGTGAAAACAGGCTGAACAAGTGGGCGGCACTACCAATCAGGATGAACCACAGATTGGCCACCAGCAGCCACTCCAGCAGCAGGCGACCCAGCGGCACGATGATGACCTTGTTCATGAAGTCAACGGCGATTGGGTAGGCGAACGTCCCCCAGGTGCGATCGGGGAAGGTGCTCATGACGGCCAGAATTAGGCCGGCCACTAAGAGCAGCACTAAGTTGAGCACGAGCGTGGTGGCCGCCCAGCGAATCAGTGCCTGCTTGCCCGCGGTAATTGGCGCCGCCCGCATCATGCTGGCGGTGCCGTTTTTACGGTCGCGGTAGAAGACCATGGCGAAGGTGGTGAGGGCCATGGTGAGGACGATGAGGCAGAATGTGCGCTCTTGGTCAGCAAAAATGCCGATGCCGCTCAAACCGAGGGTGACAGTGAAGTTATTCAGCGCGGACGAGAATTCGGTGATTCCGGGGAAGATGTTCAGTTTGTGCTTGAGGATGTACTGACTGACTGCGGCATCTTTCTCGATTGCCGTCCCGCCGGCGTTAATGAAGTCACCAAGGAGAAAATAGCTGCGGTTACGGGTTTCGGGGTATTTTTTTAAAAATGCTTCCTCCGTGGTGATGGCCCCCAGATAGTCACCGCGCAAGAGTTGCTGGCTAGTGGTCTTACCGGCCTGCTTGTAGTCGCGGTTCTGCGGGCTATCTGCGGACTTGTCGACGTCGCTTTTGAGATTGCTGGTCATCCTGGCGATTGTGGTTGACCAAAACTTGCGGTCGGACGTTACCGTGCCGGCCGCCCAGCGAACGTGCTCGCTATCGCCATCGCCGATGCCGTGCTTGTGCGGGTTAGCTTCATAGCGAATGGCGGTGGTGCCAACCATTGCGAGAAGGAGCAGGAACCAGAAGAGGTGCAGGAGCCACGGTTGTTTTTTCCACTCGAGAATGAATTGTGCTCTCATCGCGTTACCCCGCTACAGCCGTTCGCGGCGGCGCAGAATGAGGACGCACAGGCCGAAGAGGACGGCGGTCCAGAGCAGGATGACGAGGACGCCGCCCCCGATGCCCAAGATGGACCAGTCCGTCTCGTGCAGGATGACTTTCGAAGCGTCAAAATAGCTGCTGGGCAGGAACTTGGTGAAGTGCGCAATGATGCCGGCTGTCAGCACCTGCTTAGTCGCGAGCACGAGCGGAACGGCGCAAACGACGATATTGACGCCGAAGTTGCCGGAGATGAGCCCCACTAGTGCGCTGAGTACCATCAAGAAGAGCACGATGATGAGGAAGAGCGCACAGAGCATGGCAAAGTAGTGGCCGACTGTCATGATGCTTGGTGTTTTGCCGTCCGCCGAGTAGACGAGCGGGTACTGCCACGAGCCCCAGCCAAACTTGATGCCCGTGATGATGTAGGTCGTCAGGCAGGCACCCAGGAACAGGGGGATGGTGATGGTGAGGAACGTCAGCATGCGCGCCACCAGGATGCGCAGCTTGCCGGTGGGCAGGTTGTTCATGAAGCTGATGGTGCCGTCCCGCTTTTCGCTCGTGAACAGCTGGCCGAGCTGGACGAGGAAGACGGCCAGGATGATGAGTGGCGACAGGTGGTAGAGGAACTGGTACGGCAGGTAGGTCGCGGCCGGCGCGTCAACCTTATTCGCCGGGATTTCCATCGTGTTGTGTTGCACCAGGTAGGTGTAAAAGGCGACGTCCTTCTTGCGGCCCAGCAGGGTGTTGTCCACTTCCTTGCCCTTGTAGCTGATGAGCACGAGGTTCTTGTTGCCCTTCTTGGCCTCGCGCAAGTTGTACTTGGCGTAATCGAGGATGGCCTGGTCCGTTTCCTTGACCGTGTTCATGGGGATGGGGCTGAGCAGACCGGAGTAGTCCATCGAGATGTTGCTGATGTACTCCTGCTGCTTTTGCTTCTGGGCCAGTAGTGCCTGTTCATCTTTGGTCAGGTGCTTCTTCTCGTTCAGTGCCTTGACGGTGACCTGGATATTGTCACCGGCTTCACTGTAGGCACGCATCATGTCGTTCATGGATGCGTCCTTGGTGCCGAGGGCGGTGAAAAAAGTGCCGAGCATTAAAATCAGGAACGCGATGAAGATGACGACGTTCGTGCTCGACCAGATGTTCTTCTTCAGGTCGAAGAGGTATTGTTCACGCATCGGCAGTCGCCTCCGTCATGAACATTTCGGTGTACAGCGCCATCATGTCCTGGCCGGTGTTTTCGATGTTCGTGATGTTCTGGTTCTTGAGGAAGAAGACGGAATCACAGACCCGGCCGACACTATCCATCTGGTGGGAGGATACGAGCAGCGTCTTACCCTCATCCCGCAGCCGGCGGAACATGTGCTCGAACTCCTGAATACTGGTGGGGTCCAGCCCGTTCAGCGGTTCGTCGATGAACATGGTTTGGGCGTCGCTAATGATGTACATCGCCAGCAGCGCGTGCTGTTTCATCCCGAGGGACAAGCTCTTGATTTTCTTCTTGTAGTAACTGGTCATACCCAGTTCTTCGATGACCGCGTTGATGTCGACCTTGGACTTCCACATCCGCTTCACGTACAGCAGGTGGTCGCGCACGGTTAGGTCCGCGTAGAGGTGGTTGGAACTCTCCAGGAAGAAGAGCTGCTTCAAGAAGGCGGTGCGCTTCTTCTTGAGGTCGACGCCGTTCAGCTTGATGCTGGCGTCCTTGTTTGGGAGCAAGCCGCACAATAGCCGCAGCAGCGTGGTTTTCCCCGTCCCGTTTGGTGCGACGAGGCCAATGACCTGCCCGTCACCCAGAGTGAAGTTCACGTCACGTAGAATCGGCTTGTCCTTAAATGCAAAGTTGAGCCCAGATACTTCTAACATTTTAACCGCCTCCTAATTTTAAGAAAATAATATCATAAATAGGTAATAAAATATACATCGGCAACAGTTGAAATAGGAATGATATCTGTGCCGACAAGCTAGTTGAATGGGCTGCCATTGTTGTGACAAAAGCAATACGTCACAAACTAAGCAGCGATACAAACGCGGCGCAGAACGGTCGATAAATATGCACGAATAATGAGCGCAAAATGGCAAAAACACGCTGCCGGCGGTTGTTGTACGCTGGCGGCGTGTCTGCAATTAACTTATTCGTAAACGAGGTCCGCGTTCTTGCGTTCCTTGGCAATCCGTTCCTTGGTGTAGTACTGGGCCTGGGCATTGAACAGGTCACGGTAGACCCCGGCTTCGGCCATGAGGCTCGCGTGGGTGCCGTCCTGCACGATTTGGCCGTGATCCAAGACCACGATGCGGGCCGCAAACCGCGTGGAACTCATGCGGTGGCTGATGTAGATGGCGGTCTTGTCCGCAATCAGGTCGTCGAGGTGCTGGTAAATGTCGTACTCAGAGATTGGGTCGAGGGCTGCGGTGGGCTCATCCAGGATGATGAATGGCGCGTCCTTGTACCAGGCGCGGGCGATGGCGATTTTTTGTGCTTCACCACCAGAAACGTCCTCACCGGTCTCGTCCAGTTCCCGGGTGAGCGGCGTGTCGATGCCGTGGTTCATTCGGTGGACACGCTCGGCGACACCCGCAATCTCCAGGGCGGATTCGACGCGTGCTCGGTCGGGGTGCGCGCTGGCCGCCACGTTATCGACAACGGGGAGGGCGAACATTTTGAAGTCCTGGAAGACGGCGGCAAAAATTTGCTGGTATTCGTGCAGGTCGTACTTCTGAATGTCGATGCCGTTCAAAGTGATGGTGCCGCTAGTCGGCTGGTCGAGCCGGGTGAGCAGGCGGATGAGGGTGGTCTTGCCCGACCCGTTCTGGCCAACCAGGGCCAGCCGCTGACCGATGGCGAGCTTCAGGTTGACGTGCTGCAGGGCAAACTCCTTGGCGCCAGGATACTTGAAGCTAACGTCGTGGAATTCAAGTTGGTACTTGTTGTCGCGGCGCTTTTCGATGGGGAGACTGCCGTTTGCGCCGGGATCAGGCATTTCGAGGAAGTCAATGGTGGCCGTCAGTGCTTGGTTCAGTGGTGGGGCCCAACCGAGAATGTTGAGCAGGTTGGAGACGGCGCTAATCAGTTGGGTGAAGAAGCCGGCGTACATGACTACGGTCCCAACGGGGATGGCACCGGTGCCGCTTTTGATGGCCAACATGATGTAAATCGCCCCTGTAACTAGCACAATTGTGGTCCCGCCAAGTGCAGAGATACGCGTGCTTTTGACGTACGTGTGTGCGTTGTTCTTGTATGATCTGGCATTGACCTCGGTCAGATGGTTGCCCATGAGGTTATCGATGTCGTAAACCCTGAGTGTCTTGCCCATTTTGTCTTCACTGAATACGTGGTTGAAGTAGTAATCTAGTTCGCGGTTCAATTGTACGTTGCTGGTGAAGAACTGTTGCATAATGCGCCCGCCAATGCGGCTAGTGATAATCGAAACCACGATGGGAACGATAATAATTGCCACTAAGACCAGTGGGTATAGCCAACTGTTGGCGAAGGCTGCCAGCGTTGTGGTTGTGGTGCTGTGCGTGAAAAACAAGCGTCCGATTACGGTCCCCGTCACGAGTAGTGCGAGAATCAAGTTCACCACGGGGGTGACGTTACCTTCGAGAAAGCGGTCAAAGCCACCGAAGTACATGCGACCCTGATCAACGGCAGAATAGGCCTTGCGAAATTGCGGGTCATTGAACAAATGCAGGCTGACGCGCGCTTGCTTATCTGCAACCATGGTCGTAATTTGGTTATCCAGGCGCATTGAGAGACGTTCGAAGTAGTTGGTTGCCGCGGCTGCGAGTGCTTGCAGACAGAAAATCAAGGCGAGGAAGCCGGCAAGTGGCCAGATAATAGCATTGATGCTGGTACCACCAAGAACGGTATTCAGCAGCCAACCCAATAAAATGAAGGTTAGGTAGGGCACCACAATTTGGCCTAACGCGTTGGCAATCGTGATTGGCAGTGCGTATTGGTCGACACGGTGGATGAAGCGCAGGTACCGCCTGTAAGTTTGGTTGAATTTAGTCAGCATTTTCCGCGTCCTCCTGGTAATAACGACTTTGAATCTTGAATAATTCGGCGTAACCACCCCCGGTGGCGAGCAGGTCGCGGTGCTGGCCACGTTCGGTGATGTGCCCGTGGTCTAAGAATAGAATTTCGTCAGCAAACTGTGTGGAGGCGAGCCGGTGACTAATGAAGATGCTGGTTTTGCCGGTCACCATTTGGTTGTATTCTTGGTAAATCTTACTTTCGGCCAGTGCATCTAGTGCCGCGGTGGGTTCGTCCATAATCAAGACGGGAGCGTCGCGGTAGAGTGCGCGCGCCAACATCAGCTTCTGTTCCTGCCCACCAGAAAGTTCGACGCCGTCGTCGGCAATATAATTGGTGAGGGGTGTGTCGAGTCCGTGTTCCATACGGGCCACATCGGTAGTGAGCCCGGCTTGCTCTAAGGCAGCGTGGATGCGCTGGCGGTCAACGTTTTTGCTCATGGCGACATTCTCCGCGATGGTCGTGGCCGCAATCGTTGAGTCTTGGAAGACAGGGGCAAAATATTGCCAGTAATTGTGCAAAACGAAGGTGTTAATGGGCGTGTCTCCAAGCAGGATGGTGCCGCTGGTGGGCTCGAGTAGGCCGAGCATCAGGTTGGTGATGGTTGTTTTCCCCGCCCCGTTGGCACCAACCAGTGCCATTTTGGCCCCTGCCGAAATGGTGAGGTTCAGGTCGGCGATGGTGTCGTGGTCAGCATCGGGGTAGCGGAAGTAGACGTGCTGGAAGATGATGGGCTGCGGTGTGGTTGGTAAATCAGTGCGCGTGCGGTTCGGCGCGGCGATGGCCTGGTTTTCCACCATGAATAAGTTACGTACTAAGTCCACATCGTCACTATTCTGGTTGAGCGCGTTCCACGCCGTCAGCAGTTGGGTCAACTGGGTGGTAGTGGTGCTGACCGCGTTGAAGGCGTAAGTGAACCCGCTGGCAGTGAACGCGCCGCGAATGACGCTGGCGATGAGGCTGCCATAAATCGCAAAGTTGCACAGTCCATTCAATGCCGCGATGATGGTTGCTTGCACGAAGGTGCGGAAGTAAACGCGGTATTCGTTGGCCGCCCACGCGTGCGTGGCGCCTTGCATGTGCGCGTTGAATTCGGCGGCAAAATTGTAGAGGCGAATATCTTTGGCGCCCGTTTCGGCTGATGCCGCCCGTGAAATGTAATTGACCTTATTAATCAGCTTGTTATTGTGGTCCCGCTGCTGCCGGCGGAAAGACCGGGTGGCGCGTTGCACCCGGTCGCTGATTAGCGCGAAAAACAGGAGAAGAAGCGGCAACCACCATTTGATGATGGCGAGGGAGCCAAGAAGGAAGAGTAGCGTGAGAGCACTGCTTAACAGTTCGCGGAAGTTCTTGATGATTGCTTCGGACCCGGTGCTATCGCCGTAAAGCCCATAGGCGGATGCGGTGTAGCGATCCTGGTCATAAGCTGGTATCGAGTTCCAGACGTACGGTACTTGCACCTTATGTAGACCAAACTGAATTAACTGCAAAATACGTCCGCGCCTATAGGTGTTGGTGAACACTATTTCATTAACAGGTCGGCCCCATTGTGCCAATGCCAACGCCGCACTAATGCCGAGTAACACCAGCGCCACGTTGGGTAAGGCGGTGTGAGCTGCCAGTAATTGCACGACTACGGCCGGCAAAATGGTCGCACCGACCGCCAGTATCACATCAATGATAATGCTGCTAATTAATTGCGGCAAAGCGTGATCAGCGGACTGCGTCACCCAATGCCACTGCCAATGGATATTGCTGAATACGCCGTGTTTATTTGTTTGTTTCTTGTACATAGGCGAACCTGCTTTCTGATGGTTGATGGGATTAGCATACTGGCAATTCACTGTAGGCAACCAAAAAATTCCTGAAATGTCTAAATTTGGCCGTCAGTGGCACGTCCAGCGGTCAGTAACTAGTAAAAAAGGAGAACCAACAATGTTTGTTAGTCCCCCTGTTTTACTCACGCCGATATGCGGATTAGCGGCAGCAGTACTTCCGTCACGAACACGCCCTCTTCGTATTGGCGGTTAATGATGCCGTGGTACTTTGCGACCAGGGCATTGATGCGGCGAATCCCGAGGCCGCGCTTGTCGTTCTTCGTGGACGCGTAGTTGATGTCAATCACCTGATCAGCACGGCGACTGTTGGTGACCGAGATGTACAATTGCTGCTTTTCGATGGCGATGTAAACGCGGATGAATCGCGTCGTGGGGTCGGGTTGCTCACTGGCAGCCTCAATGGCATTGTCCAGCACGTTGCCGAGGATGACAACCAGGTCGATGTCGGAAATCAGGGGTTGGTGGCCGACGAATACGGAGACGTCGGTGGCGATTTGGGCTTTCTCAGCCAAGGCGAGCTTGGAGTTAACGACTGCGTCCATGACGGTGTTGCCAGAGTGGACGATATCGTCAATCTCATCAAGCTTATCTTCCAGCTGGTTGAGATAGTCGTGGGCCTGCTGCAGCTGGTCATCATGCAGGTAGTACTTGAGGGCTTGCAGGTGGTCGTGGTAGTCATGCCGCCAGCCGCGAATGTTGGCGTACAGCCCGTTGATTTCGGTAGTGTAGTGCGCCATGATTTTGTCCAGCGACCGCGCGTAGACCATGTCCGTTTCGTGGAATAGGTAATCAAGCAGCATTTTGGTTAACCATAGCGTGCCCGCCCAGGCGCAGAGGGTAAGGACTTGCACCCATGCGCTAGTGATTGCGGACAGGGCGATGAAGATCAGGTGCAGGGCAAGCAGCAACACTTGTAGCGGCCGGTAGTTTTGCCGACTGCCGGTGGTGAGGATGTGCAAAATGGCGGCGAGGAGCAGCGTGAGCACTAGTGCGGGTTGCAGCGGAATTACGAACACCGCTACCCCGACAGCTAGCAGCAGAATTGCGGGAATGAAGCCGCCGCGGTTCCTGGTGGCTGACCGTAGCCAGCGCGTCAGGCTGACCCCAGCCAGCAGGATGAGGGTGATGCCGTTGCCCGCAACCCAGGGCAGAGCAAGTAGGGGCAGGCAAACGAGCAGTGCGATGAGGTACGGGTGCGCGATTTTGGTTTCGTTACTGGTGCCAGTGACAATTAATGCGAGCACGATGGCTGGCAGCGCGCTGGTCAGCCAGTGGGGGAGTTCGCTAAGCATGACTGCCACCCCCGTCTTGGCTCAAGCTGCGGTAGTGCTGCAGCAGCTGCGCTTTGAGAGTGGTGCGTTTGCCACGGGCGACGGGGATGCTGGTGCCGTCGCTGAGCAACAAGTCGCTATTTTCCAGTGAGCTGACGAAATTCAGGTTGGCGATGAATGCCCGGTGGACGCGAACAAAGCTCGCGCCCGTCAGCTGTTCTTGCAGGTGGTCCAGCGTGTCCTTGAACGTTAAATCATCAGTTTGGGTGTGCACGGTGAGGTAGTGGCCACTGGCTTCCACGTAGCGAATGTCATAGAGGTACACGCGCTGCAGGTTGCCGTGAATACTGAGCATGATGGCTTCGGGTTGCATGCGGGACTCCGCCTTCGACAGCAAACCTGCCAGTTTCGGGGCCGTCAGCGGCTTCATGATGTAGGCAAGCGCGTCGACGTCGTACCCATCGAACACGTACTGTTCATAGTTACTGAGGAAAGCGATGGCGATGTTGGCGTCCCGCGCCCGGATGCTCTTGGCCAGCGTCATGCCGTCGCGTCCGGTAAGGCGGATGTCCAGCAGCAGGAAGTCGAAGGCGGTGTCTGGCAGGGCAAACAGGAGGGCCTCGGCAGATTCGAAGTTCGTCCACGTTAGTTCCTGGTTATGTTCAGTTTGGTAAGCGGTGAGGAGGGCGGTTGTTGTGGCGCGAGTTGCGGCGTCATCCTCGACAATGGCGATGTGCATGGTGACACCTTCTTTTATGTATGATTAGCCAGGTTAATCATGCACTTGTTGGCTGGATGGCGTCAATGGGAGATTCGGTCTTGCCCGGAAGAAAAGCTGAGCAATACTAAGCACAGCACGATTATGAAAATGTATCAAAACAGGCCGCCATTCTGCGCGTATGCAGAGTTGCGGCCTGTTTGCGTTCTTAGTATTCGTTGTGGTCTTCACCGGGTGCCGTATCGTTCATGGCGTTCAGTGCCGCCATGTCGGCTGGACTGATGATGAAGTCGAGCTTGGTGTTTTCCACCACGTGATCTGCACCGATTGCTTTTGGCAGCGGCACAATCCCGTTTTGCAGGACGTAGCGAATCGCGAGCTGGGCGACGGTGACGTCGTAGTGTCCAGCGATGGCGGCGACGTCCTGGTTGCCAAAGAGGAAGCCAGTTGCGAGTGGTGAGAAGCCTTCGACGAGCAGACCGTGGGCGCGGGCGCAGTCAACGTTGGCAGCTTCGCGGTAGCCGATGTAGAACTGCAGCTGCAGGGCCATTGGCGTGATGCGGCTGTGGGCGTACAAGTATTCCTGGTCGGCCACGTTGAAGTTGGAGATTCCGATGGCGCGGAACTTGCCGGCGTCATAGGCGTCTTCCATGGCACGCCAAGCTTCGGCGTTGCCTTCTTTGTAGTCGGCACCCAGTTCGGCCCATGGCCATGGGGCGTGGATGAGGTAGAGGTCAATGTAGCCGAGGTCGAGTTTAGTGAGCGATTCGTCGATGGCCTTAGCCGCATCCGCGTACGTTTTCGCTTCTGCGGGGAGCTTACTGGTGACGAAAATTTGGTCACGCGCAATGCCGGAGTCGCGAATTGCTGCACCGACACTTGCTTCATTACGGTAAGCGGTCGCTGTGTCGATATGGCGATAACCTGCCTTCAAGGCGTTAGCGACGGAGGTGTAGGCAACGTCGCCAGCAGGAATCTGCCAAGTGCCGAATCCGACTTGCGGAATCTTGACGCCGTTTGGAAGGGTGAATGGATCGGTGATGATACTCATAGTGAACCAACTTTCTGGACGGATGTGTCCGGGTGATTATGGTAAGTTTAATTCTTGTTCAGCAACCAATCAACAACCGGAATTACCGGGATGCCATCAATCTCATTGAGCTCGTATGGATGCTGAGTGATGAGAACTTTTTTATAATTGTCGGGAATGTGGAGCAGGTTGTCGGTCTCGTGCCCATTTTCTGGCACGGTGTAAGTGACCTGGATGTAGAGGTATTCATCGTGGCGTTTGGCGATAAAGTCAATTTCGGTGCTGTCCAGTTTGCCGATGTCCACACTGTACCCGCGCCGTAGTAGTTCGATATAGACGATGTTCTCGAGTTGTTTGCCCATGTTGCCAGCGCGATAACCGACAGCGTTGTAACGCAAACCATTATCAACGATGAAATACTTGCCGGCGGTGCGCAGATAGTTGCGACCACGAATGTCGTATTGTTGGGCACGGTAGAACAAGAACGCATTTTGCAACAGAATTAGATAGCGATCAAGTGTGTGTGCGTTAGTCGAAAAACCAGCACTATTCAGTGTACCTACAATTTTGTTTGTATTCACCAGCTGTCCCACGTTATCCGCCAGATAACTGATGAGTGCGCGCAGAATACCCACATCACGGATGCTGCCTCGCTGTGCAACATCTTTAAGTATGATTGAATCATAAATTCCGCTGATAATTGATTCCTTCAGCGGTGACTGAGCCATCGTTACCGCTGGAAAGCCACCAAATTTTTCGTATTCGATGAATGCTTGATCGACAGCACGTGAATTCGGGTCAATATTCTTAGCCGCGAGAAATTCGGCGAATGAAAAAGGAAATACGTTAATACGCACGTATCGGCCACTAATAAGCGTGGCTAGTTCGCCTGAAAGCAGACTGGCATTGGATCCGGTGACTACGATATTGCAGTTAAAGGACACACGAACACCATTAATCACGCGTTGCCAACCGTTAATCTGTTGAATCTCGTCCAGGAGCAAGTACTGTTGCCGATTGTGAACCAATTTGCTGGCGAGCAAAGTGTGTAGCTGATCTTCGGTACGAATGGTTTGCAGGTCGAAATCCTCAAAGTTTAGGTGGATTATGTCCGTTTGGTTTACACCGCTAGTCAGCAGATGGTCGCGATACTGTTCGAGCAGTACCGATTTGCCGGAGCGGCGTACTCCAGTGATAACCTTGATTAAGTCGTTGTCCTGAAACTGGATTAGTTGGTTTAAATATTTCGTGCGTTCGATCATCATGGCGGCCTCCAATTATTTTCATTATCTGAAGTATAGTTCAAAAATAGGGGTGATTCCATACACATTTGAAGTACACTTCAAATGTGTAACGAGTGGTTTGGAAATCTTCTTCAGCTCGAAAAGTGTTTGGGTGATGAACATGGCGGGCACCAGTCCTTAGTGGGGATCATACATAATGAACCACGCAGGGCGCGCTGGCAATAGCTATGCTGAAAATTTGGTGCAGGTAACGGAGCAAAAACGATGTGGCGATGACGGCACGTTGAAAAGTCGGAACCTCCGAGCGGTTGATTCGTAGTTAACAGTAACGCTTATGCTTCTGGCTCAATGATGTGTAGCAGCGGCCACCGACTTGCCCATTGTTTCTTGGCGATGCGGTCATGGTAAATGTCGCCAATGGTAAGTTAATTCTTGTTCAGCAACCAATCAACAACCGGAATGAGAAGTATGGGCAAACGTTCAGCGGAAATAGGTAAAAGCACCAATACACGTAGATTTTTCAACAAGGTGGACAAATGCCATTAGTAACTGAGGTACAACTTGGTATTGATATAAAACTGTGTAAGCGTATAAAGACATACTAAGTAGTGAGCAACGCTTAAGTTATGCCACATTAATCGTTTGCTTATATCGAAAAGATTAATTTATTTATGAAAAATCCTTGACGGGGGGGTTAAGCAATCTTGTATTCTATAAATAAAGGATAAGTAATAAGCCCGAAGCGCATTGTTGCCAGACACTGAACGTCAAAAAGGAGGGAATCCTTATGAAGAAGATTCTATTTACTGCTTTAGCTGTATTCTCCGTCGCAATGTCCAGCGCCTCAGTTACAGTGGGTGCGGCGACGGGAACTGGGATCAGCAATGTTACGGCGTTGAAGGCTGTGGCATTTTCCAAGATTGCCATTGTTGATCAAGGGCCAAGCCTTAGTGGTACAGTTGAAATAACGTATCAAAGCACGCTTTCGCTTGTTCCTGGTAAGCTTGACGGGAAATACTATGTTTACGAAGTTGATGGTGTTGAACGTTCAGCTGCTTACTATCTATAACTGACAAATGGCGCGGTATATAGAAAAGAGTCTTCTGCTTAGAAGGCTCTTTTCTGCTGGAATGCTTTAATTACAGCAGCTATAATCGTGGCCGCTCCAGTCCAGAAAACTGTGACGGCAGTAAAATTGACCATGCCAACTGAACCAAATGGCGCAAAGTGAAGTATTAGCTGTGGCAAATTAATGAAGTGTGCTGGAATATATGCGGCAACTGATGCGGGAAAGAGTGCGAGGATTCCGAGCTGCTGTGCGAAGGATACGATTACAAGCCAGAACACTATTGTGATTTGGTTTCTTGTCAATTGGTGCAAGATAACAGTTAGTCCGCTTAGCTGAATAAACCAAAGTGTGTAGTAAATCAGTGCTTTTGCGAGTATTAAGATAAGAGGATTGGATGCAAAATCTCCGTTTGTAAAGATGATAATCGGAAAATTAAACACACCCAAATTGTGGCCAGGAGTCATTGCGGTAACTAAGATGATGGCAGCATAAGCAAGCAGTATAATTCCTTCAAAGACAATAAGTGCGGCAAGAGCGCGTGACACGTAAAGACGTGAATCACCGAGCGGGGATAAACGGGCAAGCGAATCAGTAAATGTTTTACGTTTGTTGCTGAAGACTGAGGCACAGAGAACGATACCAATAATCCAGATTACCATAGTAACAGCTAGTGGTTTTGAGTGAGTGTCATACTCGCCCCAACCAATTATTGTTGGTAAAATAAGGTTTAAAGCATCGCTGTATACGCTGATTGCGGCGATTTTTGTCGGCGCGTATTTTAATATCGCGCTTTGCTGGGTGCGGAATAATTTGTCAGATGGGACGTGACTAGTCATTGCGCTACCCAATAACCAAATAGCGAGCTCGTAGTTGGCTGGATTGGGGTGCGAGGTTAATAATTCTGAGGATAGCTGATTTACCTTTTGAAATTTATTTGTAGCTAACAACGGAAGTGCCTTGTTGTAAAAATTAACAATCCGCCGCTCTTTTTTAAGTTCTGAAGGTAATAGGCCGCTTTTAATGGCACCGATTTTTAACCTATGCAGGGCAAAAGTCCGATCTACCCTCATTCTTGTCATTAAATCTTGCTTTAACTCTTCTTTGCCAGAATTTTTAGCAGTTGTGCTAAGTAATATGCTATTTTCTGGGTTATATGACCGTCCATAAGTCGGCTGCGTTAACTCATGCCCCACCGGAATCGCCAGCGTCACCACGAGCAACACAAATAGTGCCACAACGAGCGGCTTGGAAATCTTCTTCAGCTCGAAAAGTGTTTGGGTGATGAACATGGCGGGCACCAGTCCTTAGTGGGGATTAGTTGGGTTGCATACATAATGAACCACGCAGGGCGTGCTGGCAATAGCTATGCTGAAAATTTGACGCAGGTACCGAGGCAAAAACGATGTGGCGATGACGGCACGTTGAAAAAGCGAAACCTCCGAGCGGTTGATTCGTAGTTAACAGTAACGCTTATGCTTCTGGATCAATGATGTGTAGCAGCGGCCACCGACTTGCCCATTGTTTCTTGGCGATGCGGTCATGGTAAATGTCGCTATACGTTTGCGCACTAAAAATCGGAATTAAGCGGCATTGCAAATTAACCAAGTCACTAACGCCGTACGGGGCGATGAGGTGCAACACATCCTGGTCGTCTAGGTACGCGCCCACACAGGTTGGGGTTTCGACGAAGTGGGCGATGGCGTCGGTCGTGTCCGTGAATGGCTGCGCGTCGGCGGTGTCGTAGGCGTACATGTAGACCTCGTTTTTAACTTCCCAATGATTTTGCTGGTGCTGTTGTATGGTAGCTACAATTACTATCGGTTCTACCGTGTGGGCAGAAACTAGGTCCGGATTGTGAACAGATACGGCCACGTGACGATTTTCGTGGTTGTCTCTGTTCACTTTTGTTTATTTTACGAAAAAATGTAAACATTTCCAGCCAAATACGATACAATGAAAGCGGATAAAATTTTGTGCCGTGGTTCATGGTCGAGCATTCACGGCGCGGGGAAAGAGGAACACATTTTGAGCATGATTACGATTGAGAACGACCAGTTCAGCGCCGAGATTAACCGGCTGGGGGCGGAACTGACAACCCTGACGCGTAAGGCGGACGGGCGCCAATACATCTGGAACGACACCGAGGGCAAGTACTGGGGCCGCCACGCACCAATTCTGTTCCCATCAATTGGTAAGTCGAACAACGACCAGTACACGCTGGCCGGCGACAAGTTTGGCATGAAGCAGCACGGGTTTGCACGTGACTACGAGTTCAGTTCCGTGACTAAGGAAGGCACGAACTCTGTGACCTTGACCCAGCACGCAAACGGCGAAACGGAAGCGTCCTACCCATTCGCCTACGCGCTGTCCGTGACCTACACGCTCACCGCTAGTGGCCTGGAAGTGAGCTACACCGTGGCTAACGGGGACGACAAGCCAATGCCATTTGCCCTTGGTTCCCACCCAGGTTTCGCACTCAGCCAGCCACTGGAGAACTACACGGTCACCGTGAACGGCGCCAAGACGCCACTGACCAAGTTCGGTATCGGACCCGTGCCATTCCGCAACGGTGCAGTTGAACCATTCACCGAAGCCAAGGGTAACACCGTGCCCCTCAGCCACGAACTGCTCGATGACGGCCTGATTATCATCAACGCCCCTGAAGCAACCAGCGCAACGTTGGCCGCAAACGATGGTAGCTACAGTGTTGAACTCAGCCTGCAAGACTTCCCATACCTGACGCTGTGGAGTCCTGAACACAAGAACGCACCGTTCGTTTGTGTCGAACCATTCAACGGTCTGCCTGATCAGGCCGCAGATGCGCCAACGGACTGGTTCAAGAAGGCCGGCAACACGACCTTGGCGGCGAACGCGAGTGCTACGTTCGGCTACACGGCAACGCTCAACTAAGTAGATATTGATGAATGGACTCAGGGTGTACGCAGTGGTGGACACCCCGGGTCCATTTTTGCACATAGATAAGCCTTTGGTCTGATTGCTAAACCCCTGGGCAAAATGCTAATCTATGGTTATTGAATAACACACCGAAATTATTTGGGCATGGAGGTAATAGCAATGAAGAAGGTTATTGGCTGGCTAATCGCACTGGTGATTGTGGCGTTCGCGGGGTTCAAGGCGTACACCTACTGGGACAGCACGTATAACGGGACGACGGCGTACGCGATTGTGCAGGACGCAACGAAGCACAAGTCCAAGACCAGCAAGGGTGAAGACTACAAGGTTGATGGTCAGCAGCAGTACTACTACAGCTACGACTTCAAGTGGATCACCGAAGACGGCAAGGAACTGAACGTGGGCTGGGAAAGCCGCGAAAGCTCTAACCCGACGCAGCTGGCTGCCGGCACGATTGTGAAGGCGGAGGTTTCTTCCAAGCGTGTCATCAAGGGCCCGAACTCTGTGAACAAGGCGCAGGTGCCAAGTGAAGTGATGGGCAAGCTGCAGTAAGCGGATCAGACGAAAAACTCCCTCATGGCGCGTGCCGTGAGGGAGTTTTACATTATCCGTTTTGCATCCAGTTGTGAAAACTAGGGGCTTTTCGTGGATCATAGTGGCCGTTGTTGTCTAGTTCTACGGTTTCGGTTGGCGTATCTTTAAACATTTTCTCCCAATCATCTGCAGTAGGTAATGGGGTGAGGACTATTTTGCCATCTGCTGCTGTAACTGTGAATTCAGTTTGTGGCTTGATATTAAGCTCACGTCTGATTTCTTGCGGAATGGTGACCCGGCCACGGGATGATAGTTTGACGGAATTAGTCATAATAATGTCTCCTTGGATCTTTATGCCACGACGTATCCATCTATATTTTAACGCGTACGCATTGTCAGTTGTACAGTACAATAGTAGTAATCAAGCAAAATGGGAGTTCTGGGAAAAATGAATTCGTTACGTTACGTCTGGGCCAACGCCCGTGAATTTGGCCAGCGGTGGCTGCAATATCTGCTCGTTGTGGGCCTGGTTGGGGGCGCCGTCTCGGGCATCGTGATTCCGGTACTGCGCTGGCTCACCCGCGTGGTGCTGGTGGCCGGTGGCGTGCCGTATTTGACCCTGACCAATGCACTGGACGTGGCGGTGCACCACCCGCTGGTTGCCGCGGAGTTATTAGTGTTAGGCCTGGCGCTGCTGGTAATCTTCTACCTGCAATTCGCCATTATGTTGGGGGCGGTCGCGATTATTCGTCAGCGGCAGAGCTATCATTTCGGACAGATTGTCGCCGAAGCATTGCGCGACCTGCGCCACTTGCGGCCCGGCTCCTTCCTGTTTTTTGCCCTGTATGCCTTGCTGATCGTGCCGCTGGCGGGGTTCATCGTGGGTTCGAGTCTGCTGGCAAAAGTGCAGGTGCCACTGTTCATCATCGACTACTTGATGCGGTATCCGCTCTACAGCGTGCTGGTCGCCATCTTGTATGTGCTCATGTTCTACCTCGGATTGCGCTGGCTCCTCGTTTTGCCCAAGGCGATTTTGGACGACATGCCGCTAGTGCAGGCGGCCGGGGCGAGTTGGCGGGCAACTAAGGGCCGCTTTTGGTTCTACTTTTGGCGCACATTTTGGCTGGGGAACCTCATCCTGGTGGTGACGTACGGGTACGGGGAAATCCTGGTGCAGCTGCAGCGGTGGCTGGACACCCAGAGTTTTGCGTACGCCGCGGGCATCGTCGTGATGTCGGCATTAGTGCTGGGCAAACTGCTGCTGAGCGGGGCGGGGAGTGCGATGTACTTGATCTTCCTGACCGCACCGGATGACGTGCACCAGGGCGTGGAAATTTTCCTCGCCGACCGGGCGTCCCGCCTGCCGCGCGTAATTAAGGTGGCACTGAGCGTGTTCATGATCGGGGCCACAGCCATGATGCTGATGTTTAGTGCCGTGTACCTTAAGGGCGGCCTCGACAGCCACCCGCTCACGATTTCCCACCGCGGCGTCGATGCGGGTAACGGGGTCCAGAACACGATTCCGGCGCTGCAGAAGACGGCGAAAGAGCACCCCGATTACGTCGAGATGGACCTGCATGAAACCCGTGACCACCAGTTCGTGGTGCTCCACGACGAGAACCTGCAGGAACTGGCGGGCGTGAACAAGGCGCCGCGCGAACTGACCCTTGCCCAGCTGCAGCGGCTGACGGTTCGCGAAAATGGGCACCACGCCAAGCTGGCAAGCTTCGATGCGTACCTGGCGGCGGCCGCACGCCTGCACCAGAAGCTGATTGTCGAAATCAAGACGACATCAAACGACAGCAAAGGCATGCTGCAACGGTTTATCGCTAAGTACGCGGCCACGCTGGTCAAGCATGGCGACCGCGTGCACTCGATGAACTACCAGGTGGTCACGACGCTGCGGCGGCAGGTGCCGGATTTGTACACGAGCCTGATTCTGCCGTACGCCCTGGTGGCACCGCAGACGGACGCGAACGCCTACACCTTCGAGGAAACCACGCTCGACGACACGCTGGTCGATGCCGCCCATAAGCAGCACCAGGCAATCTGGGCGTGGACGGTTAACGAAGAGGACGACATGCAGCAGATGCTGTTCGCGGGGGTTGACGGGATCATCACCGACAACCTGCACTTGCTCAAGCAGACCATCCGCAAGTACAACGATAACCCGTCCTACGCCGCGCGGATGCAGTTCTTCAGCAACACGCTGGATGATTTTGCGAATAACGGGGAAATCGACTAGGAAGCAATAGAAAACGCCCATGAACTGCACGGAGGCGGTGTGCAGTTCATGGGCGTTTTTGCAATGTGGCCCTTAATTGGCCGTCTTGTTCAAGTAGGTGTGATTGCGCCGGCGCATGACGCGTGCGTACCAGATGAACAAGGCAACGTAGACGAGAACGCCGACAACCGTGATGCCAATCCATTTAAGGTCCCCGCTACTGCTCTTCCCCAGCGCAATGGCGAGAAACTGCTCAATGGGGCCTTCCTTGGTCGACGCGCCAATGGCCATGATGTGGCTGGCGGTTAAGGCGCGGGTGGCGCTGGTGACAAAGTCGGCGGACAGCGAACCGGCCCAGAGGAACAGTGGCAGTTCAACGGCGCCGATGACGACCATCCGGATGACTTTGCCCCGGGTCACCACCAGTAGTGCCGGGGTGACGCCCATGGCGATGATGCCGCCAAGAGGCAGGATTTTGTTCCCCGGCAAAACGAGCGCCTCAAGAAACATGATGGGTGCCAGGAGGTTAGCGGTCGCCCAGACCTCAGAGCGGGTGGACAGGAAGGCCCAGTCCAGCCCGATACTTAGGGGCTGGTTGCTGCCGGTCCACTTGCTGAGCTTCTCGGTGAGCGCTTGGGACAGTGGATCCAGTGCAGCGGTGAACCAGGAACCGACGATGTTGAAGATTTCCAGGGTCGTTGCCAGGGTGAAGGCGAGCGTGAGGGTGTCTTTAAGCGGCAAGCGGCCGAGCAGACCCACGAACAACCCGATGTACGTCCCCAGCGCGAACCGGCTGCCGGCGAATCCGAGCTTACTGTTCAGCGCCGCGGCGTCAATGTCGAAGCGGTCGAGCCAGCTGAAGCAAAGCGAATAGATGCGGTCGAGTAGCAGCACGATGGGGTTGATCATGTAGTTGAGGTGCGTGGTGGTCATCATGCTGGCAGGGTTGCCGAGCAGATCATCGAAGGTTGGCTTCATCAGGTCCGCGTTGATGAACTTGAAGACGGCGAGGAAGGCGATGAAGAGGAGTACCAGCCAGAGCGGGGCGCCGCAGAATTTCGCGAGCAGCCCGGTGAAGGCTAGGTGCCAGACGTCAAAAATATCGATGTCCAGCGTCTTGGTCCACTGGCGTTTAATCATCACGATGTTCACGGCCACCGCCACGATGATGAAGAGGAACGTGTAGGGCGATGACCAGGTGATGGTCGCAATCGGCGCCCAGCCGACGTCCGCAACAGGCAGATTAATGCCCGTATGCGTGGCGAGTGCGCGCAGTGCGGGCTGATAGACTGTCGACATCAGGCCAACGGTAGCCGCAATCCCGGTGATGGCGATGGCTAGCTTCAGTGCGCCCGCAATTGCATCAGGAATTTTCGCGCCGACGATTAATGTGGCGGCTAGTAAGGTACAGGCCATCGTGATAATGGGATTAGCGAGCAGAAAATCAATGATTGCTTGCATGATGGGCGCCTCCGAAAAAAATTGTATGTAGTGCCGCGGCTGGCGGATTAACGATTATTGGGGTGATCTGTTAAGCTGCTGACCGTGGCCGTGGAGCTAATCATTCATTCATTGTTGGACCACAGGCTAAAAAGGGTAAAAAAAGACCATGGGTGCTCGGGGCTCAATACGATCGCGGAGCAACCATGGTCACGCCTAATTCAATAGTAACGACCCATGTATACTGTAGTTCTCAACGCCACCATCATATCAGGGCCGAGAGAGCTTGTAAACGCTTTTAGCAAATATTTTTTGCGAACTTAACTAAATCACTAAAATTAGGATTGTAAAGTGGCCTTTTCTGAATCCGTGGCCTGGACGCAAAAGTTGATTTTCTTTTGCGTATTTTTATTTTGTGGGCATGCTAAAGCGGGACAGCAGTATTTGTCGTTATTGTTTTGCTATAAGACAAGGGCTTAACACAATCTGAACGTTATCAAAACAAAACCGAACATTTTTATTTTGCGCCCACAACAATTTGCATATCTGCAATGTAAGCGTCGACGGAAAGAAAAATCGCCGCAAAAAGCGTTTACAGAGCCGACAAATATGTTACACTACTGGTGTCGAAAGAAATATTGATTGTGGATTGTGACTATTGAATTAGGCAAGACCATGAATCATAGCGTGAGTATACGCGTGATTTGTGGTCTTTTTGTGTTCTTAGGAGGTGAGTCCCATGCTAAAAATTGCCCAAGTGTTCAACAACAATGCAGTCTTGGTGGATCTCGATAACCAGCGACAGGCCGTTGCGAAGGGCAAAGGTATTGCATTTAAGAAGCGGCGTGGTGATTCGATCCCACCACAGAAGGTTGAAAAGATGTTCTATCTTGAGACCGAGACCTCACGTCAAAACCTGTACTTTCTGCTTAAGGATATTCCAATCGATGTGGTGACGACCACTTACGAAATTATTGATGTTGCGCAACAAAAGTATCACATCGGTGTCCTGGATTACATCTACATCACGTTAAGCGACCACATCTTTGGCGCGTTCAAACGTTACCGTGATGGTTCCTACATCGACAGCATGGTTCCAGATTTGCACGTTCAATACGAGAACGAGTACGCCGCGGCGTACGAAGCGCTCGACATTATTCACCGGAACTTGGGGATTCGGTTCCCCGATTCCGAGGCGAAGAACATCGCCCTACATTTTATCAACGCTATTGGGCAAAGTGACAACGAGCCGAAATTCGGCGAGGTGCAGGAAGCCAGTGTTAGCGACCTGGTACAGCGCGTACTTAAGCGCCACGGCATTCTGCGTTCCAATAGTAACAGCAATTATTATGACCGCTTCATGATTCACCTGCAGTACCTGGTTGATCGCCTGCAACACTCGAATGGCGACATAACCGTGATTTTGCCCAAGGTGGTTGCGGAGCTCGAGGACAGTTACCCCCGGTCATACGCAATCGCTACCGAAATATTCGATGAAATTAAACAAAAAGTATATCCAGACATGAGCGAAGACGAACGCCTATACTTCGTCATCCACATTCAGCGTCTAATCACTGAACTGCCCGTGATGAATTCCTAGACTTGCCTTCGTTAGTATTAGGAGGACTGACTCATGAACAAAATGTTTGAAAAACTCAAGCCTGCGTTCGAAGCCGTCGCCGCAAACAAGTACGTGTCTGCGGTGCGTGACGGGTTCATCGCATGTATGCCAATCATCATCTTCTCCAGTATTTTCATGATGATTGCCTACGTTCCAAATGCATGGGGCTACTACTGGCCCGATGCCGTTACCAACACACTCATGATTGCCTACAACTACTCAATGGGGCTGCTGGCACTGTTCGTTGCTGGGACCACGGCCAAGAACTTGACCGACAGTAAGAATCTGGACTTGCCTAAGACAAACCAGATTAACCCAGTTGCCGTAATTATCGCGGCCGAAATTGCCTTCATCATCCTGTCAATCGTACCCCTGAAGACCGGGGTTGACCTGACTTACCTTGGGACTCAAGGTCTGATCTGTGCTTACATTGTTGGGCTCATTGTGCCAAACATCTACTACGTCTGCATTAAGAACAACGTTACCGTTAAGCTGCCACCACAGGTTCCTGGTAACATTGCCCAGTCATTCAAGGACCTGATTCCACTTGGTCTTTCCGTTACTGTTTTCTGGCTCTTCGGTTTCCTGTTCAAGATGGCTACCGGGACGGTTGTTCCACGCTGGATTATCCAGGTTCTGTCCCCAGTCTTCAGTGCTAGTGAAACTTACGTTGGTCTGTGCATCATTGCTGGTGCGATGGCGTTCTTCTGGTTCCTTGGTGTCCAGGGTCCATCCATTGTTTCCCCAGCTGTAATGCCAATCATGATTGCTGACACTGCTGCTAACTTGGCCCAGTACCAGGCTGGCGTGCACGTATCCCACGTCTTCGCGCAGAACGCGATGGACTACGTTATGAACTTCGGGGGTACTGGTTCGACTTTCGTTATCGCTTATGTCCTTGTCCTGCTGGCTAAGTCCAAGCAACTCAAGGCGATTGGGACCGCGGCCATCGTGCCTGCATCCTTCTCCGTTAACGAACCTGTTCTGTTCGGGCTGCCAATCATCATGAACCCAATCTTCTTCATTCCATTCCTGCTGACGCCAATGGTTAACATCTCACTCTTCAAGTTCTTCGTTACGACTCTGGGGATGAACGGGATGATGTACTACCTGCCATGGACGATTCCTGCACCAATTGGGATTGTGGCCGCAACCGGGTTTGCACCACTATCGTTCTTACTCGTGCTGGTGATGATTGTTGTCGACGTCCTGATTTTCCTGCCATTCTTCCGTCAATACGACAAGCAGTTGGTTGCTGAAGAAGCAGAAAAGACGGCGGAACTGGCTGCAAACGGCGTTCAGCCTGCACTTGCCGGTGCAACCGCTAGTGCTACAGTTGCAGCACCTGCTGCAGAAGTTACGACGACCACGGTTGGCGACACTGCGACCGCGGCGAAGACAAATAGCGAGGATTACTTCAAGGAGCATGAAGTTAATGTCATGGTTATCTGTGCTGGTGGTGGTACCAGCGGGATCCTCGCCAACGCGTTGAACAAGCTGTCCAAGGAGCGCGGGCTGAAGCTATCAGCTGCTGCCCGGGCTTATGGGCAAGACATGGATCTGATTCAGAACATGGACATGGTTATCCTGGCACCACAAATGGAAAGCATGAAGGGTAACTTGGAGAAGCTGACCAGCAAGTACGGCGTTAAGCTCGTTACCACCACTGGTCGGCAGTACATCGCCCTCACCAATGACGGCGACATGGCACTCGAATTCGTTGAATCAAATCTGTAATTAGTTAAAAGGGGGACTTACTCGTGAACGGAACTTTTCCAAAAGACTTCATATTCGGGGGCGCAAGTGCGGCTTACCAAGTAGAAGGTGCAACTAAGGAAGACGGCAAGGGCCGGGTACTCTGGGATGACTTCCTGGAGAAGCAAGGGCGGTTCAGCCCCGATCCAGCCGCTGACTTCTACCACCACTACGATGAAGACCTCGCCTTATCGCAGAAGTACGGGGTACAGGCACTCCGGTTGTCGATTGCCTGGTCGCGCATCTTCCCCGATGGCGACGGCGCCGTTGAGCCACGTGGGGTTGCATACTACCACCGGGTGTTCGCGGCCTGCAAGGAGCACCACGTTGAACCATTCGTTACGCTGCACCACTTCGACACACCGGAGAAGCTGCACGAAGAAGGCGACTGGCTCAGTCAGCACATGCTGGATGCGTTCGTTGACTACGCGAAGTTCTGCTTCAAGGAATTCCCTGAAGTTAAGTACTGGATTACGATTAATGAACCAACTTCCATGGCGGTGCAGCAGTACACTAGTGGGACGTTCCCACCAGCTGAAACCGGCCGCTTCGACAAGACTTTCCAAGCCGAGCACAACCAACTCGTGGCCCACGCCCGGATTGTGAATGCGTACAAGGAAATGAACCTTGGCGGGCAGATTGGGATTGTCCACGCATTGCAGACGGTCTACCCATACAGCGATTCCCCTGCAGATCAGCACGCTGCTGCCCTGCAGGATGCCCTCGAGAATCGTCTGTATCTGGATGGCAGTCTTGCCGGCGTGTACGCTCCAGAAACCCTGGCGTTGGTTCAGGAAATCGTGGACAAGAACGATGAACCAATGTTTAAGACCACGCCGGAAGAGCTGGCCGAACTGAAGCTGGCGGCAACACAGCTGGACTTCGTTGGGGTCAACAACTACTTCAGCAAGTGGCTCAAGGCCTACGCTGGTGCATCCGAAACGCATCACAACGGGACTGGGGCCAAGGGGACTTCGGTTTCCCGCCTACACGGCATTGGCGAAGAGAAGTTGCCTGAAGGAATCGAAACCACCGACTGGGACTGGCCAATCTACCCACGCGGCATGCACGACATCCTGATGCGGATTCAAAACGACTACCCACTCACGAAGGCGATTTACGTCACCGAAAACGGGATTGGGCTGAAGGAAGAATTGCCTGCGGGCGCCACGGATGACACCGTGATTCCGGACCCCAAGCGGATTGACTACTTGGGCAAGTACCTGAACGCGATTGCGGATGCGATTAAAGATGGCGCGAACGTGAAGGGCTACTTCATCTGGTCGCTGCAGGATCAGTTCTCCTGGACGAACGGCTACAGCAAGCGTTACGGACTGTTCTTCGTTGACTTCCCAACCCAGAAGCGCTACATCAAGCAGAGCGCGTCCTGGTTCAAGCAGGTCAGCGACACCCACGTCATTCCTGATTAGTTGATTTAGAAAACAGTATAAAAAAAGCATCACTCAGTATCGGTAACGGTATCGAACTAGCTGATGAATTATTGTTCGTACCGTGCGCGGCATCGAACCAAAAAGTGGAGGTATTACTCATGGCAACTAAAGAAGAAATCTCAATGGTAGGTTTTGCACTGGTAGCATACGCGGGAGATGCCCGCACGGCGGCCTTGCATGCCCTAGATGCGGCAGAAGCCGGTGATTTTGACAAGGCGAATAAGTTGGTTGAAGAAGCGCAGAACGACATTAACGACGCGCACAACCAGCAGACGAAGATTCTGACCGAAGAAGCGGGTGGCGCGAACATGGATGTCACCTTCATCATGGTCCACGGCCAGGACACCTTGATGACAACGATGCTTTTGATTGACGAAACGCGTTACTTGATTCGCATGCTGAAGCGGATCAAGGCGCTGGAAGACAAAGCATAGCATTACACTTAAATGGTACGAGCAAAGCACCCGCCGCATGCGGTGGGCGCTTTGCACTACATATTTAACATATGACATATGAAAGGTGGTCACAAGTATGGATTACGGATTGATGGGGGTAGCGGCCCTCGCGCTGATTGTTCTGTTCGTCGCAATGATCAAACCCCACGGTAAGCACAAGGATAAGCAGAGTAAGTACTCACAAACTGATCTGTTCACGCTTGGCCTCGCCGCAGTGCTGGCCACCGTGATTCTGATTGTGAAATTCGCCTAAAAAAACAGTTCGCGCAACGGTTAACCGCTGCACGAACTGTTTTTTTGCGTCTGGCTAGTATTCGATGTGCCAACTGGTTTCCGCGTTAAACGCCTCGCCGGGGAGCAGCGTGATTGCGTTCAGCGTTTTGTCAGCGGTTGGTGGGAACTGCGCTTCGAGGGCCACGCCGTCGTACTGGCCGATATTGGCCGCGACTCCAGTGTGGTTGAAGTGGTTGGCGGTGTAGACGACGATGGATGGGGCCGTCGTCGTTAGGGACAGGCGCCGCTTGCCGTCGCTGCTGGTTAAGGTTGCGGCAACGCGGTGGCCATTCAGGATGAACGGATGGTTTAGCCCGTGCTGGAAACTGATGTCGGGATCCTCATCCTGCACTACCGCACCGAGTTGCCGGCCATCCCGCAGGTCAAAAGCGGTGCGGGCGACGGCGGCCATCCCGAAGCTGGGGATGCTGTTTTGGTCCAGCGGCAGGTAGTTGTCGGCGGCGATTTGCAGCGTCTGGTGCAGAATATCACCGTGACCATCGAGGTTGAAGTACGCGTGGTTAGCGGGGTTGCAGAGGGTCCTGGCATCCGTAATGGCGTGCAGATGGTAGGTGAGGGTGTCAAAGTCATCGAGGGTGTAGGTTGCAGTTAGGTGCATGGTGCCAGGGTAGCCATCGTGGCCGGCATTATCAATCAGGTCGAGAATCACACTGGCCGTGTCTGCAGTTTGCTGCACGCGGAAGGTGAAGACCTGGGTGTCGAAACCTTCTGGGCCCCCGTGTGCGTGGTTCGGTGCGTCGTTGATTGCGAACTGGCGGGTGGTATCGCCATCCTGCCAGGTGCCGGCGGCCATGCGCCCGATGATGCGGCCTACCGTGCCGCCCAGGAAGTTGCGTGCCTTGCTGTAGTCTTCAGGCCGGGGCAGACTCAGAATCATGTTTTCTGGTGCGGTGTGCGAGTCAGCGGCGGGCAAACAGAACTTCTCCAGCGTTGCCCCATAGTTGAGAATGGTGGCGGTGACCCCGTTTTTGTTCTTCAGGGTGATTTCACAGTAGTCCTGCTTATTAACATATTGATACTTACGAATGTTGATGCGTTCCATGCTAAATTCCTCCTTGTGCCGGTTAACTAATGGTACCTAGAGACTGGAAAAAGCACCCGTAAATTGAACGGATGCTGCTTCCATGCTTACTTAACGAAATTGGTGTGCCGAATGATGCCCTGATGACTGTTCGTCAATTTGCCGGCTTGAGCAAAATCCGCGTGCGCCTTTGCGGGTTCGTTCAAGCCCAGGTGCCCCAGCCCCATCAGGTAGTAGCAGTAGATTGAGTTCTGCTGCTGGTAATCGGTATCGAACAACAATGCGTCCGGGAGCGAGACGGCGAAGTAATCCTTCTGGAAGTGGTCAAACAGGTGCTGCTGGCCGTATTGCAGCAGTTGGTAATAGCGGCCGGTTGCCTTTTCTGGTTGACCCAAGTGCTCGCATGCGAGTCCTTGGTAGAAGATGACGTCGGCGGGCTGATCGTTGTAGTACATCATTGGCGCAGGTGCGGTCATGCCCAATGTTGCCCGCTTGAAGTAAGCGTTTGCCTGAATTGTATCACCTAATTGTTCATAGGCCAAACCGAGGTAGTAATCGATGATATTATCATGCGCAATGGGCAGCTTGCCCTCGCCCAGGGAGCGGGGATAAGTCAAAGCGGTGGTCAGTTTTTTGATTGCGGCGTCCGGCTTAGCGGCGTTTAGATCTTGCTTGGCCATCTCGATTAGCGCGTATTCGTACTGCGCGCTGACCTTGCCTTCGCCGCCTTCCCAAGGGTGGAAGGTGTGCGCCATGATTTTGGCGTAGGCTTCCTGGTAGCGGCCGGATTCATTGAGCAGCGTGACCAGCTGAATGTAGCTGTCGTCGCGCGCGTTTACGAGGTCGGCATGTGCTTCGAGGAAGGCCAACCGCTGAGGCAGCGGGTAGTTCAGCTTCTGGTAGAGCGAGTCCAGTTCGAATACCAGACGGGCGTTTTGCGGATCCAGCCGCAACGCCGTTTCCAGTTCTGTTAGTGCGTCCTGCTTGCGTGCCTCTTTGTTGAAGTAGGCGATGGCCAAATTGCGGTGGGCCATGGCGTAGTGCGGGTTTAAGGCAACTGATTGTGCCCACAGCTTAGTTGCCTGAGCGTACACGCGCCGGTCGTAGAAGAGGTTGCCCAGGAAATACGGCGCCTGGCTATCTTGCGGATTCAGCTGCTGAATGTATTGCAACACGGTGATGTCGAAGAGGTGGTTCGGGAAGACGTAATCGGGTGATAGTTGCGCCCCGAATTGGGCGGCGGCCAAAGCTTCTTTTGCTTGCCCCAACTGGCCGTATGCGTAGGCGAGATAGTACGACTTGAGCGGTGTGGCGCCCGCAAAGTAGTTGAGGATGTTGATGGCATCCTGGTTCTGACCCGCAGACAGGTAGGTCGCGGCTAGCGTTAGTACGTCATTCAAGCGGGAGCCGACGAATTGCGTTAGGCGCGGGTTCTGTGCGGCCGCATTTTGCAGCTGCCCTTGCTCGTATAGCAGGCCAGGGGCACTGGCATCAAGCTGCAGGCTATCCGTCAGTAATTCGGTCGCGGCCGCATCTTGTTTCAGCAAGCACAGTGTATGGATCTTCAGCGTCCGGGCTTCCAGGTCGTGATAGTTGCGCAGCAGGGCCTGGTTGATGAATGCCAATGCTTGCGCGGGCTGATTATGCCGCAACTGAATCTTGGCCAGGGCGATGAAGGCCACTGCTTGCGTGTCCGCGGACCAGGTTGCCTTGTAGAACGCATCGTAGGCCGAGTCCAGCTTGCCTTGATGCGCAAGGCTTAAGCCGAGGTGGTAATTGGCCGCACCGGTTTGCGGATTAGTGTTGTGCGCGTTTTGCCGGGTCAGGGCCCGCCGGAAGTATTTTTCGCTAGCCGCAAACAGACCCTGGCGGTACAGCAGCAGGCCGTACGCGTCGTTAATTCGTTCATCTTCGGGATCCCGCTTCAGCCCTTCAAGGTAGTAATCTTCAGGGCGGAAGCTGGCGTGGCGGTATTGCTCAAGGTGCTGTCCGGCAAAGAATAGTTCGTCGTTCGTTTGAATCTTTGCGGGGGCCGCGATTGCCGTGGCGGCCGCGGGCACGGGCGCGATGCGTTCGGGTTCTGGGGTGTAACTAACCAATTTGCGTCCGGCAGCGGAATAAACGCTGACTGTCAGCGTATCGTCTTGGGTCGGGACATGCTCGATGGTGGCGGTGTAGGTTGCATTCGGGCTGAGGGTGGCCTTGACGTCACTGATTGTGGTTGCGCCCTGGGTGAGCACGATGCGGGCGTCTGGATAAACGGCGGTTGCGTACGCTGAAATCGTCACGTTTTGCCCGCAACGTTCCAGATTCACCGCCGCATCAATGGTGGCATTCTTCACCGCGCCGACTGCCTTATAGGGCATGAAGTACTCGGTTGCGTGTTTTTCTTCATGCGGCGCTAACCACGTGAAGTCGGGCTGGTTGTCCGTGAAGGTGCCGACCATGAGCTCAATGTACGGGCCATCGTCGTCGGTGAGCTGGTGGTCCCAGGACTGACCGAAGTCGCCGTTGCCCCAGGTCCACTGCTTCTTGCCGGGCGAGGTGTGGTGGTCGGCGACGTGCAGCAGTCCCGCGTGCTTGGCGTGGTCGTAGTTACCGAGGAAGTCGTAGTTGGAGTGGGCCGCCATGTAACTGGTGGGCACGGGGACGTTCTTGTAGCGCGAGATGTCGACGCCGGCCGAATAGTCAACCTTGTAGTATTCACCAGTGGCGATGGGGAAGGTGGAGACGGCGCGTTTGCCGTGATCGAAGACGGCGTGCACGTCGGGCGGGAAGATGGACTGGGTGTGTGCGTTAACCGGGACCGCGGGGTTGGCCCACCACAAGAATGTCTGTGGCAAACTGGTGGGGTTGCTGAAGGTCTCGTCAAGTTTCAGGTATGCTTTGTCCGGGAACATGGTGAAGCCGACCAGGACCTTGGTGCCGTACATCCGGTCAGTGTCGCTCAGCCACAGCGTTTTGGATCCGTCGGCGTGGCTTTCGGTGTAATGATTGATTGGCAGAAAAGTGTCGGGGCGGTGGTGCTGCGGCCAGTTGAACTCAATCCCGCCAGAGATCCACGCACCGGCAAGGCCCACGAGCGCGGGCTTAATCACGTGGTTGTGGTAGACGAAATCGTAATTGTTGGTCTTGTCCAGCATCCGCTGAATGCGGCCGCCGAGTTCGGGCAGGAAGGTGACCTGGAGATACTGATTCTCCAGAATAATTGCGTGGTAGTCCTGGTCGTGCTTGGTGTCCAGCACCCGTTCAGTAACGGGGAATGGATAGACTTTGCCGCTACTGCCCTGGTAGGCGCGGTTCTCCAAAAATAGGGGATTCTTCTCCGGTTTTGCCGTTCCGTACGTGGGAATCGTGATGGTTTTGTGGGTTAATGTGACTTGCTTGATGTTTGTATCCATAATCGTGGCCCCTTTTGTTTTGCTGCCTTTACTATATTCATGATAGCGGTTACGATGAATACACAAAGTTGGCGTGAAAATGGATTATTGTGAACCAAATGTATTTGCTGGCGGATTAGCGGGAGGTGCGGGCAGAAATGGCCAAACAACAGGGGTTTATGAACGAGTATCTGTACGTTTTACCGGCAGATATTCTGCGTAATTTTGCATCATCACCAATCATTAAGCAGCTGTACATTACGGATTTAGGTTTCTATCCGCAGGCCCAGGACCATTATGTCCACCGCAAGCAGGGAACCGCCGAATGGATCCTGATTTTCTGCACGCACGGCGCCGGAACGGTTGAATCAATGGGGACGGTCGCGGCAGTTACCCGGGGGTCAATGGTACTACTGCCGCCGAACCAGGAGCACACCTATTATGCGGACAAGGACGACCCGTGGGACATTTTCTGGGTGCACTTCACCGGTACGCGTCTTGCCGAGTACTTACCGGCACTGGTTGCGGATAATCCAAAAATGGTGGTGCAGACGCGTACTAATCCGCAAGACGTCAATCTGCTGATGTCGCAGTTTCAGCAGATGCTTGCCGCCCTAGCTGCGGGGTTCTCGTATAACGCCGTCTTTTACGCGGCGCAAACCCTGGGGATGACGCTGGCATATTTACGGCTGCATGAAGAAAAGACGCAGGCACCGACGATGGGGAACAATATTATTAATCAAGCGGTGCAGTATATCTATGACCACATGGACGTGAAGGTTAGTCTGGCGGATGTTTCACGTGAAATTAACGTCTCGGCTAGTTATCTCAGCCGGATCTTCGGCCGCACGGTGGGGCTGAGCGTCAATCAATTCATTCTGCAGGTGAAGGTGCAACAGGCCACGCATTACCTGGTGGATACAACCTTACCGGTGCAGCAGATTGCCCGGAATCTGGGCTTTGCGGACCAGTATTATTTCTCTCGTGCCTTCAAAAAAATAATGGCCGTTGCGCCGCTGCAGTACCGCAAGCATGCGAACGGAGGCAGCAAAAAGGCCCCGACCGTTTCCAGCCAGGGCCACCCAATGCGTTAATTAATGCCGCCGTTCCGAACCGATGAATAACGAAGCGAGCAGCACGAAGACCATCGCGCCGATAATGGACGGGAAGATGGCGATGCCGGCAACGTGCCAGCCCCAATCGCCCAAAAAGCGCGTGCCGATCCAGGACCCAATCAGCCCCGCGACGATGTTGCCGCCGCAGCCTGCGCGCAGGTCGCGGTGGGTGAAGCCGGCCCCGATACTACCGATGATAGCGCCGACGATGATGATTGCGATAAAGTGTGTCATGAATAATCCTTCTTGTGGCGAAAATAGCCGAAAATTTGTCTTGGCGCGGCAAAAACGGGCTAAAAAACCACCGCCGGCACCAAATTGGCTATATTTTACCATGCCATTCGCAAAAAATATCGTTTTGGGGGTAAAATCGGGCCAAAGCATGAGCTGGCGGCGGCAAAAACCCGTGCCAAAATGCTTAATTACCCGCGCTATCCATTTCGGCGTCAAAGTTCGCTATAATTTAGTTAATCAACCACCACGTGAGGAGAAATCAGCATGCGCGTAGCAATCATCGAGGATAATGAGCAGACCCGGACGGCAAACGCCGCGCTGTTCAGTGCGGCCAGCACCCCAGCGCTGCCAATGCAGGTGCGCACGTACGCCAGCACCGAAGCGTACCAGTTTGACCAGCAACCAGTCGACTTGCTTGTGCTCGACATCCGGCTCGGGGATAATGTCGACGGCATGACCTTCGCGCGCAATCTGCGCAAGCAAGACAGTCAGCTGCCGATTGTTTTCCTCAGTAACTACGACGATTACGTGTTCGACGGGTACGACGTCAACGCGCTGGGTTACATCATGAAGCCCTTGACGCCAGCAAAGGTGACCCGGATTCTAGCCAAAACGGCAACGCAACGGCCGGCACCGGGCATCGTCTTGCATACGGACGCTGGGGTGGAGCGGCTGGAGTTGTTCGACATTCAGGCCGTTGAGGTGGTGGACCACGATTTGATTTACCACACACAGCACGGGCAGAAGCAGGCCGCGGGGCAGCTTGCCGAACTGGTGACCAACCTGCCCGCCAACTTCGTGCAGGTGCACCGGGCCGTGGTGGTGAACCTGGATTTTGTCGCGCGACTAACGGGCAAGTCCGTAATCTTGCTGGACGGCAGTGAATTGCCAGTCGCGCGGGCGCGGCAGAAACAGCTGAAGACCGAGTTCCTTGCGCGCATGCGGAGGTTAGCTGATGACGATTAACTGGCAACAACTGGTCCTGGTGCTCCTGGCGAATGGGACGTCGGCCTGGGGCATTACGCGCGGCATGCAGCGCACGTGGCGCGCAGGGTGTTTAGTGCTCGTATTTGTGTTTGGCCTGAGCAGCGGCCTGGCACCGGTGTGGGTGGCAACACTCGGGGTATTAAGCACCAGCATTTGTGCTTGGGTGTGCCTGCACCAGCCGTGGCGGCAAATGCTGCCGAGCATCGTGCTGTCGGCGTTGACCACCGCGCTGCAAGTGATTTATCCGAGCGCCTTGCCGGCTGCCGCCCTGGCGCTAATCGTTAGTGCACTGCCACTATTGCGCAGCCAGCGCGACTGGTGGTTCCGCGGCGCGGTTTGCGTGCTGGCGGCGGGCATCTTTGCCTTAACGGCGGTGACACATGGCTGGTTCACCCCGGCGTGCTTGGCGCTGGGCCTGCTGGCACTGGGGCTGGCGCAACACCTGACGCAGACCTTCCTGGCCAATCAGGACGCGGTGTTTGCGGTGGGGCTGGACAAAATGATGGCGCAGTACAGTCAGGAAGTGCAGGAACTCTACGCGGGGATGCGCGGCTGGCGGCATGATTATCACGACCACTTGCAGGCGCTCAAGGCGTACCTGCGTGCGGGCGATACCGCCGCGGCCCAGGATTATTTGAACCAGCTAGAAGACAAGCTGGATTCGGTCGATCCGCTCGTGCACTCGGGGAACCCACTGCTCGATGCCATCGTGAACGCGAAGCTGACCCTCGCCGAACGCGCGCAGATTCCCACCAACGTGAAGGTGCTGGTGGGAACCACGCCGCTGATTGACGACGTGGATTTGGTCGTCATCGTCGGTAACCTGCTCGATAACGCCATCGAGGCCATCACGGAGCAGCCCGCAGACGAAACGCGGCGGCTGCGCGTGTACATCAGCATCCTGAAGCAGCAGCTCTACATTTCGGTGACCAACACTCGCCCGCTTGACCAGGTGATTGACGTGAATTATGCGTCGACTAAGAACGACAAGCGTGGTCTGGGCATTCGCCGAATTAACCGGCTGGTGGCCAAGTACGGCGGGGTGATCAACCGGCAGTACGCCGACGAGGTGTTCGTCACGGAAATTGCCTTGCCGATTGGCGGGCGCAAATAGTAACGGCATAATCCTGCATCTAGTTTAGGTGCAGGATGTTTTTTTGGCTTTTGTCCGTTCACGTGGATTTAACCACCATTCACGCAAAAAAGCGCCATTCCGCACCGTTTTTCGGTACAGTATGCTTAACGGATTACATCGAAGGAAGTGGTGGTTATGGAAAAACGGCATTATAGTTTCGGCAATAACCTGCGTTGGTACCTGGGCCGGCTGTGGCAGAAGCAGCCCGGCCTAGTTTGGAGCGCGCTGGCAGAAATCCTGGGCAAAACATTCATGGTGGTGCTGGGGGTGCTGCTGCCGGCACTGCTGGTGGGGGCACTCACGCAGCGGCATAACGGTCTGCAGTACTACATGCTGGTAGCCGTCGGAATTGCGGCGAGCAGTGCAATTGCCGGTATTCTGAGCACGATGGGGAATGTCTTCAGCTTCAACTGGGGTTCCAATCTGCGCTCGGACACGTCAGTTGACCTGCAGGAAATCATTCTGGGCGTCGACTTCGCCCAGGCAACCGACCCACAAATTCACGCGACGTACGAACAGGCCAGTAATCGCGGGACCGCGAACACCTTGTCCGGGATGCAGGCCATGTACCTCTTTGGTGTGCGCTTATTGCAGGATGTCCTGACGCTGGTGGTGCTGATTGGCACACTATTTGCCCTGACGCCACTGGCATTCGTGCTCGTGGTGCTCGCCGCAACGGTCAGTTATGTGGCGTTGCGTAAGTATCGGCAGTGGTATGAAGGCGGGCACGCCAAGTACAGTGCGGCTGAGCGCAAGCAACATTATCTGCAGCGCAATGCTTACGCCGTGGAGAACGGTAAGGACGTGCGGATGTATTCGATGCAGGGCTGGTACCACACGCACTTGCAGGAATTATTGCACGAGCGGGACAAGTGGCAACGGCGGGACAGCACCCGGTATTTCCTCGCAAATCTGGCCGGAACGATTGCGGGTCTGGCGCGGGATGCGGCGTGCTACCTGTACCTGTTTGCGGGTGTGGTCGCCAAAACCGTCAGTGTCAGTCAGTTCACCCTGCTCTTTGGCGTCATTAACCAGTTCGTTAGCCTGACCAACGCGCTGATTGCGGATCTGACGAAGGTGCAAAAGGCGAGTGTGGACCTGCAGGATGTGCGGCGCTTGTTCCAACTGGCCGAAGACAACGCCAAGCGGGACCAGAACGCGGTGTTGCCGGCTGCACTCAAGCCAGCAGCTGACGGAACGTTGCCCGTGACGGTGGCGTTCAAGCACGTTAGCTACCGTTACCCCGAGGCCAGTGCTGACAGCCTGACCGATATTTCGTTCACCTTGCACGCAGGGGAGAAGCTGGCGCTGGTTGGTGTTAACGGGGCGGGTAAAAGTACGATTACTAAATTAATGATGGGTCTGTTCAATCCCACCAGTGGGGTGATTGAATACAACGGGATTGATGCCCGGACGCTGACCCGGCAGCAGTGCTACGACCTCTTTGCGCCGGTGTTCCAAGACACCACGGTGCTGGCGCTAAGTGTGGCCCAGAACGTGGCGCCGGCAGTAACGCCCGACTTGCCGCGGGTGCAGGCGGCCATTGACCAGGCGGGACTGACGGCGAAGATTGCCAGTCTGCCCGCGGGTCTGCAGACGCCAATGACTAAGTATTACGAGGAAGACGGGGTGGAGTTCTCCGGCGGTCAGGCCCAGCGATTGATGTTGGCGCGGGCACTGTATAAGGACGCGCCCGTGTTGGTGCTGGACGAACCGACAGCGGCACTGGACCCACTGGCCGAGAACGAGGTGTACGAGCAGTACGCCCAGTTCGCGGCGGGCAAGTCGTCGCTATTCATCAGTCACCGGCTGGCCAGCACGCGCTTTTGCGCCCGGATTATTTTCCTCGACAATGGTCAGATTGTGGAGAGTGGCACGCACGCGGAACTAATGGCCGCGGGCAACCAGTATGCGCAGATGTTTGCGGTGCAGGCCAAATACTACGCGGAGAAGGGGGATGCAGCTGATGGCGAAAAATAATCAATTAGTGCGGCGGTATCTGCGCGTAGTGACGGTGATTCACCAGATGGACCACGCGGCACTACCAGTCACGTTCCTCTACGCCCTCACGCAGGTTGGGGGCCCGTACATCAACTTGGCCTTCCTCGGAATTCTGATCAATCGGATGACAGTCGGCACGAATCTGCACCAGTTGTTGCCGCTCATGCTGCTGTACCTTGGTTTACGGTTCGGCCTGGCCATCATGAACCAGTGGCTGGAGAAGATGAGTAGCGACCACCAGCAGCTAGTGGATAGCCGGCTGGATGCGACCACGACGGAAAAACTGCTGACAATCTCGTACGCTGACCTCGATGATCCGCAGATGCGTAAGAACTACGCGGCCATTCAGCGCGGGACGGCGATGAACGGCGGTCTGACCGCATTGATGGAAGAGGGGCTCGTGAACTTCTTCTCGCTGCTCATTGCTTTAGGCTTTGCGTTTGGGGCCTTTGCGATGCTGCTGCGGATGCACGTACCGGCGCGCTTTGGGTTTGCCCAGTTCGTGAACTCACCGGTATACGTATTACTACTCGCAGTGCTCTTGCTGGTTCCATTTGGCTTATCGGCCATGGCGGTGCCCAAGGGGGATGCCATCATGCAGGCGGTGCTCAAGAAGATCATCGTGGTGAACGCGGTGTACACGTACTTCTTGAATCTGGTCGAAAATCAGCATAACGGACCGCTGATTCGGCTGTACAATGCGCGGGCGGGGATTATCCACGAAGAACGGACCCGCTTTGCGACATCAAACGCGATTACATTACGTGGGGATGTGCACTCTACGGCGTACGTGATGTTGCCCTCGATTGTCGCCAGCATCATTACGGGGGTGCTGTACGTACTCGTGGGCCTGCCTGTATTCGGTGGGGTGCTGGCCATTGGGACCGCGATTATGGTTGTCGGTTACCTCGAACAGTTCATGATGAGTTTCACCGCGTTCATGAAGGACGTGGCGGATTATAACAACATGGTCGGTTACTTGCAGTATTACACTGATTTCCTGGCCATTCCCGACTACCGCAGCGGGGCGCACCTACCCGTGGAGAAGCGGGACGACGGGGAGTATGAATTTAGCTTCAATGATGTCTCGTTCAAGTACCCTGGCAGTGATGTCTGGGCGTTGCGTCACGTGAACCTTACGCTGCACGTCGGCGAACGGCTCGCGATTGTCGGCCTGAATGGATCGGGGAAAACAACGCTCGTGAAGTTGCTCACCCGGCTATTCACACCGACTGAAGGGACAATCACCCTGAATGACATCGACGTGCAGAAGTACGACGAAGCGGAATATCGCAGCTTGCTAGCCGTCGTGTTCCAAGACTTCAAGCTGTTCGGCTATTCCATCGCCGAGAATGTTGCCGCTAGTGCCGCGGTGGATACGCAGCGCGTCTGGCAAGCACTGGATGTGGCCGACGTGGCTGCCCGGATTCATGAACTACCAGCAGGCATCGATACAGCAGTGGGTAAGGACCTTGACGCAAACGGGGTGGAACTCTCCGGTGGGGAAGCGCAGAAGGTTGCGATTGCTCGTGCGTGGTACAAGGATGCGCCGCTGATCATCTTGGACGAACCGACTGCGGCCCTTGACCCCCTCTCAGAAGCCGCAATCTACCAGCGCTTCGACCAGCTGATTGGCAACAAGACGGCCATCTACATCAGCCACCGGATGAGCAGTACGCGGTTCGCCCAGCGGATTGCCGTGTTCAAGGACGGTGCGTTGGTGGAGATGGGTACGCATAACGGGCTGATGCAGCAAGACGGACTGTACCGGGAGCTGTTTACGGCACAGGCGAAGTACTATCAGTAGAAGATAATTTGCACACAAAAATGACTCTGGGCAGATCTCATCTAGTGAGAGGTAACGTCCAGAGCCATTTTGGTTATTTGCTTGGATTAACGCGGTAGTCTTTTTGTGTTTGCGCAACGTCTACTTAGTCAGCGCCTTGTTCAGCCGTTCCTTACTGGTGTTCGCCCAGGTCTGCACGCCACGTTCGGCAATGAGCCCGTCAACGAAGGCCGCCACGTCGTCGCCGATGAGGTCGTGCACCGCGATTTTGTTGTCGGCGCCTTCCCAGAAGAAGTCGATGAGGTCATACTGGGCGTTAAGCATGTCCATGCCGTCGCCAGCCGCGTTGCTCCACATGTATTTCTGGATGGCAGTGAATGCCCGCTGGTAGTCCTTGGGCAATGTTTTAATGCGCGCGATTTGCGCCTTGTATTCTGCTTTGTCTTTTTTAACCTGCTTCATGTAGGCCGGGGTGAGGTATTTGAACCAGCTAGGCATTGTCATTGTTTGCGTCCTTTCAAGTTAGTGAGTTGCGTGTCGATGAAGTTCCAGCGCTGCCAGAATGCGGCGAGCTCTTCCTGGCCCGCAGCGTTCAGTGAGTAGAACTTCCGCATTGGTCCGAGCTGTGATTTCTTCCGGGTGATGGTGACCAGCTGCTTTTTTTCGAGGCGCAAAAGGACGGTGTAGACCGTACCCTCCACGATGCCGTCGAAGCCCATTTCCTGCAAGTCGTTCGTAATCTCATAGCCATAGGTCTCGTGCTGGTCGATGATTTCGAGGATGATGCCTTCAAGGATTCCCTTGAGCATTTCGGTAGTGCCGTGCATGCGGATCAGCTCCTTTCACGGGTGATTTTATCTACTATGTGTTAGTGAGTACTGCTAGATAGTAACATCAAGTACTGGAGAGTGTCAACGTGGCGGACAAATAAAGCACGCAAGGCAGCCTGAGTGGTGGGTGCCTTGCGCGCTAAGTTATGCGGTCTTGGAAATGAAGCCGACACCGATGATGAGGGTGAAGGCGAGGATGAGCATTAAGATGATAGCCAGTAGGTAGCTAAGGAATGTGCTGTGACCGCGGTCCTTTAGCAGTGCCGCAGTGGGTTCGAGGAACATAATCGACGCCAGTAGGATTAGTTCGGAACCGGTATTGAAGCTGAACAGGATGCTGGTTAGTATGCCGACGGTTGCGATCACACCGGTGAGCCGGAGCATTTGCTTGTTGAACCAATGGTTGGATTTAGGGTGCCAGAGTTCATGTAGGTATGCTTTTAGCTTAATAAACATCAGATGGTGCTCCTTCCATTAATGTGATAACTACTTCATCCTATATGAGCGGGGGGGGCAGTCAAATTCTGCGGGCCGATTAGTACGAATCTTGACTCATTTTTGCACCGACTGGTTCCGCTTTCGCCAAAATTTTGTTATAGTAATGCGGTATGATTGCTTATTAAATTATTCGTGACAGGTTTGGGGAACTTTCATGGCCTTTTTCATTAATACCGCGTTCTGGATGTTCTTTTTCATGGTCGGCTTCGTCGCAACGGTGAACTGCATCACCGATTTCGGCCCCGAGCTGGTGGAGAAGTGGTTCAAGCGCAAGGTGAGTGCCGCGGTACTGATTGCGGTGTACCTGATTTTCATTCTAATTCTGATTCGGGCCCTGCGCGTTCTCGGCACGACCTACGCACTAACCGCCAATGTCTTGCGCAACGGGGCGCTCCTCTATATCAGCACCCGCATCCACGATGAACGGGTCCACGGCGTGATGCTGGTGGCCGTGGCCTTGTCGTTCTGGCCGTTTTGGAACTGGAACGTCGGCGTGATGGTTGCCTTCGCCGCAATGCTTGTTGCGTTGCAGGTAGTGAACCATTACAGCGAGTGGATTGGCGAGGCACACGCCCATTTTGCACCAGTGAACGTGGTCATGAGCTGCGGCATGTGGGCCTTCACGATGTATGCGTACGGTGATAGCCTGGCCAGCGCGGCAGGCACGACGGTGATTTTCATCCTCGTGATGGCGGTGGCCGACCTGTACGACCGGCTGCTGCGATACCGACGGATTAAGAACAAGGAACTCACTTACGGCAATAACCACGACGAACTGACTGGGGTGCGTAGCCTGAGTCTGTTCCGCCGTGACTACGTGAACTTCTTCCAGAAGATGATGCAGGAAGAAGATGGCCAGCAGGTGCACCTGGCGCTGCTCGACATCGACCACTTCAAGGAAGTTAATGACCAGTTCGGCCACGTGGTTGGGGATGAGGCGCTGATTAACTTCGCCCGCAACCTCGAAGCCTACTTCATCCCCATGCCGTACTACGCGAGTGTGTACCGCACCGGGGGCGAGGAGTTCAGTGTCCTGATGTATGGCATCACCGACTCAGAAGCGCGGCTGGCGGTTGATGAGTTCCGCGCGCAGCTCCGTGATATTCAGGTGCTGCGGGAGGATGCGGATTTCCGCCTAACCATGTCGGCCGGCATCGTGCCGGTTAGCGGGGCGGAAGAAATCTTGAAGGACCTCGTCAAGCGTGCCGATAGTAACCTGTACCGGGCCAAGAACGCGGGCCGCAATCAGGTCGTCCAGACGCAATAATAGCAAAAACTCCACCTTTTGCGGGTGGAGTTTTTGTGTGCCGTCTAAACAGGTTACACCCATTTATACGTTACCAGTTGAGCCCATTGACGTACGTCATCATGTACGTTATATTATATGTGCGTGATGACGTACGTCGAAATAGAAGGAGGATTTAGCCATGGAAGAAATTACAACGCCAACTAAGGCACGAACCAATCTTTTTTCGCTGATTCGTCACATCAACCGCGATTCGAAGCCCGTCATAATTGCCGGGTCTGAAGAAGACAAAAGCGCGGTCCTAATCAGCAAGCGTGACTACGATGCAATGCAGGAAACAATGGCCCTGTTAATGAACGGTCAGCTGCAGGATGCCTTTGATCGCGAAAACGATGATGACGTTGATCTCGATGACATGATGCAGGACTTAGACAATGAGTAACAACGAGTGGACAATCAAAATCAAATCCGGGGCCAAGGGCGACTTGCGTAAAATAAAGCACAGTCCACTAAACGATGTGTTTGCTGAAATCATTCAAACGCTCAAGCAAAACCCCTATGATCCAAAATACTCGTTTGAAAAACTAACTCCGCCAGCAGCTGGATTTTACTCCAGGCGATTAAACGGGCAACATCGAGTTGTATATAAAATTCTTGCGGAATCTAGGACGGTCGTCATATATTCCTGCTGGGCTCATTATGCGGGCGGTAGTTTAGATGTGAGCGGTAAGTCAAAAGGCCGGCAGAACTAGAAAAACTGTGTAACATGGTAAACAAAAACTCCGGCAGATTTTATAATCAAGTTAGCCACTCGTGACCAAGTTCTTCTGAAATAAAAA
>NZ_AYYO01000026.1 GCF_001436225.1 Lacticaseibacillus sharpeae JCM 1186 = DSM 20505 | reverse complement strand
TTTTTATTTCAGAAGAACTTGGTCACGAGTGGCTAACTTGATTATAAAATCTGCCGTGAAAATTTCATACATTTCTGGCGCATTCTGGCTATAAAATACGTATACGGTACTGCCAACGTGCCTTGTCGCACCAATTCTCTACGGTTATTTTTCAGCTTCCATTACCCACATAACCCTGTTTCACGGTATAATAAGGCGACACGTAGGCTTAAATGGAGAAATGACTAAATGAAGAAGATTATCTTACGCATTGTGGCCGTGCTGGTTGTGGCCATCATCGGAGTCGGCGGGTACGTCTACTACCGGGTGCACAACGCAGCATCACAAATTAGCTCATGGGACAAGAACAAGGCATCTGAGGACGCGACTAACAGCGGCAAGCCAGTAACGTATTTGTTAATGGGTGCCGATACTGGGGCGTTGGGACGCAGTTACAAGGGTCGGACTGACACAATGATGGTGGTTGTTTTGAACCCGAAGACGCGGACAACGACCATGGTTTCTATTCCTCGCGATACCAAAATTGAAATTGATGACGTGCCGGTGAAAATCAATGCAGCATACTCTTATGGTAGTTCTACTTCTGCAGTAGATGCGGTAGAAAAACTGGCCGACATCAAGATTGACGGTTATCTACTCGTGAATATGGGCGGACTGGAGAAGCTGGTTAACGCTGTGGGTGGAGTAACGGTTACCTCACCACTTACCTTCAGTTACCGTGGAAAATCGTTTGCTAAAAATCAGTCATATAATCTGAATGGTGCAGACGCCCTGCGCTTTTCGCAAATGCGTTATGATGACCCAGATGGTGACTATGGTCGCCAGCGTCGTCAACAACTCGTAATTAGTGCCATTATTGCTAAGGTAAAAGATCATCCAACTCAGGTTCTATCCGGAAAGTTTCTGAACGCAGTTAGTGATAACCTGCGAACTGATATCTCTCTGTCGTCTATTAAAGACCTCGCGCTTAAGTACAAGTCTGCGGCTGGCGCAATTAATATGGATCAGATGAGAGGCAAAGGAAAGCAGATTAACGGCTCTGATTTTGAAGTGCAGCCTAAATCCGAGATTACGCGGATTCATAAGGTGATTACCACGGCACAAGGAAAATAATATAATCACTGAGAAAAGCTCAATCGGGCTTTTTTTCTTTGTCCCAGAATGATGCTAAAAACGTCGGAACTATGTCAAACGGTGTTGAATAGTAAATTTATCATTTGGAGTTCGTCCTT
>NZ_AYYO01000025.1 GCF_001436225.1 Lacticaseibacillus sharpeae JCM 1186 = DSM 20505 | reverse complement strand
TGAGCCGTGACAGGCTCGAACTGTCGACCCACGGATTAAAAGTCCGTTGCTCTACCAACTGAGCTAACGGCTCAATGGAGGATACAGGGCTCGAACCTGTGACCCTCTGCTTGTAAGGCAGACGCTCTCCCAACTGAGCTAATCCTCCATTTTGAGCGTGGCAGCTTCCTACCCTCGCAGGCAGTTTCCCACCAACTACTATCGGCGT
>NZ_AYYO01000024.1 GCF_001436225.1 Lacticaseibacillus sharpeae JCM 1186 = DSM 20505 | reverse complement strand
TTTATTTCAGAAGAACTTGGTCACGAGTGGCTAACTTGATTATAAAATCTGCCATATTATTTTTCATGATAATCGAATTAAATGGGCTGTGGAATCAGGAATGTCTTTTGTTGGAAGGAGAGCCCCTTTTAGAATATATGAACTTGCATATCAGTTGAAAAGGTGTGGTTATTTGCAAGATAACCCACTAATAACTAACGCCGAGGCAGTTGTTAACCGCCAAATTAACATCTCGTGGAGTTCATTTGGAATGGATGCTTATGTGATTACACACTCAGTTTTTTACATGACAGATAGTGGGACGCAAATGATTACAGATCGACATTTACGAAAGAGTATTAGATTATTATTAATTGCAATAATAGCAAATAACTATCTCGAAGAAAATATAGATATATTGGCGGAAGCAATATTGGGACTGTGTTTTATTCAACCTGATAAAGTTGAGATGTCGTTTATTGACTCGGCCATTGAGTACATTTTGTCAAAACAAAACTTGGATGGTTCGTTCTATGGCCCTAAGTCAAATGAGTTGCGGAACCTCAGCGAATTTGAAAAGAAGTATCACACTACATTGGTAGTTTTAGGAGTGTTAAATGCATACAAGCGAAAAGAATATTCATCAAATTATTAATCGGTTTAGAGGGAAAAAGATATCAAATAAGTTGATATTAAGCATATATCATTGCGTGCTGCTGGTAACTGTTGCTCAAAAGGTTGAATCAGTCTCCGCAAAAAAATTGATTTTTCAGCGAACATTATTTCGTCTCTCGCTAATAGCTTAAAAGACCTTAGCTATACACTTATTGCGAGGCCTGATTATATACCCTATTTTGAAATGATGTATTATTTTTTACAAGCGAACAAGCCTCAATATAATTTCACACAGCGGTTTGGTTTAGAGATTACCCGAATATCAAAATACGAGTGGAGCTTGGTGCATGATTTTGATGATAATGTAGGCTTTTTAATAAAGAAGGACATTCAGCCTTTCTCTAATATGAATCAGACTAGCTTTGAATATTTGGCACATAAATTAATCTATTGTGACAAGTCTGAGTACAATTTTATTGCAGATTTTATTGTTACAAAGAAGGAAGGAAAAACATCAGTAGCACATGCAGCGACCTATGCATTCATGTATATGTCGGATGACGTATTTAGGTTGGTGATGCTACATATGCTTTTTTTTCAAGATATTTTTTTGACGTAGAAACTCAGGATTTAATGACTGATAATTTGTCAATCGAGGACGAGTTTGCACTAACGTTTGTGTATTAAGGAGTGGTGAGTGAGAATGCTTGACCCGACGCGTAATTGGATTAATGGGCAGTATGATGGCGCCATACATTATCAATTATTAGTTGATAAGTTGACGCCATTAATTGATACCGGAAAAATAAAGTTGGACAGTTTTTGGGAGAATTTTTCTCTAGATGATTTTAATTTGGTTGAATGGACGATTATCATGCAGATTATATCAAACTGTGTGGGGCTAAAATGTGCGGATGTAATTGAACTATTTAGTCAGTATTATGTATTCGATGCCGACACGGGGATGCTCGTTCGACAAATGATGACAATCATTGGCGGGAGTCATGATACGCAGTGTGATTGGCCTGATTTGGAGACAAAGAAGTATGCAAAAATTATTTCAGCTGCGGTTCATTCGGAGGATTGTGAGGTTAGAAAAGGTTTATTTTTAGGAGCAATTAGCTATTGTTTTTTTGCCTTTAACCTGCCAATGGCAATACTTATTTTTATGATCAGTAGAATTGGATTTTGCGATAAACAGATAGGAACAGATTTTTTTAATAAAATCGAGTTACATGGTAATAGTGATGGAAGCTACGGCGTAATTGAACCCAATGGAAGTCAGCATTTAGCTAATTCGACTTCAAAGAAGTGGCAATTATCTTCAACTGTATTTATTTACTTAGTAGAGCAGATTTATCAAAACGAAAACGATGGAGGTCAGAACCTTGACAAAAAAGAATGAGAAAATACAACGTGGATCATTGATTAGTCTGCTAAAAATGTCGCGTCAATCTAATACCACATTATTTATTAGTCTAGTTACGAGTGTCATTAGTGCTGCTTTTATGCTAATAGCGCCGCTTGGACTAAAAGGGTTTATCAATGGTGAAGTGGGTGAAAAATCAGGTTTGATGTTGATGTTGGCAATCGGAGGGTTGGTTATTCAGGGTTTATTTCAGGCATTAAGCTACTACTCTGCTAGTGCATGGGCGGAGAAAAAGGTTATGCAACTCCGTGATGAAATTACCCAACATACTCTACGGTTAAAAATTACAAATCCACTTGTTTCTGAACCTTCAAAGTTGGCTAGTATCGTTGTCAATAATTCTGAAACAGTTCGGCTGTTAGTGTCGGACACATTACCGGAATTAGTGAGTGGAGTCTTAATCGTAATTGGCGGGTTTGTTTTGCTAATTATTTTGAGCTGGCAGTTGACGGTCTTTTTACTTCTAACGCTGTTGATACTGATGGTGGTTATTAATTTGGTTTCTAGATCGATGGCACGAATTTCTCATAGACGGCAGAGTTGGATAGCTAATTATATCTCTGAGGCTTCAACATTTATTGCAAAATTGGCTACCATTAAGGCCTTAAATGGGGAAGGCGAAGTTCAAGAATCTGTTGAAAAAATAACAAAGTCACTGCATGATTTGGGGTTAAAAGCGTCGCGAATTTCCGCTTGCATGGGACCGTTGATTCTCACATCAACACTAGTTTCGTTTTTGAGTGTTTTTGCGGTTGGTGGGTACCTGGTAAATTCAGGGTTGATTACATTAGGCGGGCTTGTAACATTTCTTATTTATTTGTTTCAAATTATCTCGCCGCTTACAAGCCTTGGTAATTCGCTAAATAAAATTAGCGCGGCAAATGGAGCTGCTGATAAGTTAATTGATGTTTTAGTATCAGATACGGAAAATGATGGTATCAATGTTCAAGCTGTACCTAGCAAAATTGGCGGTAATCTTGAATTAAAAAATGTGTCTTTCGCGTATGAAGGGAGAAAAGTTCTTGATGATGTCTCGATTAGTGTTCCGGCAAACACAAATGTGGCAATCGTTGGCCCTAGTGGCGCAGGTAAAAGTACAATAATTTCGGTAATTGAACGTTTTATCACACCAAGTCATGGAGAGCTTGCGTATGGTGCGCATAATGCATGCAAGATTGGTTTACACCAATGGCGTGAAAACATTGGCTATGTGGCACAAACGGAGTCGGTTGTTGGCAAAACGGTAAAAGAAGCGTTACTATTCGGACTGGTAGATAAAAGGGATGCTGAATCGAGAATTACAGAAATAATTAAGCTGGTAGGGCTACAGGATGAAATTGGCGGCCTAGAAAAGGGTATTGATACCCAGATTGTCGAGGGAGGAACTAATTTTTCAGGTGGTCAAATTCAAAGGTTGATGATTGCTAGAGCCTTGATTAGAAAACCGAAAATTTTGTTACTTGATGAGGCTACTTCGAGTTTAGATGCGGATTCCGAGGCATCGATTGTACGGATAATTAATAAATTGAAACATGAGGTTACCGTAATAACCATCGCGCACCGCTTGTCCACGATTAAGAATGCAGATAAGATTTACTTCCTTGAGCAGGGACGTATCACGGGGGTTGGCACTCATGACGAAATGATTCACAGTCATGAAGTTTATGCTCGATATGTGGCTGAGCAGACGATTTAGGTGAACAAAGTTGTGTGTGTGATGAAGCTAATTATTGTTAATAATGGTAGGCTTCTGTTGCTCAAAAATGGCGCACTGACCACGCTTTGCCCCAGGTTAAACATAATCAAAAAGCCAAACCCGTCAATTATGGGTTTGGCTTTTTGGACTTCTGCTTACAGAACCTGGACCGTTGCGGAAAGTACGCCGGCGGAAGGAATCTGGTTGTTAGGCATCGCAACGTCGATCTGGTGACTGTTGCTTGCGGCAAAAGAACCGGTGTCGTTAACGGTCCGGTAGAGGACGGTCCCGTTAGACATGGTAATCTTCAGGCGCGTGCCGCGAGGGAAGACGGACAGGTTAGCGGCAACCCCGCTGTAACCCATGCTGGAGCCCATTGCTGCGGGATCGTAGAAGGTAATCTTGATGCCGGAGTAAGTGCGGCTAGAAGATGAAGTTGCAGAACTGGTGCTTGCACTTGAACTGGAACTTGAAGTGCTGGTCGTAGTGCGGGCAGCAGCGGCCTTCGCCTTAGCAGCGGCAGCAGCCTTGGCCTTGGCAGCAGCTTCAGCCTTGGCTTTAGCAGCGGCCTTCGCCTTAGCAGCAGCTTCAGCCTTGGCCTTCTTAGCAGCAGCTTCCTTATCGAGCAGGTGCTGGGCTTCGTTGTACTGGTTGGTGCCAGGGATAATCTTGATGCTCTTTTCCTTCTTCAGGGTCGAGCCGCTGGCCACAACCGTCTTGGTCAGGCGGATGTTGTTCTTCTTGGCGGTTTCCGTCAGACTGTCGTCAGTCTTAGGTGCCTGAACGTGGTGGTTATCATTTGTTTCGTCGATCGCGTGTGCTGGTGTGTTGGCCTGAAAAGCAATTGTTCCGGTTACGACCGTGAATGCAACTGCAACTAGGCGCTTGATGTTAGCTAATGTGATAATATTCACTCCCAAAATTTGTATAAGCTATTTCTTTGCTTCAACATCCTGAAGTATAGGTGATTGTTGTGTCGGAACAATACCAATAGCTTTACAAAAAACAACGGATTCCGTCATGTTGTAACTTTCATGTAATCATGACAGCCATGTTACAGAAAATGGCCTCTGTAACCGTTTCCGATGGGTAACGTAACGTAAATATGGCTAATTTTTGCCCAAATGCACAACTTTTTGCCGATTTTTGCGCAATTTTTGGGTTTTAGGCTGAATCTTTTTCTGTAAGATGTTAGTTAATTTGGTGAAAATTCCACAAAAAATAAACGTTTCGGTCTCATTTTTTGCCATTTAGCCCCAGTAACATGACAAAATGTAACTTAAGTCAGGTTGAAATGGCCAAGATTACGCTGGATCGGTACGTAAATGACGCATAGGACAGTTTTGCCGCCCAGCACCCAGTTTGTTCTATATAATATGCTAGAATTGATGCGAGGTGAAAAAGATGGAGCCGTTAGTTACCGTGATCATTCCCGTGTACAACACCGCGGAATACCTCACGCATTGCTTAACCAGTATTGTTGATCAGACCTACCACAACTTGCAGATTATCGCGGTCGATGACGCGTCGAGCGATGATTCCGCGCTGATTTTGCGCACCTTCGCGGAAGTGGACCCGCGCATCACGGTGCTGACCCAAGACCACAACCAGGGCGTTTCGGCGGCGCGCAACGCGGCCCTCGCCATTACCCACGGGGTCTACACGCTGTTCGTGGACGGCGACGACTGGGTGGAGCCAACCTACGTGCACCGGTTCGTGACGATGATGGAGGTGGGCGACTACGACTTAGTGGTGAACCCGTTCGTGCTGGAAAAAGATCAGCCGCACGACCCCGCGGACAAACTCCTACGCAAGCGTGAGCTGACGCGCGCCCAGTTCCTAGATGGCGTGCGCAGTCCTGTCGGCGAGATTCGTGGGTATCTGTGGAACAAAATTTTCCGTACCAGCATCATCGAGCGGTACCACCTGCGCTTTGACCCCGACGTCGCGCTGATGGAAGACGAGCTGTTCGTCGTCGAGTACGGGGTGCGGGCGCAGAAGTTCTGCTTCGGCGGCCATGCCGATTACCATTACGTGATGCGCGAAGGCTCGGCGACCCACGGCCCGGGCGAAGAGTTGATTACGGTGCTGCCCCAGCAGATCATGTCGCTGCACCGGGTGAACCGAATTATTGCCTCCATCAGCCGCGGTAGCAAGCAGTTCCCGCTGGCGCCCGATGCGACGCCGGAGGAAGAATAGCCGCACATTATTTGCTCTGCGGGGCCAATGACCGATGTTTTACCCAGCAAAGTGTGCTTAAATATCCTATATAGTTAACTAAGCGGAGGAAAATCAATGCAGAACGAAGACTTCTATTATATGAGTCGCCCCGAACTCAAGGCGGCGGCGAAGGATCGCCTGCGCCAAAAGGGCGTGTGGGCGAAGATGGCCGTGGCAACGATTATCCCGCTAGCCGCGACGCTATTTTTGTTCACCACACTCTTCCTGACGTCGCTGGCCATGACTGATACCAGCACGTCGACGATGAGTTTCAATGAGCTGTACACCCAGGCCATGAACTCCAGTGCCGATACCCAGCGCAAGGAAATCCTGGTTAACCTCGTCAGCATCTTCTTCACGACCGGCCTGAGCTTCACCGCGCTGGATCTTATCCGGAACCGGAGCAAGAAGATTTCCGTGGGCAGCATCATGTTGAAGTGCTTCAACAGCCGGTACTTCTGGATGGTGCTGGCAGTTGACATCATGACTTACGTGGCGGTGCAGTTCGGGACGATGCTGTTCATCATCCCCGGGATTCTGCTCCAGTTCGGGTTAAGCATGTCCTACATGGTGTTGTACGATTCACGTGAGCACCAGCAGGAGGGTCAGCGACGCCTGGATATCTTCGGCGTGCTGGCGGAATCATACCGGATGATGCGCGGGCACAAGTTCGACCTGTTCGTGCTCCAGCTGAGCTTCATCGGCTGGTTCCTCCTGTGCGGATTCACGTTCGGTCTGGCCTATCTGTGGGTCGGTCCGTACTACGAGCTGACTTTTGCCGGCTTCTATGAACAGGTGCGCCTGCGTTATGCGGACAAGCAGAAGCAGATGCATGACGACGGTGCACTTTAAGCTGTAGGCGCAGAAACGGAGGTGGTTGCCATCAGTAAGAAGAAAAAACGGACTTACGGTGACTTCGATGCCACCTTCAAAACCCGGCGGCAATTGAAGCGCATCGCCTGGGCGCGTACCCGCGAACCGCACATCTACTGGCGGCTGGCACTCATTGGCCTATTGCCGATTATCATCGAGGGCGTGTTCGTGGGGCTGTCGGTGGTGGCGGGGATGTCTAAGGGCATCAGCTTGCACCACATCGAGCAGTTCTACAAGTTCAGCCGCCAGTTCAACGACAGCATGGGCTGGACGGCACTAACGGAATTGGTCGTCGGTATCTTTGGCCAAATTCTGGTTTACGCGGCGCTACTGGTCATCCGGAAGCATAACTACCAGCTTGAGGTGGGGCCAACCGTGTGGCAGCACCTGAGCTGGCGGTACGTTCTGCCGTACTTGTTCGTGCAGTTGATTCAGGGCCTGCTCATGGCTGCCTTTTTCATCGTGTTCCTCATCCTGGCCGTCATGGCAATCATGTTGTGGCAGGTGTTGCCGGCTGCGGCAATTGGCGTTGGCTTGATTGCGCTGCTGCTAATGCTTCTGCCGCTCTACCTGAGTCTCGGTTGGTCGCAAACGGGCTACCTAATCAAGGAAGCGGTGGAAGCCGACGACAATCCGCGCCTGTTCCGGGTGCTCGGCGACTCGTGGCGGATGATGCGCGGGTTCAAGTTCGACCTGCTCGTCTTGTACCTGTCCATGTTTTGGTGGTACGTCTTGACGGTCTGCACGCTGTTCATCGGCTATATCTTCATCCAGCCGTACTTCGCGTTGACCCGCGCGGCGTTCCACGAGAATGTCCGCCGCTTCGACGAGCAGCGCCGCGCCGTGGGGATGTAGATGGGACGCAAATGGTAAATGCAAAAGCGACTTGCCATGCGCCTCTAAAAAATTGGTATACGCGCTTGCCTACCGTTTTAAATTGCTATATTATGAACGAGTAATAAGCGTGATGCGCGGCACCAACTAGTTTACCGCTGCACATTACGGACAGATTTTAAAGTTCCCCGCCAGACAAGTGGTGGCCGCGCTCTCGCGACCACCACTTGTTTTGTTCTTGGGGCCAAGGAGGAAAGAGTTATGGATGTTGCAGAACTCACTGCAAAATATCCACTGGTGAAGGATTTAGCCGCACTGAAGGAAATTCTCTGGCTGAATCCGGACTACGGTAAGGATGACCCAGATTTGACGCTGACCCAGGCCGACCTGTTCGACGCGTCCGCCCGCTTCGAACGCTTCGCACCATACATGGCGGTTGCGTTCCCCGAAACGGCCGCAACAAACGGAATTCTGGAGTCCCCACTGCGCCGTTTGAACGCGATGCAGGCCCACGTGACCAAGCGTGAAGGCTACGATTTGCCTGGTGCTTTGTACCTGAAGGCCGACAACGAACTGCCAATCTCGGGGTCAATCAAGTCCCGCGGGGGCATTTACGAGGTCCTCAAGATTGCGGAAAAGGTGGCCATGGACCACAACATGCTCGTGTATGGCGACAACTACGCCAAGCTGAACGAACCGGCTTACCACGACCTGTTCAGTCAATACGGGATTGCCGTGGGCTCAACCGGGAACCTCGGGCTGTCCATCGGGATTGTTGCGGCTAAGCTCGGCTTCAACACCACCGTGCACATGTCCATGGACGCTAAGCAGTGGAAGAAGGACACCCTGCGCTCGGTTGGCGTGAACGTCGTTGAATACGACGGCTCCTTCACCAAGGCCATCACTACCGGCCGTGAACTGGCGGCTAAGGACCCATCCGTCTTCTTCATTGACGATGAAGGCAGCAAGGACCTCTTCCTCGGTTACGGGGTTTCTGCCATTCGCCTGCAAAAGCAGCTGCGCGACCAGAACATCCCCGTTGATGAAGATCACCCGCTCTTTGTCTACCTGCCTGCTGGTGTCGGTGGCTCTCCTGGTGGGACCACCTTTGGCCTGAAGAAGATTCTCGGTCCGAACGTCCACGCCATCTTCGCGGAACCAACCCACGTGCCATCTGTGGTGCTGGGCATGATGACCGGCATGAACGACGGCATCTCCGTGTACGACATCGGCCTGGACGGCTTAACCGAAGCTGATGGCCTCGCTGTTGGCCGGCCATCCCGGCTCGCCGGCCGCGTGCTGAAGACGCTCCTCATGGGGATTGCGACCTTCGACGATGACCGCGTCATGGAATACACTGCGGAAATGATGGACACCGAGCACATGAACCTCGAACCTTCCGCCACCGCCGGCTTTGCGGCTATGGCTGAAAGTCAGGCGTACCTCAGTGACCATTTCAACATGGCAAACGCGACCCACATCGTTTGGGCGACGGGCGGCATGCTGGTTCCTCAGTACGAACACGACCGGAACTACAAGATTGGGAAGGCTTTGCTGGACCAAGGGAAGTAGACTATTTTGATTATGAGCCCTGTCAGATTTTTGGCAGGGTTTTTTGTGCCTATTAATAAAAGTAAACAGAATAGAAGTTTGATAATCGATGGATTGCTTAAATCTTTAGGCTAATAGAACTTTAATCGTTCATTAATGATTGAACCCTGCCGGTATGTGTGAAAATTAGTGATAATTACTGTTGAATATGCGGATATGCACAAACTGTCGTTATATTTTCTCTCTGAATAATACAGTTAATTGACAATTAGCTGTTAGTAAACTATTCTTACCCACGGTTGGTCTCTGGAGGAGAATATATGTTGATTTTGAGGACTAAACGTTATTGGATAGCAACTTGTGTTGGTGCTTGTTTCTATGCGGTACTCACGGTTCTTGCTAATGCTAGCATGGGTGCTGGTGAATCACTATGGATTTTGGCATTTGCACCAATTTTGTCACCGGTATCTGTGTTTTCAGTACTAACACCAGTTATACCAATGGCCATTGTTACTTTCGCCTTTTTACCATTTTTTTATTCTAGTTTTCGTCAATGGTGGCTTATTCGGGCAAACCGGCGAATAGGCGCGATTATTGTCATCATAACTGTGTGCGGTAGTGGTTACTTGATTATTGGTTATCCATTGGCTGTTCTGTGTCTTAAGTTCTGTCTGCACGGGTATCGTGTGTTTCCTGAAGTTGATGGAATTGTCTCGTGGCTAGGTATATCTAATGCGATTGGATTACTACTGCTAGTTTCAGTTCTTGTCTCAATCTCAATCGCGCTGTTAACGTTTGTCATTGCATTCTGGTGTAATAAAGGATGGCAAACGTTGTCAATTTCAATGTTAATTTATGTGGTTGCGCCAATGTTGTTAATTATTCCTGGAGTTTTGCCGGAATCATGGATGCCGGTGAACGTATACTACCGACTGCTCTCTGAATCAGCACCTCGAATAGGCACCGTTGCCGGAGTAATGACGTATATAGGCGGAATATTGATTACTTGCGGCTTATTGGTGTTTTGGGGTTACCGCAGAGAATGTCAAAGTGGGTGGGAAAGTTGAAAGAAATAGCATTTAATAATGTTGGGGTCCGCTTTAATGGACGTGATTTGCTAAAAAATGTCAGCGTTAAATTTCGCGCAGGGCGTGTGTACAGAATCGTTGGGCCCAATGGATCGGGTAAGTCCACAATGCTTAAACTGTTAACGGGAATTCAAGTAGCAGATACGGGGACGATTTCGGTTGATGGTAAATCCATTACGTCAGGAAATTTTCTACGTGATGCGGGGGTATTAATCAACAAACCGATATTTCTTGAACATTTATCGGGAATTAAAAATTTAAAAATGTTAGCAAGTATTAAGGCTCAGATTAGTGCAGACGACTGCAGGCAGTGGATGCGTCGCTTGGGTTTAAATCCTGAAGACAGGACGGCAGTAGCTAAGTACTCGACTGGTATGAGGCAAAAGTTAGGAATTGCACAGGCAGTAATGGAATCACCACAAATTGTTTTACTTGATGAGCCGTTGTCTGGACTGGATCGTGCTTCAAAGCAACTAGTGATTGCCCTACTGGTTGAGATAAAGCGAAACATGCCAAATTTACTGATGGTGTTGATTTCGCACGAGGAAGATATAGCGACCTTGGTGGACGTCACTTATGAGATTGATAGTAGTAAGGTTGAAGCAGTTAAATGATTAAATATCGTGCTCTTTTAGGTTGTTATTATCGCGAACGAACTGTGTGCATATTGATAGCGCTGTTGGTGTATGCGGGCACTTTTTTCTTCGTTAGTCCGGTAATTCCAGTTAGTCAAGTTCCCACCGTTGGCGATTATGTTTTCGAGACGCTGGGAAATCAATTGGTGACATATCTTGGCTTGCCTATTTTGCTGAGCGTATGTTATTCAGACATGTATGTTTGGGGCTATAGCGGCTATCAACGAATGTTAATGTGCCGGTTAGGCAGTGCGCGCGGGTTAAACAGATTTTTTGTTTTGGTTGTGATTGTCAATTCATTTGCAACTGCGATACTGACAGTGGTGTTTGCTGCTGCTGCGGGTATCTTGCACGGGTTTACTTTGAACTTGGATTTAACTACTGCAGTGGGATTACATGAGGGCGTTATGGCTATTCCCAATCGGTTTGTGATGGTTCTGGTGTTTGCTACTACTTTTGGGTTGATTAACCTACTAATTGGTATGCTGGTGTGTAAGGCTGCCATCAATGTGCTTACTAATGTGTTGATGATTGGATTTCTGTTTGCAAACTATAAGGGCAGCTTTGGGTTGTTGACCACATTTCCTTTTTATCCCGGATCTGGATTGTTCTGGGGAAACTACCTTAATTCGGCACTGCCAGGATTGATTAGCATAACGAACGTGATATGGTTGCTTGTGGCAATTATTGCTACCAGTATTGTTTATCAGGCGCGATGGTGTTCGCAATGATCAGGCCATTGATAAATTTGCGCAGTGTTTTGCGCTGGTGGTTGTGCGACAATGCTGTTTGGGTGGCAATCAGTGCTGGTATGTTTTACTTAACTGGCTATCAATATCCGCAATTTCTCTTTATTTCAGGAATTCAGGGTTGCATACCCTGGTTAACGTTAATGATTTTGGCTCTGTTTCAAACTACGGATATTGTGGTGACACCTTTTGAATTAATCACTGTTGAGCTTCGTATTGGGAGTAGAAAACGCTGTCGGTTGGTTAAAACAGCTAACTATGTTGTATGCCTTTTATTATTATTGAGTCCACAGCTTCTATTGCTTGTCTATTATGGATGTGATTTTTTGCCGCTATTGTATACCGCTTTAATATACGTTGCGGTGAATTGTGCGGTTAATATACCAAACAGAAGCGATGGGTTGTTCATAGTGAATTTTATAATACTACTGATTATGGCTGTATGGCCAGCATTTGCCGATATGAACTCGACCGGTGCTGCTATGAAGCGACGTTTATTTTTTTCAGCAGTTTTGGCTTTGGGAATAATAACAGTAAATATGAGTTCAAGATTTGGACAACGAAAAAAATGATAAATTGACTGCTTATATTCGCAGTACGAACACGACCGGAACTACAAGATTGGGAAGGCTTTGCTGGAACAAGGGAAGTAACATTGGCGCATAGCTTTACCGGTAGTCCTACCATTATTGGTGGGGCTATTTTTTTCGCGTTAGTGGCACAACACGTCACAAATCTGTAACGCGTTATTTAACCGATTTGTGCCTCGTGTCCCCAAGCAGGTTTCACACGTTTTCTGCAAATTATGAGATTATATAGGGGCTATGCTTACTTTTCCCACTACATATTGTGGTCACTTCAGCATATAATAATTAATATTACTACGGAAAGTGCGGTGGTTTTTGTGGACGTAATGGTGGCAACCGAACTGATTAATAAGCGGGAAGGCAACAGTGAGCCGTTCTCAGCGCCAAAATTGCAGGCGAGCGCGCGGAAGGCCCTAGTGGCTGCTGGCCTGGACGCGACGAATGTTGACTATGCGGCCCTGCTGGCGGCTGGTGCACAGGCGGGTTCAACTGAGGAAATTGCGGCGGTGGTCGAAGACTGGCTGAAGGGCCAGGCGGAAGTGGCGGCGGTAACGTACCACGAATTCCGGCGCAAGGCCATTGCTAAGCGGGCGGCCGACAAGAACCTAGATGTTGCGCTCGGAAAGCTGCTGCACAAGGATGCCACCGTGGTCAACGAGAATGCCAACAAGGACAGCGATGTGTTCACGACGCAACGCGACCTGACCGCCGGCACGATTGCGCGGGCGACGGGGCTCAAGATGCTGCCGCCAGCCGTGGCGAACGCCCACATTAAAGGGGACATTCACTGGCACGACCTGGATTACCAGCCATACAGCCCGATGACCAACTGCTGCCTGATTGACTTCAAGGGCATGATGGCTAACGGCTTCAAGATTGGTAATGCCAGCATGGGCACGCCCCAGTCGATTCAGGTGGCGGTGCTGCAGATGGTGCAGATCATCGCTAGCGTGGCCTCCAGTCAGTATGGTGGCTGTTCCAGTGACCGCACCGACGAAGTGCTCGCCCCGTACGCGCAGAAGAACTACGACCGCCATTTGCAGGACGCAGCACAATGGATTGATGACCCGGTGAAGCGGGAAGACTACGCCAAGAGTAAAACTATCGCCGACATTACCCAGGCGATGGAGAGTCTGGAATACCAGATCAACACGCTGTACAGTTCGCAGGGCCAGACGCCGTTCACGACGGTCGGTTTTGGCTTGGGCAGCAACTGGATTGAACGCGAAATCCAAAAGGCCATTTTGAAGACACGGATTAAGGGGCTCGGAACGGAGCGGCGGACGGCCATCTTCCCGAAGCTCGTGTTCACCATCAAGCGCGGGTTGAACCTGAACCCCGCGGACCCGAACTACGACATCAAGCAGCTCGCCCTCGAATGTGCCACGAAGCGCATGTACCCCGACGTGCTGATGTACGACAAGATTGTGGAACTCACCGGCAGCTTCAAGGCGCCGATGGGTTGTCGCAGTTTCCTGCAGGGTTGGCGCGACGAGAATGGGACCGAAGTGAACTCCGGTCGCATGAACCTGGGCGTGGTGACGGTGAACTTGCCGCGCATCGCTTTGGAATCTGCCGGCGACCAGAAACAGTTCTGGGCATTGCTGGAATCCCGGCTCGCGGTTTGCCATCAGGCGCTCGCGTTCAAGGTGAACCGCGCCAAGCAGGCCAGCCCGAAGAACGCCCCGACGCTCTACATGTACGGCGCGTTCGGCAAGCGACTGGCACCAGACGGGGACGTGGATGACCTGTTCAAGAACGGTCGCGCCACTGTGAGTCTCGGCTACATCGGTTTGTACGAAGTCGGCACTGTGTTCTTCGGCCCGGACTGGGAGAAGAACAAGGAAGCTAAGGCGTTCACGTTGGCCGTGGTCAAGAGCCTGTACGATCACTGCAACGCGTGGGAGGCCAAGGAAGGCTACCACTATTCCGTTTACTCCACGCCGTCCGAGAGTCTGACCGACCGTTTCTGCCGTATGGACACCGAGAAGTTCGGCATCATCCCGAACATCACGGACAAGGAATACTACACCAACAGCTTCCACTACGACGTGCGCAAGTCACCAACACCGTTCGAGAAGATTGACTTTGAAAAAGACTATCCGCAGTACTGCAGCGGTGGGTTCATTCACTACTGCGAATACCCGAACCTGAAGCAGAACCCCAAGGCGCTCGAAGCGGTCTGGGATTTCGCCTACGACAAGATTGGCTACCTCGGCACGAACACGCCGATTGACCAGTGCTTCAAGTGCGGCTTCAAGGGTGAATTTGCCGCCACGGCGCGCGGCTTCAAGTGCCCAGATTGTGGGAACACCGACCCCAAGACCTGTGACGTGGTCAAGCGGACGTGCGGCTACCTGGGGAACCCGAACCAGCGGCCAATGGTGCACGGACGGCACATGGAAATCACGAGTCGGCACAAGCACATGAGCTTCGGCAATGACCAGGTGGCTAATTCCGCCAACTAATTTCGGAAGGTGGTGCAATCATGGAACGCAGAACTAAACGCACACTACCCCGCAACCCCAAGCCCAAAGAGTGGACGGCGGCGGAGTATTCCAAGCAGTACGTGGCCAGCTACAAGCCGTTTAACTTCGTTGATGGCGAGGGCGTGCGGTGCTCACTGTACGTCTCCGGCTGCAACTTCGCCTGCCCGGGCTGTTACAACCTGGCGGCGCAGAACTTCCGCTACGGCAAGCCCTACACGCAAGAACTCGAGGACCAGATTATCGCAGACCTCAGCCAGAGCTACGTGCAGGGGCTGACGCTGCTGGGCGGGGAACCGTTCCTGAACACGCAGGTCTGCTTGCAGCTGTGCCACCGGATTCGCGCCGAGTTCGGGCACACCAAGGACATCTGGAGCTGGACGGGCTACAAGTGGGACGAGCTGATGCAGGAAACGGACGACAAGCTGGAACTGCTCGGCTTGCTGGACATTCTGGTCGACGGCCGGTTCCTCGAAGCCGAGAAGGATTTGACCTTGCAGTTCCGGGGTAGTGGCAATCAGCGCATTATCGACGTGCCGGAATCGCTGCGCACCGGTGAAGTGGTGATTTGGAAGAATCTAGTGAAGTAAACAGGCGCCAACTGGACGCAGTGCCGTCCGGTTGGCGTTTTGCTTTAACTACAAGAAGTGGAGGGCCACATGCGGGAACACACATTAGCTGAATTCGGCGTTGAGTGCCGGAACATCGAGCCAGCACTCGACAAGCAGCTGGCGGCGGCCCTGCAGCACGCCGTGGATCCGGAGCTCGGGGTGGACATGTTGAACCTCGGGCTGGTTTACCGAATTGAACAGAATGAGGACGGCAGCTTTCGGGTCGAAATGCTGCTGACGATGATTGGCTGTCCGCTGACGGATTACCTCAGCATGCTGATCAAGCACGCGCTGGAACTGGCAGTGGGGGATGCGCCCGTCATGGTGCAGTACCGGATGGACGTGCAGTGGTCAATGGCGCGGATGAGTCGGGCGGCCCGGATGACGCTGCACGTATAACGGGGGATGAACATGGAAACAATTGAAATTAAAGATTTGCACGTCGCCGTGCGCGCGGAGGAGCCGCAGCCGGATATCTTGCGCGGGGTGAACCTCACCATCCGCCGCGGCGAGATTCACGCCATAATGGGGCCGAACGGGACGGGGAAGTCCACCCTGTCCGAAACCATCATGGGCAACCCGAATTACGTGGTGACCGGCGGCGACATTCTGCTCGATGGCACCAGCATTCTGGACGCAACCGTCGACGAGCGTGCCCGGGCCGGATTGTTCCTCGCCATGCAGTATCCGCCCGCGATTACCGGCATTACCAACGCCGAGTTCATTCGCGCCGCGGTCAACAGCCGGCGCGCCGATGATGATCAGATTGGCGTCATGGACTTCATGGACGAACTGGACGAGCGGCTCGACCAGCTCAAGATGCCGGGCGACATGGCGGACCGTTACCTCAACGCCGGTTTTTCTGGCGGGGAGAAGAAGAAGAACGAAATCCTGCAGCTGCTGATGATCAAGCCAGGCCTGGCGATTTTGGACGAAATTGACTCGGGGCTCGACATCGACGCCCTGCGCATCGTGGCCGCGGGCGTGAACAGCATGCGCGGGCCGGAATTCAGCAGCCTCATCATCACCCATTACCAGCGGCTGCTCGATTACATCGTCCCTGACGTGGTGCACGTGATGAAGAACGGCCGGATTATCGAAACCGGCGGCCCCGAACTGGCCAAGCAACTGGAGCAAACCGGCTACGAACAGATTCAGGGGGACTAGCGATGGGGGCAAAGAAAATGCAGTGGCCCCTGCTGCCGAAGATGAGTTGGGCGCATTTGGTGCACCCAGCGGGATCAGTAGCCGGTAGCGCGCCCACCGTGGCGGCGGGCGTAGGGGTCACGGTGACTTCGCTACCGGAATTGCCGGCGCCGGCGGACAACCTGGACGCGGCTTTGCGCAGCCTACCCGCCACACGCATTGATGTACCAGCGAACTGGCGGGGAACCGCGCCAATCACCATCACGGGGGATGCGGCGAATTCCGCGACGGTGCTGGTGACTGTTGGCGCGGGCGCACAGGTACATCTACGCGAAACCTGGCGGGGTACCAATGCCGGCCAGCAGCATTTGCTCGTGCTGCTGCAGCTGGCGGCCGGCGCGCAGGTACGCTACGACACGCTGGATTTGCAGAGCGGGGATGTGGCTATTTATCGCCGCGCCGAACTAGCGGAGGGGGCCGAGTTGACCTGGCATGGGGCCGTGTTCGGTGACTGCCGCGGCGGGTTGCAGCACGCGGTCAACCTGGTGGGCACCGGTAGCCGGGCTAAGGCGAATCTAGCGGTGCTCAGCGGCAATGCGGCCAAGCTGGTTGCGACCACGACGGTGACCAATTACGGCCGGCACACGCAGGGGCTGATTAATCAACACGGGGTGCTGACGGACCACGCCCAGCTGGTGCTGAACGGGATCGGCGCCATTGTGCGCGGGGCTGCCGGCAGCGATGCCCAGCAGGAGAACCGGGTATTGATGTTGTCCGACCACGCGCTGGGCGAGGCCAACCCGTTACTATTGATTGACGAAAACGACGTGACGGCCGGCCATGCGGCGAGTGTGGCGGCAGTCGACGCTAAGCAGCTATATTACCTGATGAGTCGGGGGTTAAGCCGGGCAGTGGCGGTGCGCCTGGTCGTGCGCGGCTTTTTGCTAAGCTTATTACCCGATGATTTGCCCGCGGCCGATGTGCAGCAGGTACACCAGGCAATCGCGGCGCAGTTAGATGGAGGCAAGATTTTCGATGGCAAATAATGACAGCGAGTGGCGGGCAGACTTTCCCCTGTTCCAGCAGCACCCGGAATTAGCATATTTCGATCAGGCGGCGACGGGGCAGTACCCGCAATCCGTCATTGACGCACTGAACGCCTACATGACGGGCGCCAACGCCCCGCTGCACCGCGGACTGTACAAGCTTGCGTATGCGGCAACGGAGCAGTTCGAATCCGTGCGCAGCCAGGTGGCGGAATTCTTGCACGCGCAGGCGGCGGATGAAATTGTGTTCACCAGCGGCACCACGGCGGCGCTGAACCTGGTCGCGCAGTCGTTTGGCAACCTCATCGTTGACGGCAACAGCGAAATCATCGTCAGCATCGCCGAACACCACAGCAACTTCCTGCCGTGGCAGCACCTGGCCGAAACGACCGGGGCCAAGCTGTTGATTGCGCCCGTGACGGCGGATGGCGCTATTGACGAAGACTGGGTGCTGGCTCACATCGGCATGCACACGCGCATCGTTGCGCTGGCGCAGGAGACTAACGTGACCGGCGCCCAGCTGCAGCAGGTGCGCACCATCGCCGACCGCGTGCACGGTCAGGGCGGCTACCTCGTGCTGGATGGCGCGCAGGCCGTGGCGCACACCGATGTTGATGTGCAGGCACTTGGGTGTGATTTCTACGCCTTCTCCGGGCACAAAATCTATGGGCCATCAGGCATTGGCGTGCTGTATGGGCGGCGCGAACTGCTTGTGGAGATGCCGCCAGTTACGCTTGGCGGCGGCATGATTAACGAGGTGACGACGCTGACTGCTAGTTTTGCGCCCGCACCGTTGCGGTTTGAAGCCGGCAGCCAAAACGCGCTGGGGGTCATTGGCCTTGGTGCGGCCATCGAGTACCTGCAGCCGCGGCGCGCAGCCATCACGGCGTACCTTAAGGGCTTAACCAGCCAGGTGCGGTCTGCCCTGGCCGAACTGCCGGCCGTGACGCTGTATTCCAGCCCCGCTGCACCGGCGACCGTGAGCTTCAATGTGGACGGGGTGCACGCGCACGACGTCGCCACGTTCCTGGACGAAGCGGATGTGGCCGTGCGTGCGGGGCACCACTGCGCCCAGCCGCTGATGCACGCACTTGGGGTGTCGGCGGTGGTGCGGGCCACGCTTGGGGCGTACACGACGGAAGACGATTGCCAGCGGCTGATTGCCGGTGTACGGGAAGCGGCGGCGTTCTTCGCGGAGGCCCGCCATGAGTCTTAACCGGCTGCAGCAGCTCTACCGCAGTGTGATTGTCGATGCAGCCAGTGCGCCGACGAGTTTCGGGCAGGTGCCAGACACGGTGCCCGTTGTGCACGCGGTGAACCCGACGTGCGGGGATGTGCTGGACTTGGCGGTGGCAGTGGATGCCGCAGGTGTGATTACCGGCGTGCGCGCCACCGCCACGGGGTGCACGATTAGCCAGGCGAGCACGGCATTGATGGTGCGGGCGGTGCGCGGGCAGAACGTGACTGGCGCATTGGCCCAGGCCGCGGCGTTTGCGGAAATGGTGCGCGATGACGTGCGGCCAGCAGTTGACCTGGGGGATGCACGGGCACTGCAGTCAGTGCACGCGTTCCCGGCACGGGTGAAGTGCGCGCTGCTGGCGTGGACGACGCTGACGGAATGTTTGCAGAATTTAGCGGAAGGGGGCGGCGACAATGCCACAGACAAGCAACAGTAAGAACAATGAAACCCTCGCCGCAGATGTCGATTTTCTCGATGCGCAGACGAAGGCGACGCAAAAGATTGCCTTCAAGCCGATTCTCACCACCGGCCGCGGCCTGACGGAAGACATTGTCCGACAGATTTCGGCGGCCAAGCATGAGCCAGAGTGGATGTTGCAGATGCGGCTGCGGGCATTCAAGACCTATCAACGACTGCACCAGCCAAACTTTGGCCCGGACTTAAGCGGGCTGGACTTGGACAACATTCGTTATTTCCAGCGCGCTACGGACAAGCCGGTGCGCGACTGGGCGGATGTGCCTGCAGCGGTCAAGGATACCTTCGAGCAGATGGGTGTGCCCCAGGCTGAGCGCAAATACCTCGCGGGGGCGAGTGCTCAGTTCGAATCCGAAGTCGTGTACAGCCGGCTGAAGGGTGAAATCGAGAAGCTCGGCATCATCTTTTGCAGCATGGATCAGGCGCTGCAAGATTACCCCGAGCTGGTCCGCCAGTATTTCGGCAAACTCATTCCGGCGGCGGACAACAAGTACGCGGCGTTGAACACGGCGGTCTGGTCCGGTGGCACGTTCCTCTACGTGCCCAAGGATGTGTACCTCGACACACCGCTCCAGTCGTTTTTCCGCATCAACGCGGGCAGCACGGGGCAGTTCGAGCGCACGCTGATTATCGTCGAACCCGGCGCGCACATCAATTACGTCGAGGGCTGCACGGCGCCGACGTATTCGGAAGACAGCCTGCACGCCGCGGTCGTTGAGGTGTTCGTCCAAGAAAATGCGTACGCGCGCTACACGACGATTCAGAACTGGAGCAACAACGTCTACAGTCTGGAAACCAAGCGTGCCAGTGCCGCCGCCAACGCCACGATGGAGTGGGTGGACGGCAACTTGGGCAGCAAGGTGACGATGAAGTACCCGTCTGTCTACCTGAACGGTGAGGGCGCGCATGGCACTATGTTGTCGATTGCCGTGGCGGGGCATGGCATCGTGCTGGATTCGGGCGCGCGGATGATTCACAACGCGCCCAACACCAGCTCGTCGATTGTCAGCAAATCGATTGCTAAAGACGGCGGTGCGACCGATTATCGCGGCACGGTGCGCTTCACGAGCAAGGCCCACGGCGCCTTCGCACACGTGGAGTGCGACACCATCTTGATGGACGAGCAGAGTCGCAGCAACACCATCCCCATCAACGATATTCGTTGCGCCGACGTGGCGATGGAGCACGAAGCCAAGGTCAGCAAGGTCTCCGAGGAGCAGCTCTACTACCTGATGAGCCGCGGCCTAAGCGAGGCCAAGGCCACCGAGATGATCATCATGGGCTTCGTCGAGCCGTTCGCCAAGGAGCTGCCGATGGAGTATGCGGTGGAGTTGAACCGGCTGATTCGGATGCAGATGGTGGGGAGTGTGGGGTAAAGCGTAATTGGAAGTAGCCATTACAGCTGTGTGTGCTCTTTTCGCTTGTCCACATAGTTTTTGGTGCTACGACTAAAGCTGATAACATATTTGCGACCACGGACGCAAATATGTTATCATAAAGGCATGGAAAAGCCCAAGTTTAGAGCCTATACACGGCCGAATGGACACACTGAGTTTGCGGAGTTCATGCTTTCGTTGCCTGTTAAACAAAGACAAAAGATGCAGGCGGTGATTGAAATCACAGAGGAGAAAGGATTGCTTGTCGCAAGTCACATGCTCTTGGTTAAGAAGTTAGACAATAACCTCTATGAATTGCGTGCACGACAAGGCAAACAATATCAGCGTGGTCTATATTTTCATGTTGTCGGTAATGAATATTTAATTACTCACGGTTTCAGCAAAAAAACTAATCAAACGCCACAAAGAGAAATAGACCATGCGATTGAGCTTCGCGAAGAGTTCTACAATGGTTTGAAGGAGGAGTAACTCATGCAAGACTTAAAAAAATATACCGATGCGCACTCAGTGGACATGGATACCCTCTTTACCAAAATGAATCAGGATGCGGATTATCGTAAAGGTGTCGAGGCGGAAAAGGATAAATTAACCAGTGCAGCTGCGATATTTGAAGCGCGCAAAGCGGCAGGATTCAGCCAACGCGAATTGGCCGAAGCATCTGGAATTCCGAAGACGACAATTGCACGGATTGAGTTGGGCCAGAACACCAGCATTGCCACGCTGAGCAAAATTGCGCGGGCGCTGGGTAAGCGAGTTCGTGTGTCATTAATATAGAGCGATTACGAACGAACCACTTGCGTTTAGCAGGCGGTTCGTTTTTGTATACACATGATTGCCGCGTGCTTTTTCCCTCTGCCCCCACCTCTAGTACCCCGTCCCGCGACACCCGGCACATTTAGTTGTGTCATGCACCTTCCCGAGCATGGTATAATGGTAACGGTTACAATTTCAAACAACGGAGGAATCACCATGACAAAACCATTAGCTAAGTATATCGACCACACGTTACTGAAACCCGACGCAACCCAGGCGCAGATTGACGAGCTGCTTGCGGAGGCTCGCGAATACAACTTCGCCTCCGTCTGTGTGAACCCGTACTGGGTGGCGCGGTCCAAGGCCGGGCTTGAGGGCACGGACGTGAACGTCTGCACCGTCATTGGTTTCCCTCTGGGCGCCAACACAACGGCCATCAAGGTGGCGGAAGCAAAGGCGACTATCGCAGACGGCGCCGCAGAATGCGACATGGTGATTAACATTGGTGCGCTGAAGTCCGGCGACCGGGACGCGGTGCAGGCCGACATTCACGCGGTGGCCGAAGCGGTGCACGCGCAGGGCGCCATCCTCAAGGTGATCATCGAATGCGTGCTGCTCACGGACGACGAGAAGGTTGCGGCCTGCGAGCTCAGTGAAGCGGCGGGCGCTGACTTCGTGAAGACCAGCACCGGGTTTGCTGGCGGCGGGGCCACCGTGCACGACGTTGCCCTGATGCGCAAGACCGTGGGCAACCGCCTGCAGGTCAAGGCAGCCGGCGGGATTCACTCGTACGCTGAAGCTAAGGCGCTGATTGATGCCGGGGCCGACCGCCTCGGTGCCAGTGCCGGCGTGGCGATCATCAGTGAGGCCAAGGCTGCGGGCGCAATCGACTAGGAAGAAACGGGGGAGTATGTGATGACGAAAAAAACTTTCAAACGCATTATTGCAGTTGTGACGGATTCGGTTGGGATTGGTGCCGCACCAGACGCGGCCAAGTTCGGCGATTCCGGTGCGGACACGTACGGGCACATCAGCGCGCACATGGGGCCGGACTGGCAGTTGCCTAATATGTTGAGCCTGGGTCTGGGTAACATTCGTGCTGACAGCGAAATGCCATACCTCAAGCCGGTGGCCCACCCCAAGGCGGCGTACGGCAAGATGTACGAGATTTCCGCCGGCAAGGACTCGATGGATGGCCACTGGGAAATGATGGGTCTGCCCGTCACCGAACCACTCGGCTTCTTCCCGGACGGCTTCCCGCAAGAACTCCTCGACCAAATCACCGAATTCTCTGGGCGCAAGTGCATCGTCAACAAGCCATACTCCGGGACCGATGTCATCCACGACTACGGGGACGAGCAGCTGGCAACCGGCGACCTGATTGTCTACACATCCGGTGACTCGGTGCTCCAGATTGCGGCCAACACCGCGCTGATTTCCGTGCCTGAACTCTACAAGATTTGTGAATTCGCCCGCAGCATCACCCGCGACGCACCATACCGCATCGGGCGCATCATCGCGCGGCCGTACACGTACATCGACAAGGACCACTTCACCCGCACCAGCGACCGGCACGACTACGCGCTGATTCCGGACCAACCAACGGACCTCGATCGGCTGCAGAAGGCCGGTGTGCCAACTTACGGGATTGGCAAAATCAACGACATCTTCTCCGGCATTGGCCTCGACGACGGGATTCACACCGTCAGCAACGAAGACGGTATGAACCAGACCATCAAGGTGGTTAAATCCGATCGTGCAGGCTTTGTGTTTGCCAACCTCGTTGACTTCGATGCGATGTACGGCCACCGGCGCAATGCGGACGGCTATGCAGAAGCTCTGGCGCTCTTTGACAAACAGCTCGGGGAACTGCTCGCAGCCATGAACGATGACGACCTGCTGCTGATCACCTCCGACCACGGGAACGACCCAACGTACACGGGCACCGACCACACGCGCGAATACGTACCAATCATCGCGTACAGTCCGGCACTTGAAGGTGGCGCGAACCTCGGCATTCGCTCACCATTTAGCGACATGGGCGCCACGATTTGCGCCAACTTCGGCGTCCCAGCTGGCGAGTTCGGCAAGTCATTCCTGGACGAATTGAAGTAACGACGCAGTTAGAAGGGGGACTTTTTTCATGAGTACACACATTAATGCACCAGCCGGCAGCATTGCCGACACGGTTCTACTGCCGGGCGACCCATTGCGCGCACAGTACATGGCGGAGAACTTCCTGACTGACGTCGTGCGCTACAACGAGGTCCGCGCGGCTTACGGGTACACCGGCGTTTATCGCGGCCAAAAGGTGTCGATTCAGGCGACGGGGATGGGCATGCCGTCCATCGCCATCTACTCGACCGAACTGATGCGGGACTACGGCGTGCAGCGGCTGATTCGCACCGGCACGTGCGGCGGGCTGGCGGAAGAAGTGCACTTGCGCGACATCGTGCTCGCCCAGGCGGCGACGACCGACAGCAGCATGATTGTGAACACGTTCGGGCCCGGCGTATCCTTCGCGCCCACGGGGGATTTCAACCTGTTGCGCAAAGCGGCGACGATTGCTGAAACCAGCAAGCTGAGTTTCCACGTCGGCAACGTGCTTGGCGAGGACCAGTTCTACAACGACAACCTCGACCGCGGCAAGCTCACGGACTACGGCGTGCTCGCCACCGAGATGGAGGTGCCGGCGCTGTACCTGCTGGCGGCCAAGTATCGGCGTCAGGCGCTCGGCATCATGACGGTGTCCGACCACCTGGTGCGCGACGAACACTTGTCGGCCGAGGAACGCCAGCTGACCTTGAACCAGATGATTGAACTGGCACTGCAGACGGCGATTAGCTGAAGATGAACGAAGCCCCACGACCGGAATGGCCGTGGGGCTTTTTGTGTGGTTAAGGGCATGACTACAACTGTTGCGGCAGGTGCGGGGCGGATTTACCATTTGGGTAGGTTTAAAGATTAGTTAAGCCTGAGTGGTGCTGCGGGGAAATTACGCGCGTTTGCGAAATCTATTTGTATCAGGCAAATAGGAAGTGAGCGCGATGAAGTTGGTACATGATAATTTAACTAATTCGGAGGTGCAGTGGTTGTTAAAGACAACTAAGCATCCAATTTCAAACGCAGAGTTGCGCAAAATGGAGAAGAAAATTGCAGCACAAAGGAAAGGTGTGTTACGGGTTGATATTGACGTTGTTGGCGCAGGTGATGAACTAGTTCTTCAGTACTATCGACGAATGAAGAAACAAATTAAGTATTCTATCAGCTTGCGGTTTAAGAATGATGGAACTCAACTTATTCGTCTTGATATCGGGGGCAAACATAAGAATCACGGGGACCTTGTTACGCAAACATATAACCACATGCACGTATACTCTGCACATACCCACAATCACACTGAGAATGCGCAGGCAATCTCGGCGGATGATTTTCAAACCGTTGAAGAACCTTTACAGACGTTCATCGATTTTCTCAAATTTGTCAATATTCAAATGAATCAGAAAGGCGTTGAAGAAAAATGATGCTAGAGGAACAACTCAACGAGCCCAATGGCTGGATTGCAGCTGGAGAACAAATTGAGATGGTTGGAACGGATTCACAACCAGAATATGAAATTACAACCGTGTTCACTAAGCAAAACGGGGATCCTGTGGAAATTTCAGTTTATAAATTGGCTGATGGTCGTTTTGAATTAAGTGATGATGGTATGACGGCATTTGAACTCCAATTCAAAAATAAAATAGTTGGCGAAAATTCCGATTTGAATCGGCAAATTGACCAAATTTTAACTGGGACTAAAGTTGCGCTTAACTCGGATTATGAACTCTACTGTTATGCTGGTGACAAAATTAATGAAATCATTATGGCCAAGAGTGAGTTACTTCGAGTAATGTTGGCAGTGGGCAGCCTAGGCCCAATTTAACCACCCACCCGCGTCATTTCGCCAGCGCGTAACTCGCCGCAAGCCGCGTCAGCAGTTCGGCGGTTGCCACCTGTCCGTCCAGCACGATGGTGTACCAGTGCTTCTTGTTCATATGGTAGCCGGGGAAATACAGCTTGTTGTCCACGAGCTGGGTTAATTCTTCCGGATCCGCACGCAGGTCGAGGACTTCCACCTCCGCGTCGCCGGTCAAGCCGAGCTTAACGGGTTGTACTTTCAAAATCGCCGCGTACCACTTGTGCGTGTCTGGCCGGCGCAATACGGCGTTACCGGGGAACTTCTGCCAGAGAAACTCGGGGTCATCGCCATACTGTTTTGCGACGGCTGCCAGTACTGCGGTGGTCTGTTCCTGTGTGAACACGGACTGCGTGGCGGGCGTGAAGCATGCGTCCGCGATTTTCTGCAAGCAGTCGGTGTACGCCGCCCGCACCTGCGCCACGAACGCACCGGTGTTGCCAGCATTCCGGTACAGCGTGTAGGGGTCGCCGGTTTCGGGATCAAGCACGGTAGCGTTAACTTGCGTGCCGACCACCATGACCGTAATGTTTAGGCCACTGACCAGTGGGGCGGTGTATGTAAAAGTGCTTTGGTGCTGGGTGAAGCCGAACGCCAGCAGCTTGTCCGCGACGGGCTGACGGTTCTCGAAAATGTTTGTCATGATGTGTGCCTCCAATAACTATTATAGCGATATCGTTTTATCAGTAGTACCTGCAATTTTTGGTCCTTCCTTTTCAGAAACTCCCTGCGACAATTTGTCATATATGCCGCTAATCGTCGAAAATTGATTTACGTCAGTTACCTGCATAATTACAATTGTTATTGTTATCTTCGCGACGTGACGCGTTTTCACATTTTTTTGCACACGCGCACGGTAACGGAGAAGAAGAGGAAAGGCGTTTGTAGATATGCAGAAACTAGTCAAAAACCACGTTGGGGCACTGGTTGCTTGGGTCATTGCGATTATCGTTGCGGTTGTCGCATTGCCCAACATGCCCCAACTGATTCGGGAATATGGGCAGACCAAGATTCCGGATTCGGCCCAGAGCCAGGTGGCGACGGCCATTCAAAAAGATTGGGGTCGCGGCCTGAATAATGTCCGGCAGGTGGTCGTTGTGTTCAACAACGGCGACAAGCCACTGACCAGCAGCCAGAAGCACGCAATCAATAAGACTGTCGGGCGGCTGCACCGGAACGCGGACAAATACAAGATTAAACAAATTATGGCCCCAACGGACAACGCTGAGACCAAGAAGCAATTGGTGTCCAAGGACAAGACGACCCAGCTCGTGCAGCTGCAAGTCTCGAAAAAAATCCAAGCGGGCCAGACTGCGACGAACATCGAGAAGCTGGCTAAGACCAGCGGCGTGAAGACGTACGTCACCGGTGGGGATATCCTGACCGACGACTTCAGTACCTCGACGCAGGAGGGGATTAAGAAGACCGAAGTAATCGCGGCCGTCTTCATCTTCATCGTGCTCATTCTGGTCTTCAAGTCGCCAGTGGTGCCGGTAATCTCCCTGACCACCGTCGGGATTTCCGTGATTACCTCACTGTCACTGGTCATGAACCTGGTCAAGTACTTTGGGTTCCCCCTGTCTGACTTCACGCAGGTCTTCATGGTCGTCGTGCTGTTCGGGATTGGGACCGACTACAATATCCTGCTGTATGATCAATACAAAGCGGAACTGTCGGCGGGCCTGGAAGCACACGAAGCCACGACCAAGGCGCGCAAGATTGCCGGGCGGACCATCCTGTACTCCGGGTTGTCCTTGCTCATCGGGTTCTCCGCGCTGGGTCTGGCGAAGTTCTCCATTTACCGCTCCGCATTCGGCGTTGCGGTTGGGGTTGCCGTCCTGTTGCTGGAACTGCTGACCCTGAACCCATTCTTCATGGCGGTTCTCGGCAAGCGGATGTTCTGGCCCGAGAAGAAGTTCGCGGGCGGCACGTCCAGCAAGCTCTGGCACCGGCTGTCCCACAGCGCGGTTTTGCACCCCCTGATTTCGCTCGGGATTGTGCTCGCCGTGACCGTGCCGTTCATGTTGATGTACAACAACAACTTGAACTACGACACGACGGCTGAACTGAGCGACACGCTGCCGGCCAAGGTCGGATTCCGGGTCGTCCAGAAGCATTTCTCCAAGGGGACCGCGGAACCTGCGACCCTCTACATTCAGAGCGACAAGAAGTTAAATAAAGAAAAGTACCTCGACGTCATCGATCGCGTGACCAAGAAGCTGCAGCAGGAAGACGGCGTGAAGACCGTCGCTTCCGTTACCCAGCCTGGTGGGACCAAGATTAAGGCCCTGTACGTGAAGGACCAACTCGGGACCGTCACGACGGGGATGAATGCTGCAGGTGCCGGGCTCGCGAAGATCAACAAGGGTCTGCGCGAAGCCACCAGCAAGCTCGGCAGCTCCGATATGCAAAGCGGCCTGGACGGCGTCAAAACGATGATTGCCGGCTCCAAGCAGCTCGAAACCGGGAGCGCGCAGGTCACCTCCGCCACGCAGCAACTGGCAAGTGGCGCCACCAAGCTTCAAAGCGGCGCGAGCGTGCTGGATTCCGGGCTCGGGACGTTGAATTCCGGTCTGCAGACTCTGTCCAGGAAGTCGAATGCCGTGAACGGCGGGGTCAACCAGCTGATGAGCCAGAGTGCCCAGATGCCACTGGCTATCGCCGGCTTGGCAGCCTACAACCAGCAGATCAATGCCGGCACGCAGCAGTTAGCTGCCGCCGTGGCCCAGAGTCAAAGCGAGCTTAGCCAACTTTCCAGCAAGCAAGCCGCATTGACCTCCAAGATGGCCCAGCTCCAGAACATGAAGCAGCAGCTGGCGAAGGCGAAGACCATGCTCGCTTCTGCCGACCAGATGATGGACATGCTCTCTGCAGCTAGTGCGAACAAGGATAACCTGACGGCGCTCGCGGCCATGTCCGGGTCCTTGGGCACACTCAAGACCACGTTGACCGACACGCTGAAGGGCAACTCGGAAAATGATCTGCGGATTGCTTCGGCAGCCCTCAAGATTAAGAACGAAACCGACGACGAAACGGTCAAGGCCGATGCCGACCGCATCATGACCTACGCCAACACCAACGTGAAGAACACGATGGACATGACGCAAAAGCTCAGTCCGGCCATGAAGGCAATGGACAAGCTGGACACGAGTTCGCTCAGTCAGCTGAGTGCGATGGCCAAGGCTATTCCAAGCACCACCGAAGTTGACAGCATGAAGTCCCAGTTATCCGACATGGAGAAGCTGATTGACTCAGCCTCCACGCAGCTGGACTCCCTGAGCAGCGTCAAGGATGACTTGAAGCAACTCAGTGCTTTGCCAGGCAAGATGGCGGAACTGAACGCCGGCCTGCAGCAGTTGCAGAGTGCCACGAACACGGCCTCCAGCATTGCGACCCAGCTCAACAACGGGGTTAACGGCTCCGGCGTTGACCTGACCAACCAGAGTACCATCCAGAGCACCATCGGCAACTCCACGCTGATCAACTCCCTGCAGCAGCTCGCTACCGGGATTACCGCTTACACTGGTGGGGTGCAGTCCGCTGCCTCTGGTTCCAGTCAGCTGGCTAACGGTGCCGGCCAGATTTCTACTGGCCTGAACACTTTGGCCAATGGTGAAAATGAACTGGCAAGCAAGACGCCAGCCATCACCAAGGGCCTCAAGCAAGAAGTTGCGGGTCAGGAAACCATGTACAGCACGCTTCAAGGGCTCGTTGGTCAGATGAAGACCTTGCAGACCGGGCTCAAGAGCGCGGCTAACGGGGTTGGCACCGTGAACGACGGGGTCAAGAGTGCCAACAGTTACCTCACTGGCCTGCAGAAGTCCAGCGTGGGCAACAACTACTACGTGCCAAAGTCCGTATTGAAGGGCAAGACGTACAAGCAGGCGCTCAAGCAGTACATGTCCTCTGACCACAAGACTACCAGCATGACCATCGTGCTGAAGGCTGACCCTAGCTCCGCCAAGGCAATGGCCAAGGTCGACAAGATGCAGACGATTGTCCAGCATGAACTGCAGGGCACCAGTCTCAAGGGCGCGAAGGTTGCCATTGGTGGCCAGACTGCCGCAACGAGTGACACCCAGCACATTGCTAGTGGCGACTTCATTCGCACCGCGGCCATCATGATTGTCGGGATTCTCCTGGCCCTCATGTTTGTCACCCGGTCCATCTTGCAGCCGTTCTACATCATGGGCACCCTGCTGATTGCCTACATCACGAGTCTGAGTTTGACGCGCTTCGTCAGCACCGCCTTCCTGGGTCAGAACGAATTGACCTGGAACACGCCGTTCTTCACGTTCGTCATGCTCATCGCGCTTGGGGTGGACTACAGTATCTTCCTGATGATGAAGTACCGTGAATTCGGGCAAAACGGCGGTGATCCGGACGAACGGATTATCTCCGCGAGTGCCATCATCGGTGCGGTTGTCCTCTCCGCCGCGATTATCCTCGGCGGGACGTTTGCCGCCCTCATGCCATCTGGCGTGCTGACACTGATTCAGGTTGCACTGGGCGTTATTATCGGACTGATTATCCTCGTGATTATCTTGCCGGTTGTCCAGTCGGCGCTGATTAGGTTGACGTACGGGCACAAGGAAGACAAATAAGTGTGATATTGACAAAGTGCCAGCATGAGAAATTATGCTGGTACTTTTTTGTCCGTCGCATATAAAAATGCTAAAAGAACTAAAGTGGCTTACCGAAAGACTTCATATCAAACCATGTTTTAACTTTGAACATGCAGCAGAATATTTACGAATTGACAAGTTCGTTACGTAATTTTAGCAATTTAGTGGCAAAATAACTGACAGTCAATCGTCATCCAGTATTGATAACAACCCTAAGTGTTTGAGCGAGGGGTTGTTTTTGTTTCGCACGTGAAAAGAGGGCACTCGCTTCGTCAAATTTACACAACGTACACATTGTGTTTACGTTTGCACAACGCCCCGGCAACATTCGCCCCGTATGCTGTAGTTGAGGTGGAGGTGAACGGGATGAGTATCTTGGTTACTTGGCTCGCGTTTATGAGCCTGATGCTATTGCTGCTGGTGGTCATTGATGGGATTGTGTGGCTGGTAATGGAACACCGTCATTTGTGAAACAGCGGGCGGCAGTTGATCGCCGTGGAACATAATTTTTTTAATCTCCGTACATGCGTAAGTCCTGTGCTACAATTTTGCCAATGTGCAAATTGGCGGGCGTATTTCTTGCGGCCGCACGAACGGAGGAATTGCAGTGCGTAAGGGCAAAGTAACGGCGGTGCCAGAATCTGACCGCGCGATGGGCAATTGGGATCTGTTCGCCACCTGGATTGGGGCGAACGCGAATAACGGGACGTGGTATATCGGGGGCGTGATTGCCGCGGCGGGGATGTTGACGGCATCCACGGCCCTGATTGTGTGCGGAATTCTGTCGTACGTCCTGCTGGGGCTGGCCAGCTACATGGGCTACCGCACCGGCCTGCCCGCGATGGCGCTGACCCGGCCGGCATTCGGCCTGCGCGGCTCGTTTCTGCCGTCCATCATCAACGTGGTGCAGTTCATCGGCTGGGCGGCGGCTAACACGTTCATCGCCGCGATTTCGATTTCGGTGATTCTCAAAGACTTGCTGGGGTGGCCCGCATACGGCACGCCAGGCGGTAACAAGGGCCTCATCGTCGGGATCATTATCATGTCATTGCTGCACCTGGCCTCGATTTCGCTGGGTGAACGTTCCGTGCGCATGATTGAGCGCGTCGGCATCGTGCTGGTCATGGCGCTGGTCGCGTGGGAAACCGTGGTGGTATTCCAGCACGCATCACTGGCTGAAATCATGGCGTGGCGGCCGGCGGGGCACTTCAAGATGACATCGGGTGCGGCGATTGATGTGCTCGCGGCGTTCAACCTGGCGTGGGTCACGGCCGCGGCGGACTTCTCGCGCTTTGGCACCAAACGCAGCGCGGCGACGACCTGGTCGTTCCTCGGCGCCAATGTGGGCCTGTTCGTCTTCGCGTTCATCGGGTTGACGGCGACCATCACGGCGGCCATCACGAGCGGTGTGTACGACCCGAATTCATCTGATCCGTCGACGATTGCCACCAAGCTTGGCCTCGGGATTCTCGCGCTTTTGGTCATCGTCATCACCAGCACCACGGCCAACGCGGTCAACCTGATGGCGGCCGGCTCGGCGGTCACGAACATGTTCCACCGGCTGCGGCTCCAACCCGCGCTGTGGCTTGTGACCCTGGTGGCCACGGCCGTCTCGTTCGTGCCGCTATTCTTCACCACGTTCCTCGCGGCGTTCACCGCCTTCCTTGACATGATTGGCATGTTCCTGGGCCCTGAGATTGCGGTGTTCCTGGTTGACTTCTATATCCTGCGCCGGCGCGAGTACGTGGTCGACGACATGACGTTAGTGGATGGCCAGTACTGGTACCGCGGCGGCTTCAACTGGCGTGCGATTGCCAGCTGGGCGTTCGGGGTGGCGATGTACTTCGCACTGCGCCACGTCGGCTTCATCGCGCACACGGTTGGTGCGACGTTCGTGGCCATGGCGCTGGCTGCACTCCTGTATTACCTGCTGATGCGGCGGAAGCATTAACGCAAATACCGCCCCGTTTTGTCTGTGTTCGGCAAAACGGGGCGGTATTTTTTACGCGTAAATACGATTTGCGGGCAAAACGAATTCGGACGGCACACTGATAACTGTTCCGGGATTAGGCTTGTTCGTAATGAGGGTGAAGGCCCGTTGTCCAATTTCATTAAAGTGGTGGTTAATGGTGGGCAGTCCCAGTAAGTAACCGGACAGTTGATCTTCTTGACCAATGAGCGTTGGTACCGGCAAATGGTGGTTCAAGTAGAACTGTCGGGCACCTGCAGCGACGTCATCACCGTTCGTAAAGATGTACTTGACCTGCATTTTTTGGTTGTGCATTTTTTCCGCGCCTGCATATCCGTCACGGAAGGTTGTGATATTGTCCAGAATCCAGTTGGAGCTGGGCATGGTCGTGAACACTTTGTTGAAGGCTGTAAGTGTCGCGGTGCTGGTCGCACTTTCTGGTGCTGGTCGACTGAACATGAAGGCAATGTTAGTGGCGTTTTGCTTCTTTAACCAACTGAAGGCTTCATGGTAACCAGTCTCGCGGTTAGAAAAGACGGCTGGCAGCGGGAGTGATCCCGGGTCTTCGCACACGACAATTGGGCCGTATTGGAGGTAGTTGACCAACGTAGTTAGGGGCACACCGTGCGAGGTGAAGATGAGACCGTCAAAGAGACCCCGGCGCAGTTGTTCCAAGTAGCGGTGCTCAAGCTCTTCGCTATAGGCAGACGGCAGAATCGTGACACGAAAATGGCTGGGAACAGCCGCCGCCAGAATCCCGTGAATTAGCTGTGTGAAGTATGGGTGGTCCGCGTGGGGAATGACAACGCCGATGTTGTGAGTTTGGCCAATACTCAGGTCGCGCGCAATGTCGTTAGGAACGTAATTGGCCTCCGCAATCACCTGCTCAACCTTGGCGCGAACCGCCTTAGACACGTAGCCGCTGTGGTTCATTACGCGCGAGACGGTTGAGATGGAGTGCCCGCTCATCTTGGCGATATCACGAATGGTAACCATTTAAATCACTTCCTTATTGGGTGCGTTAAATTCGGGCAAATTCTTCAGAGCGAACGCGACGCCATTTTCGAGGTTGCTCTTGGTGACGTGTTTAGCCACCGCCTTAATCGCAGGCAACGCATTAGCCATGACGACCGGCAGCCCCACCATGTTCAGCATTGGCAGATCGTTGTGACCATCCCCGAAGCCGGCCGTTTCGGCAGCTGTCAGGTGTTCGCGCTGCAAAATGTAGTTGATGCCGTGGGACTTCTTGGCCCGGTCACTGGTGATTTCGAGGTAGGCGGCACCGGATTGCTGAATGGCAACGCCCTTGAGCTGCAGTCCATTGAGCAGTTGGTGGAGCCGTTCCATCAGCTGCGAATCGAACGTGATGAACATAATTTTGAACGGCTTGAACCCGGGTTGAGCAAAAGTCTGCTCCCGACTGGCGATAGTGGCGGTCTGCCCCGTTAATTTCTGCTCGAATTCAATCCCTGCATCCAGCTTGCCCGCGAACCAATCCGTGTGGTTGTAGTAGCTGACGGAAACGTCCGGCAGGTTCGCGGTTACCTGGTCGATGATGGCCGCAGCCGTTGCGGTAGCGATGGGGTTCTCATCGATGTAGTGCACGCCGTCTGCCTGGGGCTGGAAAATCAGGCCGCCGTTGAACGCAATCTGGGGTTCGTGCAGGTTGAGCGCGTCAATTGTCGCCGCCATTTCGAGGGGAGCACGCGCCGAGACCAGTGTGAGTGGAATCGTGCTTTGCTTAACGGCAGTGACCGTTTCGGCGGTGATATTGCCATCAGGATTCAGGATGGTGCCGTCCATGTCGGAGAAGATGTGTTTAATCATGCTATTATTTGCTCCCTAGTTTCATTGATGTCCTAATTGTAAAACATGGAACGCGTTCCATGGCAAATCCGGGCAAAATAAAACCGGCGCGCGTATTTGCGCACCGGCCACTTACTAGCTGTTCATCAAGAAGTCGAGAATGTTCATGCCCTTGTCGGTTTCGGCCTTGTACAGTTCCGTGTAGCCGCAGCGCGTGCAGCTGATGGTGATGAACCGCTTGTTCTGCACGTTCATCAGCTTGGAAAAAGTGCCGCCGGTTGCCTGAAACTGATCCTGGTCGTAGCTTTCGTTGCCACACTTGGGGCAGACATATTGACGTTGTTCCATAATTATTCCTCCAGTGTCGATATCAATACCAACTATTTCTCCATCATTATAAGCTGGTGGGCGGCGTTTGAACCAGTCTTAAGGCGGATTTTGACGATGTGCAAGAATTCATAAATTAGTTTGTGCAATATGCACGTCTTAGCTCGCGCTCGGGGTTGATAATCAAACTTGGGGAAAGATTAATGCGAGCATTCAGCGGTAATCGGCGCGGACGAGAGGTGTAATTATGAAGCACAGTAAACTCAAAACTTTAATCATGACAGTGGTGGCCGGCATGCTGGTGGCGCCGGGATTTAGCACGCAGGCGGTCAATGAAGAAATTGTAAAACAATCACCAGAACAGTTTTTTGGCTATACGTGGGACGGGAACAGTTACCCAATGCCGACCAGTATTGGGGTTGCGCCCGGGTTTGTGCCGTTCAACGATATTTTTGCTAAACTTGAAGGATCAAGTTCAACCGTGCTGACTAACTCCAAGGGTGCGGACATTGGGGTTGAACTCACCAATTCTACGCCCGAAAAAAATTCTGATGGAACAACCAAATCCGAGTCAGGTTCTATTTGGAATACAGCTGGGAATGAACTCGATTTAACAAAGAACTTTAACGCCACCATGCAGTTCTATCTTGGTAAAGAGGACAGTAAAACGGAGTCCGGGGATGGGATTGCCTTTGTTATGACAAAGGCAAAGCCAAGCATAATCTATCCGGGTGGTGGTGCGCTGGGCATTTGGGGCAATTTGACTACCAAGACCGCAGATGGGATGCCGAACTCGTTTGCTGTTGCCATTGATACTAACGCCAACGCCGACTACAAGTGGGATACGGCGGTTTACAATCAGGTGAAATATAGCTCAACGGCGGAAACGGACTATATTTTAAGTAATGGTACTAGCATAAATCAAAATTACATTGCTTGGGGTTATCCCGGCATGAAGAACCAATACAGAATAGTGAAGCATACTAGTTATGACGCTCTAAATAATAAGACGATTGAATACAACAAGATGCTTGCTTTTGCAAACGGTGGCAGCAAGTACGAAGACGTCGACGGCTCAACAACCGGTGTCGGTGAATTCGACCTGGTATCCCAGGGCGCGCTGAACAACGGCGCTTGGCACCAGATGGACATTAAGTATGTGCGTGAAGGTGACGGCGGGACGTTCACGTACACCATTAAGTTGAAGAACCCTAATGGGACGCCAAGTGGCACGGAAGTTACTCGGTCAATTCATTGGAGCGACGCCCAGATTCAGAGCATTTTCGGGAGCACGAAGCTCAACTGGGGGTTCACGGCGGCCACGGGGGTTAAGTTTGAGAACGGGGTAGTGGCCTTCCAGAACATTCCGGGTTTGCTGGATAATAGTTTTGAATCCAGCTTGGTGGATACGGCTGGTAATGAATTAAAGCATGATGCCTACATTGAAGAAAAGTACAATCAGGCATTCTCAATCAAATATAACGGCGCGACAAGTCGTCAGTCCTGGCCCGCAGCCGCAGACGGTACGCTGTCTGCAATCCTAAAAGCGGGTAGTAACTACGGTTTTATCATTGACTCAGTACAAGACATGACGGCAGAAGTTAAAGTACACAATGTTAACGGCGATTACACCTTGCGCGGAGTAGCGATTGATCCAACCGTGCTTCAGTTAAAGAATGGCGAGACGGTTTTTTATGTGAAACAGTTGCGGGTCCAAGGAATCCACCGACAGGACATGGCCAATACGGATGACAAAGGCCAGACATTAACTGCTAAAACCATCGCCACCAAACTCGGCCCGGCCGAAACCATCGACGCCGGTACGGTCGGCGGGGACAACGGTGTGCTCTCAACTACTGCCGACATGCCGGCGGTTAAGGAACGGCCGTTATCCCTCGATGCAGTACCGAGTTTCGAATTCCCAAAACTGACTGTGGCCCAGGTGGTTGGCGGCTTCACCGGTCTCAGCAACACCGCAGCGAACGCGGATGCGCTGAAGCAAAGCGGAATCGTCATGCAGCTACCGCAAGATGCGCAGTTTACATTGACCGCCAATCTGCCATCCTTTGACCTCGGCAGTGACTATGTTGCTGGCAGTTCCAGTATCAAGTTCGACTTTGCTAAGGGTGACAGCACCGGCAAGCAGACGGTGACGCTCCCGGACAACGGGGAGGACACACCGATTTACACGGGGACGCAGACACCAAACAGCACGGCGGTGACGAACGTGACGTTGAACATGGCGCCGTACCCTAAGGTGAAGGTCGGCAACTACGGCAAAGAGGGTAACATTACGTGGACGTTGACGGCAGCACCGTAAGCCTTGAGCAATTAATGCATTTTTCAGACTATGAGGTTGAGAAGCCTCGAAAAATATGATAATCTTTACGTGTGAGGTAAAGAAATGGAGTATTTTGGCGAAACCACCAAACTTACAAAAATTCTTAGCGATTCCAGATTACGAGTGAAAGCCTATGGGCGCGACCGTGCTAATCGAATTGGTCAACGACTTTCTGATTTTGAGGCTGCAAGGACATTAGACGATATCTCCCGCCTTCCTCCTGCTCGATTACACCCACTTCATGGTGACCGCCAGAATCAGTTTGCAGTTGATGTTGGCCCGAACTGGCGGCTGATTTTCGAAGGCTATGACCGCAATGATCAGCTCTCGATAAAAACGGCGGAAATAGTCACAATTGTCATTTTGGAAATTGAAGATTACCACTAAGGAGGCATGTCTATGCTGAATCGTAAAAATAAAATTGTGCCGTCGGATTTAGCTGAGTACTCTGCAGCAGATACAATAGCAGAAACGCTTCAATTCCGGCACATCTCGCAAGTTGATTTTGCCAAGCGTATTGGTGTGTCGGAGAAACATCTTTCGCAGGTGTTGCATCGGAAGGCATTTATCTCGCCGACCGTGGCGCTATCGATTGAAGAAGTTACGGGCATTCCGGCGCACATGCTTTTGGAGAAAGATATGCGTTATCAGCTAGCACACACAGAAAGACCAACGCGTGGTAATAATCCAGAGAACTCAGAATACCTCAAGCAGTATGATTGGGTATTAGCGTAATATTTGCAGCCAAAAAGGCGGCCAGAATTATCTGGTCGCCTTTTCGCTACTCAAATTTACCCGAATATCGGTAGAATGTGCACCAGCTGCAAGTCTTTGGTGCGCTCAATCTTGCCAATCAGTTCGTTGGTCTGCGTATCGCTAATCGCCGGCGTGTGGATGAAGATGGAGCCTTCACCCGAAATCATCTTGCCGCCGATGTCGAGGTTGGCCGCGGCCTGATCAGCCTGCAGGGTCTCGCTGTGCAGCACCACGAACCGTTCACTGACCCGCTGATCAGCGGTGGCAATCGTGTTCGGGGTGGCCGCATCGACGAATGGGGCGGGCTCAATGCCGGCGCGGATGGCCGAGGCGATGGTGATGAGGTCGGCGATGACGGAACTAGCGGTGGGCAGTGAACCCGCGCCGGGGCCGGTCATCGTGATCTGCTTGGTGTTGACCGAGTCAATCATAACCGCATTGTTCTCGTCGAATACGGCGGATAGCGGGTGGGCCGCTGGCACCAGGTGCGGGCTGACGGTCAGGTTCAATTGCCCATTAGTCATCGCCGCTACGGCCAGCGGCTTGATGGTGTACCCCCAGACGGAGGCGGCGGCAAAATCGGCGCGGGTGAGGGTGGTGATGCCCTGGCGCGTCACGTCGCCGAGTGCGGGGGTCATGCCGAACGCAAAGCGGCTCAAGATGAGCAACTTGTACGCGGCGTCGAAGCCTTCCACGTCGTTAGTCGGGTCGCTCTCCGCGAAGCCCTTCTCCTGCGCCAGACGCAGAGCTTCGGCGTACGAACTACCAGCGCGTACCATCTGGGTGAGGATGAAGTTGCTCGTGCCGTTCGCGATGCCGGCCACGCGGGTGATGGTGTCGCCGGCGTAGGCATTGGCCAGGGTGTGCAGGATGGGGATGGAGCCCATGACCGCGGCTTCGTAGTAGAGGCCGACGTGGTGCTCCTTGGCCAGTTGCGCCAGCTGCACGCCGTGGACGGACAGCAGGTCCTTGTTGGCGGAAATCACGTGCTTGCCGTTCTTGATGGCCCGCTCCAGCAGCGGGTAGGTGGTCGCGACCCCGCCCATGACTTCGACCACGATGTCGATGTTGGGGTCATCCACGACGGCCAGCGTGTCGGTGGTTAGTTCGATGCCGGGGTACTTGGCCTGGCGTGCCGGCGTAATGGTGCGCACTGCCGCCTTCACCACGTGGGCGTCGAGCACCGCCAGCCGCGGCTGATTTTTTTGCAAAATGGCGACGACCCCGGAACCAACCGTGCCCAGGCCGAGTAAGCCGATGTTAATTTGCGTCATATTATGCCTCCGGAATCAGGGCCAGTGCTTGCTTGAGGTCGGCGATGAGGTCGTCTGGGTCTTCAATCCCGCAGCTAAAGCGTAGCAAACCTGGGGTAATCCCCGACTTCGCCTGTTCAGCGGCGTCGAGTTCCGCGTGGCTCATCTTTGGCGGGTAGGACAGGATGGATTCAACGCCGCCGAGGGAAACGGAGAATTCAGGAATCTTGGTGTTTTCGGCCACGATGCGCGCGTTATCCTCGCTGCCAACGTCGAAGCTGAGGACGGCACCGCCATTGACGGCTTGGCGCTTTTGGATTTCGTAGCCCGGATTACTCTTCAGGCCGGGGAAGCAGACACGTGTGACTTGCGGCTGCTGCTCGAGCCAGGTGGCAATCTTGAGTGCGGCACTGCTGCTTTGCTGCATGCGGATGCCGAGGGTCTTGATGCCCCGCAGCAGGAGCCAGGCGTCGGTCACGCCGAGGGTTGCGCCCACCGCATTTTGGATGAAGTAGATGCGGTCGGCCAGCTCTTTGTTATCCGTGATTGCAGCCCCGGCAACAATGTCGGAGTGCCCAGCCAGGAACTTGGTGGCGGAGTGCACCACGATGTCCACGCCCAGGCTGATTGGCTTCTGCAGGACGGGGGACATGAAGGTGTTGTCGGCAATCGTCAGCAGGCCTTTTTCCTTAGCAATCGCGACAATCGCGGGGATGTCGGTCACGGACAGGACGGGGTTGCTGGGGGTTTCGATGTAGATGGCCTTGGTGTTCGGCTGAATGGCGGCGCGCACAGCGTCCAGGTCAGTCAAGTCCACGAAGGTGTGGTCGATGCCGAAGCGGTTGAGCACCTGTTCCAAGATGCGGAAGGTGCCCCCGTAGACGAACTTCGACACAATCAGGTGGTCGCCCTGGCTGAAGGTGAGGAGCACGCTACTGATGGCGGCCATCCCGGTACTGTACAGGAAGCCGTACTTGGCGCCTTCGAGCGTGGCGACGGCTTCTTCAGCGACTTTGCGCGTCGGGTTACCAGAACGCGAGTAGTCGAATTCGCCGAAGTGGTCGAAGTCAGACTGGTTGAACGTGGATGAAAGTTGAATCGGCGTGTTCACCGCACCGGTTTCCTTGTCCGCGACGGTGGTTGCTTTGATGATTTTGGTCCAATCGTGCATGGGTGTTACCTCCTGTGGTTATTCTTTAGCGGCTGCGACAGCGCGTGTAATGTCGCTTAGCAAATCGTCTTGGTCTTCTAGGCCCACCGAGAAGCGGATGAGCTGGGGCGTGATGCCCAGGTGCAGCCGGTCTTCAACGGACATGTCGTGGTGGGTCTGAATGTACGGCACGGTGATGAGGCTCTCCACGCCGCCGAGACTTTCGGCGAAGCTACAGACTTGCAGGTGGCGCAGGAACGTGTCGACGTTGTAGTTGTCTGCTAGGTAGAAGCTGATCATGCCGCCAACGCCGGCATAGAGCACCTTGTCGATGCCGGGCAAAGTTGGCAGCTTGCCGGCGAGATACTGGGCGTTCTTCGTGTGGCCCGCCATGCGTACGGCGAGGGTCTTCAGTGAGCGAATCAGCAGCCAGGCGGGGAACGGGTCGAGTGTCTGGCCGGTGGTCGTCAGCTGGTTGGTCAGGGTGGTAAATAGCGCGTCGTCTTTGACAATCACCGCGCCGGCGAGGATGTCGTTGTGGCCACCCAGGTACTTGGTTGCGGAGTGGACCACGATGTCGGCGCCGAGGTCCAGGGGATTCTGGTAAATCGGGGTGAGGAACGTGTTGTCCACGGCAATCAGGATGTCAGGCCGAATGGCGTGCACCGCCTTGGCGACCCCCTCGATGTCGATGACCTTCATCGTCGGGTTCGACGGACTTTCAATCCACACCAGCTTGGTTTCGGGGCGAATCTGCAGCAGCAGGTCGTCGACGTTAATGCCGTTCCACTTGTCATAATTAATCTTGTAATTCGCTTGGCGTTCGTCGAAGTAGCGGAAGGAGCCGCCGTACAGGTCATCGGTTGACAGGAAGTGGTCGCCGGTCTTAGTCAGCGCGGAGAACACGAGGTCGATGGCCGCCATGCCGGAGCTAACGGCTAAGGCGTGGGTGCCGTGTTCGATGGCGGCGAGCTGTTTTTCGAGCAGTTCCCGCGTTGGAGTCTCGAGCCGCGAGTAGTCGTAGCCGGTACTCTGACCGAGGCCGGGGTGCCGGAACGCCGTGGAGAAATAGAGCGGAGCCACGACGGCGCCAGTCTTGTCGTCGTCCGTGCCGTTAGTGCCTTGCGCTAGTTGTGTTGCGATTTTGACCATGATAGAACTCCTTCTTGGACGCAAGCGTCCGGTTGTGTGTGGGTATTAATTTAATCAGCGAGCTGCTGCAACCAGTCCGTGTAGAACTTAGTGGCGCTGGTCTGCCATGTCGCTTGGGGCCGCATGTCGGGGGCAAAATAATGCTGCGGCTTGGGGGCCGCGTCCCCGTTCTTGCGCTGGTCGCGGTGGTACTCGTCGGCCAGCGTTCCGGCGAAGTACTCGAAGTGACCGGAAACGTAGGTGGAATTGGTGCGGTCATCGGCGACGATGAGGGCGCCGAGCGCATCGGTACCGGCAACGACCTGGCCGCGCGTGAGTGAATCTTGCGGAATCGTGAAGTAGCGCGACTGCGGCATCGTGACGCCGTCCGCCGTGTAGACCCCGGTGATTTTGTGGTCCAGGGTCAACGGGGTGAACACGCCATCCGCGTACCCCGCAGCTTCGGCGCCCCAGCAAAGAAAGAGGCTCTGCTGCACGTGCGTGTGCCGCCAAGCGAGGATTTCCTGGAACTCGGGCCAGTAGTCCACGTCGGTAAAGGCGATGCGGTCCAGCGGCGCACCGGTGACAATCAGCGCCGCGAAGTGTTGGTCCTTGATGCGGGCGAAATCGGTGTAGGCGGCGTGGATGGCAGCAGCGTGCTTGCGCATCAAGTGCGTGGTCGGCAGACAGAACGTGACGGCGAGGTCTTGGTGCGGCTTGGCGGACCGGCTTAAGATGCTGATGAACTGCTGCTCGGTCACAGCGCGGTTGGGCATCAGGTTGAGGATGAGAATTTTTGCTGCGGCTGCGGGTGCCGCGTTCGTGCTGGGCGGTTTTGTGAGGCCATTTTGCTGGTAGATATTTGTCATTGGGTTAACTCCTGGAATTACGTGTGTGGTCAGGGGCGGGGATAAAAAAAGTCCCGCAATCCAAAATTAGGATTGCGGGACGAATTATCGTGGTACCACCCGGGTTTTGCTGGCGGTCTTGCGGCGCGCCAACACTCATGCATTACGGCACGCGGCAAGCACGTGCGATAAGCGACGCTGTAACGGGCGTACCCGTAGTCGACTTACACTTGCTCGCCGGCTACCTGCGCGAAGACCATTTTCACTTGCGCTGACGTACCGGTTTGCACCAGACCCGGCTCTCTGCATCGTTGCCACAAGTTACTTATCTTCGGGATGAACGTCAAAAAGTGGGACGTTCAAACACGTTAATTATTAATGATTGAACTCATATTAAGACTAAATGAGTGGTTCGTCAACTGCCTGATAAACAAATTGGGACAAAATTAGCACCGCCACGCAAATTTTGCGGCGATATTAATTTTGTCCCAATCACAGTGCTGATTTATTTTTCCGAACTCAACTTGTAGATGACGCGGACCGCAGTCTCGGCGCTTTCGCTGGCGACCCCGATCATCGTGCTGATGCGGGAGGCCCCCTGGTTGATCATAGTTGGCGCAATGCCGGCGTCGGCCAGGCGGGTGAGCACCTTGCTGATGAGGTCGTGCTTGGTGTACAGGCCTTCGCCGACAATCATCAGGATGGCAAAATCATCGAACCATTCGAGCTGGTCGGGGTTGATGGCTTCCTGGATTTCGCTGGTCATCGCGTCGACTTGGCTGTTATTGATCTGGTCCTTGGCGAAGATGATGGTGAGGTCGTCAATCCCAGAAGGCATGTGTTCGTAGCTAACGTTGTATTTGTACAGAATCTGCAGAATCTTGAGGGTCAGCCCCACTTCCTTGTTCAGCAGGTAGCGGTGCAGGTACAGGGCCTTGAAGCCGTTGTTGACCGCAATCCCGGTGATGGAGTGGTGGTGCCGCACGTCCTTGGTTGGCGCGATGAACGTCCCACGAGCTTCGGGGTCGTTGGTGTTCTTCACGTTGACGCGGATGCCGCCCTGGATGACGGGGATGATGGCCTCGTCGTTGAAGACGGAGAAGCCGGAGTAGGACAGCTCCCGCATTTCCCGGTACGTCAGCGTGTTGATGGCACGTGGGTGGTCGATGATGTGGGGGTCAACGGCGTAGATGGCGGACACGTCGGTGAAGTTCTCGTACAAATCGACGTGGAAGCCGCGGGCGAGGATTGAGCCGGTGATGTCACTGCCGCCGCGGGCGAAGGTGGCCAAGTTGCCGTCCTTGTCGTAAGCGAAGAACCCGGGAACGACAATGCGCTTGCCGTCCGGAATCTGGAACTTCGCGATGCTGGCGTAACTGGATTCAACCAGCTCGGACGCGCGGGGCGCACCGGCCACGACCATACCCAGTTCCTTGGGGTCAACGAACTGGGTGGGTGCGAACTGTTCGTTCATGATGTGGCTGATGAGCTGGGAGTTCATGTTCTCCCCCTGCGCCATGAATGCGGCGTACAGGTGCTCAGTGGTGGGGTAGCTCGCCGTTTCGAGGTCAATCAAGTGCTGGTTGAGGTGCGCGACGGTGTCGTCAGTGATGTGGAAGTAGTCAGCAATCTCCTGGTACCGCGCGATGATCTCATTGCGAATCGGTGCCGTGTCCTGCTCCGACTGAACGGTGGCCGCGAGCTTAACGAGCAGGTCAGTAACCTTCGTGTCGCCCTTGAACCGTTTGCCGGGGGCGGAAAGAACCGCAATCCGGCGCTCCGGGTCTGCGATGATAATGTTGATTGCTTTAGCGACTTGCTCGCCGGTAGCTAGAGAAGAGCCGCCGAACTTGATAACTTTCATTTTTACACTGCCCACTTTCGAAGTATTTCCATGTTAAGTTAAATGGTTCGCCGATTTATTGTCAAGGCTTGACAGGAATAATTTGTCGTCGTACTCTAATAAAGTATTAATGTGACACGGAATGCGTCACATAATTAAATAATCTGATAGAGGTTGCGGTCGACAAGACTAGCACGGTGGAGTTCCAGTCAGGGACATTGATGCCGCGCGAAAGGGGACACCGCCGAAGTTGTGCACTTGACGCGTGCATAGCTGGGACGCTGGTTAATAGCCGGCGGACTGTCGTCGACTTTCGACGGAGCGCTATCGCAACTCCTAATGACTATTAACTGACGGTCCCAGTGGATGTGCGTACGCGCAGACACTGGGGCCGTTTTTAGTTACCGTTATTGCTTTAGCAATTACGGTAACTTAACTCGTAGCGAGCTTGCGAGCGAAGATACTTCCGCTTCCGTTTCACCGTGCGGTGCCTGCATTCATTGTATCAAGTCCGCCCAGTTAAAGCGAACACATGTCAGTAATCCATAAACAATGCATATAGCTTGTTATGAATTCCCACATTGCGTTTAAATCGCTCATAATTTGGGCGCAAACCCCGTGCTGCATGGGGGTCTGCGGTACAATTAGGGGGTAAATGCTCGGGCGGAGTGCTTAGAGCAAGTAAGGGGCGCCGCCTGGCAGCGACCCACTAATCATTTGGAGGCACATATTTATGGTTGTAGCGCAGAACAGACCAACCCGGCTACTGATTTCGAAGGCCGCGGTTGCACATAACTTGGCAGAAACACGCAAGGCCGCGCACGCCAAGACCGTTTTCCTCGCGGTGAAGGCGAACGCGTACGGCTTCGGTTTGCTCGAAGTCAGCAAGGCTGCGATTGACGGCGGGGCGGATGGTCTCGCCGTGGCGGTGATCGACGAAGCACTCGCCCTGCGCGAGGCCGGCTTCACTTGCCCAATCCTCATCATGTCGCTGATTCAGCCGGAATACGCCGGCATTGCGGCGGCCAACAACTTCATCACCACCGTCGCCAGCATCGACTGGCTCGGCCAGGCCGCTAAGTACATTAACGGCGATGTGCCACTGCGGGTGTCCGTCGCAGTGGACACGGGGATGGGCCGCATCGGTTACCGCGACCGGGCGGAAATCGATGCGAGCCTGAACTACATGGAAGACAACGCCAGCTTGTTCACCTACTACGGCCTGATGACGCACTTCTCCCAGGCCGACTCCGAAAAGGTTGACTACTTCCACAAGCAGCTGGCCCGCTGGCACGAACTGACCGATACGCTGCCGAAGCCACCGATGATTCACGTGGCCAACTCTGGGGCGGCGATGTACCACGCGGACGAAATCCCGCATGACGTCATTCGCGCCGGGACCGTCGTGTACGGCATCGAACCCTCCCTCGGCGAGTTGCGCAAGGATGACTACCTGCAGCAGATTGAACGGCTCGAAACCGAACTGGTCTTCGTTAAGCAAATGCACGAAGGCGACGGTATCTCGTACGGCCACATCTACCACGCCCACGAAGGCGAATGGATTGGCACCGTGGCCCTGGGCTATGGTGACGGGTTGATGCGGAAGCTCACCGGCTTCCACGTCCTGGTTAACGGCCAGGAATGCCCGATTGTGGGGAAACTCGCCATGGACGCCATGATGATCAAGCTGCCGGGCAACTTGCCGGTCGGCACCAAGGTGACCGTGCTCGGGACCGATGGCGATAAGACCATTCGCCTCGATGACTGGGCGGATTACATTGGCATCGCGCCGTGGGAACTCTCGATTATTTTCCAGGACCGCCTCAAGCGGGAACTGGTCGAACGCTTCTAGCTAAGGGCGGGCGCAGTTCGCGGACGGAATTGTGGTGCCATATTAGCTAATTAATAATTGCAAAAAACATATGTTGTTGCGGTGGGGATTATCCGACACTCAGACACGATAATTAAGGAGAAATTAGCATGACAATTCCATTTACGACGAACGACGCAGGTGCTTTGACCATTGGCGGCGTGCCCGCGACCGACCTGGCGCAGCAGTATGGCACACCACTGTATGTGTACGACGTGGAACGTATCCGCGGCGCCATCCGGGCGTACCGGACGGCCTTTGACCAGCACAACGTGGACTACGCCGTGAGCTATGCGGCCAAGGCGTTCGCCAGCGTGGCGATGTTCCAGGTGGCCGCTGAAGAACAGGCGCACCTCGACGTGGTGTCTGGCGGTGAAATCGCAACGGCGCAAAAAGCGGGCTTCAACATGGCCAACGTGTCCTTCAATGGTAACAACAAGTCCGATGACGAACTGAATTACGCGCTGGAAGTGGGTCTGGGCACCATCATCGTCGACAACGACTTCGAACTGGTGCGGCTGGCTAAGCTCGCGGCGGCCAAGGGCATCAAGCAGAAGATTCTGCTGCGGATTGCGCCGGCCGTGTCCGCGCACACGCACGAATACATCATGACCGGCCAGGCTGACAGCAAGTTCGGCTTCGACGTGGCGTCCGGCCAGGTTGCTGACGCCATCAAGAAGGCCGAGGCGGAAACAAGCCTCGACTTGCTCGGCCTGCACGCCCACATCGGCTCCCAGATTTTTGAAATCGAGGGCTTTGTGGCCGAAGCCGAGAAGCTGGTCGAGCTGGCGGCAGCGAACCACTTCACTCCCCGTGTGTTCGACGTCGGCGGCGGTTTCGGCATTCAGTACACGGATGACGACAAGCCACTGGCATCCAATAAGTTCATCGACGCGCTGGTGGCGGTGATTGAGAAGGGCGCGCACGCCAATGGCTGGGACACACCAGCTATCTGGATTGAACCAGGGCGCTCCATCGTCGGCGCGGCCGGCACCACGCTGTATACGGCGGGCTCCAGCAAGACCATCCCCGGCGTGCGGACGTACCAGACTGTCGACGGGGGCATGGGCGACAACATTCGCCCCGCACTCTACCAGGCAGACTACCAGGCCGTCGTGGCGGATCAGGCCACGGCGCCAGCAACCACGACCGTGACCTTGGCCGGCAAGTACTGCGAATCCGGCGACATCCTGATTAAAGACGCCAAGCTGCCTGCCATCAAGCCGGGTGACATCATCGCGTTATTGAGCACCGGGGCGTACGGCTACTCCATGGCGTCCCTCTACAACCGCAACCCGCGGCCGGCCGTGGTCTTCGCCGAAAACGGCAAGAGCCAGGAAGTTATCCGCCGCGAAACTTGGGAGGACTTAACGGATCACGACCTGGATTACCAGGGCTAGGCGTCCGCGTTAAATGAGAATTTGCCCCGCTTGACCAAAAATTAATAAGTAACACCCAATTTTTCACTACGCCCTGCACCAAACTTGTTAAAATGGGAATGACGTAATGCATTTTAGGTAAGTTGAAAGCACGCAGATACTACCCACAATAAGGAGATAGACATGGCTAAACAATTTGACGCAGAAAAGGTTATCGAATACATCGCGACCGCACCCAAGAAGACGCCCGTACAGGTCACAATCGCGGGGGACATGGACCAGTTGACGGACGTGCCCGCTGGCGTTGAAGCATTCCTCGACGTGAAGACTGGCCGACTCTTCGGGGACAACGAAGTGATTGCGCCATGGTTGGCAGCGAACGCGGCGCACATCAGCGCCCAGCACGTTGAAGTTGCTGCGCGCAACTCAGGTGTGCCAATGCTCGACATTACCCACACCAACGCCCGGATTGAACCAGGTGCAATCATCCGTGAACACGTGGCAATCGGGGACAACGCCGTCATCATGATGGGGGCTGTCATCAACATTGGTTCCTTCATCGGTGATGCCTCCATGATCGACATGGGCGCCGTGCTCGGTGGCCGCGCAACGGTCGGCAAGCACTGCCACATCGGTGCGGGGGCCGTCCTCGCCGGCGTTGTTGAACCAGCATCCGCAACCCCAGTTATCGTTGAAGACAACGTGCTGGTTGGGGCCAACGCGGTTGTGCTCGAAGGTGTGCGGATTGGTGAAGGCGCAGTCGTTGCGGCCGGCGCCATCGTCACCAAGGACGTCCCTGCCCACACCGTTGTTGCTGGTGTACCCGCTAAGGTCATCAAGGAAATCGACGCGAAGACTGAAGGCAAGACCGCGCTGATCGACGCGCTGCGTAACCTGTAATATTTGCCGAACTGCATAAAGGAGACCGCCATGCCAGATTTAACCGCCGCTGAACTCAGTACCATTCGTGAAGACTTGCACCGTATTCCGGAACTCGCGCTACACGAAACACGCACCCATGAATACCTGCGTAAACTGATTGGTAGCTGGCAGGTACCCTTTATGGAAGTAACTGGAATTCCCGCGGTGCCCACAGCCATCCTCGTGCACCTGGCCGGGACCAATCCCCAGCGGACGATTGGCTACCGGACGGACATCGACGCGCTGCCGGTGACGGAAGAGACCGGGCTGGACTTCGCCTCCACGATTCCGGGGCAGATGCATGCGTGCGGCCACGACGTCCACATGACCGTGGCCCTGGGCGTTTTGCGACACTTCACCTTGAACCAGCCCCGCGATAACATGGTGTTCTTCTTCCAGCCGGCGGAAGAAAACGACTTTGGCGGCAAGCGGGCCTATGATGCCGGTGCTTTTGCGGGTAAGTGGCGGCCAGATGAATTTTACGGCCTGCACGACAACCCAGACCTGCCGGCGGGCCAAATCGCCACGCGGCTCGGCACGCTTTTTGCCGGCACCACCGAGATTCACCTGACCTTCACCGGGGTGAGCGGCCACGCGGCGTTCCCGCACCAGGCCAACGATGCCTTAGTTGCAGCGGCAGCTTTTGTCATGCAGGTGCAGACCGTGGTTTCGCGCAACGTTGACCCAGTCCGGGGCGGCGTGGTCACGATTGGCGACCTGCACGCGGGCACCATCGGCAACGTCATCGCCGGGTCCGCACACCTGGACGGCACTATCCGGGCGTTCCGCCAGGTGGACATCGAGATGATGCAGAAGCGGGTACGGGCGATTGCGGACGGGGTCGGCGCGACGTACGGCGTGCAGGTTGACCTGAACCTGATCCAGGGCGGCTACATGCCCGTGGAGAACGACCCGCAACTGACGGCAGACCTCATCGCCTTCATGCGCCAGGACGCAACGATTGATTTTGCCGACATTGCACCCGCGATGACCGGTGAAGACTTCGGGTTCCTGCTGCAGAAGTTCCCCGGCACCATGGTGTGGCTGGGCGTCGGTGATCCCGGCCACCCGCTGCACAGCAGTAAGATGAGTCCGGACGAGGCGGCACTGCTGCCCGGAGTGTCTGGCTTCGTCAAGTTTTTGACCCACCGGATGGCCGAATAGTACCACTGCCACTGGCTTGCACTTACGAAAGGAAGAGTAAGATGTTTAAGAATGTTCCGATTATCACGGCCCTCGTCACCCCCTTTACCACTGAGGATGAGGTTGACTACCCCGCACTCGACGCGCTGATTGAACGCATGCTGGGTGAGGGGGTCACCGGGTTCCTCGTTGCGGGGACTACTGGTGAATCACCTAACCTGACGCACGCCGAGAAGATTGCGCTGTTCACGCACGTAGGTGAATTGCTTAAGGGCAAAAACGCGGTGCAGGTAGCCAACGTGGGAACGAACAGCACGGCGGCCTCAGCGGCACTGGCCAAGGAGGCTAGTGCCATCGCCGGCGTCGACGCCTTGCTTGCGGTCGCACCTTACTACAACAAGCCAAGCCAGGCGGGGATGATTGCCCACTTCACCAAGATTGCGGACGCCAGTAGCGTGCCCGTCATTCTGTACAACATTCCGGGCCGCGTGGTGGTCACCATCGACAACGACACGATTGTGGAACTGGCTAAGCACCCGCGGATTAAGGGCGTTAAGCAGTGCACGACGATCGACGATATTGCCTACCTGGTCAAGAACACGCCGGATGACTTTGCCGTATACACCGGTGAAGACGGCCAGATGCTGGATGCCATTCGCGTTGGCGGTGCCGGCGTGATTTCTGTTGCCAGCCACGTGCTGGCGCCAGAGATGCTCGAGTGCCTGACTGCCGAAAGCGCAGAGGACATTGCCAGTGCCGACGAGCTGATGGATGACCTGACGCCGAAGATGAACGCCTTGTTCCGCTTCCCGTCTCCTGAGCCCATCAAGATGCTCCTGGCCCACCGCGGTGAAATCAACGAAGACATGCGGCTGCCAATGATTAAGCTCACGGCTGATGAAGCTGCGCAAGTTTTGGAAAGGATCTAACTATGACAACAGTTATTTTGGCTGGGGCGTTCGGCAAAATGGGCCAGCGCATTCAGGAAATGATTAAGGGCACCGACGACCTCGAAGTAGTTGCTGCCTTCAGCCCACTGGGCGCAGAACCGGCGGACTTCCCCGTCTTCACCAAGTATGAGGACATCAACGTGCCCGCAGACGTGTGGATGGACATGACGACACCGGCTGGCGCGAAGGCCAACGGTGAATTTGCCCTGACCCACGGCTACGACATTGTGATTGGGACGAGCGGCTTGCAGCCGGAAGACACCAAGAAGCTGGGGGCACTGGCTGCAGCCAACAAGCGCCACTTGCTGATTGTGCCTAACTTCGGTATTTCCGCCGTATTGCTGATGCAGTTCGCACAGAAGGCAGCCAAGTACTTCCCCGATGCGGAAGTGCTCGAATACCACCACGAAGACAAGCTGGACGCACCATCCGGGACGGCCCGCGCCACGGCGCAGGCGATTGCGGCGGCCCGCACCGGCAAGCCACGCGCACCGAAGTCCGACGCGCCTGCACGCGGTGAGGACATCGACGGCATCCAGGTCCACGCAGTCCGGCTGCCCGGGTTTAACGCCTCCGAAGAAGTTATCTTCGGCGGCCCCGGTGAAGCCTTGACCATTCGCCAGGACTCTTTCGACCGCTCCTCCTTCATGGCGGGCATTGCCCTGTCCATCCGCAGCGTGAATGGCCTGCCTGACGCCCTGACTGTTGGCCTCGATTCACTGCTTAAGTAAAATTTTTCGTACCCATGCACAAAGGCAGATGCCCCGCATTTGCCCAGGAAAGAAGTAACCATGACAGAACTCAAACCTGCGCTCGCGCAACTTGGCAACAAGGCGCTGGCGACCATCGAACCATCCGCAATTCGCGCGGTTGACCAGAACATCAGTAACATTCCCGGAATCATCAAGTTGACGCTCGGCGAACCCGACTTTGCGGTGCCCGAACACATCAAACGCGTCACCGAAGCGGCCATCCGCGATGATTGGTCCCACTACGCGCCGTCCATGGGCTACATGGACCTGCGTGAGAACGTGGCCAAGTACCTGAACGAACGCTTCGGCGGCCAGTATGTGGCTGAAGAAGTTATCGTGACGGTCGGCGCGACGGAATCCATCGCGGCGGCCCTCGGCGGTCTGTTCAACCCTGGCGACACGCTGATTGTGCCGACCCCTGAATTTCCGCTCTATTCCGCGATTGGCCGGATGAACGGGATGAACGTGGTCGAGGTCAACACCGCTCCTGAGTTCATCATGACGCCGGAACGCCTGCAGACCGTGCTGGCGGCGCACCCAGACGCCAAGGCAATCGTGCTGAATTACCCGGGCAACCCAACTGGGGTCACCTACACACACGCGCAGATCAAGGCCTTGGCGGCGGCGATTGCGCAGACGGACATGCTGGTGCTGTCTGACGAAATTTATGCGGAACTGTCCTACGACGAAGACCACCTGAGCCTGGCCAAGTTGCTGCCAGAACAGACGCTGCTCATCAGCGGCTTCAGTAAGTCCCACGCGATGACTGGCTACCGGGTCGGCTACGTGGCGGGACCCAAGGAACTGACGGCGCAGGTCGGCAAGATGCACCAGTACATGGTGACAACGGTGGCCAGCCCCATGCAGCGGGCCGCGGTCGAAGCGCTGGTTAATGGGCGCGATGATGCGGCCAAGATGCGCGATGTCTACCATAAGCGCCGTGACCTGGTGCTGGCGGGGCTGAAGGAAGTCGGCTTCGACGCACCAACACCGGGCGGGGCCTTCTACATTTTCGCCAAGATGCCGGCGCAGTTCGGCACCGACGACGTGCAGTTCGTCTACACGCTCGCCAAGGAGGCCAAAGTCGGGCTGGTTCCTGGTTCCGTCTTCGGTCCCGGGGGTGAGGGTTACGTGCGCCTGTCCTACGCCGCATCAACGGCGAACCTGGAAGAATGCATCCGGCGAATTCAGAATTTTGTCCGCACGCACTAGTTCCGCGTGGTGGTATATTAGGGTTTCAAGTTCCAAATCGTTAGCGGCTGCGCAGTTGCGGACCGCAAAAATACACACCGCGAATATTTTGCAGTGAATAAGCCGGCGCGTGTGCCGGTGATATGGGGGAAATATTTTATGGCAAAGCAGTACACAGTAGCAATTCTGGGGGCCACCGGTGCGGTGGGTACCCGCATGATCGAGCAGCTCGAACAGTCCACGATTCCGGTGGGCGAGATTCACCTGCTCGCATCGTCCCGGTCCGCGGGCAAGACCCTCTACTTCAAGGGTGAACCCGTCACGATTGAAGAGGCCGTGCCGGATTCATTCAACGGTGTCGACCTGGTTCTGGCTTCCGCTGGTGGTTCCGTCTCCGGACGCCTGCTGCCCGAAGCGGTGAAGCGCGGCGCTGTCTGTGTCGACAACACCTCCTTCTTCCGCATGAACGACAACGTGCCTTTGGTTGTGCCTGAAGTTAACCCAGACGCACTGGCGAACCACAACGGGATCATCGCGAACCCGAACTGCTCCACCATCCAGATGGTCGTTGCGCTTGAACCAGTGCGCCAGAAGTTCGGCTTGAACCAGATTATTGTTTCCACCTACCAGGCAGCTGGTGGGGCTGGCCAGTCTGCCATCAACGAACTGTACCGTGAAGCACAGGAGAAGATTGACGGCAAGGAGATGCAGGCAGAAATCCTGCCAGTGAAGGGTGACAAGAAGCACTACCCACTGGCATTCAACCTGTTGCCACAGATTGACGTGTTCGAGGATGCCGATTACACGCATGAAGAGTGGAAGATGATCCACGAAACCAAGAAGATCATGTACGGCGACAAGAACAGTACGGACATCAAGGTCACAGCTACCTGTGTCCGTGTGCCCGTGCCAATCGGTCATGGTGAGACGGTCTACTTCACAACCGAGAAGCAGCCAACCCCTGACGAAATCCGCCAGAGCTTGACGGGTGCTGCCGGCGTGGTGGTTCAGGATGACCCTGCCCACCAGATTTACCCCCAGCCAATCACCGCTGAAGGCAGCCGCGACACCTTCGTCGGCCGCATCCGTGCCGATGTCGAGAACCCCGGTGCTTACCACATGTGGGTTGTGTCCGATAACCTGCTGAAGGGTGCTGCATGGAACACCGTGCAGATTGCCGAGGAGCTGGTTGCCCGCGACCTGGTACACGTACCAGCTGGTAGTGCGGAGCTGTTTAACTAGTCACGTTATGGTTCGGTTATCCATTAATTGGGTAAAACAGAACAACGAGTAACGAACGGATTATCAAAATATATCTGCTGAATCCCTTGTTTGACGCCGGTTTGCGCGTTAAGCAGGGGATTTTTTGTTGGCTACACAAAATTTTTGAATGTAATTTTATGAATATTTTCTGCATGCTCACGACCGACTTTCAGCAAAATTGTCGGTCTAAATGTTACCAATGAAATAAAAAACGCCGGTTCTACAACGTGAAACGGCTAAATTCGTAAAACTTATAGTACCATCAAGCTTTTTCTTTATACATTTGGACGGGAAAATTTGCAGATAAACGTTGATATATCAACGTTTGCAAATTCTTTACTTACTTTTTTACGCAATTTAGGTTGCTTTTAAATTTAATAACAGGCATAATGTATCTTGTAAACAAAACGTAACTTAAAAACAAAAACGAAGAGTGCTACTGCGAGCGACAACCAATCTACGTAGCCCGACCATGGAGGAAATTATTATGTTCAAGACTTTTGCAAAACTCGGCCTGGGTGCTAAAATCGCTTCTGTTGCTACTGCAGCAGTGCTCGTAGGTTTCGCCGGTGTCGGTGTGAAGACGTTCGCTGACACCTACTGGGCTGGCCACAACGACGTGACCGCCATCAACCAGGACCTCGACAAGCTCGACCAGATGATCACGACCAAGGAAGACAAGCTCAAGCAGACCGAAAGCGACTTGAAGGATGCTAAGAGCCAGCTCGCAAGCGTGCAGTCCGCACTGACCACCGCGCAGAGCGACCTGACCAACGCGAAGAACCAGGTTAGCCAGCTGCAGGACAGCTACAACCAGCTCAAGCAGCAGAAGGATTCCGAAGAAGCAAACCTGCAGGCACAGATCCAGCAGAAGATTACGGAAACGCAGCAGGCAATTGCGGACGGTAACGCTAAGGTTGCTGACAAGCAGAAGGAAGTTGACGCTAAGCAGCAGTAAGTCAACACCGCTAACAGCACCATTTCTACTCTGAACAGCAAGATTGACACCCTGAACAACAGCGTGAACGACCTGAACAACCAGCTCACCGCTGCCAAGAAGGAAGCTGCGGACAACAAGGCCAACGCAGACGCGAAGGACAAGCAGCTCCAGCAGGCACAAGACGAAGTAAGCAGCACCCGCTCCAAGGCTGACTCCATCGTCTCCAAGCACCAGAACAACGACAACCAGTAAGATTAATTAACGCAGATGACGGCGCAAACTCGCAGGGGTTCGCGCCGTTTTTGTGCGGAGTGGAAAACTTTTTTTGCGCCGAGTTTGGCGAAAAGCGGTTCGGAAAGGTATAAGTAAAAACTACTCGTATGATAGTCCGTGAATGAATATTTAAGGCAAGACCCACTCTACGGCGTTTCACAGGGCCAAATGTGGTCTAGATGGCCAGAAAAGTTGCCGCCATGGTTTGCTGATTCATGTTATTTACTTATGGTCGGCATTCGCCAAAATGCAGAAAATTTAACCTTAGTATTATCATATCCTTTGTGTAATAATAAGTTCGTAAGCAATTGCGATGGGGATCGCAGTAAGTTTAGGATGTGAATACCATGTACAGCAACAACCGTTCACGTTATATCTGGGGAGGTATGGCGCTGATGATTTCCGTTTTGCTCATCGGCATTGGTTTCACGATGAATCGCAATAAAGCAGAGGCGGCCAGTAGTGTCCGCGCTGCTTTACGTGCGCGGATTACCGCAGCGCACGGACAGATTCAGCGGCAACGCAAAGAGATTGCTCGGACCGACGCACTACTGGCCGGGGCCAACAATCCGCAGCGACGCCAAGCTCTTAGCACCAAGCTCCGTCAACAAACCGTGCGGCTCATTAAGCTAGATGTGCGTGCGCTCGATGCTGACCGTGACTTGGCGCAGGAAGAGTATCGTGTGAAACCAACCGCAGTGAACAAGCGCCACTTGCACACAGCACGCCTCGCCGTCAATCAGATTAGTCAGCGAATGACTGCGCTCATGGCAGCAGCAGAGTAGTATTCAGTGCGTCGTGGAAACAGGGGAACAGAAAATAGGAGCCAGACACCGGGTAATTGTGGGGTCTGGCTCCTTTTTCGTCATCCACTTCAATGTGATTGAATACGGATTGATAATGGAGTAATATTGGAGTGAAAGAGGGTGCTTATTGTGGATGCAACGAAGAAAAAGCTTCAGGCTAATGTGGATAAGGATGCCGATGAACAAGCACGATTGGTTTTAGATCGGCTGGGCTTCAGCGTTTCGTCAGTGGTTAATGCATTGCTGAAAAGAATTGCGGCAGAAGGCAAGATACCATTTTCACTTGAGCTTACTGAGGATGAAGTTTTGGATATCCGTTTATCTCAGGCAGTTTCTAAAGCTAAGATTCCTGTAATCAGCGGTAAGCAAGCAGTTGCTGATTATTTGCTTGAGGATGAAGATGATGACTACTAATGAAGTGGCAGTTGTTTTCGTCAAGTTCACCGATGCAAATGGCGGTAAGAGAAGACCGGTTCTGATTATTGACGGTATTGGTGAGGACGAAAAAGATCACGTTTTCAAAATAACCAGTAAGTATGCAACGAAGTCTGAACGTATCCGAGCAAAGTACTTTGAAATACATGATTGGCAACTTGCCGGGTTACGTAAACCGTCCTGGATTGATGTAAATACGGAACTAGATATTGATGATTTACCAGAATATCGAATAATTGGTAAGCTGAGCAAGAATGACCGACGATTGTTCACTTCATTTATCAATAGCTTGATTTAGTAAAGGAAGACCTTCCGCAGATTAATGCGAGAGGTCTTTTTCTGCCAAAAAAATCCGTTCACACGGGGTGAACGGATTTTGGTAATGCTAGGTTTAAAAATGCTACTTGCTCAGCTACTACTACGTGCGTAAGTGAGCAAGTACGCATTAAAATGCTACTTGCTCAGCTTGCTTGCTGCTGCTTCGTCGACGAGGAGAATTACGTCGTCGTGGTTCTGCAGTGCGGATGCAGGGCAGTCGGTGGTTACGGGGCCTTCAACGGTGGCCTTGATTGCGTCGGCCTTGTCTTCGCCGAATGCGAGGAGCAGGATCTTCTTGCCCTTCAGGATGGAGCCAATCCCCATGGAGTATGCGTAGGTAGGTACGTCCTTTTCATCTGCGAAGAAGCGGGCGTTAGCGTCGATCGTGGACTGGGTCAGGTGCACCTTCTGCGTGCCGCCATCAAGTGGTGAACCTGGTTCGTTGAAGCCGATGTGGCCGTTGCGACCGATACCCAGAAGCTGGATGTCGATTGGGTGGTTAGCAATTACCTGGTCGTAGCGTGCAGGTTCGTTGTCCGCGTCGGTTGCGAGACCGTTGGGCACGAAGGTTTCCTTGAATGGCTTCTTGTTGAACAGGTGGCTGTTCATGAAGTAACGGTAGCTCTGGTCGTTGTCGCCAGAAAGACCAACGTATTCGTCCAGGTTAACACTGGTCATGTTGCTGAAGTCCAGGTCGCTGGCGGTCATCTTGTCGTACAGAGCAACTGGTGAGCTACCAGTTGCGAGGCCCAGCGTCTTGGCGCCGTTAGCCATGCCGTCCTTGATGATTTCGAATGCTGCCTGACTAGCTTCATCCTTGTTGTTAAATACGCGTACTTGCATTGTTAGTACCCCTCTTTATGGTTTTTGTTCCGCTTCATCATTGGTATAGTCCAATTATAACACGTGGCCTAGACCTGTCAACATCTGTGACGAAAATCCTGCGAATCAGTGGCAGGAACGATAGTAGTGCGGAAATTAAACGAAATGTTTATGGTGGCATAAGTAAATCAATAAAACACCCCGATAATTGCCCAATTACGATCCAGTTACCGGTTACAACCTGTTTGACTTGGTGAAATTATTAGGTAAGCTTTTTGCGTAAAAGGATGGCCAGCTAGCCAACTAAAGGCTACCATATTAGTTAACGAATATTAATGATAAGCTCAAATCAAGAAACTTATTCATTGATAATTTAACAATAACCGTCGACGGCCACGCAATGCCGTGATGGCGGCGCTGCACGAACGCTCTGCATGAATAAATAACGGCTGTTAGCGGTTGCCACCATTAACGTTTTGGGCGTAATTATTTTGCCGGAAATGCAATCTTTCGTTACAACTTATCAAACCATAATCATACACTTTTACAAAATCACAAACCGGTGAACATTTCTTGTCTAAATTGATTCGATTTAGCCGGAATTAGCGGTAATATAATATACGTAAGGGCGACAAGCCCAAAACAAACCTAAACTTACACTCCCCAAAAAAGTTCCCCCAAACTTTCCACCGACTTCGGTGGTTTTTTTATGCCCGAAAACGCGGGCCGAACACTTATGCTTAATCACAAATTAACTTATACATAGTAAATGCCCCGGCCCGCATGCCAATTCAGCAATGCGGATCCGGGGCATTTTTTTATTTATCCGTGTCGGCAGCGTGTGCCTGCCAGAACGTATCCAGTGCGTTGGCCAGGTCACGGGTTGACCGGCCCGTCTGCCAGTGCTGCCAGTGGCGGGGGAACAGGTCGACGTAACGGCGTTCAGCGAAGCGGCGGTCCAGCAGAAGCACCACGCCGACGTCCTTGGCGCCGCGGATGACGCGGCCGGCTGCCTGGAGAACGTTGTTGAAGCCCGGCAGCTGGTAGGCGTACGCGAAGCCTTGGCCGTTGCGGTGCTGGTAGTATTCCTTCAGCCGGTCGGTTTCTCCAGACAAGCCGGGCAGGCCGACCGAAACCACCGCCACACCTTCGAGGGCCTTGCCGCGCAGGTCGATGCCCTCGGCGAAGCTCCCGCCGAGCACCGCGAAGCCCGTGACGTTGTTGCCGGGCGTGAAGGCGGCCAGGAAGCTGTCCCGATCCGTGCTGGACATGCCCGATTTTTGCGTGACCACCTCCGCGTTCGGATTGGCGAGCTGGAAGGCGCCACGGACTTTTTCCAGATAGGAGTACGAAGGCGCGAAGACCAGATAGTTGCCGGCGTGCGCCATCGTCATGGCGGTGAGCGCCGCCGTGATGGCCGGCAGACTCGCGTCGCGTTCGCGGTAGGTAGTCTGGATGTTCTGGGCGACGAAGACCAGCTGGTTTGCGGGCGGGAAGGGTGATGGCATGCCCGTGGCCAGGCTGTTGTCCAGGCCGCCGAGCACGTCGCGGTAGTAATCCATCGGCGTGAGGGTGGCGGAGAACAGGACGGCGCCGCAGCCCTTGTTCATGCTGGCGTCGAGGAAGTCGCTGGCGTTCAGGCACACCAAACGTACGCACAGGTCGCCGTTGTCGCGGAAGGTGCGGGTGACGTAGACCTCGTTGTACAGCTCGCTGATTTTCAGGTACGCATTGGCCAGGAAGAACGTGTCCAGGCAGGTGTCGACCACGTGCTTGACTTCGCCATTTTGCTCCATTTCCAGCCAGTCGTGGAACTGGGTGGTGAAGGCGTCCAGCACCTCGTGAACTTGCTCGATGGCTTCGTCTTGGAAGTGCTCGTCCTTGTCCAGGTTGCTGTCGAGGACGTTCAGGCACTCGATGACGGCGCGGATGACCTTGCGCAGCTTGGTGAGCTTGCTGTCGGCGTGCCCTTTTTTCTGCTTCAACTCCGGCAATAAATCCGTGAAGGCGGCGCGGTTGATCTGGGCCGAGTACATGCTGCGGGAACGGTCGACGAGGTTGTGGGCTTCGTCGATGAGGAAGAAGTTGCCGGCGTCGTCATCGGCGAAGAAGCGCTGCAGGAACACGCGCGGGTCGAATAGGTAGTTGTAATCACAAATGATGACGTCGCAAAAGAGACTGGCGTCGAGCGAGAACTCGAACGGATCCAGCGTGTGCTTGTGGGCATAGTCCTCGATGACGCTGCGGGTGATGCAGTCGTTGTGGCTGAGCAAATCGACCAGGGCCGGCAGCAGGCGGTCGTAGTAGCCGAGCATGTAGGGGTTTTGCGTGGCGTCTTCGGGCTCGTCTGCGAAAGTAATGGTGTCGCGGGCGGTCAGCGTGATGCTCTTGGCGTGCAGGCCCTTAGCCGTCATGCGGGCCATCGCGTCCTCGGCCACGCCGCGGGTGGCGGCCTTGGCGGTGAGGTAGAAGGCGCGGTTGATGAGACCGGCGCCCATGGCCTTCACGGTTGGGAAGAGCGTCGACATGGTTTTACCCGTGCCGGTGGGTGCCTCCACGAACAGGCGGCTGCCAGTATAGATGGTTTTGTAGACGTTCGCGGAGAACTGGCGCTGGCCGGCGCGAAATTCGGGGAACGGAAATTGCAATTTGTTGGCCGATTCGTTACGCGTTTTGACAATATCCGCGCGCATCTGCATCCAGATGGCGAACTGGGCGAGCAGCTCGCGGTAAAAATCAGCCAGTTCGGCCGCCGTCTTGTGCTGCTGGTGGTGGCTGGTTTCCTTGTGCCGCGTGTCGTAGTAGATCAGGTCGATGTCGACCCCGTCCAGGTCGCGTTCTTGGCACAGGTAGTGGCCGTACACGAAGACCTGGGCCCAGTAGCGGTCAGTGGTGTTCTTGTCGAGCTTAACGAAGCTGCGCGCTGACGTCTTGATTTCTTCCACCAGCACGCCGGTGTCGGTGGTCAAAACGCCGTCTGCACGCCCGTCGATGATGTATTCCTGACCGGCGACCGTGGCGGTTTGCTTCATATAGACTTCGCTTTCGTAGCCGTCCTCGTCGTGGGCGTCTTGCAGCTGGCGGTGAATGCGACTGCCGAGCTGGGCGGTGTTGTTGCTGGCCTGGGTGACGGGATTGAGGTCGCCGGTGCGCACCGTGAATTCAACTAGCTGCCTGATGCCCATGCGTGTCGCGGTCATTGCGTTCTCCTTTCGCGTCGTGATTATGTAGTGTCCCTTGCGATGTTACCACAGCTGCCAATTGAAGTGCTAAGAGTTGGTAAAATGGCGTGAAAAAGTACGAAGATTCCGCGGATAATTTGCCATTGGCCGGTGCGATAGGCTATGATTATTCCCGTGTATTAGAAGCAGCGGCGAATTGGCCGCGGACGACGCGGGTTGAACCGCGCAGATAGGAGCCTTGGCGACGCAGCGCACCGTGGCTGTGGCTGGGAGCAAGGAGAAGCAGATATGGACATTAACGTACAGAAATACCTGGATATGGCGGCAAATGACGAGGTGCAGCACTTCGAGCAGAGCGTGTCGCCCGAGATGGTGCCGGACGCAACGGGGATGGGCCTGGCCCTGCAGCCAGTGGTGGCCGCAGTCGTGCAGGCGGTGCAGGCAAACCAGCTGATGCGGGCCACGCTGACCGTGCAGACGGCGGTGCCAACGACGGTTAGCTTCGAGACCGGCATCATCAACATGCCGTTGGCCAACGCGAAGAAGGCGGGCAACTTCTTTGAAATCGAAGAAATCGTGCCGGTCAAGATTTACCTCGTCACCGAGAACCCGTTCTTGAACGCATCCGGGCTGCGGATTGACGAACTTGCCACCAGCGATGAGTTTGTCCGCAACACCGATGCACTGCTGGCCAATGTGGCGCCACACGCCGTCGAACAGCTGCAGCACATCGCGGAGGAAGCGGCTAAGCCCGCACCAGAACCTGCTGCTAAGCCGGCCGCCAAGAAGACGACCCGCAAGACAACGAAGAAGACGACCACGAAGCGCGTAACCAACAAGAAGTCGACCGCGAAGAAACCAGCGACGAAGAAGACCACCGCGAAGAAGGCCCCAGCCAAGAAGACCACGCGGACCAAGAAGGTGGCTGACTAATGGATCAGCTGCTACTCCTCATGCTGACGGGGCTCGGCGCGGGCATCCTCGGTGCCATCATGGGTATCGGCGGGGGGATGATTATCACCCCCGTGCTGACCATCGTGATGGGGCTGCCGATTCAGTACGCGATTGCCGCGTCGGTGATTGCCGTCATCGCGACCAGTTCCGGTGCCACGATTGCCTACTTGCGGGACGAAATGCTGAACCTGCGGGTGGCGATGTTCCTCGAAATCGCAACGACGGTCGGAGCGGTAGTCGGGGCCATCGTGTCCGGCCTCGTCGACACCAAGTTCCTCTACTGGCTGTTCGGTGCGCTATTGCTGTTTTCCAGCTACAACATGGTGCGGAAGCTGATTGGCAAAAAAGACGCGGCGCCGGCGGAAACCAATGACCGGATTGCCACCAAGCTGCGGCTGAACGGCTCGTACTACGACAAGGCTGCCTTGCAGCAGGTCGACTATTCAGTGACCAACGTGCCTGGCGGTTTTGCCATGATGTTCGGCGCCGGGATTGCGTCCGGGCTGCTCGGCATCGGGAGCGGGGCGTTCAAGGTGATTGCCATGGACACCATCATGCACATGCCACTCAAGCCAAGTAGCGCGACGTCCAACCTGATGATGGGGGTCACCGCCGCGGCGAGCGCGACCGTGTACTTCTTCAACGGTTCGCTGCAGCCGCAGATTGCCGGTCCCCTGGCCATCGGCATTATCGTCGGTGCGCTGATTGGGTCGCGTATCATGCAGGTGCTGCCAACGCGCGTGCTGCGGATGATTTTCATCCCGATTGTGGCCTACATGGGGCTGCAAATGCTGCTTAAAGGATTCGGGGTGAGCCTCTAATGCCAGAAAAAAATTCACCAAGTTTGACGGAAGAAAACAAGGAAGTTGAGCTGGTCATCGGCAAGATTCTGCGCGTCGGGGTCATCGTGGCCGCCGCCGTGATTATCTTCGGCCTCATCCTGAACTTCGCGACCGGCACGACGGGTTATCCTGCCGGCGTGCACCCGCACCGCATCATGAGCATCCTGCGCGGCACGGTTCAGCTGCGGCCGTACGCCGTCCTCATGACCGGGATCTTCCTGCTCATCCTGACGCCCGTTTTGCGCGTGGTCGTATCGATTTACGCGTTCATCAAGGAACACGACACGCTGTATGCGGTGATCACGACCGTGGTGCTCTTCATTTTGGGCGCGGCGATGATCATCGGGTATTTCCACTAATTTTGTCATTTAATTTTGTATCTTGTGTGCGCGTTTTGGGCGGAAATCTGCTCAGAACGCGCATTTTTTTGGGCGCAAATTGAAGGGAAATGAAATTTTTTTGCCGGACTTTGGCGGTAGTCCACACAAAGACGGGCTGCATGCTAGATTGGCAATGAGCGAACGTGGATAAATCGCGTATTGGCGGGGCTTAACGGCATTTATTAGTCAGACATAATTGCCTCTGTGGTACCGCTTGCATTCACCTAATCCACCTTGCTAAAATTAAGGTATGGATAACCGAAACCGGGGCGAAAATACGTTTGTGGGTTTACTTATTTTTAGTAAGGGTCTATGATAATCCAGTAAGCAAAACGCAGGTAATTAATTGCCACCGCGTTCGCTAATATCACGTGCCGTCCGCAGCCGTCATCGGCCCGGACACAGCAAAGGAGAGTATCTTATGAATAGTGAAGTATTGAACCTGATTAAGAAGCGTCGGAGTATCTACAACCTCGGCAAGAACGTCAAGCAGAGCGACGACGAGATTGTTGACCTGGTGGAGAACGTCATTCAGGAAACCCCAACTGCGTTCAACTCCCAGACCACCCGCGCCGTGTTCCTGTTCGGCGAGAACCACGACAAGCTTTGGGACATCGTTGTGAATCGTCTCAAGAGTGAAGTGCCAACTGAAGCCGCATACGAGAAGACCAAGGCCAAGATTGCCAGCTTCAAGGCGGCATACGGGACCATCATGTACTTCACCGACACCGACGTTGTGGCGAAGCTCGAGAAGGACTTCCCCCTGTACGCCGACAACTTTTACGACTGGTCCGAGCAGGGTCAGGGTTCCGCACAGCTGAACACCTGGGTCACCCTCGCCGAGAACGGGATTGGCGCTAACTTGCAGCACTACAACCCAATCATCGACGACATGGTTCGCGAAGCCTTCGATATTCCTGCTAACTGGCGCCTGCGTGCCGAGATGCCATTCGGCTCCATCGAAGCTCAGGCCGGCGACAAGGACTACATGGACAAGGCAGATCGGTTCCGCGTCCTGAAGTAAAAAATAGTGTAAACGAACGGCCGCTCACGTGATGTGGGCGGCCGTTTTTGGTGCAATAAGTTGGAAGTAATTAGCTATAAATTGCAACAAGACGGCGAATTTACCGCCTAGCTGAATTAAGGAATGCCGTTAACTAGGCGTTTCAAAATCTCAGCAAAAGTTTTTCTTAGTAGATTTTGCCGTTTTACGCTAGAGTTAAAGTTAGCAAAAGTGCTATTTGGTGGTGCCTTCGAAGAGCTGATGCCTATGCGAGTAATTGTGTATGTTAAATCCATTCGAAGGAGGCGAATTCGATGTCCATCAAGGATGCAATCGACCTTGCGTTGAAGTTTGCGAGTCTCATTGTCGCGATCATCGCGCTGGTCGTAGCCATTCTTGCGTTGGATTAAGACGCAAAAAGACCGCCATAGCTGCTGCAAAGCTAAGGCGGTCTGATGTTTAGACTAGCTAGTTTGGCACCACTAAAATTAGTGGTTTTGCGAGAGGAGCGTACCTGCTACCCGCCTACATAAATTATAACACCATTGCGTCGAATTGAAGCAGATAAGCAGCTCCATCATCGCGCTGGTTGTTGCCATTCTTGCGTTGGATTAGGACGCAAAAAGACCGCCATAGCTCCTGCTGAGTGAAGGCGGTCGGTTGATCGTTACTAATCTACTTGGCACCACTAAAATTATTGGTTTTGCGAGAGGAGCGCGCCTGCTCCTCGCCTACATAAATTATAACACCATGGCACAGATTGGTGCACAGTTCAGTACGGCGCGCGTTACCTGCGCGCCCGCAGCAGCCGACCCACATTCTCCGCCAATGCGGACACGTCGCTGTCCGTATCCGCAATGGCCTGGGCGAGCGATTTGGCACCGCTGGGGGTGGCGAAAATGGCGTCGATTTTGTCCGGCCCGTACAGCACGTCGACGCCGCGGCCAATGTTGCCGGCCAGGACAATCACTGGGGCGTTCGGGGCAACCGCCTTGGTGGCGCGTGCGACCCCGAATGGCGTTTTGCCGTATTGTGTCTGGAAATCAATGCCGCCCTCACCGGTGAAGACGTAATCGGCTCCGCGCGCCCGCTCCTTGAGGTGGGTGTAGCGCGTCACAATCTCGATGCCGTGCTCCAGCCGCGCGTGCGTGAACGCCAGCAGACCGGCGCCGAGACCGCCGGCGGCCCCAGCACCGGGCACCTGCGCGACGTCCTTGCCGGTGGCCTGCTGGATAACGGCAGCGAAGTGGGCGAGGCTGGTATCCAGCTCCTGCACCATTGCGGGCGTGGCGCCTTTTTGCGGGCCGAAAACCGCTGAGGCACCATTTGGTCCGGTGAGGGGGTTCGTGACGTCGGCGGCGAGGATGAACTCGGTCTGCGCTAACCGCGGGTCTGCGCCGGTCAGGTCAATGCGGGCCAAGTGGGCGAGGGCGGCCCCGCCGCGTTCCAGGTCGCGCCCCTGCGCATCCAGCAGCCGAATCCCGAGTGCCTGCGCCATGCCGGCCCCGCCATCGTTGGTAGCACTGCCGCCCAGGCCGAGGATGATGTGCCGGACGCCCTGGTCGAGGGCCGCACGAATCAGTTCGCCGGTGCCGTACGTGGTGGCCGTCAGCGGGTTGCGCGTGGCGGCTGTCGTGTAGTCGAGACCACTCGCCGCCGCCATTTCGATTACCGCGGTGACGCCGTCGCCCAGGATGCCGAACTCCGCGGTGACGGGGGTGCCCAGCGGTCCAGTGACCACCGCACTGATTTTCCGCCCGGCCGTGGCGTCGACCAGCGACTGGACGGTGCCCTCGCCGCCGTCCGCCATGGGGATGAGCACGTATTCGGCGTCGGGGAACACGCGGGTGAGCCCGGACTTGATGGCCGCGGCGATTTGCGCGGCGGTGCGACTGCCTTTGAATGAATCTGGTGCGATGACGAATTTCATAACTTGCCTCCACGTGTACACTTGCTGTTATCCTAATCTTAGCACGGGCACCGGGGGGATTTGTATGCTAAAATTCTGGTAGACCAATATCAGAAAGCGTAAACAATTCATGCATAAAAAGATTCGGACAATGATGATGGCGGCAGCTACGGGCTTCATGCTGCTGCCGAGTGTATTCACCTCCGCCAGCGTCGGCGGACATCTCGGGGCGCGGGCCTTCCATGGCGGCGGCAACAAGTTCTACACCGGCCGGCGCGTGCTGTTCTTCTTCCTGCCGGGGCACCAGGTCGGCGGCTCGATTATTATGGTATTGCTGCTGGCACTGGCAGTACACCTCTTCGTTAACTGGCGCAAACGCAAGCGTTACGAGCGGGCGCACCCCGAGTCGGTGGTCAAAATCACGCCGGAGCTGGATGCCGAGTTCAGCGCGCTCTATTACCGCGTGCAAAATGACCTGTCGGAGAACAACCAGGATGATCTGGCCCAAGTCTTCGGGTCCGGTTTGCTGCGGCAACAGACGGCGGCGCTGAATAAGTACGCGCACAAAAATATCTATAACCGCATTACCGACGTGGCGATTGTCGAGCTAGAAGAGGAGCCGACCCTGCGCGACGACCTCGCCCACGTGATGGTGACGGCCCAGAAGCGGCAGTACTTGGAGTACACCGATAAGGACGAGGCGTTCAACAAGCAGATGCGCGACGTGGCCCAGCTGAAGCGGTCCGTTGAGGTCTGGGAGATGCACCGCGAACGCAGTGGGCAGCTGATTGTGGATAAGATTCGGCAGGTGTAATTAGTTAGGGTCATGCGGTGAAATGTTGCTGGGTGTAGATTAATTGCTTAAAATTTAGGTAGACGAAGAATTTTTCGGGGCATTTAACCCTTTTTTGCGAAATCTATATATAGACGCATAAAGGGGTGACGAAATGCTGGATGAATATTCGTTGACTAAAGCACAGATTGCTTGGTTAATCCAGGTTAAAAAATATGCTGTGAATCCAAACGACTTGGTAAGTTTTACTGCAAAATTGCGAGAACCACTGTCAGAAGACATCATGACCGCTGACTTTATCATCACTTCAGGTTCAACTAAACTGCCTAATTATGTTCTACACTTCTATCTTCGAAGTTTACGACATAAAGAGGTTTGCTACACAATGTTTTTACGATTTAAAAAATCTAATTTGCCGTTAATCCGACTGGACGTGGATGGTTTTCATAAAAACCCAAGTGGTGAGATTATTCGTGGTCGAGGACATATACATTTGTATAATCCTGGGCAACGAAAACCAGATGCGATTGCATATGCTACTGATAAATGTGAATTTCCGAATGTAGATGATGTTGCTGATACTTGGGTTCGATTTTTGAAACACATTAACCTTAAGGAGGAGTCGTAATGCCAAACAACAAATGGTTTACCCAGTATCAACGGATGACCCCAGCTGAAAAGATTACGCCCGCGGCTGATTCAAATAGCGGTGTGTACACCATCTCGACCGAGTTTTTCCGTGCGAACGGGGACAACATTGAACTCTACATGTTTCCGACCACTGATGGGTTAATTCGCATGGAGGAGGGCGGCTTCACCACTGACCTGATTAGTACTAGTGGTGTGGATGTGCACGCACCAAAAACGGCACAAAAAATCACCAAAATTGCGTGGAATGAGGCGGTTAAACTAGACCGGGGCATCTTATACGTCAACGTCACCGATAATCTGGATGCGGTGATTCAAGGAAAACAACAACTCCTGCGTGCAATCATCGCGCTCAGTAATCGATTTGGCGTGTAGTGGGCAAAAAATATTTATGTCACACCGTCCCGCCGACTTTTCCCCATCTACCAGCCACCACACCACCTAAAACCATACAAATTGCCGCCAAATTGTCCACCTGTGACGTAATGTCGCCGCATTTGCCCCTTGACGTACGCCGAAATCATGGCATAATAAGCAGCAATTAAGCAATGCACTGACGAGAAGAGATTGTCGGTACGCGTCGACAGAGAAGGGGAATTGGTGGAAGCCCCGGCGCAGGCCCGCATGAAAATGAGCTCCGAGCAGGTTGGGGTATGAGCCACCAACCCGGATGCAGCCGTTATCCTGCAACGTATCGGGCGCAGTGCGTCCTGTACGGTTGAGGCTAGGCACGAGTCTAGCGAATTAGGGTGGTAACGCGCAATGACGCCCCTACAGATTCAGCGGAATCTGTGGGGCGTCTTTTTTTCGGCAAAATTAGCATTGCGAGAGCAGGTGATCGGGTCATGACCAGTATTATGTGGACTGCAGGTTGCGGTCGGTGTCAGCAAAGTGAACAAAGCACTTTTACAAAACCATACAATGTTGCGGTTGATTAGCTTGTTTTCATATGGCATTATGAAAAATGTGAGCGGACGAAAAGTAAGTGAGTCCGCATGGTGATCGGCTGGCCGCCTTGTGCACGTGCGGCCAGGCCGCAAGTTTTGGGGGTGATGCGTATGTGTTGCTGTTGTTGCACGGACCGCGTCGGTAGTTTGAGGAAGCAAGAACGCTAGTCGATAAGCGATTAGCATCAAGGAGAATTTTCATGGCGAAGAAAAATTGGTTGAAGGTCGTTAGTCTGGGCACCGTTACGTTGTTGAGTGCTGTAGTGCTGGCGGCTTGCGGTAGCAGTAAGAGCAGCGACGCCGACAAGAAGCAGGTACTTAACCTGCCCGCGTCTGCGCAGCTCGACACCATCGACATTTCAAAATCAACTGGTTACGGCCAGACCGGGAACGTGTTCGAAAGCCTGTTCCGGCTGGGTAAGAACGGGAAGGCAGAAGCCGGGCTCGCGTCCAAGACCAAGGTCAGCGCGGACGGCAAGACTTACACCTTCACGATTCGGAAGAACGCGAAGTGGAGTAACGGCGACCCAATCACGGCGCAGGATTTCGTTTATTCCTGGCAGCGGACGGTGACGCCGAAGACCGCGTCCCCATACGCATACCTGTTCGAAGGCATCAAGAACGCCAGCGACATCGTTAACGGGAAGAAAGACCCAAGCACGCTGGGCATCAAGGCGACCGACAAGCACACCGTGGTCGTTAGCCTCGATCAGCCAATTGCCTACTTCAAGGTCCTGATGGCCTACCCACTCTTTGGCCCCCAGAATCAGAAGGTGGTTGAAAAGTACGGTAGCAAGTACGGCACCAACGCCAAGTACACCGTCTACTCCGGGCCCTTCAAGATTAGCAAGTGGAACGGGACGGCCAACAACTGGACGTTCGTGAAGAACAACGACTACTGGGACAAGAAGGCCGTCAAGCTCGACAAGATTACCTACAACGTTGTGTCTGACAGCACCTCCAGCCTGGACCTGTACCAGACCGGCAAGCTCGACATGACGCAGCTGGATGCCACCCAGGTTGCCAACTACGCCAGCGAGAGTGACTACAAGACGTACGCATACTCTTACGTCAGCTACCTGGCATACAACTACCAGGACAAGAACACTAACCTCGCCAAGCTCTTCAACAACAAGGACTTCCGGCAGGGTGTCTCCGCCGCACTTGACCGCAAGCAGCTGGCCAAGAAGGTGGTCGGTGTGAACACGATTATCCCAACCGGGTTCGTTTCCACCTCCCTGGCCTCCAACCCTACGACGGGGAAGGACTTCTCTAAGGATCAGAAGGTTGCGGGTGCCAACACCTTCAACAAGGCCCTCGTGACCAAGAAGTGGGCAGCAGCACAGAAGGCAACCGGCGTGAAGTCCGCGAAGATTACCTTGCTCGCAGGTTCCGACAACAACTCCGACCCTGCAACTAAGGAAGTTGTGCAGTACATCAAGGCGCAGCTCGAGAAGCTCATGCCTGGTCTGTCCATCACCATCAAGACCATGCCTACGCAGTCAGCTAAGCAGCTTCAGGACAGCGGCGACTTCGACCTGACCCTCTCTGGTTGGGGTGCGGACTTCAACGACCCAATCTCCTTCCTGCAGGTTCTGACCAACTCCAGTTCCTACAACAAGGGTAAGTACAACTCCGCCAAGTACAACGCGCTGGTTCAGAAGGCCAGCACGACCGATGCTAACGACCCAGCCAAGCGTTGGGACGACATGGTTCAGGCTAGCCAGCTGCTGACCACCGACCAGGCCGTTACGCCACTGTACCAGAGTGTCTACTCCTGGCTGCAGAAGAGTGACGTGAAGGGCCTCGTGCACAACACGGCTGGTACGCAGTGGAGCTACAAGAACGCGTACATCAAGTAACTTATATAGAAGAAACACAAAACGGAGGTCGCCCAGGCGGCTTTCCGGCAACCAAAGGACATCCCTTAACAGCATGCTGAGGGGTGTTTTTTTTGCGGCACACAGAAAAATGGAATTTCAATTTGTTGGAAACCTGGTTGCAATTAATGACATAGCAGGTGTTATTTTTGCGTGTGGCGTTAAGCTGACCGGGGCAAACTCAATGGATGGGGGCGTTAGAATGTCAAAATCTAGTTGCAACTGCCTGATTGCGCTATAATTTAGGTATAAAGAAGGACACCACGTGCCAGCGTGATGTCCTAGTGCAGTCGGCTGATTAGACGATGGCAGATATTACAAGCGAAGGGCCGTAACTCCTACAAAGTCGTTAGCGGCCTTTTCGTTTGCACAAATTTATAAGCTCCCTGATTGCTTTGATGAGTGAGCAAGCTGCCACGATAATTTCCGTGAATCCGTTTAGAATTCCGGTCGTTGTGTTGGTTGAGCTCATGCGGGTGTTTGATTGATGCCAAAATCTAGTTGCGACTGACGGAACGTGTTATAATTTAGGTATAAAGAAGGACACCACGTGCCCGCGTGATGTCCTAGTGCAGTCGGCTGATTAGACGATGGCATTAACGCAAACCAAGAAGGTCGCTATTAAACCAAAGTCGATGTGGTTAGCGGCCTTTTCGTTTGCACAAATTTATAAGCTCCCTGATTGCTTTGATGAGTGCGCATGCTGCCACGATAATTTCCGTGAATCCGTTTAGAATTCCGGCAATTTCGTGGAGCATGTCCTTACCAGCTTTGCCCACCTTTTTCGTGGCGAGCAGAACCAGCAGGATTGCACCCACTGCAATCAGGTACGACAGCGCGAACGCCGTCATTGCACATTAGCACCTCCTTTAACTGGACTCTGAATGGTGCGCGCTGGCTTTGAACCATACGCACCACCTCCTTTCCAAAAAGGGATGCCACCGCTATTCAACTTTCTGCCTCTTAATTCTACCTGATGGCAACCAGCGATGCGTATACGGATGTTATGCTAAATGATGATTTTGTGTAAAAAATTATGCAAATGTTGAGACGGCGGGCTTAGTCAAATTAACACCTCAAAAAAGAAGTTTATGCCTTTCTAAAACCTGGTTGAACCAACGTTTTCGTTGCATTTTGTGTATACGTGAGTCACTACTTTTTGCAACAAACCAGTTCGTTATTTTGCTACGATAGGTCATGGTGGCATAAGCTCTATAACGTGTTATAATACAGATACAAAGAAGGACACCACGTGCCCGCGTGATGTCCGACTGCAGTCCATCGATTAGTCGATGACGTCAAATGAAGCGCAAACTAAAAGCCGCTACTTCTTCTCCGAAGTTTTACCAGCGGCTTTTTGCCTGCCCATTTTTCTGAGCGCCTTGAAGAACGCCTTGAAAAAGTAAACGGCGTAGACCACACGCATCACCGTAAATAGCAATACGATTAGTTGGTTTAGCCACTTGATCAAGTGTTTGGTCAACCCGGTCAGGCTCGCCAAAACAGCTGACATAATCAGCACGTTCATCAGGACTGACAGCATGAATGCTGTCATCGCAAATTAACACCTCCCTCAGTTGGGAATGTCCATGGTGCAGTCTGGCAAATCGCCATATTGCGCCACCTCCTTCCAGTACCTACCCAAAAGAGACGTCACCGCTATTCAACTTCCTGCCCTTTAATTTTACCTGATGGCAAGTCGCTATGCTTATACGGATGTTATTCAAAAGGACGAATTTATGTAATATATAGTGTAAAGGTTGGTGTACCGGGCACATCACTTTTAGTAAGCTAGAAAACATATTGTTTACAGTTAAAAACGCAGGCAGTATCTGGATTTCTATTGCATTTTACGTATGCTTGATTCACTAGTTTTTGCAACAATTACGGCCGCCATTTCGGCACTGACGGGAATGGTGCTGTGAGTTTGGTGACGTGTTATAATACAGGCATAAAGAAGGACACCACGTGCCAGCGTGATGTCCGACTGCAGTCCATCGATTAGTCGATGACGTCAAATGAAGCGCAAACTAAAAGCCGCTACTTCTTCTCCGAAGTTTTACCAGCGACTTTTTGTTTGCTCTTTTTTCGCTTCAAAACATAACCCTCCGCCACCATGTCCATCCAGTGCGCCAGCCACAAGCCCCTGCACAATCGCGCCGCGTTCCCGCCACTTCTTAGACGAAACCTGCAAATTAGTAACATTTTCCGTCCACAATTATGTCCGGACATATTTATTAAAATTACAAACTAAATTATAATAGGCGCAATGGATATTAACGGTCGCGGGGCAACCCGCATTAATGAAAGGATGACTGGCGTGCGTCAGTCTCGTGCATAATGGTAATCAACTTCTTTGGCCTCAAAATTAATATGATGATGCATCTGCAGGTGATGCAAGTGCCGATGCTCGTTGTCGACCTGATCATCGCGACGTGCTTCACCGCGGGCTTCATCAGCTACTATTCGCGGCTGTCGCGGCTCGCGTTTCACGATGATGAACGCAACGTGCCGCAGAGCTGGCGGGTTGTCGCGCGCTGGGCGCTGCCGGTGATGTCGATTGGCACCGGGACGATTCTGCACTTCATGGGCTACCTGACCCACAAGGACGCGATGATGTTCCACAACATCGGCCTGTTCATGCTCGTGTTCACGCTACTGGACGAGCACATCAACATCGTCGAGTACGCCGCCCGCGTGCTCGGGGCCGTGTGGGTTTGGCAGATGCACCACAACATGCACTATGACCGGCCGCAGTTCTGGCTGTCACTGGCGCTGCTCTTCGTGGCGGTGGTGCTGATGCGCAAATATCACGAGCAGATTCGCTACAATATTTGGCTCAACATCGCGACGTTCACGTACATCGCCATCATCTTCTGGACGCTGATACCGCCGTTCGCGGATTCGGCGCACGAGATCCACGTCATCACGCTTGAGGCCATCATCATGTTCATCGCGATGGCTAGCGTCACGGCGCTGTTCTGGATTGGCCAGCACCGCGCCGAGGAGCACAACGACGAGATGGCTAAGCTGGCGAACTTCGACCAGCTGACCAACGCGCGTACGTACGCCCTCTACCGGCAGGACATCACCAAGATGTTCGATGCCGCCCGCAGTAACAACCAGCCGCTGACGATGGCGGCCATCGACGTTGACCATTTCAAACAGATCAACGACCATTACGGCCACCTCGCGGGCAACGCGATTCTGGTCGGCGTCGCTACGACCCTCGAGACCGTCCTGCGGCAGCACCAAGCCGGTCTGCAGGTGTACCGCACTGGGGGCGAGGAGTTCAACATCCTCTTCCCGAACATGACCAGCAGTGCCGTACTGCCCATCATGAAGGACGCTTGGCACCAGGTGCAAAAGAGTCACTTCACATATGAGGAATACGACGTCCAGGTCACCATGTCCTGCGGGATCACCGCGCTCAAGCCGACCGACGCCAAGGTGGATGACCTCTACAAGCGCGCCGACGACAACTTGTACCAGAGCAAGCGCAACGGTCGCGACACGATTACGATTGAAGGCGAAACGCAGAGCAAAGGCGGCGGCAAGCGGATGCTCGCGACCTACACGTTCTTCACCCAGTCGATGGTCGATACTGACGCGCAAACGGACCAGCCCGTCGGCAACGAACTGCTGCTGCGCGTGTACGACTATGACCACGAGAAGTGGATCGTGCCACCGACGTTCAACGTCACCGTGGACACCCAGATTGCCCTGATGGATGCGGCGCTGAAGAATTCCGCCAGCAAGCAGGTGGCGCTCAACCTGACGCACCACCAGTTCACCTCCATGCACGTGGCCGACAAGCTGGTCGAGTACAAGGAGAACACGCCGGAACTCACCGGTCTCATCATCGAGCTTACCCAGGTGCCGTCGGTGGAAACAATGCAGAAAATGGCGCCGATTTACCACCACGCCGGCATCCGGATCGCCATCGATGACGTGGGCAGCGACAACCACTTCGAAGCCTTGAAGAGCCTGCTGCCGTACATCGACGGCGTCAAGTTCGCCATGCAGAACCTGCGCAGTGCCCACGACACGGCTAACCTCGAGGAACGCATGAGTTTCTGGTCGAAGTTAGCGTCGAAGTACGAGATTGACTTCATTATTGAAGGCATCGAAAATGAGCAGGATGCCGAGTACGCCAAGACCAAGCTCCACGCGCGCTACCTGCAGGGCTTCTACTACGACCGCCCGGAGCTGCCGCGGCTGGACTAAAAGCTGCAGCAATTGCTGCGCACTGCTTGCCAGCCGCCCCGAAGCTGGTATTCTATAGGTGGCATTGTCATGTATGCTTAGGGGGATTGTTATGCAAGTATTAACTACACCAGTATTGATACTCACCATCGTGGCTGCGGCCTTGGCAGCAGTCGGAATTGCGGCGTTGAGTCAAAATCTGTGGCGGCTGTCGCAGTCGGCTAGGACCACGGCAAACACGGCTCACGGGATTACGCTTGGCCGGAATGTGCTCATCGTTGCGGTGGGGTTCGCCCTGCTGCTGACCAGCCGGCTTGCTGGCCTGCACGCGTACACCCAGTTCACAGTCAGCGTGGGCCTGGTTGCCCTCACCGCGGACCTGCTGAACTTCGATGTGCACGTGGCTGGGCGCGGGTTCCGCCTCCTTGCGCTTGCTTGCGGCCTCGCACTCAGTCAGCCGTCCACACCGGCAGTGCTGCTGGCCGCGGGGGGAGCCACGGTTTTCGCCGTGCTGTTCAGCCTGCTGACGCTGTGCCCGCGCTATGTCAGTCCGCTAACCAGCTTCCTGACGACCGTTATCACCGCAGCCGCTTACTGGTTGCTGGTGGGGCAAAATGGCGCAACGTACCAGGGCCTCGCGATTACGGCCGGCGCCAGTCTGTTAGTCACCATCGCCATTACGACGCCGCAGTTGCGGGCCACGCGGGCGCTTGCGGCGGAGGTCAAAGTGGCACCGGGGCAACTGGCCGTGCAAGCGGCGACGCAGGGTGCGGCGGCAGACGGCACCTACGCCTTCTTCGTACAGCCCATGGTTGACGCCAGCTCCGATCAGCGCCGCTTGATGGCGTACGAGCTCCTGCTGCGGGAATACGACTACGCGAACCAGCGCTGGATCTTCCCCAAGCAGTTCGACCTCGACATCGATAAGCGCCTCGAGATGATGGACAAAGTTCTGGCGCACGTCAACACGCCGCGCCTGGCCCTGAACATGACGGCGGAAGAGTTCGCCGACGACCACATCGCCCAACAACTCATCGATTACGTGCAGACGAACGACAAACTTGCCGGGCTCATCCTGGAGCTCACCCACGCCCCGACGCTGGCGCAGATGCAGCAGATGGCGCCGCGCTACCACGAAGCGGACATCCGCATCGCCATTGACGACGTCGGCAACGGGAACCACTTCGAGGGTCTGCAGTCGGTCATGCCATACATCGACGGCATGAAGTTCGGCCTGCAGAACCTGCGTCGCGAACACGACACAGCCAACCTCGACGACCGGATGCACTTCTGGTACAACCTGGCCGCTGATTACGATATTGACTTCATTATGGAAGGCATCGAGAATCAGGACGACGAGGATTACGCCAAGCACCTGCTCGGCGTGCAGTATCTGGAAGGCTACTACTATGGGAAACCAGAGCTGCCACATGATATGTAGATGAAAACGACCACCCGGAATTTGCGGGTGGTCATTTTTGATTAGCGTAGCAGCCGTTATCTGAATCGAGCAGTAATGTTAGAAAATACCTGGTACTTTTTTGAGTACTATAAATAGTGCCAAACACTGATTATCGTGTTACCATTAGTCTATGGAGGTGAGCCTATGGACATGCCAATTCTGAATGTCAGGTTGCATAGCATTAGTGATTTAAAAAAGTCACCGCGCAAAATTGTTGATCAGGTGCAAGATGGTAAACCAACGTACATCTTGACCAATTCAACACCGCAAGCAGTGATTATCGCCGCCGCCACCTTTGATAAGATGGTTCGCAAACTGCGCGCCTACGAAACAATGGCGGACAACCAAAAGGTAGCGGAGCGGGTAGAGCGTTACGAGACCGGCAAAACCAAACTGGTGAATTACGAAGAACTGACGGGGCACAAGCTGGATGAATCTCTGTATGACCCAAGCGATGATGGGTGGGAATAATGACTTCCGTAGAGCTATTTCCCTTTAGCTTGCAGTTTTTCCCAGAGGTTGCTGAAGATTTAGCAGCTCTCGACCACTCACAGATTATCCTGATTGATAAGGGGTTTCTGAAGCTTAAACACCAAGGCTGGAATATAGGTAAGCCGTTAGTTGGCGACTTGGTTGGGTTTAATGAGCTCAAGTACCGCAAAGCGGGTTTACGGATTATTTTCCGTCGGCAACGAAATTCGCTGCAAGTTGTGGAAGTGGTTGTTGCTGGGCGGAGGAAGGACAGTGAGGTGTTTCGGTTGGCTAATTACCGAATTCACAACACAAATGAAGATAATCTGGTTGATGAACGCGATTTAGACATGAAATGAGTTGTGTCGGTTATGGTGCGCGGAAGAAAATGATTTTTAGATGATTGCCAGAACAAAACGACCACCCGTATTTTTTCGGGTGGTCGTTTTGGTTATATCAGCCATTTACCTAACAGCACTATTCAGTCGTCCATGGAAATGCCTGGACTCTGCGCTGCCTCACCGTACTGGTAATTCAAATCGAGTTGGAGCAGCCACTGGGCGTTCATCCCGGTGGCCGCCTCGATTTGGCGCGCAACGGGGATGCTCATGAATGCCTTACGATTCAAGATGAACGACAGTTGCTTCTGGGAAATCGCCGCGTGCTGTGCGAACTCTGCTTGGGTGATGTGGTGGAACGTCATCAGCTCCCGAATCGCATCCGCGGCAGAAGTTGTGGGGGCGACGTGCATGGCTTGACCTTCATTGTAGTTCGCATTGAACATGATTCTCTCCTTCTGCAGACGGAGTTACGCTTCCGCCGCGCCCTTCTCACTATCCACATGGCTATCATCCTTGTCCAGCAGCTCAATCGCGGCCTGAATCGCCGGCGAATCCTGAGGCAAAGTGATGTGGTTCCAGTCGGCGACGCGCTGGAGGAACTCGGCCCAGGTGGGGACGAACGCGAATTGCTCGAAGTAGGGGTCGTAGGCGCGAACGGCGTCAGTGCTGCGTTCATCTAGGCGGAATATATGGTCGCTGACACCAATTCTATCTATTGAAGTCAATGAAGCAGCCATTGTGTCACTAACTTGGTCTTGGTTAGTAGTGATTGGGGATGCAAAATCATAAGCGAAGAGCGATGAATGGTCACCGCCGAGCATTACTATGTGTAGATATTCCATGTCAATCTTCTCCTCTCTTTATCTTTTCGTGCAGATTGTGCGCAGTTATGTTTTCGCAATCGTCATTGGTGAAAATGACCACCCGGCATTAGTATGAGCCCCCAAGCTTGGACAACTAAGTTCAAACTTGGGGGTTTTCTTATGGTCAAATTTGACCTGGATTTCAAAATAAACGTGCTCCATCAATATTTTGATGGGGTTGGCTCAACCACTTTAGCAAATCGGTATGGTATTTCTCGACCCACTACGATACTTCTGTGTGTTCACCGCTTTGGACAATTCGGTCTGGATGGTCTGAAGGCTCGTATTTTTCATCCTAAATACAGTAGTGAATTCAAGATTTCCGTATTAAACTGGATGAAACAACAAGGTGCCCCTTATCCAGAAACCGCGCTACACTTTGATACTTCAGCCCCTACCCTTGATCTACAGAAATACGTAGCTGTGTATGTACATAGTTTCAAAATGGAGTACGTTATGTATAAGTTGATGTTTTTTGGGACCTTGTATTAATAGCTGTGTTAGACACCGTGAAGGGAGATTCAACATTATGAGTGAAGATCGCGTGACAGGGTATTTGCAGATGATTGATATGAGTTATGAAGAGGCAGTTGCACACTTAAAAGACAAGTATGGTGAAGTCCTCGACGATTATTTTAAAGAGTCATCATATAATCGTTTTCTAGAAGGCAAGATTAAAGCGCCGGGAAAGGGGAAGTTTTCACGCGCAAAAGAAGGATTGTACACTCATCATGTAGCGGAGAATCGTGCACTTAAGTTAGCAGATGCAGGAGTGATTATGAATTTTAGATATCCGTATGAACTTCAGCGCAGAAATAATTTGGTGTATGCAGATGCGGTCGAACACCTGATTTTACATGCAATAATTGCTAAGGAGACAGATGGTCGTTACGGTTTACCTGGTTATAGCGCATATTTACAGCCGCAAATAGTTGAATGGTACTATAGCGGAAATGTACCGGGGGTGGCGTGGGTGAAAGCATGTTACGATCGAGCGTTTTTGACTATGGATGAATTTTTAGAAGTTAACTCACGCATTGAGACTTCTCTATTGAGCAAACTTTAAAGCTCAAATCGGATTACATGTCCATATAGCTGTAGTTGGAGATTTATGTTATGTTTCTTATGCAGACGGGTCCCAGCCCGCCGGCAAACTTTTTCTCACTAATCATCTCCCGATTAATGATGAATGGCCGCAGTAGAGATGCTGCGGCTTTTTTGTGCAGAATTTAAGAGAATGGCTTTCCAAACTTGCGCTACTCTCTTGGATTAAGCATTTATTTCCAGATCCGATTAGATAGTTGCCGAGGATGTAGGCAAACTAGTACATTTGGGCTTTGGAAATTACATATGTGCAAGAACGGAACACTTTTTGAGGCGAACAGGCGGTGAGTAGTTGTTGAGGATGTTTGTAGAGGTCATATTTAAAGTGGTGAGTTACCGAGAATAAATGCTAAGTGAGTTAAAGGAGTTTAATCGATATGAAGAAGACGTTGGCAATTGCAGTAGGTATTTTAGCAGTTCTTTCGTTAAGTGCATGTGGGCAGAAGTCAGATAGCGGTAGTAGTACCCCAGCAGCGCCGGTGGTTTCAGATAAGCCATTAAAACTCTTTAGTCAGGTAATGCAGTCTAAGAGAACAACGGTGTGGTTTCCCATAGACTTTACAGATGCATTTCATACTCAGGGCGAGAGTTTGAATACGGAGACTAAAGTTCCGGACATTGTCGTTGTTAAGAAGGGTAAGGCGACTCGCTATACATCCGTTTCTCAAAACAAGATTAACAACAGATATTCTGATGAAGGAGAGCAGATTGATGTTGAGCCTTTAGACAATGCTCCAAGTCTTGGCGAGCTTAGCAAAATGTCTACAGAGCAGATTATTGCAAAGTATAAAAAACTAGACAAAGAGGCATTTGCTAACTATAAGGGAACGATATTAAAGCAGGAGATTCAGTACGTTAACAAGGTGGCCAGGTTAAGTCGAAATGACGTGTATTACTACAAATATAAGAAAATACCATATGCAAAAACTGAGGCAGATTTTATAATCAAGTTAGCCACTCGTGACCAAGTTCTTCTGAAATAAAAA
>NZ_AYYO01000023.1 GCF_001436225.1 Lacticaseibacillus sharpeae JCM 1186 = DSM 20505 | reverse complement strand
CCTACACCTCTGAGTTGGAGAAAAATCTCCAACACCAGAAAGTGTAGACCCAAAATAGTACGACCATGGGCTAAACGAAAAAAGTTTAGCCTTTTTTGTGTTGTAAGCCTGCTGTAAAAAAAGCCACCACCCGTCACCAGGCAGTGGCCCTAAATCAATATTCACTAAATGTTTACTTCATTCTCCGCCTTGCCGTCGTTGATGAAGCCGGTCAAGTTGTTCAGGCTGAATTCGCACATGTTCTTCACCGCGGTGGCCGTGAAGTAAGCGATGTGGGGACTGAGCACCACGTTTGGCATATTCAGCATTTCATCCCAGACTGGGTCGTTGAAGTTGCCGTGCTGTTCCAGGTTCAGCAGGTCTTGCTGCTCGTATTCGAACGTGTCGATCCCGGCACCGGCAACCTTGCCGCTGTGCAGAGCATCGAGCAGCGCCTTCGTGTCAATCAGGTTGCCACGGGCAGTGTTGACGATGATGACGCCGTCCTTCATCTTAGCGAAGGAGTCGGCATTAATCATGTGCGTGTTCTGTGGCAGGCCAGGTACGTGCAGGTCGATAATGTCACTTTGCGCCAGCAGTTCATCGAGCGTTACGTAATCGATGTCGCTGTTCTTAGCTGGGAATGGGTCGTAGGCAATGACCTTGGCGCCGAAGCCGTTGAAAATCTGGATGGCAGCGCGGCCGATGCGACCCGTCCCGATGACCCCCACCGTGGAGTGCCCAACTTCGCGACCCATGTAGTGCATGGCGCCGTTGTAGTCGTTATTCTGCAGGTGCTGTTCGACCTGCCCGAGGTTCCGGCACAGGTGCATCACGAGTGTCACCGCGAATTCAGCGATGGCGCTTGGTGAGTAGGCAGGCACATTGCTAATGCGGACACCGGCGGCCTTCGCGCCTTCAAGATCAATGTTGTCGAGGCCGACGTTACGGATGGACAGGAAGTTAATCCCACGGTCCGCCATCATCTGGAACAACTTCGCGGAGTACGGCACGGTCTGCAGGCCAGTAATCCCCTGCGTGCCGTCTGCGGCGAGTTTCAACGTGTCTTCATTCAGCGTCTCGGTGAAGATTTGCATTTCGTTACCGGTGCGCTTGGCCCAAGCTTCCAAAAATGGCTTTTCGTCAACTCGAGTACCAAAAGATGCTAGTTTCATCAGAAATCCTCCTATTGTCTTTGGTTCGATGTTCAGTTGCTGCCCGTCGCGGCCACTCCGCAGCGGACTGTCAGGCGTTACCCAGCCGAGCGCTGCGGATTAACGGCGTTCGGTCAGTTCTAGAACGTCCCTACCCTTTAATTGTACGACTTTGCCCCCGGTGATTGCGAGCCGAAAGCGGTTAGATTTTTTCTAATTCAGTTGCCGGGGTAAACAAAAAGGCAGAACGCATGCGTGCATTCTGCCTTTTGTGGGTGCTTTAGTTGTTCAGGCCCGCTTCGTAGAGGGCAATCTTCCCCTTAACGATGGAGTCGACCAGTTCTTCGTAGGTCATGCCGTCCGCTTCTGCTTCTTGGGGGAGCAGAGACAGTGGCGTCATGCCGGGCAAATTGTTGGCCTCGATGACAAAGATATTGTTGTCCTTGTCGAGCAGGAAGTCGACCCGCGCGTAGTTCTGGAGCTCCAGAACGTCAAGCGTGCGCACGGCGATAGCCTGCATCCGCTTGTGGGTGTCCTCGTCCAGTTCTGGTGGGGTCACGAAGTCGGTGTGCCCAGGCTGGAACTTGTGCTCGAAGTCATACCAACCATCATGGACTTTAATCTCGATGGCAGGCAGCGCGCGGCCGTTCACCACGCCGAGAGAGAACTCGCGACCGGTGATGAATTCTTCGACGATGGCGGATGGGTCAAAGCGGAAGGCTTCAGTCAGCCCCGCTTCCAACTCTGCCTGGTCGTGCGCGATGGTCATCCCCACTGATGAACCGCCGCTGGTTGGCTTAACGATCATTGGGAAGCCGAACGGCATGGTCTGCTTGCTACCGTTCTCGCGAAGGACTTCCTTGAAGGCCGCCGTGGGAATGTCGCTTTGGAGCATAATCTTCTTGCTGATGACCTTGTTCATGGTCATCCCGGAAGCAAGCGCGCCACTACCGGTGTAGCGAATGTTGTTCAGGTCCAGGTATGCCTGCACCTTCCCGTTTTCGCCGTCGCCACCGTGCAGGGCGAGGTAAACAATGTCGGCCGCCTTGGCAATCTCGAGGACGCCAGGGCCGAAGAGCTGGGTGCTGCCGTCTGTGCGCAGAGCGTTGATGTCATCATCGGTGAGCACCGCGTCACTGATGGCCATGGAATCGGGGATGTTCGCGTCTGCAAAAACGTCGTCCACGTTTTGAACAGAGCTTAAATCGTAGCCGAGGAACAGGTCAACCAGGGTCGCATCGTGTCCGGCTGTGCGCAAAGCTGTGGTGATGCGGGTACCGCTAGAGAGGGAAACGTTTCGTTCCGTACTGCGGCCACCTGCTAAAACGCAAATCTTCATGGATATTCTCCTCCGTGATTTATCCGTACTATCTAGAATCTTAAGCTTACCACAAAATGCGCGCGTTCGCTGGCATTCCGGCTAATCTTAGGAAAAATGCAAACGTGCACATTTTTGCCGTCGCACGCCGCGCGCACCGGCTTTGACCGCAAATTTCTCCAGCAAAAAAGCAAGCAAACCCAGGCAACCCGCCTGAATTTTCTTGCTTTAATCCGCACATTATTTTGCCCGGTTCCGCCGCTCGACTAGCCACTGGCCGCCGAACCAAACAACCGCCGCAATGGCAATGATGACCAAGTCTTGCTTGAGCGGCCGGTTGACCACCGTGTACTTCTCATTGTAAGTGACATCGAAACTCAGCCACCAGCAAATGGCCCAGGCAATGAAGGCCAACACATTGGCCCCCGGCACGGTGAAGACACTGCGCAACCGCGTGCGGTCGGCAAAGCGGTTCATCAGGAAACCAAGTCCGCCAGTTAATACTAGGCCGCCCACGCCGAGGCCAAACACCAGCCAGTATTCCGTCCCCGGATCAATGATGAACCCGAATCCGGCCGGCGTCGCGATAATTGGCGTGCCGAAAATGCCATAGACCAGGAAGACGACCAGGATGATGGCTAGCAGCAACGCGAACCAGTTGTGCCCGAAGATAGTTCCGATGGCTTGACCGCCGAGATACAGCACCAAGATCCAGACGATGTTGAGCACAACCAGCAAGCCAACCTGGCCCGGTGCAATGCCAACGTACTTTGCCGGCACGCGGATGAAGTACGCTACAACCTGCGCCAGAACGTTCAGCGTGACCAGCCCGGCAAGCACACCGCTAAAGAGCAACGTGCGCGCCCCGTATACCTGATTCGTCGTGAAGCCAGCACGCTGGCAGAAGGTGTCGAAGCCGTTTTGCAACTCGATGTTCGTTAAGAGGGCTCCGAACAGGCCGGCAACCCCCAGCATGAAGATGGACACAATCACCCCACCATTCGAGTACGGGAACATCCCCGTCGTCTTCAGGTAGTACGCTGTTTCAACCTCCACGAAATCCTGGTAGCTATCGTAGTTGCCAGACTTGCCGTACTTGGTCAAGAACTGGGCCTTGGTCAGCACGTCATGATACGGGAGTGACTGCATGATGCCCACAACCGTGACAACCAGCGTCAACACGCCGAGTACCAAGATGATTGGCCGGTAACGCAACCACAAAATTTTCCATAAACGCTTATTCATTCAGTCCACCCCCTTACTTGAGCCCAATGCGGCGGGTCAGATAGTCGCCGCCAAACCACATGATGCCCGCGAAGACGATCCACATGATGGACATCGCCAGACCCGTGTAATCGATGCTGGCAGTGCCCACCTGCGCATTCGTCGCGATGGCAATCATGACGGCCAGGACCACGAACAACCTCGTTTTGGCCCCACGCATGGTGAAGTTCGCGTTAATCAGCTCGAACTGCACGTGCCGGGCAGCATATGCCAGTGCCCAAACGCTGAGCCCGAGCAGCACCAGGCCAACCAGCAGTGCCGGCCAGTAATCGTCCCCTGGGTTATCGAGCGTCACGTTGCTAAACGGCAGGATGTACACTGAGTTCGAAAACGCGGCAACGCTCATAATCCCGATACTCCAAAGCAGCACCGTGGCGAACAACCCGCGGCCAACCATCGTCGCGATTGCCTGCGCTGCTAAACTAACCCCGCCAACCCAGACGACATTATATAGAAGCACCAGCACGATTTGCCCCGGTTTAATCGTGATGAAATCGGGGTGCACGTGGTAATCAACCGCCAGCATGAACAGCATGTGCAAAACAGTGAGCACGCTGAACGTTGCGGCCAGAAACAACCCGCGAACTCGCAGGACCGTCTGCCGACTGAAGCCCGCCTGCTGGCAGAATACCAAAAATCCACTGCGCAGGTCGCGGCTGGCACAAACAATGCCCGCAATCAACGCTGTCAGCAGCATCAACACGGACAGCACCACGCCACCGTTACTGGACGGAATCGGGTCACTGGCCCGGACCTGGACGTACGGTGCGTAGACATCGTGCAGGTAGCCCACGTAATTTCGGTCGTACTGGCCCGGATGCTTGGCCATCTCATACAGATAGGTTGCACGGCTCATCGGCACGTCCGTTAGCCGACTGGCATAGTGCAAGATGAACCCGGTTATGAGCACCGTTACGAGCGCGAAAATAATCACGGCCGGCCAGTAGCGCTGCCACATTAACCGCCATAATCGCTTATTGCGCATCAGCGAGCTCCCCTTCCCGTGTCTTGCGATACTCCAGCTTGAACAAGTCAGTTAGCTGGAGTGGCAACTCTTCCTGCATCACCGGACTGGCTTGCCGCAAAGCTGCGGCCACCGTGTCATCGAAGTGGGGAAATACCACTTCCAGCACGCGGCCACGCCGGGACACAATCCGCCCATTTTCGCGGACCACGGCTGGAATCTCGCTACCCTTGAACACCAGCTGCATCTTCACCGCATCGGCGCGCACATCCTCAAGCGTGTAGACCTGACTGATGGTGCCGTGCTTCAGGAAGGCCACGCGGTCGGCGAGCCCGTCGAGTTCGTCCAGGTTGTGTGAGGCAATCATGAACGTGCGCTCGCCGCCCGTCACCGTGTCGATAACGAGGTTGATAATCTGTTCGCGCACAATCACGTCCAGGCCGTCGAACGGTTCGTCGAGCAGGATGAACTCGGCATTAGTGGCCAGCGCCAAAGCCAGCAGCACGTATGCGCGGTTCCCCTTCGACAAGCTGTTGAAGGTGGCACTGGCATTGATGTCGTTCTTGGCGAGCAAGGACGTGAACTGGTCGCAATCAAAACGCGCGTAGGCCGTGGCGTAGAATTCAGCCACCTTGGTCAACCGTGACGCGCCGAAGAACAGGTTATCGTTGTCGAGGAACACCATGTGCGTGCGCAATTGGGGTTCCTTCAGCAAGTCGTGCCCGTCCAGTGCCACCGTGCCGGATTGGGGCCGGTACGCGGCAGACAGTGCGCGCATCAACGTCGTTTTGCCCGCGCCGTTACGCCCCACCAGGCCCAGAATTTCGCCGGGATGCCAATCAAGATTGATATCGTGTAGAATGCTCTGCCCGTCAATTTTTTCTGCCAGGTTACTAATTTTGATTTCCATACCCATTACCCCTTAAAGTGCGCCGCAAGCCACTGGCTTAACGTCGCCTCATCGATACCCTGCGCGGTCGCCGTGACAACAAGTGCGTCGAAGCGATTCTTCAGCTCCCGCAATTCCGTTGCACTAAGTTCCCGCTGGTTGACGCTAATGAAGGAGCCGCGCCCCGGCTGTACCTCAATCACCCCGTCAACCTCCAACTGCTTGTACGCTTTGGCCACAGTGTTCGGATTGAGTTTCTCCGCCTGCGCCGTCTCCCGCACCGAGGGCAACTTGTCCCCCGGCTGCAAAATGCCGCGTACCACTTGATCCTTAACCTTCAGCACCAACCGCTCATAATAAGCAAGATGGCCAAGTTCTGCAGGATCCATTCTCATCCCTCCATTCGCCGCCGTGAATCTCCTGTTCACGGAGCAAGTCAATTAACACCCTTACGTGTACTATTGTAGTTAGTACACTCAAGAATTGCAAATGACTTTAGGGAAACTTTACTGGTGCGCAAAAAAAGAGGCCGTCAGCGACGGACCTCCTATGGAAAATTTGATTTTAATTTGCTGCCTTCAGCGCCGCTTCCGCCAGCGCGAAATCACCCACGGTCGCACTCGCGTTGTCCGGGAAGTGGCTGTGGACGATGAGTTCTTCTGGCACCTGGACGTAGCCGTTGTTCAGCTGGTCGAAGTACGCCCGCACGCGCGGCATGTCGTCTTCACTGATGACCGAACCGCCGAAGATAATCTTCTCGGGCGCCAGGTTCAGGTATGCATTCCACGCCATCTGCGCCGCGTAGTAATCGATGTAGTCAAACACGGGGTTGTCGCGGTCCAGGTTCTCGCCCTTCTCGCCCGTCCGCAGCTCAATCGTCGGCCCCGCCGCAACACCTTCAAAGCAGCGGTTGCCGTGGAACGGACAGCCCCCGGCGAAGTGATCATCAGGGTGCAGCATGACCGGCGCGTGCCCCATCTCGAGGTGCGCGTGGCCGCCGACGAACTGGCCGTCTTGAATCGCGCCGCCACCAATCCCGGTGCCGATGGTGAAGTACACCGCCGAGTCGACATCCTTCGCCGCGCCCGCGATGTACTCGCCGTAAACCGAGGCGTTGACGTCGGTGGTGAAGAACACCGGCACGTGCAGCGCGTCCGTTAACGTGCCGACCATGTCCGTGCCCGCCCAGCCCGGCTTGGGGGTGGCGAGGATATGGCCGTAATCCTGTGTCCCCTGCTTAATACCGATGGGACCGAACGAGCCCAAGCCAATCGCATCCACGGGGTTAGCCTTGAAGAAGTCGATGCAGTGCGCCAAGGTCACTGCCGGCGTCTCCGTGGAAATCCGCTTCTTTTGCAAAATGTTGTAATCCGCGTCCGCTGTCGCCAGGACGAATTTCGTCCCGCCGGCCTCAATAATGCCCAGTACGTAACTCACAATAATCACCTCATCTAGTTATTAACTAAATTATAGGGTGAAACCGCCTCCACTTCAAGATTTGTATATACATATATAGAAAAACGCGCGCCATTTGCCGAAACAAACGGTGCGCGTGTCATTCACGAATTAATATTGGTCCCCGTTGAAGATGGAATTCTTCACGATTACGTAGTCCACCTTCCGCAAGGCGCTGAGGTCGCGGCCCCCGGCATAGGAAACGGAACTCTGCAGGTCTTCCTGCATCTCGGTCAAGGTGTCAGCAATCTTGCCCTTCACTGGCAGCAAAATTTTCTTCCCCTCAACGTTATGGTGCGAATTCTTCTGGTACTGGGATGCGGAGCCGTAGTATTCCTGGAACAATTCGCCGTCGACTTCAACCTTCTTACCCGGGGTTTCCACGTGGCCGGCGAAGAGCGAGCCGATCATGCACATGCTGGCGCCGAACCGGACGGACTTGGCGATGTCGCCGTTGTTACGAATCCCGCCATCCGCGATGACGGGCTTGCTGGCGGCCTTCGCGCACCAGCGTAGGGCAGCAAGCTGCCAGCCCCCAGTCCCAAAGCCGGTCTTGAGCTTCGTGATGCAGACCTTACCGGGGCCGATACCGACCTTGGTGGCGTCCGCACCAGCGTTCTCCAGTTCCCGCACACCCTCTGGCGTCCCGACGTTCCCGGCAATCACGAACGTGTCGGGCAGGTGCAATTTGATGTGGTGAATCATGTCGATCACGACCTGGGAGTGGCCGTGCGCGATGTCGATGGTGATGTATTCAGGCACAAGCTTCTGTTCTTCCAGCTGCTGGATGAAGCCGAACTCACCGGGTTTGACCCCCACGGAGATTGACGCGAAGAGACCCCGCTTGTGCATGTCCGCCACGAAATCAGCGCGGGTTTCCGGCGTGAACCGGTGCATGACGTAGAAGTAGTCGTGTTCCGCCAGCCAGATTGCCAGTGGTTCGTCAATAATCGTCTGCATGTTCGCGGGTACAACCGGAATCTTGAACGTCCGGGGGCCGAACTTAATGGACGTATCCACTTCTTTGCGGCTGCGCACCACACACTTATTCGGAATCAACTGGATATCTTCGTAGTCAAAAATTTGCATTAGGGGTCCTCCATCACTAAAAGACGAACATTATTGCGAACGAGATAGCTATCGTTCACACCAATAGAGTACTATACCGGTGTTCGTGGTTATTGTCAAACCCGAACGAAATCTTTTGCGGTTCGCAAATAGTTTTTAAATTAGCCACATCATTCGGCTTTTACCCCATATAAAAACCGTTCAGCCACAATATCGCTGAACGGTTCCGGATTACTGTTTATTTGAACAGTGCCTGCTTAATCTCCGCCACGTCCGCTGGCGTCGTTCGGCAGCAACCACCCACGATGCGGGCCCCGTTGGCCACCCATTCGGGCACCAAATCACTGAAGGTCGCCGCTTCGGGGTTCACCTGCCAGCTCTTGTCGGTCGGGTCATAAATGTCGCCGTTGTTCGGGTACACGATGATTGGCTTAGCGGTGTGGGCGCTAATCACCCGCAGTGCCGACGTCACGTTGTTCATGGACGTGCAGTTGATGCCCAGCGCAACTACTTGCCGCTGATCGTTCAAAAATTCAACAACATCCGCAAGCGGCGTGCCGTCTGCCAGCTTGTCTTGATTCGTACCGATAGACAAAGACACCCACGCGGTCATCTCGGGGAACTCGTCTTTGAGCAAGGCACACAGCGCCTTGATCTCCGCGAAGTTCGGCATGGTCTCCAGCGCGAACAGATCCGCGCCGGCGCGTTCGAGCAGTGCCATGCGCCGCCAGTGGAAGTCCTGATACGCGTCCGCGGTCAAGTCGTACGCACCCGTATACTCGCTCCCGTCAGCCAGGAACGTGCCGTAAGGGCCCACGCTACCGGCAATCAGCAGGTTGCGCGCCTGACTGAAACGCTGCACGGTGGTCAAGTTCGCCAAGTATTCATCGCGCGCCGCACTGGCCAGCTGCACGGTCTGGCGAATCAGGTCGTCACTTTGCTGCTCGGTGAGGCCTAACTTAGCGAAGGCTTGCGGGTTAGCCTGGTATGAGTCAGTGGTCGCGATGTTCGCGCCGGCTTCGAAATAGCTGCGGTGCACCGCGATTACGGCTTCAGGATTCTTCAGCAGTGCCATCGCTGACCACAACGCGTTATTGGTGTCGACGCCGTGCTTCTCCAATTCCGTGCCCATCGCGCCATCATTAACTAAATATTGCTGCTGATCTAACAAGTTGCCCAGCGGATTTTGCATGTAGTTGCCTCCAGTAATCATTTGCAGTTACCCGGCACGGACCATTTAGCGCGGCACCGAGCAACTTCGCTCTGTTCTTAACTATCGGTTAATGTTAATCTAATCTAGTCTGTCACGCAAATTTTCTATCAATTCTTACATATTTCGGAGGCATATATGGCACAAGAACCACATACCAAGCTGGAACGTAAAATGGAATCGCGGCACCTCCTGATGATTTCGCTCGGCGGCGTTATCGGGACCGGATTGTTCCTGAGTTCTGGCTACACCATCAACCAGGCCGGCCCGGTCGGCACCATCCTCGCGTACGGCATCGGCGCGGTCGTCGTCTACCTCGTCATGCTGTGTCTGGGCGAATTATCCGTTGCGATGCCGCAAACCGGCTCATTCCACGTTTATGCCGACAAGTTCATCGGGCCCGGCACCGGATTCACCACCGCCATCTTGTACTGGCTGACGTGGACGGTCGCGCTCGGGTCGGAATTCACCGCGGCGGGGCTCATCATGAAGACGTGGTTCCCGCACACGCCAACGTGGATCTGGAGCCTGCTGTTCATGGTCGTGATTTTCACCGTCAACGCGTTGTCCGTGCGCTTCTTCGCCGAGGCCGAGTTCTGGTTCTCCAGCATCAAGGTGGTCGCCATCGTCGCGTTCATCGTGCTCGGGCTGCTGGCAATCGTCGGTGTGCTCCACATTCACGGCTACAGCAAGGCACCCGGACTGACGAATCTGTTCAAAGACGGGCTGTTCCCCACTGGCTTCAAGGGCGTCTTCACCACCATGCTGACGGTGAACTTCGCCTTCTCCGGCACCGAACTCATCGGGGTCACGGACGGCGAGACCAAGGACCCGGAGCACAACATCCCCAAGGCCATCCGCACCACACTCTTGCGCTTGGTTATCTTCTTCATCGGCAGCATCTTCGTCATGGCCGCGCTGATTCCGTGGCAAAAGGCGGGTGTCACCCAGAGTCCCTTCGTCCTCGTTTTCAATAGCATCGGCCTGCCCTTCGCCGGTGACATCATGAACTTCGTCGTGCTGACGGCCATCATGTCCGCCGCCAACTCCGGCCTCTACGCCTCGACGCGCATGCTGTGGTCACTGGCGAACGAGGGCATGATTAGCAAAAAATACGCGCACACCAACAGCCACGGCGTGCCCTTCCTTGCCCTGTGCATGAGCATGCTCGGCGGGATTCTCGCCCTGTTCTCCAGCGTCATCGCCGCCGACACGGTGTACCTCGTGCTGGTCTCCATTTCTGGCCTGGCCGTCGTCATCGTGTGGATGGTGATTGCCCTGTCAGAAATCAACTTCCGCAAGTCTTGGTTGCGCGGTGGCCACACCGTCGCTGAGCTGAAATACCGCACACCGTGGTACCCCATCGTGCCCTGGGCGGCATTCATCATGAGCCTGCTGTCGTGCGTGCTGATTGTTTTCGACCCCACGCAGCGGCCATCGCTGTACTACATGGTGCCATTCGTGCTCGCCTGCTATGCCTTTTATTATGGCCGCGAAAAATGGCGCAAGCGCGACTCGAACAAATAACTGCACGTTGACGCCCCGCTATTGCTTTTAGCAGGGACGCCATGCTATGCTGTGTGTATGGTGCCAAACCATACCGGTGAGTTAGCGGATCGGCGGGAAACCGTTCAGAAGGTCTTAAGGCTCGCCACTACATAGCTTACCAGCAGCACGGTTAATTTACCGTGCTGCTTTTTTGTTTGGCCGCACATAAAAACAGCCGCACCCCGGATGATTGTCCGAAATGCGGCTGCCCTGGTTTAACCCAATTTTTTTGAATAGATGTCGAGCAGCTGCTCGTTGCCGGCGCTGAGTTCACCGTCAACCTGGCGCAACAGCGCAAAGCCAAGCGCGGTCCAGAACTTCCCCGCGTCCTTGTTTGCGTGCACGACCGCGAGTTCAATGCGCTGATAACCGTGCGTCCCCAGTTGCTGTTCCAGCTGGGTGATGATGCCGCGGCCATGGCCCTGACCGTGTTCGCGCACCTCGAGGAGGCCAATGTAGAGCGTGGCCTGCTCCGGGTAGCCCTCAATCAGATCCAGCACGGCCACCGGCTTGCCCGCCTGCTTAACGAGCCAGAAGTGTTTGGCACTAGCCGGCATTGCGGGCGGCAATTCTTTAGCGTCCTCCAGCACCGTCTGAATCGTCGGTGCGGGTTCGCCAATCGTTTGGTAGTAATCCGCGTTAGCCTGATAGATTGCGAGCGCCGCCGTCCCGGTCTCCGCGTCATTAATTGGGGTAAAAGTATACATGTTCGTCCCACCTTGTTCGTTCGTTATTTACAGGCTTCAGTATAACACCGCAAACAACTAGGACACACCCGCTGAGTTGTCCCTTACCCAGTTGGCGTTTCCCATTTTACACTAGACTTACAAATTGTAAGAGCGAAAGGAAATGTACATGACTAAAGCACTAATCGTGGTAACCAACACGGCTCAATTCGGCTCCCTGAAGCGGCCCACCGGCGTCTGGCTGAGTGAAGCCACCCACTTCCACCAGGTAATGGCGGATAACGGCATCAACGTGGATTACCTCAGCCCCCGCGGTGGTTACGTGCCCCTCGATCCGGGTAGCATCGCCGCTGACGCCATCGATGAAACTAGCTGGCACTTCTACGGCGACCCTGAATTCCGGCAGCGCAACCTGGCTAACAGTCTGCGCCCTGACCAAGTTAACCCGGATGATTACGACATCGTTTACTACGCTGGCGGTCACGGCACCATGTGGGACTTCCCAGACAGCACCGCGGTGGCAGAAATCGCCCGCAAGATTTACGCCCACGGCGGTATCATCAGTGCTGTATGCCACGGGGTTGTGGGCCTACTCGCGTTGCAGCAAGACGGTCAGCATTTCATCAGCGGCAAAAAACTGACCGGCTTCACCAATGAAGAAGAAACCATCAACAAGTTAACTGACGCCGTGCCATTCCTCGCTGAAGACGCCCTGCGCGCAGCCGGTGCCAACTACAGCAAGTCTGCCGCCTACACGGAGCACGTTGTCACGGACGGCCACCTCGTGACGGGGCAGAACCCGCAGTCGGCACGTGGTGTGGGGCTTGCGGTTATTGCGGCGCTCCAGAGGTAATTTCTTTGTGCAATCAACTTAATTAAGAAGGCAAAATCCATGACTGAATTCACAGAACCACTGCATTTCAAATCGGGCGTCACCCTGCGCAAACGCCTGTTCATGTCCCCAATGACGACCCAGCAGAGTTTCTACAACGGGACTGTCACTCGTGATGAAATTGACTACTACACCAACCGTGCTGGGGGTGTCGGCGCCGTTATCACTGGTGCCGCGAACGTCCAGGACGGCGGCAAGGGGTGGCCCGGTGAGCTGAGTATCGCAGACGACCTGTACCTACCTGAACTGCGGGCGCTGGCCAAGGGTATCCAGAGCAAAGGGGCCAAGGCCATCATCCAGATTTTCCACGGCGGCCGGATGACGAATAAGGCCACTCTGTCTGGGGTCCAAACCGTTTCCGCCAGCGCTGTTCCAGCTGAGCGGCCCGATGCCGAAACGCCGCGGGCAATGACCGTGGACGAAATCCACGCGACGACCGCTGCGTTCGGGGAAGCCACCCGCCGCGCAATTGCTGCGGGTTTTGACGGCATCGAGTTGCATGGCGCCAACACCTACCTGATCCAGCAGTTCTTCTCCCCCCACTCCAACCGCCGCACCGACGAATACGGTGGCAGTCTGGAGAATCGCTACCGCTTCATCAAGGAGCTGCTCGCCAGCGTCTTTGCCGCCGTCGACAAGTACGCCGACCGGCCATTCATCGTCGGCTATCGCATTTCGCCCGAGGAGTTCGAAACCCCAGGCATTCGCTTCGCCGACACATTGTGGCTCATCGACCAGCTGCGCGAACAGCCGCTGGACTACTTGCACCTGTCACTGAACAACTACACGCGTAAGAGCCAGGACCCTAACTACCAGGACCAGTCGATGCTGAGCTACGTTCACGCTGAACTCGATGGCCGCATGCCGCTCATCGGCGTTGGGGGCGTGCGCAACCGGGCGGCTGTCACCGGTGTTTTGGCCAGTGCCGACGCCGTTGCCATTGGCCAGCAGCTACTCTTTGACCCCACATTCGCACAGAAACTGCTGCTGGGCAAAGATGACACCATCGTCTCGGCGCCGTTCACGGACCTCATCGATACCGCCGACCTCAACGTGCCAATTCGCGAGTTCGTCCGCGGCATGATCAATGCCCGTGCGGCCCGCATTGCGGCGTACCGGGCAAGCCACAACAAGTAAAATTGCGCCAAGCGATGGTATCGCTGCGCCCATTCCGTTACACTTAAGATAACAACTATTAACGAGGTGAGAGCATGCCGCAATATCGTTACTTTGCGCAACCAATCGCGAACATCAAGACTAAGCACATCATTGTCTACGAATTACTGTTGCGGCAGTGGGTTCCAGACAAGGACGCGTGGCTGCGACCAGACACGTTCGACTTGACGCCGGACGCCCTGATTGCGACCCTGGATCAGGCCATTACGCACCTCAACTTCCACCGGGTCAGCGTCAATTTGACCAACCAGCAATTCGCCGACCCGGAAATGATGCGCGCACTCACGACCTACGTCGCCGAGCACATGCTGCCGCGGCAGCTAACCGTCGAACTGGTGGAGACGCCCGACTTCGACGTGCTGCGCCAGATGAGCGTGCACTACCGGTCAGCGGGGATGCTGCTGGCCATTGACGATGTGGGCAGCGATAACACGTACGCGGAAATCAAAGAGATGCTGCCGTACGTCAACACCATCAAGTTCGCCATCCAGAACTTGCGCCGCTTTGGCGAACAAACCGCACCGGAAGTCGCCGCCGCTCTACGTTTTTGGTTCAACCGGGCCGAGGACCAGCAGATGCTGTTCACCTTCGAAGGCATCGAGGACGAGGCGGACGTGCAGCTCGCCCGTAGCATCGGTATTTCCCGTGGCCAGGGCTATTACATCGCGCGGCCGGCACTACCGGAGGCTTTCGCGTAAATCAGTCGTTAACTGAACTCCTGCTTGGTTGCAGGAGCTTTTTTGTGCACCAACCTTCGAAACCGTTTGCACACGATGAACGAAACTGCTAACCTTAACCCATGGTGGTGATAACATGGCACAGGCAGTGGTGTTCTTCGATCTAGACGGCACCCTTTTTCAAGACGATAAAACCGTCGCGCCCGCAACCCAGGCGGCGCTAAACCAGTTAGTTGCAAATGGCAATGAGCCCGTCATCGCGACCGGACGCGACCTCTGGGAAATCCGCGCGTTGATGGCGGCAACCGGCATCAGCAACGCCATCGCGGGCAACGGGGCCACCATCGTCGCCCATAACCAGGTCATCGAACGCCACCACATCGACCATGCATTGACCGTGGCCATCAGTCAGCAGTGCGCCGCCGACGGACTCGTGGCCGCGTGGTATAACGAGGACGGCGCGGTGCTCTCCGGCCTTGATGGGCTGAGCCGCGCGAACTACGCGGACGTGCACCAGGCATTGCCGCCGGTGCAGCCCGACTACTATCTGCGCGCTGAACCCACGCGCATGCTCATTTTCGTACCGAACAACGCAGAGGGCCAGCGCATCACCGCCCGTTACCGCACATTGTTCCCCCAGATGAGCTTCTACCACGACTCGCCATACGACATCGACCTGATTGAAACGCGCCTCAGCAAGGAATCGGGCGTGAATGCCATGCTCGCCCGCCCCGAGTTTGCCGGGGCGACCAGCTATGCGTTTGGCGACGGCGACAATGACATCCCGATGGCGCGCCGGGTCGACCACCCCGTGGCGATGGCCAACGCGAGTGCCGAGCTCAAGGCGTGCGCCGAGTTCACCACCCGCAGCAACATGGACGGCGGCATCGAGTTCGCCCTCCAGCACTACCAATTAATTTAGAATCCAGGTTAAGCTATTCATGAAGTCAAAATTCAATCCCGCATCCATCACCTATTACGTACTCTACGTCATCACGTTCATCCTGCTCGCACTGCGCCATCAAGTTGCCGCGGTCATCGTCATGTTGCTGGCGGTCACGCTCAATGTCTGGATGGTTCGCCGCAGCCGCATGCGCGCAGCCACCAAGGAACGTTACCGGGAGCAGCACCCGATTCAGCACAAGAAGCGCCGCAAGTAGGTAACAAAAAGCCCGCCAAGCAATTGGCAGGCTTTTATTTTGCTTCAAATTTAGATTTCTGCCAGTGGCACCTTCCCCGTTGGCGCCGGGAAGTACGTGTCAATCAGCTGCAAGTCCGCTGAGGTTAACTGCACGTCCATGGCGGCGATGTTGGCGGCCATGTGCTCCGGCCGGCTCGCCTTGGGGATGCTGAGCACATCCCCATTGCGCAAAACCCACGCGAGCAGCAGTTGGTGGGCCGTTATGCCCTTAGCGGCAGCGAGTTCCTGCAGCGGCTGGGGGACCGTAATCGCCTGGCCATTGCCCGAACCGTACGGCGAGTAGCCAATCAGCGTGGTCCCCGACTGTTTCTGCGCCGGCAACAGGTCGTACTCGATGCCGCGTTCGGCCACGTTGTAAAGTACTTCGTTGGCTACAACCCCCTTGCCGCCCGCAACCGCACGGGCTTCGGCGAGGTCCAGCGTGTCGAAATTCGACACCCCGTAAGCGCGAATCAGCCCCTCGTTCTGCAAGGCCCGCAACGTGCCGATGGTCTCGGTCAGCGGCGTGGTCCCGCGCCAGTGCAGGAGGTACAGGTCCAGATAATCCGTGCCGAGTCGCCGCAGACTGGCCGCCAGCGACTTGCGGATCAGCTTATCGGTCGCGTGCCACGGGTAGAATTTGGAAATCAGGTAAATCTGACTGCGGTCATAACCCTGCATCGCCTGGCCCACAACCCGTTCAGCTGCCCCTTCGCCGTACATTTCCGCAGTGTCAATCACGGTCAGGCCGTGGTCGAGCCCGTACCGCAAACTGGCGACTTCGGCCTGCGTCTTGGCCGCGCTCCCTTCGCCCATATGCCAGGTGCCCATGCCCAAAGCTGGAACGTGTTCCTGGCCGATTTTGATTTGCTGCATAAAAGTGCCCCCAATCTACTGGTTGATAAGTTCATTGTACCCGTCGCGATTGCGTGGCGTCCGGACAAACGCGCGCCGTTTGTCAGCGCCGGCTAAGTTCCAACAGTCGCTGCCACAATGCCGGACGCACCGCATAAATCCCCAAGCCCTTGCGCCCGCGCTTAAGCAAAATATTCATGGTGTGCAGGATAATCGCGTCCTTCGCCGCATCCGGATCCGGCAAACCGGGGTGCTTGCGGAAGGCTTCCGTGTCCTCAAAGCTGTCTGGGTGCACGATAATTCGGTCGCTGGCCGCATCATAATCCACGCTGGGTCCGAGAATGACGCCGGCATAGTTCAGGTCGAAACCCTGAATCGTATAGATGGAGCCCACCTCGTGCACCGTCTCGGGCCGCCCCGCCCACGGCCGGTCGGTGAAATTGATTTTGTCCCACGGCAGGGTCAGACTCCCTGCGTGCACGAACCACTTCTGATCGGTATAGACGCGGAACGGAAAATCACTGGTGGCAATCAGCCGCGACAGGCCGAACATCCGGTCGCGCGCTTGCACCCAATCGTACAGCGGCTGACCGTCAGCAAACACGCGCAGTTCAAATTCAGTTGGTTGTGGTAATGCAGTCAGGCGCCCTTGCACCAACCGGTTAATCCATTCACTAACCTGCGCATCTTGCACCCGCATCTGCCCGTCCAGATTGAACTCCGCCACCGCGTGCCCGCGCAGGTGCCGCTGCAGCATGTGCGGATCCCAGTGGCTCTTGAGCTTGACCACCTGCTGCGGATCGAACACAAGCACCACGACTCGTGCCAGCTGCAGAATCCCGTCGAGCTGGTTATCACCGGTGAACTTATTGAACGGGTCACTCTGGCTCAATAGTAAATGTGCCTCATCGATGAACACCACGTCCGCTTTATGCCCGCGCTTGCGCATGCCATTGATGAACGGCGTGGGCTTCATGAAGTCCTTCACCCGCAGTGCCGATGTGGCCGCCGCAACTTCCTTATATACCTTGAGCATTTCGTTGTGATTAACAAGCAAGTAGTTGTCGGTGCCAACCAGTTCACCCGGCGCCTTGCTGCGAGCAGCCGCCTGCACCTGGGTGAAGGCGTGGGCCAGCGCCGCACTCTTGCCCGAACCGGCATCCCCCGTGAGCACGAACACCGCGCTGGTTGCGTCGTGCAGGTGCGCGGTCGTGAATGCCAGAATCTGTGCGGTCAGTTGCTGCTGGTCCGCCGACATCTGGGCGTCTGGGGGCAAAATAAAGGTTGAAGTTGATAAATCGGGCAAAGGGACACACTCCTTGATGATTGATACGTTAATTATACCGCGCAAAAAACGGCCCCAAGCGGACAGCATCCGTCCCGTGACCGTCAGGATAATTATTTTTATGAAAGGGTTTCACCCCCCATTTTCGCACTATAATGTAGGCAATTCAGTTGGGTTCCCGGAACAATACGGAGGCAATCTCATGCGTAAATTCACCCTGAGCATGCGGCTCATCACCGCCTGCACATTCATCGTCGGCATCATCTGCACATTCATCGGCCCGAAAACCGTCCCCACCCACTTCAATGGCTTGGGCACAATCGACGCGACCAGTGGTCCCCTGGCCTTCCTTGCCGAGGGCGCCATCGTGGTGATCTTCGGCGAGCTTGTCATTCTCTGGGCCAAGTGGCGGCGGAAAAAAGACGCAACGAGTGACATCAACATGATCATGTACAAGGAGCTGTACATGATTTTCTTCACCGGCATCATCGCGGTCGTCGTCCTCATCACCATGTGGCAACAGATGCACGGGATTGCGGGCTAAACCATCGCCTCTAGGACTTAAGCCGCGCGCCGCAAAAGCCGAAAACTGGTACAATGTTTGCGCAACCTTAAATCACCGGAGGCCATTATGACGCAAACTATTTTCCTAGTTGAAGACGAACCGACCATCGCGGCCACCATCAGCCACTACCTAGCGCAGTGGGGCTACACGGTCAAAGCCGTGCAGGACTTCAATCACGTGGATGCCGAAGTAGCGGCCGCGGCGCCCAACCTCGTGCTCATGGATATTCGCCTGCCGTTCTTCAACGGATTCCACTGGCTCGAATGCATTCGGCGGACGTCGAAGGTGCCGGTGATGTTCCTCACCAGCGTCAGCGACGACATGAATCTGGTGATGGCGATGAACATGGGTGCCGACGACTTCCTCACCAAGCCCATCGAACTGCCGGTACTGCTGGCGAAGATTCAGGGACTATTGCGCCGCACGTATGAATACCAGCAGCAAGACGGACGCTACCCTGCAGGTCAGTTCGAGCTGGCCGCTTTGGACAACCGGGTCACCAGCATCCCCTTGGCCCAGAGCATCGATCTCACGCCGACCGAAACCCGGATTTTGCGCATGCTGTTCGCTAGTCCCGGCGCGGTCGTGAGCCGCGAAGACATCATCGCCAAGCTGTGGGCCAGTGACGCGTTCATTGACCAGAACACGCTGGCCGTAACGATGACGCGGTTGCGGCAAAAGGTCGCACCAATCGCACTTGATCAGGTCATCCAAACCGTGCGCGGTGCCGGCTACCGATTGGCGGTGCAACCAAATGCGTGATTTAACCGCCTACCTCAAGGCCCGCACCATCACCTGGCTCACCATCGTCATTATCTGGCTCACCGCCGCCACCATCACCTTCCTTGAAGACCTGCCACCGGTGGCATTACTGGATGGCACGGTGATTGGCGCGGCAATACTCATCCCCGTCCTGGCCGTTGACGCATGGAGCTGGCTAGTGAATTTCCGCCAGCTGCGCAGCATCCCCGTCGCCGATGACGCCCCACTGCCGCCCGCACTGGACCCTGCAGCCGCCCAATATCAGGCCATCATTAACGGCCAGATGCAGGCCCGCCGGCAACTAGCGAATCAGACCCACAAGCAGGCCAAAGATTTAAACGACAACTTCGCCTTGTGGAGTCACCAGATGAAAACACCGCTGGCCGCGCTGGACTTACTGCTCCAAGTGCCGCCAGTGAATGCCACCGCCGCCCGCGCCGAGGTACGCAAGGTGGACCGCTACATCAAAATGATGCTGACGTACGTGAAAATCAACGACGTCAACCGCGACCTGGTGCTCGAGCCAACGCCGCTGACACCGCTAGTCAACCGCACCGTACGCGACCTCGCTGACCTTTTCATCAGCAAGAATCTGGCGGTCAAGGTTGATGCGCTGCCCACGGTGGTCGCTGACAGCCAGTGGCTCGGCTTTATTTTTGAACAAATCCTCACCAACGCCGCCAAGTATACCGAACGTGGCGGCGTGCACATCTATGCGCAAGGTGACGCCATCGTGATTGCCGATACGGGCATCGGCATTGCCGCCAGCGATCTGCCTCGCCTTTTTGAACCCGGCTTTTCCGGCTACAACGGCCGCATGAACCAGAAGGCAAGCGGACTCGGCCTGACGCTCAGCCAAACCGTGGCCGCGAAGATGGGGCTCAAGCTATCCGTGACGTCAACGGTCGGCAGCGGCACCAAGGTGTACGTGCACATGGCGCAGCAGGTGTGGCAGGCGGAATAGGATAACAAAAAGCCGCTCATTGCTGGGCGACTTTTTGGTTAATCTTCGTTGAGCCACTGGTCAAATTCATCTGGGTTGTCAATTGTGCGCGCCGAAATATCCTTAACCGCATCTTCTAGGTCCAATTGAGCCACCTCCGCATCAGTTAATTTTAGCGCAAACGGAACTTTACCAAGCACAGCAACCTTCTTGTACAGCAAATTAATCAATGCAGTCTGGGTTATTCCTAGATTTTTCAGAGTAATCTCAACCTGATCAGCAAGCTCACGATTAACCTTAACTGTAATCGTCTTTGTATCATCATTACTGGTCATACTATCACCTCCACCACCGGTTCTCACTATTATTATATAACGTTTTTCTGAGCCCGTCCTACTCGGTTCACCCGCCCAATTTTTCTTTCCCCGCCCCCGCGTTACCATAATCATAGAAGCAGTCGCGCACACAGTGGAGGCAGATTATGGCAAACAAAATTTGGCGCAACCGAAACGCAAAACGCACGAAGAAGCTGGGGCACAAGCTGCTGAACCCGAAGCAAGCCGCGCGGATTCACCTGGAGAACCAGGTGCGCGGGCTTCCTGAACGGGTGGTTGAATCCAGCAGCGAGCTGGACGCGGCCCTGTCTGCGGACCAAGAGATTGAGCGGGAACATAACGTCTTCCCGCCGGACGAACAGGATTAACTAAAAGGTGCCCCGCCAGCGCAGAAACGCTGATGGGGCACCTTATTTTCACATCGCTACTGTGCACAGTCTGCCAGCCCGCCTGTGCACGAGATACCCGGCCAGCCCCAGCGCCAAGCAGCCATATACGCCCAGAACCAGCAGGCCGCCTACCAGCCCGAACGCATTGATTTCGAACTGCATGCTACCGCTACCCATCATTACGCCCCGCGTCCAGACGTAGGTGCTGGGGATGAAGCGGAACAAGTTCTGCGGCGCCACCCCGTTTGCCGTCGTTAAAGAAGCACCCAGAACGAACACTAACTGCACCACCACATTCGTCACCAACGTCGGCCGCAATGTCAGCGCCAGCGTCCCGATGCCCGTCAGCAGGAAGACAAACGCGATGACCAACAAAATCTGCCCCAACACCAGTGGCCCGGCTGCAAAAATCTGGTTCTGCTCGCTTGTATTATGCACAATTGGGTACAGCCACTGGCCAAAGCCATTGCGTACCAGCGGCACCAGGCTGGCGAGAATGACGCTACCGATGAAGGCCGCGCTGACGCTAATGAACACCGCAGATGCCTGAGCGAGTTGGACCGTCACTGGTCGCCGTGGCACCAGACTGAACTGCGCGCGTTCGTCCTTGTGTTGCGGCAACCAAATCAAGTAAGCCACCGTCACTGCTAAAATGACGAGGATGAACATGCTCTGGTACGTCAGGCCCAGGTTCTCACCCAGATACTTCAACACCGGTTCCCGTTGCCGTTCAATGTTGTAGAAGTAAATCGGCATGCTGTGCTTCGCCAGATAGTGGAATCCCTGAAAGTCACTCGGCGCAGTGCCCTCAACGCGCTCTTCCAGCGTCATAAACCGCGACATGGACTTGGCGTACGCCACCCGGTCACCGCGGCGGGCAATCTGCTGCAACTTGCTTCTCTCCGCCACCGCGGCGTGGTAGTCCGCAGTTTTGGCCTTGTTGCCCTGAGCAAGACTGCGCATATTGTCCAGTTTCATCGTCGACGCATCGGTCTTGGCCTCGCGCACCATCGTCTGCACCGTTGTTTCATGTGTAACGGGGCGCAGGGGCAGCATTAACACGACGGCCAGGACCAGCGGCACTAACCAGAAGACGGGTTCGCGCCAGATGCGGCGCAGATCATTACGCAACTCAATCATCATGTTCACCCTCCACTACAGCCGCTGGCGCACACGCACAACGGCAAAACTAATTAACCCCAAAAGCAAACTAGCCGCGAGCAGCACCCCAGCCATGTGGCCAAACGTGGCCCCACCATTAAGCGACGTGAGCACTGCACTCGCGTTGAAATAACTGGTCGGCAACCAGCTGCTCGTCGGCACCTGCCCACTAAGTGCAATCAGCAGCATCCCCAGCAGCGAGACCAATACGTTCTTCGTCCAGAGCTGAATGAACACGGCACAAACGGCGAGAAAGAGCAGCACCAGCATGAGCAGGCTATATTGCTCCAGCACAAGTACGCCCAGATGCCGCAGAAAAACGTGCTGCCCGTCAAGCGAATAGGCCACGGGATACTGCCAGTTGCCGGCGCCGTTCATCAGTGTGGGGACAACAAACGCAATGCCCACGCTCGCGAGCAGCCCGGACCCAGCAAGGAGCAAGAAGCTCAACAGCTTATTGCCCAGCACCACCGTTTTGCGGACCGGCATGATGGTCACGAGCGCGTTAACTCGCTGCCGCTTATCCGCAATCAGGAAGGTCGCACACCATAGGGCGAGGAGGGCTGCAAGCCAGATACCATTCAGGAACGTGGTCAGGTTCTGGCTCAGCTGGTGCAGTCCTGGTAGCTGCGTGCTCCCCGCCGGAATCTCGGCAATGTGGTGGCGGAGCTGGTAGCGCAGCGTTTTGACCCGCGCCAGCTCGAAAGCCGCGGAGCCCGTGAACTGCGCCCACCCCGCGCGGGCACCACGCACAAGCAATTGCCCGTAAGCCAACTTCGCCCGCATCACGGTGCGTACCTGCACCGGGGTCGCCGTTTCAGCAGCAATCACGGCAGTCAGCTTGGTTTGCACCGCCCGCAACTCACGCACACTCGGATTGGTCGGTGCAGTCGCCGGGGGATTCTTCCGCCACGCTTCTAGCTGCGCACTAATCTGACTCGCATCGCCCATGTAGCTCTGGACTTCCTGTTCGTACCCGACTACCGGATGCAGCCGGGGCAGGTTCGGGGCTAGGAACAATAACGCCATGGCGATGATGAAGCCCAGCATCGCCGGCGCGCGGCGCAACGTGCGGAACTCAAAGCTTAAATTCGGGCCCAAGTGCCTTCACCTCGAACATCTCGTTGTACTTCGCCAGCAGGTCGATGTCACCCGTGTTGCACACCGTCAGTTGCCCCTGCTTGAGGAAGAAGGTGCGGTCGGTCATCGCCGTGACGTTTTCCACCGAGTGCGAGGACATGATAATGCCGTGTCCTTGCGCCCGCAGCTGGGTGAAAATCTGCGTGAACAGCTGCATGCTCGTCGGATCCAGCCCGTTCAGCGGTTCGTCAAACAGCATGAGCGGCGTATTCGCCGCCAGATACGTCGCCAGCAGCACGTGTTGCCGCATCCCCAGCGACATCTTGCTAATGCGTTTGTTCTTGTAGCCACCCATATTCAGTAGGTCGATGATGTGGTCCACGTCCACCCCGCTACGCCACATCTGCTGCACGTAGATAATCTGCTCGCGTGCGGTCAGGTGTTCATACAAATTGCGGTTATCTTCCAGAAAGAACAAATTCTGCAGGAACGCGGTGCGGTCCTGCCGGGAATCGTGTCCGTTCAAGCTGATTGTCCCGCTGGCCGGCGTCAACAGGCCCACCAGGTTCTTGAGCAATGTGCTCTTCCCCGTGCCGTTCGGCGCCACGAGCCCGACAATCTCGTCCGTGGCCACCGTGAAGGTCAGATCGTGCAAAATTGGCTGTTTGTGGTACGCAAAATTCAGATGAGAAACCTCCAACATAACGGCCACCTCCAAAATGTTTTTCTAATTATAGCATTGATTCTTAAGCAGCACTGCATCATTTAACGGTACGCGCTTAACATTTAGTAAACATTTGGCTGCCAACGTAAAAAACACGCGCGTCTTGACCAGCAAACTACCGGTCAGGACGTGCGTGCATCATTATAATTGTCTGTTAATTCAACGTGATTACTGCTGAAAACTACGCGTGATTTGCGCCAGCTGGCGGGCCAACTGCGCACGCTTGGTGCCCTTAACCACGTAGAAGGCCTTCAGGTGCACGTTCCGCAGCCCCGACTTGCGCAACGTGCCGCGAATTAGGCTGCGCTGAATCGCATTCCCGTAGAGGGTGCGGTACAACCAGCCCGGCGTGTTCATCGTCGTGTAGACCTGCACCCGCTGCACATTCGTGAGCAACGTGCGCATCCCCTTACCGCCGTGCGTGTACTCGTAGGTGCTGCCCGGGAAAATCACTTTGTCGATGAACCCCTTCACCATCGCGGGCATGAGTTCCCACCAAATTGGGAAAATCAGCACCAATTCATCCGCCTTTTGCAGCCGCGCAACGTACGCCTGTGCCTGGGGGTCAACCATGGCGTGCTTGCGAAATGCCAGCAAATCGGCGCCGGACATCACCGGGTTAAACCCATCCGCGCCCAGATCAATCAGATCGACGGTGCCTCCAGCCTGCTGCACCCCACTGGTCACGGCTTCAAGAATCCCGTGGCAGAAGCTGCCTGCGTATGGGTGGTAGTAAACAATCGCTGTGTTTTTGGTCATAATAAAAACCTCGCTTCATCTATTTGATGAACCAAGGTTACCGCCGCGCGTGGGCCCGCGCATTAACCTAAGTTAACGGGCCATAATTTATTTGATTATTCCGAGACGTTTGCGCATCCGGCTCAGCGACACCGGCGATATGCCGAGGTAACTCGCCAGCATGCTCTGCGTCAGTCGTTGCTCGATGGCGGGGCTAGTCAGCACCAGCTGCTGGTACCGTTCTTCCGGCGTCGTCTTCGCCCGTGCCAGCAGCAGGGTGTACTCACCCAGCCGCTTACTGAGCGCGTCCATGGCGAGGCGCAAGACTTCCGGGCGCTGCTCAATCATCTGCATGACCTGGGTGCGGCGCAGTTCGAGTAGTTCGACGTCCTCCACACACACCAGACTGAATGCACTCGGCACCTGATTGTAGAAACTTGCGAATGAACTGACGGCCTGGTCTTCGGTGAAGAACTTCAGCGTGATGTCATGTTCCCCGTCGTTATAGATCATCCGCAAGCACCCGCGGTTAACGAGATACAGCGCGGTCGCCACGTCACCGGCTTGCAGCAGTACCGTCCCGGCGGCAAAATGGCGAATCTGCGCGTTGATTGCGGGCGTTGCTGCACAAATTTGCCGTAAACGCCGCCCTAAATTCTGTTCCTGTGGCATTCTAATCACCTCAATTTACCGTCCTGCAGCCCAATCTCGCCTTGCGCAATCATTTCTGCGTCAAATCCGCTATAATTTGCGCTTGTTGGTGGGCAAAGTCTACATCCGGCGTGAAAATTGCGTCCTCAAAACCGAGTTCGTCGGCTTCCAGCCACCACCGGCGCAACCACGCTTCCGGAAACGGCGCCGCCTTGGTCTGGTTACGCGCCAAGGCCACGGCAAACGGCAGGTCGAAGTAGTACGTGTGCATCCGCGTGCTCGCTTCCTCGTGCAGTGCAGTCAACATGCCGCCGTACACCGACTGCTTCAAAATACCTTCAATAATCAGGTAGTGCACATTTGCCTGCGCCCACGCGATGTTCGTCCGCATGAGATCGATACTCTTATTGCCGGTATGATCGGGCTCAGTCAAAATTTGCTTGCGAAACACGTCCTGTGAAATGAGGCAACTGTCCGAAAGCTGCGCCCTAACCGCCTGTGCGAGCGTTGTTTTGCCGCTACCAGAATTTCCGCGAATAAGAATGATTTGTGCGGGCATGACGCCACCTCCGCTATTGATGAGCTCATCATACCACTCTGAATTCAGCGCTGGGTCGCTAAAAATCTGTTGCTTCTGTTGCAGTAGTCATTAGCCGTGGGACATACAGCCAGCTTACCGGCTTGGTTCTGGTAGCGCCGATAACGCACGCCACCCACAATCGCCTTAAAGACTCCGGCCTACTTATTCCGCTAAACCTACCTGAAGTTGATGGCTTCGTGAACCCACTGCAGTTGTTCACATTCGACTACCGCAAACGGCACGTGCGCAAGATTGGCCAACTGCCCGACTACCTGTACGCGCAAGTCCGTGTGCGGGTTAACCAGCTGCTCGAATAAACAATTGCACCTTGTAATCAGGTTGGCATAATTCTGAAATAGCAATTTAATAACAAAAAAAGCCACCCATAGTTGGCAGTCGGGGTAGCTTCTTCAGTGATCTCCATGATCGATTTCGATACCTATATTCTACACACGGTCGCACAATAATGCAAGGCTCAGCACTGACTAACCGAAACCACCAATTTCAGCAATACGAAAAATTTAATAACAATTTGCACATTACCCGTCCACCTTACAACATTGTAAGCTTTCCCCGCAAATCGTAAGTACCCGCACTCCTCCGCCTGGGATATGCTATAACCAACAAGTAAGTTCGCAACGTGCATCGCTGCGCTGCGAACCCAGGAGGAGTCAATCATGTCCACAATTCTCGAATTAACTAATGTTGCTAAGACCTACCACACGCGTTTCAACGCCAACGCGGTTCAGGCGCTGACGGACGTCTCGCTGTCGGTAGAAACCGGCGAGTACGTTGCCATCATGGGGGAATCCGGCTCGGGGAAGAGCACGCTGCTCAACCTGATTGCCGCCCTCGACAAGCCCACCAGTGGCAGCATTAACCTGAACGGCACCGAACTGAGCACCATTCCGGAAGGCAAATCAGCTAAGTTCCGCCGGGAGCACCTCGGATTCGTCTTCCAGGACTTCAACCTCCTCGACACCTTCAAAGTGCAGGACAACATCGTACTCCCGTTGGTGCTGAGCAAAACGCCGGTACCCGAAATGGAAAAGCGCGTCAAGGATCTGGCGCCCAAACTGGGGCTGGGTGACAAGCTCGCCAAGTTCCCGTACGAACTCTCCGGCGGGCAGCAACAGCGAGTTGCCGCCGCCCGCGCCCTGATTACCAACCCCGAATTGCTGCTGGCGGACGAGCCAACCGGGGCCCTGGACTCGCGCACCGCCGACGAACTGCTGCAGCTGTTTGCTCAGCTCAATGGTGATGGCCAAACCATTCTGATGGTGACCCACTCTGCCGTTGCCGCCAGCCACGCCGGGCGTGTGCTGTTCATTCGCGACGGCCGCATTTTCCACCAGCTGTACCGGGGCGATTTGACCCAGGACGAAATGCTGGTGAAGATTAGCGACACGATGACGGCGATGCTCGCAAAACAGGTTCCATCCGCAACGAAGGGGGACGCCTAAATGTTCTACTTTCGTCTTGCCGCCACGAATATCCGGGCGCACAAGCGGATATTCGTGCCGTTTCTCCTCGCAACCACCCTGCTGACCGTGATGAACGTGGTCATGCTCTCAGTGCACGCCGACGCAGGCGCAATCTTCGCCAACAACAGCGAAGGCATTCAGGCCGTCGCCAGCGAAATGTTCAAGTATGGTGCCTACGTGATGATGGTGTTCGCCGTCATCCTCGCCTGGTACGCCAACAGTTTCCTGCTCAAACAACGGACCAAGCAGCTCGCTTTGTACAGCGTCATCGGTTTCGGCAAGCGCGAATTACGCCTGATGACTGCCGCTGAACTGCTGATCTGCCTCATCATTACCCTGATTTGCGGCTCGGTTTTCGGTGCCGCGTTCTCACGCCTCAGCTACCTGGCGCTGGGCAAGATGCTCGGGGTGCCGGCCAACGTCGCTTTTGGCGTCAATCCCGTTCCGATTGCCGAAGTGGCCGGGATCATGGCCCTGATTTTCCTCTGGCTCATGCTACTGGACGCTAACTGGCTAAGGCGGCACCGACCACTGGAAATGCTGCAGGCGGTGAGCGCCGGTGAACGTGAACCTAAGACGCGCTGGCTGATGCTCATTCTCGGCGTGCTGACTCTGGGCGCCGGGTACGCTGCTGCTATCGGGATCACCAACCCGCTCGGCGCACTGCAGTGGTTCTTCATCGCCGTCGTTCTCGTCATCATCGGCACGTACTTCCTGTTCATCGCCGGTTCCGTGTTCATCTTCAAGCGCCTGCGCAAGAACAAGAAGTACTACTACCAGCCTGCCCACTTCATTAACGTCGCCAACATGATTCACCGGATGCGGCAAAACGGGGCCGGACTGGCCTCCATCGCCATCCTCGCCACCATGACGCTCGTCACCATTGCCACCACCATCACGTTGTACCGCGGCGTGCCGCAAATCGTGAACACTTCTAACCCCGCCGACCTCCAGTACCTGCGTTTCACCACCCTGGACACCGGGACGCAAGGCAAGAAGGGCACGTTGACCCCGGCTAAGGAAAAGGCGCAGGTAGCCGCGGCCGCCCGCAAGCACCACGTCACCATCAAAAAGCGCACCGTCGCCACTGTTAGCGGCGCTACGCCGATGAAGTTCACGGGCAAGCGTCTGCAACTAGCGACGAACAAGGACTACAACGGCATGTTCGGACCCAAAGCGGACATGCAGACGCTGAGCTTCATGACTGCCGCCCACTATAACCAGATGATGGGTACCCACGTCAAGTTAGGGGCAAGCGATGTATTATACGGCTCAACGAAGGACCAGACGCGCAGCCGCATCATCGTCGGTACCAGTACTATGCGGGTGCTGGGTAAGGCTGCCATGCCGTTTGCCACCAACATTGCCGCTACCGGCACTGCGCTTCTGGTATTGCAGAATGAGTCCGCAATCAGTGCGGTAATCAAGCAGCTCGCACCAAAGATGAAGCAAGCAGACATTGATGCAATGTTCGCGCAGATGCAGACCACCGTCTACCTGACGCTGTCTGGCAGCCAAGCTAACCAGCGCGCACTCGCCAAGGACATCCCCGGTGATAGCGTCCAGAGTGCCGCGGTTAACCGCAAAGAAATCCTGCAGTGGATGAGTGCCTTCCTGTTCATGGGCATCCTCATCGGCATCATGTTCATCCTCGCCACCGCGCTGATTCTCTACTACAAGCAGGTCGCGGAAGGACTCGCGGATGCCAAGCGCTACAAGATTCTCCAGCAAGTTGGGCTAAGCGAGCGCGAAGTGCGCCGCACCATCAATAGCCAGCTGCTCACCCTGTTCTACATCCCCCTGATTGTCGCCGGCCTCCACACCCTGGTCGCCGCGCCGTTCATCCAGCGCGTCCTCACGCTGTTTGGTATCTATGACTGGTGGCAGTTCCTCGCCACCATCGGCATCACCCTTGGTATCTTCGCCGTCGTATACGTGCTGATGTACAAGACCACCGCGCGGGTTTACTACCGCATTGTGAAATAAAGCAAACATCCGGGAATTTCGTGATTGAAATTCCCGGACGTTTTTTAGTTTAGTTTGATTAAACGGTACGCTCGGTCGGCTGACACCTTATGTTCAACCACCGTAAATTGCGCTAAGTATACACCCCCCCGAAAAAAATAGAAGCACGTTTATTACGCACTTCCACAATTCGTAAGTTAACTACAACATCCGCTCCAGTCCCGCCGCGAGCAAGCCACCGATGATCGGTCCGGCAATGGGTACCCACGCGTACTCCCAGTGCACCTGGCCGCGGTTCGGCACGGGCAGCACCGCGTATGCCAACCGGGGCGCGAAGTCCCGGGCAGGGTTCAGCGCGAACCCCGTCGTGCCCCCGAGTGTCTGACCCACAACCATGATTAGTAGCCCGACGATGAACGGCTTGAGACCCGTACTGAAGTCGCCGAGATTCAGCAGCGTGAAGATGAACATGAAGGTGGCGATAACTTCACTCAGGAAGTTGAAGAACGGCGCCTTGATAGCTGGGCCGGTGGCAAAAATGCCCACGGTGTTGCCGTCCGCCTCGGTCTTGGTTTGCCAAAAATGCGGGTAGTACTGCAGGATCACCAGTGCTGCTCCGACAAACGCGCCGAGGAACTGGCCGAGCAAGTACCCGGGCACCTCGCGCCACGGAAAGTAGCCAAACGCGGCGAACGCTAGGGTCACCGCCGGGTTCAGGTGCCCGTCCGTGCCGAAGTGGGCCGCCACGTACACCCCGAACGTCACCGCCATGCCCCAGGCGAGGGTCACAAACAACCAGCTCTGCCCGTGCGCCAGGCTCTTGCGCAGGCTAATCCCCGCACCACATCCAACCCCGAACACAATCAAGACCATCGTGCCAAGGAATTCACCAAGAAAACCACTCACATCGTCATCTCCATTTCTCCGCTTTACAAATCAATAATTGCGTTAACGATAGCTTAATTGTAACCGTTTACCGACGCGGCGCAAAGCAATATTTAGCGATTAATTCGGCGCCCGCACCAGCGACAGATTCACCACGTAGAAACTTGTCACAATCGGCTGAATATCAGACTAAAGTCCCTGTGTTAGTGCTTGCTTAGCAGTACAATGTGGGCATAGTTAAACATGTGTAGGGTTTAACTTGTTGGGGTTAATGGAGGCAACAATCATGGAACAATATCTTGTGGGTATCGGCGCCATCATTTTGGGTTTGATTCAAATTTACGTTGGGGTGCGGACGTTCAAGCGGTTCAAGCAAACCGCCAGCAAGTCCACCTCCCCCTTCTCCGCATTCGGCCTGTGGTACGGCTTCGGCTTTGGCATCATCGTCATCCTCGTAGGCATCGCCACCCTGACCGGCAATATTTAACGCAAAAGACCGTTACCCGATGATGAATCAGGTAACGGTCTTTTAGCTTGGCGCATATTAATGTTGCTCGTCTTGCACCACTTCTGTGTCCGCCGCAGCCGCGTCGGGGCGCCTGAACCCCACCGTGAGCAAGAACGCAATCGTGCTGACGCCGGCCCACATCGACAGCGTGAACAACTGGACGCCCGCGAACGCCGCGCAGATGAACCAGCCGCCAATCAGCAGCGTCGTACTCATGAGTGCTGTATGCTGGCACGGGCACCAGATGGTCATGCCAATCTGCGCCAGCATGAGTAGCAGCGTGCCCATCGCCACCACGAGCATGGCGAAAACCGCTGGGTGCTGGTTGCCAGGAATAATCGCGGCCAGAATAATTTCGGTAATGAAACCACTGTGGATCAAGCCCCCCGCGGCGACTACCCCAGCCGCCAGCGAGATGCCCCGCAAGATATAACTGAACAGATTCCGCGTACCCATGTGCAACCTCTTCTTCCGTGTCCGCAATTCCAGTTTGCGGACCGATTTGATAAGCCAACCTCGAATACCATGGTACGACTGATTTCGCCGGATTGCAATATTTTTTTTATTGTAAAATGCTAATTGAATTTTATGAATAACAATTGGCATTAATATATTTATACCACCATCACACGCCCAGAAAATTCTTATATGCAATTATCGTGATAGGACGCAATTATGGCTGTCTATTGTTTTTTTGACATCGTGTATTATAATATGTGTATACATTAAACGAGGAAGTACGAATAATGACACGCAAAATCAAAATCACCCGCCGCGAAGAAGATATTCTCCACGTGCTCTGGGACTCCGATGAACCCCTCGCCGCCAACCAGGTCGCAGCCAAGACTGACATCAGCATGAATACCGTCCAGTCCGTCCTGCGCAAGTTGCTGAAGGGCGAGTTCATTCGCGTTGAACACATCGGTTACAGTGGCACCGTGCTGACCCGTGAATACGTGGCCAACATCACCGAGGAAGACTACTACGCCACCCTCATCTCCAAGTCCGCCTTGAAGGCCCTCGCAGCAAACTTCATCAGCCGCGACGCTGAAAAAGACGACTTACAGGATTTGGCGAAGTTGATTGACGAACAGAAGTAACAGCAAACGCCCCACCGCAATCGGTGAGGCGTTTTGTTTTGCCCAACTATTCCTGCACCCGCGCAACTGCATGCGGGATTAACCACTGCACCAGCTTGAGCACCAGGAAACCCGCGATGCCGCCAAGCGTGTTGGTGACTAAATCCACGACGTCCGTTGTCCGGTTGCCCAGGTAGAAGTAACACATGATGAACTGCGCCGCTTCAATCATGAGCGTCGTGCCCACAATCAGGGCCAGGTTCGGCGCGAACTGTGCGTACTTCTTGCTGATGAGCCCCGCGAGGAACCCGAGCGGCATGAATAGCAGCACGTTGCCGTACACTTGTACCGGCGTGTAGTTGCGAATATCAGCTAGATTGACGTTAATGTATGGCCCCTGCAAGCCGAATGGCAGCTTGCTCATGACATTGCTCGGGGAATATAAGTTAACGGGAAAAAGCGTGATGCCGACCAGCACGCCCACGTACAGGATCATTGCCACCTGCGCCGCCGTTTGTGGCCGCACCGTGTGCCGCCATGCTTGGGCCGCCACAACAATTATCGCAATCACTATCGCCACCAGCACTGGCAGCGCGCCGTTCAGCTCACCGTAGAGTTGTAGCTGCTCATTCACCGCTGTATTCATCATTTCTACCCTCCAAAATATCGGGCCAACCCTGCCCAATACCCTAACCTTAATGCCATTTTGGCGGAACGACAATATATTTTTATTTTAATAACACAAATCCGCACTAAGCTAGATGCAACGCCGCAACGCAGCCAGTAATCCCTACCGCCGCGGCTTTTGTCCAGCCTGATAGCTAACTGGAAGCACCAGTAAAAAAGTGCAAATAATCCCGTCACCCCAGCAGCCGACGGAGGAAGATTAAAAAACTCGTCAAATTCGCCAAGACCGCCGCATTAATGTATGCTAGAAACATTAATGCTATGCACGTAGGGGTTAGGGTCATGGACATTTCGGTTTCTTCAATTATTATTTCGTTAATCATTGCTAGTATCCTCGTGGGGATCTTGCAGCTGCTCATTGCCCGCACCAAGGCGTACGGGGTTTTTCGTATCGACTTCATCGCCACTTTTGCGGTGATTGTCCTGCTGCGACTGCTGGTGCCCGCCGAGTATTTCGGCACCTACACCATCTCCTCGCACCACATCTTGCCGGCAGTATACGGCTTCCTGGCCCACCCGCGCTTTAGTCTCGGCCACTTCCAGGTCACCTGGTTTATCATCATCGGGGTAGTCTGGCTGGTTGGATTCCTGGCCATGCTCAGCCGTTTGCTCTGGCAGGGTTACCACCTGAATCGCGCGCTAGGAACACTTCCGCGGGTGGCCAAGCACGAACTTGAGCTCACCGAGCACGTCGCCATCCCCGCGAACGTGACTATTTACCGGCTACCCGGGGTGGCGTCCCCGTTCGTCTCTGGCCTGCGCAGACCCAAGCTCATCATCCCCGCCGTTGACCTTGCTCCGCAGACGCTGACCTACATCATGCACCACGAGCTGCAGCACATCAAAAATCACGATGTCTTCTTGAAGTACCTCGTCAGCTTACTCGTGTGCGTCTACTGGTGGTTCCCCATCATGTACATTTTCCGGCGCCAGGCCAACATGATTATCGAAATGCGCGTGGATAACCAGGTCGTCCAAAATGTCGATAAGGACACCTACCTCGGTTACACGCAGAGCCTCGTCACCGTAACTAAGCAGCTGCAAGCCGCGCCAAAAGTAGCGGTCGCCCCCGCACTGTCAGCGGCCCTGCTCCCCCAGTTCACCATGTTCGAGAAACCAACGCTGACCCACCGCATCAAGTTCCTGCTCACCGGGCGGACCGTCAAGCGCACTAACCGGATTATCCTCGCACTCATCATCTTCGTGCCACTCATGGCCACCTCAATCATCTTCGAGCCCGACTCCATTAATCCCGAAGACGCCAAGGGCACATTCGAAATCAATCCGCAGAAGGACAAAATCCTCGCGCACGACGGCAAATACTACCTCTGGCACGCCGGCAAGCTGCAAGGCCTTGTCGATAATCCGCACGCCGAATCGCTCGGCGGCATGCCCATCGTTAAGCATATTCCGGCAGTGCACTTCAAGAAATAAACTGTGTTGGCCAAGCGCACAAAAAAATCTCGCCCATCGCGGCGAGATTTTTTTAATGGTTTATTTGGCCCAAACGTCTTCGAGCACGTTGGTCTGATCGCGGTCCGGGCCAACCCCGAACGTGAGCAGGTCAGCACCAACGAGTTCGGTGATGCGCTGGATGTAGTGCTGCGCTGCGGCGGGCAGGTCAGCAAGGGACTTCGCACCGGTGATGTCATCGGACCAACCAGGCATTTCTTCGTAAACTGGTTCGCATTCAGCCAGTTCCTTGAGCGATGCGGGGAAGCGGGTGATGATCTCGCCGTTAGCCTTCTTGTACGCCTTGCAAATCTTGATGGTGTCGAGGCCAGTGAGCACATCCACAGAGTTCAAGCAGATGTCCGTCACCCCGGCAACGCGCTTGGCGTGGTTAACCACCACGGTGTCGAGCCAGCCAATGCGGCGTGGACGGCCGGTAACCGTCCCGAATTCGTGGCCGGCGTTGCGGATGAAGTCGCCGGTTTCGTTGTTCAATTCAGTTGGGAATGGGCCATCCCCAACTCGGGAGGTGTACGCCTTGGTGACCCCAACGACGCGACTCACACGGGAAGCACCGAGACCGGAACCGGTGGATACCCCACCAGCAGGGTTACTGGACGTCACGAATGGGTAGGTTCCCTGGTCGATGTCGAGCATGATGCCCTGGGCGCCTTCGAACAAGACGTTGCCGCCGTCATCCACAGTGTCGTTGAGCAGCACCGAGGTGTCGACCACGAACTGCGCGAGCTGCTGCCCGTATGCGTAGTATTCTTCGAAGATGTCGTCGAACTGCATTGGTTCGGCACCGTAAATCTTGGTGAACAGCACGTTCTTTTCTGCCAAGTTGGCACGCAGCTTGCGTTCGAATGTGTCTTTTTCCAGGAGGTCACAGAAGCGAATCCCAACCCGGCCGGCCTTGTCCATGTAGGCAGGGCCGATACCGCGGCCGGTGGTCCCAATCTTACCGTCACCCTTGGCTGCTTCCTGCAACTTGTCGAGGGCGATGTGGTACGGCAGGATGACCTGGGCGCGGTCGCTGATGCGCAGGTTAGCACTTGCCACGCCCTGTTCCTTAAGCCGCGCGAGTTCAGCAACGAGGCTCTTCGGGTTCACCACGACCCCGTTACCGACAACGGATAGCTTGTCTGGGTACAGAATCCCGGATGGAACCAGGCGCAACTTGTAGACCTGACCGTTCGCGTGAATGGTGTGGCCCGCATTGTCGCCCCCCTGGTAACGGGCGATGACGTTCGCGCCCTGGCTCAGGAAGTCAACGATCTTCCCCTTACCTTCGTCGCCCCACTGTGTACCAACGATAACTACTGTACCCATAATTAAAATACCCCTTCCTGGAGATGCGTTTCAAAAACCTTAACAATAATATCAATAACCCGAACAATCAGCAAGGGTTAATCCGGTTTTCGTGGGAACAATTGGGGGTGCCTACCCCTTTTGTGGGGGTAAAACCCGAACATTAGCTGCAAAAACGCTAACCTAAGGCAATTATGTCACACGTGAAACATGCCCGGCGCCCACTAAAAATGGGAATCACCACTACCGGCGATTCCCACTTGGGATTACTCCTTGTCGCTCAGCCACCGCTCCTGCAAGAACGTGTAGACGTTGCCGAAACTCAGGGCCTGCACCTCGCTGTTACGGAAAGTCTGTCCGGCTTCAGCGTTGGCCCCGGTCGGGATAATCGTGAAGCTGTCCTGATCTACCGCACTGGGCGTGCCCATGATTGGCTCCACGCCATTATCCTGGGTGCCGCGAACGCGGTAAACGCGGCCGAAGATTTCGCCTTCACTGAGCAAATCACCCAGCAAATCGCTGTCCGCATCGAATTCGCGTTCCTGATTCAATACTGGCACCTGAATAAAGCTGTGCGCCTGCCCCCAACGTTCATAAAAGTCCATGGTCGTCAGGTAATCGGACGCGATAATCACGGAATGCACCGCACTGACCCGCAGCAGGGTGTACCCGCCGAACTGCCCAGCCATGTCGATGAGGCGAATGACCGCCCACTGCTGGTTCACGGTGATAACGCGGCCGACGTAGAAGTTTTCGAAATTCTGCCGGGCAAGGACCGCCACGAGCTGGTTCGTTTGCTGAGCCGCCTGCAAAATCTTGTCCGCGTTGTTGTTGTTCGGGTACCGGTGCGTTGGCGTGTGCGTGAGGGTTGCCCGCTGAGCAAGCAGCGCGGTCTCCAGCATCAAATCATAGCCCTCATATTCCAGCACCTGCAGACTTGAGTAGTCCACCTGAATGCGACGGCGGTCGGTGTAATTGAACTTATTGAAGACGGATAACTCCAGGTTGTCCTCGTGCACCGCCACGATTTGCCCTTCCAGGTAATTCTCAGCGTCAATGGTGACACAGAGCACCGCCTGCCCCGTCCGCCGCATGTTCTCGGCGACTTGGTACAGCAGCGGGTTATCGTCGTGTAGCGGCATGGCGAGCGGTGCCGCCGGCGTGGCGCGGAACCGCAGCTCGTCGGCGGTCGCAATCCGGTAGGCCATGTTGTCGAGGTCGGCACCGGCCACTTCAATGGAGTCAATCGCCCGCAGCGCCACGAACGCGAAACCGTCGGCGAGGCCGGCATCGCTAAAGGTTCGCAAAACCACCCCGTCGTCGGCGACGGCTTGCACGTAACCGGTATAGAAATCGTCCACATCGTGCTGGTAGACATTAATTAATAGATGCTGCGTGCGGGCCGTTACCAGGCTCATTACAATTCCGTCCATTTACTGCCTCATTTACTTTCTGCGCCCAAGGCTTAGTGCGGGGCACCACCTTGGTACGCGATGGAGGAGAACTTGTTCAGTGACTTCACGAACATCAACTTAACCGTGCCGCGCGCCCCGGAACGGTTCTTCTCCAAGATGATTTCCATTTCCCCAACGTCCTGGTCTTCTGGATCTTCCTTCGGGCCGTCATCATCATCGACGCCCTCTTCGTCCCGGTAGTAATCTTCACGGTAGAGGAAGGCCACGATGTCGGCATCCTGTTCAATCGCCCCGGATTCACGAATATCCGACAGCACGGGCCGCTTGTCCTGACGCTGTTCCACGCCACGTGACAACTGGGACATCGCGATGACGGGCACGTGCAGTTCTTTGGCGAGCTTCTTCAGTTGCCGGGAAATGTTGGACACTTCTTGTTGCCGGTTCTCCTGGCCACTACCTTCAATCAGCTGCAGGTAGTCGATGATAATCAGGCCGAGGTCGACATCCGGCTGGCGCGCCAGCCGGCGACACTTCGCCCGGATTTCCCCCACGCGAATCCCCGGGGTGTCGTCGAAGTAGATGTTCGTTTTGGACAGACTCCCCATCGCGATGATGAGGTTCTGCATCTCTTCTGGCGTCAGCTGCCCGGTGCGCAGGTGGTTCGCGTTGATGTTACCTTCGCTACAAATCATCCGGTTAACCAGGGATTCCGCCCCCATTTCGAGGGAGAAGATGGCAACGGCCTTGTCCGTCTTGGTCCCGACGTTCTGCGCGATGTTCAGCGCGAACGCAGTCTTCCCCATCCCGGGACGGGCGGCGATAACAATCATTTCGTCTTCGTGGAACCCGGTGGTCATCTTATCCAGGTCGGCAAAACCGGTGGCCAGCCCCGTGATTTCCTCGTGCTGGTTGATGAGTTCATCGATGTTATTCATCGCGTCGCCCAGCACGTCGCGAATCTTGCGGAAGTCATTCCCGCCACCCTGGCCGATGCGGGAAATCTGCTCTTCGGCTTCTTCCAGCTGGATGTTCGGGTCGTCGTTGTCGTCGAAGCCGCGGGTCGCAATCTCGGTGGCCGCGTTGATCAGCCGCCGACTCGTGGCCTTCTGCTTCACAATCCGCGCGTAGTAGCTGACGTTGGTGGCCATCGCCACGGCATCAGTGAGTTCCATCAGGTATGGAATCCCACCAACATCTTCCAGGCTGTCGTTCTTCTCCAGCTGTTCCTGTACCGTGACCACGTCAATGGCGTCGTCGCGGTCCGAGATTTCCTCCATCGCGGCGAAAATCAGCTGGTGCGCACGGCGGTAGAAGTCATCGGCCGTCACGTATTCCTGCGCATCCGCCACGGTCTCGGGCTTGAGCAGAATGCCCCCCAAAACCGCTTGTTCCGCTTCATTATTGAACGGCATCTGCCGGTTATTGATTGGTTCGTCCATCGATGATCCTCCTTCGCACTGACCCGCAACGCGTGCGGGTGACTGGTTCATGTGCACGCATTCTGCACGTGCACGGCTTAGTAAATTCTACCATAAAGTAGCAGAAATTAAGACCGGCCAGAACAAACAGATTGGTCGGGAATTTTGGGCGTAGACGTCAAAAGGCACCTGCCAACCATCCGTTAGCAGGTGCCTCTTTCTTCTAGTCGCGCGGCGTTAATTCCGCATCCGGAATCTTGTCCGCCGGGGTAATCTTGCGGACGACCTTCGCGGGGGAACCGACCGCGACCACACCCGCGGGAATGTCGTGGGTGACCACGCTGCCGGCGCCAATGACACTGCCGGCGCCAATCGTGACGCCACCAACGACGGTAACGTGCGCGCCTAGCCAGACGTCGTGTTCCAGGGTAATCGGCTTGGAGGCACAGATGCCGAACCGGCGCTGCCCCACATCCAAGGCGTGGTTCGGGCAGGCGAGCACGCTGTACGGACCAATCAGGCTACCCGCGCCGAGCTTAATCGGCGAGGTGTCGAGCATGGTGACGTTGTAGTTGATGAAGACATCCGCGTCCGCGTGGATGTTCACCCCGTAGTCACACTGGAAGCCCGAGTGCACGTTCGCAGTTGGTGCGAGCGTACCGAAGAGTTCATTCAATACTGCCCGGCGCGCTGCATCGTCAAGCGGATCAATCTGGTTCAGCTGCCAGCATAGGTTCCGCGCGTGGGGCTGCAGGCTCTGGTCCTGGTCGTGGTAATCAATAATGTAACCGTTGGGGTCGGTCAAAATATCCATGAAGGGACGCATATCAATCTCCGTTTCTTTTGCTAATCAGTTAGTTGCGTTTGGCTATTACTGTAAAATCGTGTGGACACGCTGCTTGAAGTCGGGCAGGACGTCTTCGGCAAACCACGGATTACGGCTCATCCACAGCTGGTTCCGGGGCGATGGGTGCACGAGGGGGAAATACTTGGGCAGGTACTCTTGGTATGCGTGCACGGTGTCGGTGAGCGTCCGCTTACGGTTCTTACCCAGATAATACTTCTGCGCGTACATCCCAATCAGCACCGTTAACTGCAGGTTCGGCAAGGCTGCAAGCAGTTGCGGGTGCCACTTCTCCGCAAAACCCTTACGCGGCGGCAAGTCCCCGCTCTTGCCCTTCCCGGGGTAGTAAAAGTCCAGCGGGATGATGGCCACCTGCTTCGGGTCGTAGAACGTATCCCGGTCAATGCCCATCCACTCGCGCAGTCGGTCGCCACTGGGGTCATTCCAATACATCTTGGACTGCTCCGCTCGAATGCCGGGCGCCTGCCCAATCAGGACAATCTTCGCCGCCGGGTCCACCGCATATAGTGGATCAACGCCACGTGCGGTGTACTCCGCGTTCTGCGGGTCGGCTTTGATAGCATTAAAAATATCATCGAGTTCTGTCATGTTATCCTCCAGGGTATGGTTAAGCATGCCTGCTTAACTACACTTTCCTCGTGGCTACTACAACAATATTATTGCGCATAACCAATGATTTTGCTACCGACGGGCACAGAAATACCCCGCAACCATGCAGTTACGGGGCAGCAGATTTTTTACTTAACGGCCGCACGCAGACGGCGTTTCTTGAGGTAGCTACTCAGCCACCAGTAGCAGGCACTGAGCGCGATGGCAAGGACGATGAGCAGCAGTCCAGAGATAATGCCGGACCAGTCGAACGAATAATTCTTCACGGCTGACTCGTGCCGGCACAAAATCGTGTTCAGCGGCTGAATGTCCTGCATCGTGTGCAACAGAATCACCGGCAGCAAGTTGTTCGTCAGCAGATAAATCGTGCCCATGAAAATACCGAACGCAACCGCGGACAGAGCTTCCTGAATAACCTGCTGATTGGAGCCGATGTCTGCAGTCATATTGGTTAAGTGCAGCAACCCGAAAAACACCGCGGACAGACCAATCACCAACAGGTTGGCATGTTTACGGTCCGCAAATGCCTTCTTCAGCAGGCCCATCAGCGTACCGCGAAACAGCAATTCCTCTTCAATCCCGGTCAGCAACGATTCCAGCACCACCAACATGAACATTGGCCGGTACGTTTGCCAGTCATAGATTGTGTACAATGCCTTGGTCCACGGAAGATACGTTATTGCTTGCCAGATGAAGGGCCAGCCCATTAACAACCCCACTAGCAGCCCCTTGATTCGGATTGGGTAACGGACACCGAGCTTGTAATGCCAGAGCAGGGCCAACAGTACCGCCAGAACTGGTGTGGCCAGGGAAATCCCAATTCGCCATTCGCTGACATGGATGTGCACAGCAAGCGGCAGGTAATAGCCACATGCCAGCCACAACAAGCAACTGCCGAATGCGACCAGCACCGTTTGCCAATTATTCAAATGCCACTTGTGCTTTAACGTTTCCATGGATGCGCACCTCAATCAACTAGTCTGCTCTACTGATAACTGTTGCCTAAATATTACTGCCAGCAATTGCAACCCGACGCTTATTCTCACACGTGGGAAAAAGTAGCCATAATAATTAACAAAATACAGGGAAAAACGCTAATTTCCCCTATCTGCAAAGTCATCTTGCGCATTTGTTGACTGAAAAATTAATTTCCCTCCAGCACCCCGTCCGCAATATCCGCGTACTGCCTTGCCACGAGCGGGTTCCCAACATCAATTAACAACCCGATAATCGCAAAAACGTTCTTCTTTGCCGTTAGTCGCTCCAGTTCATCCTTCCCGGTTAGGCCCGCAAACAATTGGTTCAAAAAGTAAATTCGGATTTGGTAATCAAGCGCAAGGTACGGCACCGCCAGCTGGGATAATTTCGCGTGCATTCTGGTCGCAATCTCTACATCCCGTCCAAGCGCAATCTCATAACAATTAAGCATGTTGTCCCACAAGTCGCCGGCCGCAATGAAGTCCTGGCGCATGATTGTCGGCGCGTTACTAACCAAATCGTTGAACACAATCTCCAGTCGCGGCGGATCGAGGAGCACCGCAATACTGCCGAGTACAGTTAGTGTATCTGAGTCCCAAACCTCAACATCAAACACGCTGTTGTAGATGCGGTCAATTTCTTTTGCGCGCATCACATTTTTACCAGTTAATGAGTAGAGCGCAGTCGCAATCACCGCCAAATGAACAAGTGTTTCAAGTTGGCTATTCTGCAAATATTCTGCATGCACAGTCTGAAACAGATCCTGTAATCCGGAAACGTTTCGCTCCACTTGCATATTGCCCACAAGACTGTAGATGTTTGTACTTACATCACGACTAGTACGCGTTGGATGCTGCTCCATAAATTCCATCAGCGAGCTATGCATCTTAGTTAATATTCGGTCCAACGTCTGCAATCCCAAATCAGCCTTACCGTTTTCAAACCGGGAGATGGCCGAAATTGAGATAGTTTCGTCTGCTAATTGTTTCAGTGCAAACCCCTTCGCCTTACGTAACAGTTTAAACTTTTGACCATAGTTCATGTCGCTCACCATCCGTTACTAATTGATAATAGCATTGCAAATATAGGAGAATATATTATGAAAGCAAAAAGAACGATTCTAATAACTATTTTGACCTTACTGACCTTCAGTGTCAATCTCGTTGTACCTCAGACCAACAGCTTACCGCCAGCACGCCAAAGCACTAGTCAACATTAAAAAAATGCCCCCTAACCTGAATTGCAAGTTAGGGGGCATTCGCTTATATTACTGTTCCACGACGTGCACGCGAATCTTCGCGTCCACACCGGGTGCGAGCTGCACCGTCAGATTCCGGTAACCCAGCGCGCGGATGGGTTCGGGTAGGTCGATCTTGCGCTTGTCGACCTTGTAACCGAACTGCTTCTCGAGGGCCTGAGCAATCTGCTTGCTCGGGACGGAGCCGAACAGGCGGGAGTCGGCACCAGCCTTGGACTTGATTTCAACCACGGTCTTGTCGTCTTCGAGCTTGGTCTTCAAGGCCACGGCTTCAGCCTTAAGCGCAGCGGCCTTCTTCTCTTCGGCCTTCTCCTGACCCTTCAGCTGACTGATAGCCTGGGGCGTGCCGGCCTTCGCCTTGTTGTTCTTGATGAGGAAGTTCGCGTAACCGTCAGGGATTTCCTTGAGCTGGCCGCGCTTGCCCTTACCACGTACGTCTTCGGTGAAAATAACCTTCATTGTGAATACCTCCGTTTGGGCCCGGCCGCGTGCAGTCGGGCTTATTCCTTTGTTGATACTATTAGTTTACCTATCTAACCGGCAAAACGCCAAGGGTTTACGCGGATTGCGGTCAAAAGCCTGAAAATGTCGCCGCGGCTAATCGTCTTCCTGTGTGAGCTCCTTGTGAATCGCGTTGAGCAGCTCGCCCTTCGCATCGGCCACGGTCACGCCGGCCATCTGGGTGGCAGCGTTGCTGAGGTGACCCCCACCGCCCAGCCGTTCCATGATGAGTTGCACGTTGATGTCACCAAGGCTGCGGGCAGAAATCCCGACTTTGCCGTCCCGTCGCTTCGTAACCACGAAGCTGGCATCAATCCCAGACAGCGACAGCAGTGTATCTGCCGCCTGCGCCGCAATCACGGGATCGTAGGACTTCACTTCTTCACCGCATGCAACGGCCATGTTGTCGCCAATCATTTCGACGCCATCAATCAGGTGGTTCTTCTGAATGTATGAGTCCAGATTCTCCTTCAGCATGTTCGAAATTAGCTTGGCGTCGGCCCCCATTGAACGCAGGTAAGAGGCCGCGTCAAAGGTCCGGGTCCCGGTCCGTAGCGCGAAGTTCTTCGTGTCGACCGTAATTCCCGCGAGCATCGCGGTGGCTTCCAGCTTGTTCAGTGGTGCGCTCCCCTGTGGTTGGTACTCGAACATTTCGGCAATCAACTCACACGTCGAGCTGGCGTACGGTTCGATGTACACGAGCATCGGGTTGTCGGGGAACTCCTCGCCGCGCCGGTGGTGATCCAGGATGACCACCCGGTTCTGCAGCTTGGTGTATAGCTCCGGCGCCGTCGTGATTGATGGCTTGCTGTGATCGACCATCACGAGCATCGACTTGTCGGTCGCCCCGCCAATTGCAGCTTCGGGGGTGATAATCTGGTTAGCCAGTTCTGGATCACTAGCCACCTTCTCCATCAGGCGTTCCACGTCAGAGTGCAGGTTCGTGGGGTCCAGAACGACGTAACATTCTTTACCGTTCATCTGGGCAATTCGGCGCACCCCGAGAGCGGCCCCGATACTGTCCATGTCGGGCCGGCCGTGGCCAACCACGTAGATTTTGTCCGTCTGCTTGAACAACTCTTGCAGTGCCTGACTAATCATGCGCGCCCGCACGCGGGTCCGCTTTTCCATCGGGTTGGTCTTACCGCCGTAGAACTTGGCCTCACCAGTGCGGGCCTTAACCACAACCTGGTCCCCGCCACGACCAAGCGCGAGGTCCAGATTCGATTGACTGGTCAATGCGAGCTGGCCGAGGTCGGTATCACCGTACGCAATCCCGATGGACAGCGTCAGCGGTGCATTCTGTTTCGACGTCCCTTCCCGAATCGTGTCCAGGATGCGGAACTTGTCGGCAATCACAGCACGCAAGGCCTTCGCGTAAGCAATCAGGATGAAGTGGTCTTCATCCACACGCTTAACGAAGAACCCGAACTTGGTGGCCCACGTGGTCAATTCCGTGGTGACGTAATTGCTGAGGTTCGAAATCAGCTGGTCATCCAGGCTCTGGGTGACCTCATCGTAGTTATCGAGGAAAATCTGGCCGATGACAATCTTCTCGTCTGCGGCCCGTTGCTCGATGGCGGCGTACCGGGTGACGTCCATCATGTAGACGACCCCGATGCTGCTTTGCACCGTGATTTCGAACTGGTTCTCACCCCAGTGGACCAGCCGTGGTTCCTTGCTGTCCTGATGGCCCGCGATAATGGCGGCGAGTTCGCCGTCAACGTCGGCTAAGTTGCGGCCGAGTGCGGGTTCATCCCCAAAATATGTACGCAGGAATGGGTTCAGCCACTCGATGTTCATCTTCTTGTCGTACATCAGAATCCCCATCGGCATCCGCACGAGGGCTTCTTGCTCCCCACGCTTGATGCGGTACGACAGGTTGGCGATGTACTTATTCGTATTCTTGGTAATCGTCTCCAGCGTGTAGAAGGATGCAAGGAGAATACCAATCAAAACAACGGTCATGCCCAGCGCTAACAATGGCTTAATGAAGAACGCAATGATAATCCCCGCAACCGCGAGGGCCACCATCGCTAGCGAAACATACCGGAGCCGGACGTCTTCGAGGAAGGCCGGCAGCTTGATTGTGCCTTTGATTTTTTGCATGAGTTTTGCAATTGCTCCTCTCATTTCCAATCGGTGTTACTGACCCATTTTACCACACAGCACCCAGCACCACAGTGTAAACGGTTAACATTACACCGCGAGCCGAGCAAAACAATCGGAATTGACTACGGGCGCCCAAACGCTGCCCCCATGACTAATAACAACAGGCTGGTCCCTGCAAGCAGCAGGAAGCCCAGCACGATGGCCAGCAGCACCGCCCCAAGATGCGGCATGCGCGTACGTTCAAACCACTTGCTTAGCGGTACGATGGTCAGGACTGCGCCCACCCCAAGCACATCAAGTCCAAACCGCAACCGCCACAACAGTCCAATTAAATACGCAAGGACGAACACGCCCCCGCAGACGTCGAACATTTTGCTGATGTCCGCCTTGCTGCCGCCGGGCGCAAAGAATAACCGAATGCTTTTCATTTTACCCCACCTCATTCACCAGTATACGCTGGCCCTTGGCAGAGTTATATATAGTAGAAAAATTCTCTACGTTATTTTCTGCCGCCACAATCTAGCCAAGCGCGACGCCAACCACTATACTGAATTCTGGCGCTAAACATACTGGGCGAACCAGCGCCGGCGAAAGGAATACATATTATGCAACAATCGAAACTACGCGCGGCCATCCAGGCGGGTATCGGCACCTGCATGTGGGGTGTCGGCGGCGTCTGCAGCAATATCATCTTCAACAACACCGCCGCTACCCCGCAATGGCTCAGCGGCATGCGCATGTTCTGGAGCGGCCTGGTGATGCTACTGCTGGCACTAGCAACGAAAAAAGACATTTGGGCTATCTGGCGTGATCGCCGCGCCGCCGTGCGCTTGATTGCATTCGGGCTGTTCGGCGTCGCGGCCGCCCAGCTCACCTACCTGCTGGCCATCTTCTACGGGAACGCCGCCGTGGCCACCATCTTACTTGCGCTCGTCCCCGCCATGATTACCATCATCGTCAGCGTGCGCCAGAAGTCCATGCCGCGGCCGATTGATACCATCGCCATCATCGCCGCGCTCCTCGGCGTGTTCTTCCTCGTCACGAACGGCAACGTGCATGAGCTCGGTGTGCCGCTACTCGCCATCTTCTGGGGCGTCATGGGGGCATGCACCGGGGTCGCGTACACCATGCTGCCGCGCCCGTTGCTGAATCACTACGAACCAATCATCGTTGTCGGTTGGGGGCTCATGCTCGGCGGCATTGTCGGCAACATCTTGCACCCCATGTGGCGCATCCCCCGCGGCCTGACCCCAACGCTCTGGCTCGCCGTATTCTTCGTGATCTTCGGCGCCACCTTCCTCGCCTACATCCTCTACGTCTCCAGCCTGCGCATCCTCGCTCCCGCTGTGGCCAGCATGATTGGCAACTTCGAGCCGATGACCGCCACCATCCTCTCCGTCCTCTTCCTGAACCTCGACTTCCATCCCTTGCAACTGGCAGGCATCATCACCGTCCTCCTCGCCGTCTTCGCCATGAGTTGGCAGCCGAAGAAGAAGCGGCGACGAATTGGGGAGCGGGAATAACCTATTTAACGCATGTCGCCCCGCCGCGCATGCGTTTTTTGCGCCTCAATCCCAATCTTTTTGCCACAATTTGCCTCAATGTCAGGTAACCTGACAAAGTCCATGGACATTTGTCTGTCATTTAAGCTATCCTTAATACATTATTTTTACGAAAGTGGTGGCATTTATGAAACGCAATTGGTTCTGGACCGCCGTTATCACGCTGTTTGTCGGTATGGTAGCGTTAGTTACAACGCAAACAAGTACGGTGCGCGCGGCCGCGAAGACCTACACAATCGGTACGGACGTAACCTTCGCGCCGTTCGAATTCGCGAACAAGGACAACAAATACGTCGGCATCGATATCGACCTGATGCACGCGATTGCCAAAGAAGAAGGCTTCAACGTCAACATCAAACCGCTTGGCTTCAACGCAGCGGTGCAGTCGCTTGAAGCGGGCCAAATCGACGGAACCATTGCCGGCATGAGCATCACCCCTGAACGCAAAGCGAAGTTCGAGATGTCCGACCCCTACTACACGTCCGGGGTTGTGGGCGCGGTGAAGAAGAACTCCACCATTAAGAGCTTGGCCGATCTGCGCGGGAAGAAGGTTGCGGTCAAGACTGGGACTTCTTCCGCCGACTACATCAACTCCATCAAGTCCAAGTACAATCTGACCGTCGTCACCTTCGACGATTCCAACAACGTGTACCAGGACGTCATCACCGGTAACTCCGCGGCCTGCTTCGAAGACCAGCCCGTAATGCAGTACGGGATTGCGACCGGTTTGGCGCTGAAGATTGTCACAAAACCTGCCGAATCTGGCAGCTACGGGATTGCCATCAAGAAGGGCGATAAGCACCTCCTGAACATGGTCAACGACGGGATTAAGAAGCTCAAGGCTAACGGTAAGTACGACAAGATTGTCGCTAAGTACCTGGGCAACGGCTCCACCAAGTCACAGGAAAAAGCCAACAAGTCCACGCAGGAAACCAACCACTCATTCCTCGGGTTGCTCAAAACCAACAGTGGCACCCTGCTGCAGGGACTCGGCGAAACGTTGCTGCTGACGATTGTGGCCATCCTCTGTGCCACCATTGTTGGAATCCTCATCGGTTTGCTAGGCGCGACCCCGAATAAGTTCGCCCAGGGCACGGCAACCACCTTCATCTACATCTTCCGGGGATTGCCCCTCATGGTGCTCGCTCTGTTCATCTACACCGGGATTCCAAGCCTAACCGGCACCAAGATTCCTGCCTTCATCGCCGGGATTATCACCTTGACCCTTAACGAAGGGGCCTACACCGCCGCCTTCGTTAAGGGGGGCATCGAGTCCGTCGACAACGGGCAGATGGAAGCCGCGCGTTCGCTCGGCTTGCCGTGGAGCAAGGCCATGCGCCGCGTAATTCTGCCGCAGGGGATTAAGATCATGATTCCATCCTTCATCAACCAGTTCATCATCACGCTGAAGGATACCTCCATCCTCTCCGTCATCGGCCTGCTCGAATTGACGCAAACCGGGAAGATTATCATCGCCCGCAACATGGAAGGCTTTAAGATTTGGACCATGGTTGCCCTGATTTACCTCATCATCATCACGGTATTAACGTGGCTATCTAACTGGGTCCAGAAGAAGGTGAATGCATAATGACAACACGTGTAGAAATGAAAAATGTGCACAAGCAATATGGTGCCAACGACGTCATCAAGGGCGTGGACCTGCAGGTTGAAGACAATGAAGTCGTCGTGCTCATCGGACCATCCGGGGCCGGGAAGAGTACCGTCCTGCGCATGATTAACGGCCTCGAAACCACGACAACCGGTGAAATCATGATTGACGGTGAGGATATTGCCAAACCAGGCGTGGACATCAACAAGATCCGCGAGAAGATTGGCATGGTGTTCCAGCACTTCAACCTCTTCCCCAACATGACCGTGCGGGAGAATATTACCCTGGCACCCGTCGAACTCGGTGTGATGGACAAGGACGCAGCGAACGTAGAAGCCGACAAGCTCCTGGCCACCGTTGGCCTGAGCGAGAAGGCCGACGACAACCCCAGTTCCCTGTCCGGGGGCCAAAAGCAGCGGGTGGCCATCGCCCGCGCCCTCGCAATGAAACCCGAAATCATGCTGTTTGACGAACCCACCAGTGCGCTGGATCCCGAAATGGTTGGCGACGTCCTCGGCGTTATGCGTCGGCTCGCCAAGCAAGGCATGACCATGGTTATCGTGACCCACGAAATGGGCTTCGCAAAGGAAGTTGCCGACCGCGTCGTCTTCTTCGGTGATGGTAAGATTCTGGAGCAAGGCACACCGGAACAGATTTTCGACCACCCGCAGCACCCGCGGCTGCAGACATTCTTGAACCAAGTGCTGAATGCATAACAAAAACTCCACCCGCAAAAGGTGGAGTTTTTGTTTGGTAAATTTCAAGTACAAGTTAGCCACTTCTGAAAATAACATCTAAATCAATG
>NZ_AYYO01000022.1 GCF_001436225.1 Lacticaseibacillus sharpeae JCM 1186 = DSM 20505 | reverse complement strand
ATTTTCAGAATGCTCGGTCGTTTAATTTTTGTGAACGGGAATTATGTCCCGGCCACGTTTATTTTGCTGTATTCAAAACGCGTTCGAGTGCCTCAGTTGCAACTCGCGAAACATTGATTTTCAAGGCCTTAGCTTGGTCGTTTAAGTATTCCGGAATTGTGATTGTCCGTCGTACTGTTTGTAGTTTTCGCATGCGCATTTTTTCTGCTTGCCACGCATCCATGTCGACCGAAACATAGACAACTTGCTGATTTGCTTGGAGCGTCCAAGCGGTCGGGTCATCTGGCTGCGGATATTGTTCACCATCCAGCATTGTCGCAATCGCATCCACCGCGTATTCAACTGCTTCTTGCATCGTTGCGCCATCAGTATGCATTCCGGGAATGTTGGGCGACGAAACGACATAATAATGACCGCTTTCGTCAGTGATTTCTTCAAAAATGGTTGGGTACATCAGAATGTTTTTTTTCATTACATGTATCAGGGCAAATAAACTATTTTCCTTCGCGATAACCTATGTCCTTCAGAATAGCCTTTTGCGTTGCTGGTCTAAGCTCACCGCTATGAAAGGGAATTTCAGTAGTTTTACCGGTAATCTTGTTCAGATACCGACGATGTCCACCCTTTCCTTTAGCCTTTTGCAACTCAAAGCCAGCTGCCAGCACTAAAGCTTCAAGTTGCTTTGGCTTCATCGGCATTGCCCCGGCTCCTTTCCATATCTGCAGTATACAACCGTTCGCCTAAAATGTACATACTTTATACGTATAGCAATTTATTTTTGCGGTGCAAACCAAAAGTCCTGGCTGTCGACCCCAATCTCGATGCGGTAAGGCTGCTCGGTCATGTCTTCCCCGTCAATCTGCGCGAATTCCTTGCTGGCAGTAGAAATTTCGAACCGGGACGCGCGAATGTGGTGGCGGCTTGGACTCTTCACCGGTTTGCCCATGATGGACGCAATGGCCTGGGTGGCAAAGACGACCAGGTTCGGCCGGTCAACCACAATCAGATCCAGTTCGCCGTCATCTGGTTTAGCACCCGGCAGAATGCGGACCCCGCCCCCGAAGTACGGGTGGTTGGTCGTGGTGCACAAGTATGCATCCTTAATCCGTTCGGTGCGGCCATTTGCCGTCACCTCAACCGCAAATGGCTTGCGGTTGGTCAGGATGCGGATTACCTGCGCCATGTACGCCAATGAGCCCATGTGCAAGGTGTTCAAGAACAGCTTGGACGTGGCGCGGTTGGCAGCGTTGACCACCGCCGCGTCGAAGCCAATGCCGAAGTTGTTCACGAAGAAGCCGCGCTTGCCACTTTGCAGCTCGGTGTACTTCCCGATGTCCAGCTTGTGCGCCGCAGTTGCGCCGAGCACCTGGTCGAGCGCCTCGATGGGCTTGCGGGACAAACCGACCCCGCGCGCGAAGTCGTTCCCGGAACCACCAGGAATGTACGCAATCGGCAAGTGGTACGGGTTGCCGGATAGGTGCAGCCCGGTAATCGCCTCGTTGAGCGTCCCGTCGCCACCAATCACCAGCAATACGGAACCCGCTGCGGCTTCAGTTTTAGCGATTTGTTGAGCCAGCAACACTGTGTGGCGGGGGTATTGGGATTCGTATAGTGCAAACTCGACGTCGCGGTCGACCAGCGCCTTGCTGATGACGCCCCAAACCGCCTTGGCGTTCCCGGAGCCCGCAACGGGATTATAGATAACGTGAAAAAATGGAATTGGCATGATGTCCTCGGTCCTGAGTGATTACTCAAAATGATAGTTTTATTTTAATCATTTTAGGCGGTGAGTGCAAAGAATTTCCGGGGTGGCAGATGTCACGGACTTATTGTTTACGGGCTGGCAAAGATGGAGAGGAATCTGCGCTAATCCTTTTATTGCCAAACACTCACACAGAGTTTATTATGAAGATAACTTTTAAATCAACATTGAGTCAGGTGACTGTCATGTTCATCAATCAGGTGCTTTTTGAGCTCAAACGTATTTCGAAACCATTGGTGGCAATGCTCTTTGTGTTGTTACTGGCAACAATGGCGGTACCAATTTGGCACGAACTGACGCAACCGACATATGGCCGTTCTTACGGTGGTGGTATTTTACTTCCAACGACCGCAAAAAGTTCCAGTAAGTCTGAACTAACAAAAGATTTGCTTTTAGGGATGCAATACGAGCAAAAACGATACTTAACCCGCACACCAACCAGCGAACATTTTTCAGATTTGACGAAGGCAAAACCTCTTCTTCACTACAACATAACTGCCATCAAGCTACTTAAACAAAAAAATTATCAGCAGCTAAATCAATTGTCGACAGACTTCATCACCAATCACCCGGTTTATTCAGCTTATACTCCTGACATAATAACTCTTGGTAGCTGCATGACCAGCATGAGCTTGAGTGGAGAATTACTTGAAGCGCAACAGATTGCTATTATGCAGAACGCGCCGTCAAGGCTGGCAGCAATTAGTGTTTATAGCGATGCAACAAACCTACTAATGCCAACGATTATCGGTTGGGGACTCATGGATAGTCATAAAAAGCCACTGCCGACAACAATGATGCTACTAGCAATTATTATCATTTTTGTTGCGCAAGCATTCGGAACGCACCGTAAAAATGACTCGAATGCTCTCATGTCAATGGCCCCAATATCAGACACAAAAATATTATTAGCAAGGGTCGTAACTCTGCTACTCGTGCTTGATTGCATAATCATTTTTGCTTATTTAATTATTGCAATATGCATATCTCTTATCCCGGGTCACGATTTTGGGTCACTTTTTTTCCCAATCATGACAAGCAAAAATGGCGGCTTTCTTGCAAGCTCGGTAATCAGCATGTTTTGGCACATGCTAACTTACTATTCAATGTGGATTATTATGCTTGGAAGCTGTGCTGCACTATTGATACATGCTGTTAAGGACACGATTAGCCTTGTTTTTCTGCTCGGCCTTGGCACTTTCCCACAGCTAGTTGGTTTAACTAGCCTGCTGCCAATCACAATAATAAACTTTTTACCCGCTGGTTATCTTAATTTACCACAGATTCTACTTCACACTGGTGAATTTAAATCAATGAGTTATCTATCTGTAATATCAGTGTTTGGTTTTTGGAGTGTCTGCTTTTGGGTGGTTAACACATTCATTTCCGCACGTAAATAAACGAGGTAGCAGGATGTTATGTTCTGCTACCTCGTTTATTCTAAGCATTTCAATCCATTTTTAAATGTAATCGTGTGCGGATACTCTGTTGCCATCAACCAGGTAATAGTAATACCCATACTGATCCACAGTATCACCATCAAGTGAGATTGTGCTTACATACGGAATTTCGACAACTCCCTTACCAGGACCACCGCTGACTTCAGCAATTCGTACAAACTCCTCGCTGTTTACCTTTACGGCGGACTTTACCGTCGCACTATTTGTCGTTGCGCCAACAGTAACTGATGCGCTGGACATTGTGATGGAAATTAATGCAATCGTTGCAAATAGAATCTTTTTCATAAGGATTCCCTCCATGTGACATTCAGTGTCGATCAACTTGTTGTCGGGCGTGTATTGTTCATCCCTTATATTTACAATGCAGGATTCACTTATCGTTGTCAACGCTTACTTATGATTTATTTTATATCGATAAGCGCTTGCGACGTTTCACAACACATCGTTAAAACATCGGCAGCTATTACCGGCCAGCTAGCATTTACGCTCTGTCCCCTCCAATTACGCCATCCATATCCGAGAAGAACACCCTATCAATTTCTGCAACAAAATTAAAAATCAGTCGCAAAGTTTGCAAAAATGCCGGCATCTGTGGATTTGCAGTCGCCATTTAGGAGTGCCAATTGCCTATCTAGCAGCATTATTGCACTGCACAATTTGCATATCCGCATTTTTCGCGTTACGGTTGATGGGTAAGGATTTTCTGAAAGGAATGATAAGATGCGCACCATTTCACTCAAGGTAATGGATGAAGCATTGGAAATCACGAACCAGACGGGCAACGCAAACGAAGCAAGCAAGCGGCTGCTGATCAGTTACAATCCAGCCCAAAGCATCGGCGCAAACCTCGAAAACATGCGCGTGCGCCTGGCCGGGATCGACTTCGACGTCATCGTTGTCGTCAATCCACTTACCTACTCGTTCTCCGACACCATTGTCGGTATCAACCATCAGCGCATCGACATCGGTCTGGCGCTGACCAACATGTTCAACGTCCCCGTCGTCGCACTCCCCACGGTTCGCCGCGTCGGTTTGCAAGCGGCGATTGACGCCAAAAAAGAAGCGGCGTGCTGGCACCTTGATTACTACGGCCAGTACGACGGCAAACGTAATTACGGCCAAGAAGCTATGCTCACGGTGGGCAACGGCTACTTCGGCTTGCGCGGCGCCTATGTTGAAGCGCACGCAGATAAGAATAACTATCCCGGCATGTATGTCGCCGGGCTGTACAACCAAACCACCACGAACATCAATGGCCGCGACATCACCAACGAGGACCTTGTGAACATGCCGAACGCGCAATTCATGACGTTCGGCGTCGACAACGCGACCCCATTTAAAATCCAACGTCGCGATATCCGCGACATCTACCGCAGTCTCGATTTGCGCACCGGCGCGTTGACCACCACCATGATCATCGTCTTAGGCACCGGCCACGAGCTCTGCGTGCAAACAACCAAGGTGGCGGACATGGAGCACTGGCACCGCTTCGCCATTCGCTACCAAGTCACACCGCTGAACTTCTCCGGGTCCCTGCAGGTGTATTCCGGCATCGATGGCGGCGTGCGCAATACCAACGTCGATCGGTACCAGCAGTTCGAAACCCACCACGTTGACATCTCCGGCATGGCTAGTGCGGGCGACCAGATTACGCTAGCAGGCCAGACAACGACCAGCAATATTCACTTCACCATTGGCAGCCGTTTAACCACGCCAAACGCAGACGCCGATTTGCGCAACCACATCAAGGTCAACACCACTAACACCGCAATCGCGCAAATCGCCAGCATCCCCGTTGCCACCGGCCAGACTTACACGTTCGACAAGACCGTCGCGCTGTACACCGACCGTGAATGTGCATCCGCTGAGCTAGACCAACATGTCACCAGCGAGCTCAATGCCGCCAGCTTTACGGACACGGCCGCCAGTGCCAAGCGTTTCTTCACTCAGCTTTGGACAACCAGTGACACCGCCATCGACGGCGACATCACCAGCCAAAAACTGCTGCGGGTCAACACGTTCCACCTCTTCACCTCCGCGACGGCGCTGGCGTCCGGTCAACTCGACGCCTCAGTTGGCGCCCGCGGCCTGCACGGCGAAGCGTACCGGGGCCACGTGTTCTGGGACGAAATGTTCGTCATGCCGTTTTACGCCGCACACTACCCCGCTATTGCCAAGCAGATGCTGATGTACCGCTACAACCGGCTGGGGGCAGCTAAAGACTACGCCCACGACAACGGACGCCAGGGGGCAATGTACCCGTGGCAATCTGGCAGTGACGGTTCTGAACAGTCGCAGTCGGTGCACCTGAATCCAATTACGAACACGTGGGATCCCGACAACAGTCGCCGCCAGCGACACGTATCGCTGGCCGTAGCCTATGATGCTTGGCTCTACTGGCACATCACCGGCGATGAAGAATTCATGCACAACTACGGCATTGTCATGATCTTGGCCATCGCCAAATTCTGGCTCAGCATGGTCACAAAGGATGAAGCGACCGGCAAATACAGCATTCACCGGGTCATGGGGCCCGACGAATTCCATGAAGGCTACCCCAACGCCGATGAGCCCGGCCTGACCGACAACGCGTACACCAACATCGGCGTGGCGTGGTTGTTCCGACTGGTCGAACAGATGCAGACCAAGGTTCACGACTTCGCCACCATCTTGAACCAGAGCGACCTGTGCACCAGTGATTTAGCGCAAATGACCACCATTCGCCACAATCTGCACCTCGATATCAGCGAAGATGGCATCATCGGTCAGTTCAGCGGCTACTTCAAACTGCCCGAACTCGACTTCGACCAATACCGCAAGCAGTATGGGGACATCGCCCGAATCGACCGCATCTTAAAGGCCGAGGGCAAGACGCCCGACGCGTACCAAGTGACCAAGCAAGCCGACACGCTGATGGCCAGCTTCATCTTGAACCAGCAAGACGTCGCCGACCTGATTGCGGACATGGGCTACACACTGCCCGATAACTACTTCGAGCACAACTTGCACTACTACCTCGCGCGCACCACGCACGGATCAACGCTCTCACGCATTGTTTACGCCTACCTGGAGCGACTGGCTGGCTACAACAGTCAGTCCTGGCAGCTCTACCGCCAAGCCCTGTTCTCCGATTACTATGACATTCAAGGCGGGACCACGGCCGAGGGCATTCACCTCGGGGTCATGGGGGCCACCCTCGACGTGGCGCAGCGGCTCTTCGGCGGGGTCAACCTGCTCGGAGATAAGCCGGCCATCAACCCACGTCTGCCAAAGCAATGGGCCGGGCTGCATTTCAACACGACCTTCCAGGGTGCCACATTAGCCTGCACCATCACGCACAACACCATTACCATCACTAGTGACAAGGACGTTGCGGTCACGGTTTTGGGCAAGCCGGTGCAACTAGTTGCCGGCAACGAATTTGCAACAGAATATTAATTACGAAAGGAACGGTACTGGATTATGAGCATATTCAAGCAGATTAAAGGGTTCGTCTTCGACCTGGACGGCGTCATCACCGACACCGCCCGGCTGCACACCAAGGCGTGGCACGAAATCGCCGACCAGGTTGGTACCCCGTGGAGTCACGAGCTAGCCGACAAGTTGCGCGGCATCGGGCGAGAAGAATCGCTCGACATCATTTTGCGCGCGGGCGGCAAGCAAGATGCTTACACCGACGCGGAAAAAACGCAGCTGGCCACCGCTAAAAACGAGCACTACCAGCGTTTGATTAGCACACTCACGCCGCAAGACATCTTGCCGGGCATCCCCGAATTCCTGCACGACCTGCACGAGCACGAATACCTGATGAGCATCGCCTCAGCATCCCGTAACGCGCCCGCCGTGCTTGAGCGGCTCGGACTCACCCAGTACTTCCCGAAGATTGTCGACCCGAACTGCCTACACACGGGTAAGCCCAATCCCGAGATTTTCATCAAGGGCGCCGCAATTCTCGGCCTCGAACCGCGGCAGTGCATCGGAGTTGAGGACGCAGCAGCCGGCGTGCAGGCCATCGATGCGGCCGGCGAAATCTCCGTTGGCATCGGCGATAAGGATGTCCTGCGCGGCGCCACGATAGTGTTCCCGACCACCAGTACCCTGACGCTCGCTAACATCAGCGGACGGCTCAAGGAGGCGGCGTAAATGACAACTGAGCAATTCCGCGCCGTCGTCTTCTTCGACCTCGACGGTACCTTACTCCGGGACAATAAGTCGGTCGCCCCGGACACCGTGAAAGCCATCGGCGATTTGCGCAAAAATGACGTTTTACCCGTCATCGCCACCGGCCGCAACGTGTTCGAAGTCCAATACGTGCTCGACCAAACCGGCATCAACACCATCGTCAGTGCCAATGGGAGTTACGTCGCCAGTCGCGGTCAACAAATCTACGCGGCAACAATCCCCGAAACGCTCATTCAAGACGTCAACCGGTACGCCCGCGACCACGATAATCCAGTCGGCTGGTACAACAACCAGGGCTTTGCCATCAGTGCCAAGTCCGCCGACACCGTTGCGAACTACCACCTGCTCAACTTGCAGGCCAAAGTTGACCCCGCTTTTTACAAACAAAACGCGGTTAACTTCATGTTCGTCTTCAACCGTACGCATGAACAGGCCTACGCCAAAGAGTTCGCCGGGGAACTCAGCTTCGTACGCAACAATATTCGCGGACTCGACACCATGCTGGCGGGCGTCTCCAAGAAAACCGGTATCGAGCACCTGCTGGGTAGCTTGAACCTAACCAACACGCCATCCTACGCGTTTGGCGACCAGCTAAACGACTTGCAGATGTTCAGCCTCGTCGACCACCCCATCGCCATGGGCAACGGGGTTCCCGTCGCCAAGCAGCAAGCCGAATACGTGACCAGCTCCAACATGGAAGGCGGTATTGTGCGGGGCCTGGAGCACTACCAGCTGATTTAACGTGCACATGCCGTCCGTGTAACGTAGGTCTATCTGGACCTTGGTTGCAAGCGGCGGTTAGTGCGAACCCCTAAGTTTGAACTTAGTTGTCAAAATTTGCGGGTTCTTATGGAAACAAAAAGGCCTCTCGCGTATCTGACGAGAGGCCTTTCTATCTTTCTAACAAGCAAAAAAATCAATGTCTATGCGTTCGTGTTTTTTGCTTAAATCAACACTTTGCCTATTATTGCGGATTGTTCCTGCTCTCCTCGCGCCCTAACATTAATGGTGCAAGGCCGGCCCCCACCCGGCACTAAGGAGGAACACCATGACCCAAAATATTATCGACGTCCACACCCATTACCTGCCACCCAAGTACGTGGCGGCACTGAAAAAGCACATTCCCGGCAACCCCGACGGCTGGCCAACCCCAAGTTGGTCTGCGGCCAAGACGTTGCACTTCAACCACGAACACCACATCGCTTACTCGCTGTTATCCCTCTCGTCCCCGCACATTAACTTCGGCGACCGCAGTGAAACACTAGATCTGGTGCGCGATGCCAACGACTTCGGTGCTGATTTGCACAAAAAGCACCCCGATGAATTAGGCTACCTCGCTAGTTTGCCCCTGCCGTATGCCGATGCAAGTGTTCAGGAAATCAACCACGCACTAAACAACGGCGCGCAAGGCTTCACCGTCCCCACTAACTCCCGCGGCATTTACTTCGGCTCCCCCATCATGGATTCCGTATACGCCAAGCTGAACGCGGAGCACGCCGTGGTGGCCTTGCACCCGAACCAACCCGCCCAGTTGCCGATGAACGTTAATATCGACATGCCGACCCCACTCATGGGCTTTTTCATCGACACCACCATGACGTTCATGAATCTGCTCCGCTACCACTTCTTCGACAAGTATCCGGACATCAAGCTGATTATCCCGCACGCTGGCGCCTTCATGGGCATTCTAGCCGACCGCGACGCCCTGTACACCAAGGAGAACTACCAGGCCGACATGTACGCGGCCATGCGCCACGTCTACTTCGATACCGCCGGTGCCGTGTTCCCACGCCAGCTGCCGATGCTGCTGACGCTGGCCGACGAGAACCACATCATGTACGGCAGTGACATCCCCTACACTGGCAGTCTCGCTGCGGGCCAGCTGCTTCAGGTTATCGAAAACGGCGGCAAACCGGCCGGCGATAAACGGGTGGCACAAATAGAGAGCGCGGCTCGGTACCGCAGCTTCCTCGCCCGGCACCCCAAGACCGCGAAGTTCAACACCCTCATGGACATGGAACTGAACATGATGCAGGGCGCGGCGATTTTGGATGACGACCTGCGCACCAAGATTTTGACGGCCAACGCCCGTCAGCTGTTTAATCTGTAACCAAAAAGGCCAACCACGCACGTTTTCGTGCATGGTTGGCCTTTATTTTACCTAGGGTTCGGCGCCGGGGCGAAATGCTCGGTGCCCTGGTACTGCTTGTGCATCAAATAATGGTTGCTGACGAGGTGTTTTTTGGCCTGCAGGCGATCATAGGCGTGCTTGCTGACCACCACCACGTCGTCCCTAGCGCCGGGGATTGTCACCAGCAGCGGCCCGGTATCAGATGCTACCTGCAACAGATATGCTTCACGATTCTGAATGAACTGCGCGCGACTCACGGTTTTCATCGGGCATCACCTTCCTACCCTGATTGTACCGCGTCGCAAGCGGCATACAAGACGTTAGGGTACACCGTTAGCCGGCCAAACCATTGGCCAAGCTGACTGGCGCCTGGCCGCGGGCGATGTTGATGTAACGCAAAATCACTGCGGGTTCGCTGCGGGCACCTTCCTCGATCCACAGCCGCAAAACAGCCAGCGTGCTCGCCATCACGACTGCCTGCGCGTATTGCGGCGGCAGATCGGCGCTGGCTGGTTGTTGGTCCAGGTGCAGCAGGTCTTTTAAGAGCGCCTGCGCATTCGCCATGAAGTGGGCATCCGCGTCCGCCAGCAGCAAGGCCGACACCACGTCGATATCACTGCGCAGGGCTTCGAGGAAGTGCAGAATCAGGTCGTCGGCAATCACCCCGTTATCCGCTGAGGTTGCCGTATGTTCAGCAACAATCCGCCGGTAACGGGTGAACAGCTGGCTTTCAACTTTCTGCAGCATGTCGTACTTGTCTTGGTAATGCAGGTAAAATGTGCCGCGGTTCACGTGCGCGCGCCGGACGATTGCCGCCACGGTAACGCCCGCAAAGCCGTTTTCCTTAATTAATGCCGCCAGCGCCGCCACCATGTGGTCCGCACTGGCTGTTTTGCGTGTATTTGCCATTAACTCAGCCCCAACAATGCGGCCGCGGCATCCAGACGGGCAACTTGCCCGTTGATCCCCGCCGCCGTGAGCAATTTGCGCGCATCCGCCAGGGTCAATAGCTTCACTTGCGCCACTTCGCTGACCTGCATGTGCACGTCAGCAAGGGCAATCGTTGACTGCACGACAAACCACTCCTCAATCCAGGTGCTGTAAAAATCACGGGCAAACATGGCCGTGCGTGGCACACTGACTGCCAGCTGCATTTCTTCCTGCACCTCACGGGTTGCCGCAGCGGGGCCATCCTCACCGCGCAATGCCGAGCCGCCGGCGCCGAGCTCCCATGCACCTGGGTGGCTCAGCTTGTGCAAACTACGCTGCTGCACCAGCACGTTGCCGCGTTCGTCAAACAGAATGCAAGCTACTGCCAGGTGGAACGTGCCCGCGGGCAGTGTGTCCCGCCGCCGCGCCGTGCCTACGATGTGCATTTGACGGTCGTACAGGTCCCATTTTTCATCTAGTTGATCAGTTGTTGTCATCCGCACTGCCTTTCTTCAGCATCCACCAGTACAGCAGGCCCGGAATGACGAAGAGTCCGATAACCAGTAATGTTGCAATTTCGCTGCGCCCCATGAATGCGTGCACGGGCGCGAATTGGTTAGCAATCACAATCACGCCGGCGTACAAGGTGGCAAACACCAGCGGCGGGACGAACGCCCGGCGCGGCGCCATGATGTACATGAGGACAAACGCCAAGATTACACCAATAACGGCCTGCTCAATAATGACCCAGGCGGGCAAGTACACTTCCCCGATTTTGGGCAAGAACTCGCTGAACCGCTTAATGATGAGTAGCAGGAAAAACGTCGCCCAGAACTCGTTGGACTGGGGTTTGCGCCGTTTGAACACCCGGGCCTGATTCCACATTAATGTGGCCACGGTCCCCAGAATCAACACGAGCGACTGCCAGATGTACTGGAGCGGCTGGTAGAGACTACTTTCCAGGGACTGCAAGAACAGCATGACGAGGAATCCGCCGTAAAACGCGATGAACGCAATGACGATTTTGGCGCCGATGCCCATTTGCGCTTCCTTAACGATGCCCTTGGCCACAGTTTTGGCCGCACCCAAGTTCAGCTCAATGTCCGCGCCATCGCGTTGCAGCTGCCCCAGGTGGTCGAACAACGCTGTGATTGGCGCCGCCGTTTTGTCTTGGCGGACAAACAACGCGCTGTTCACGTACTCCGTGACCCGCATGTAGTAATCTTCATAAACTCCTGATAGCGTCGTAACCATGTCATCCTCCAAATGTGCACCCATGCAACCAACTTTTGCTGATATTATACCGCGTTTGGTGCGCAAAATGGTGGCAGCATTACTGAACGCACGTCATTTTGCCAGCGTCACGATTCCATCCAACTTGGCCGCCGTGGTTGGACTCAGATGGTGGGTCACCATGATGACCGTCACCCCGGTTAAACCAACGATTGTGTCGATGAGCTGCTGGGCACTGGCCTTATCCAGCGCTGCAGTGGGCTCATCTAGCAGCAGGATTTCCTTACCCCGGACCAAATTGCGGGCGAGGGCCACGCGGGCCCGTTGCCCGCCAGACAGGTTCGTCCCGCCAGCATCCAGTTGTGTTTGCCACCCATCCGGTAGGTCCGCAACCACCACGTCTAAACCCACTTGCGCCGCGGCGTGGTCCAGCTGCTCCTGCGTGAAGTCATCCCCGAGCGTCACGTTTTGCAGCAGCGTATCCGCGAAAATGTACGGATTCTGTTCTATATATGCGATGCGCCGGCGCAATTCTGCACCCGCAATTTGTCCGTAATCCGTCCCGTCAAACGCCAAGCTGCCCGCCACCGGCTGGGTAATGCCGGCAAGCAGCCGCAACAGCGTGGTTTTGCCAATCCCGGACTCGCCGGTGATGGCGTACTTGCCGCTCGCACGGAAAACGGTCGTTAAATTACTAAACGTGGGCGTTTTGGTGTCCGGGTACGCGTACGCGACGTCGGTGAGTGCTAAATTGGTGCGCAACGGTTGCATTTGCACGCCAGCTTGCTCAGTCGCGGCCGGCGCTGACACCGGAAACTTCGCAAAGATTGGCTGCACCGCGCGCATCTCCATAATGTTCGCACTAATGCCGGTGAGGTAACTGAAGATGGTGCCGGAAAAATACGCCGCAGCACTAATCGCGCCCACTGGAGTCAGGTGCATGGCGTACAAAATGGCCGCCTGCAGCAGCACAATCACCTGGCTGACGAGACTTACCCCATTGGTCAAACCCATGAGGTGCCCATCTGCGCGGGCGTACCGATTTTTTCGTGCCGCCAAATCGCGGGACGCCCGCTGCGTTGCGGCCCCAATCAGCGGCAGCCGGCCGAGCATGAACAGCGTGTCGAAGCCGCCGAGGATGTCAGTGACGGCACGCGTCAGTAATTCATTCCCGTGCGACACCGCCGCGCTCGCATCGTTCAGCCGGTTGCCAAAACTTTTGGCCACCCCAATCATCACCACAACAAGAATAGCGATGGTAATCAGCAAACTGTAGTGGAAGTGCACCATGATGCCCACGCTGAAGATTACTGTGAGCACCTGTTGCACCACGAACATGAGGATGTCGAAGCCGAGGTCTTGGATATTCGTGACGTCATTAGTCAACCACGAGACGTACGTGCGCATGTCCTGCTTGTGGAACGCTGCGTACCCATTGCCGGTGATGCCCGCAATAATGTCGCTGCGCATCGCAATCGACATCTGCTGCTCCGCCTTGGTGTAGCTAATCTTGTACGCGCCCAATTCGACACTCCACAGTAAGTTAAGGCCGAGGAGGACGGTGCCCCAAGCGATGGCGCGGTGCGTGTTGCCCGCAACCAGCGCGGTCAGAATGTTCGCACTCGCCAGCCCGTTACCGGTAAGGCAGAGCGCGCCAATTAGCGTCCAGAATAATACGAGCAGGTTTGCCCGCCAGAACTGCTTGAGATATTTAGTTAGTGATAATTTCGCCATATGCTATTTTTTATAAACCTTCGTCTTTCTGTTATGCCGTACTTGCTGTCGATTCGGCAAGCAACGCCACTCATTGCGCGTTGCCCCCGTGTGTTTTTCAAAATGCTCATGCGTAAAAATGTTCCTTCCTTAATGACGAACCTGGCCTTGCCAGTTCGTTAAACGTCTTGGGTCTTAAGTGCCGGTTTTGGTCATCGACTGCAACCTCCGTGCGTGGATTCAAGTAATGTGGCAACAATAGACTTGAATTCTGCACAAAAAAACGACGTATCACCCAGGATACGTCGCAAACAATCACAAACTACAGTTGGTTGGTGTGCGTACGTGCGGCCACTACTGGCCCCTGCGTGAATGTTTTCATGTTTAACATAGGCACACCACCTTTCAGAATTAAGACTCAATCTATAGTTCACATTATACCCTTAGCCGCGATTAATACAATCGACATCGCCAATTACTCCAGCACGTACCGCAGCTTCTGCCAGAAGGTCATCTTCTTGGGCTTGGGTAATGGTTCTGGAACCGGAATGGGCTCACTCAGCTTACGTTTCATGGTCGCCACGTCCTTGACTGGAGGTTCACCTAGTTCGGCCAACATGGCATTCAAGTCCCGCAGCATTTCCTGGTCCTTTTCTGCAGCAGTCATTTTTGCTACCTTTTGTTGATATAAGCGGCCCTCTTCGCGTCTGTCCATCATGTTCACCTCCGAATGCTAATCTCAATGCCAACTTCATTAAAAAGCCTGTTCACATACCGCATGCTTGTAAAACGCATTAACGTTACAATTGGATATTGGTATTCAGGATTAGAAAAATAATAATGAATTTCTGATTCAAACGACTGAAGAAGATCTTCCTTGGCAATGTACTGCTCGTTTTCCAGGAAAAAGCCTAGTAAGTTCAAATAGTGTAGTACTTCGCTTGCATTTGCCGTTGCTGCAGCGTGGTTCAGATACAACCGAACATCATCATGTTTATCCGTATTATTAATATCGCTAAACTTAATATCGTTAAGAAAATCATCCATTTCCTGTGCATATTTAGCAAGCACAGCAATTCGTTTTTCGTTGTAATCCTCAATAACTGCAACGGTTTGCCGAAATCGTTTAGCACTTAACTCCTGTTTCTCCACCGCAAGTGTATTTACGAACGTTGCCAATGCGACCCCCGCGGCAAGTAGGCCCACAATCATAGAACCGACCGTGATTACCTCACGAATTGAAACCCACCAGGCAGCATCGTACCACCCTGACATATGTGTATAACCCAATAATACCAACATCATTGATTCCATCGACATATAATCCTTTCGTCGTCACCACAATCCTAGCACGTTTTTGTGGTATACGTTATTAATCGTTAAACGGATCAAGCAAGTACCAAGTCTTAAAGATATTCATCGTTATTTTAGACCTGCTAAAATCACCCACCACATTTAGATTGCGCCATTTACCCCTGAATCCCCCGAAACAATCTGCCCGGAAGCACATCTTGTTCCACACCGTTCCCCAAAGCAAAAAGCCGCAGACGCGAACGTCTGCGGCTAAGCGCCTAGGTTATTTAGTTCATCTTCCCCAGTTCACGCTGCAGCTCGCGGGCCGCAGCCTTGTCCCCGGTGAAGATCAGGTGGTCATTAGGTTCAATCAGCGTATCCCCGTGCGGAGCCACGAACTTGCCGGCCCGGTAAATGCGGCTGATGGTGATGCCGGTAATGTTCGGCAGACTCTGGAGTGCGATACCGGTGTAGCGGTGGTTGCGGACAGCAACTTCGTACAGCCCAGCCTCCGTATCCGTGAGCAGGCGCAGCGTCGATGGCGTTTCAATCAGCCCCCGCATCAGCGAGACATTGACGTTGTAGGAGTTGAAAATTTCGACACCCTTATGTGCCAGTAAATCAATGCGCTCGTCACTTAGGTCGCGCTCGAACCGGGCGATAATCCGCGGCACCTTCCGGGCAACGGCCGCTTCGGCAAGTTGATAGTTCACTTCACCGTCGCGGTAGCCAAGCACGAGCACCTCGGTATCGAACACACCCGCTTGCGCCAACGTGGCCTCCGTCATCGAATCCAGCAGCCGCACATCGGTCGCCTGACTGTTGTAGGTGTGGTAATTCTTCTCCGAATCGGTCACCATGTGCACGTCATACAGCGCGTGCGGCAGTTTCTGCGCCACCGGAATCGTCAGCAGGTTCGTGCCGACGAACGTCACTTCCGTCTTGCGGACATCCTCTGGCTCTGGTTTATACAGCCGGTTGAAGATAATCGGCGAACAAATCGCGGTGAGGACCGCCGCCAGCGTGAAGGCCCCGGCCTGTTGCTCCGTAATCGCGTGTAAGTTCCGGGCCACCTGCAATGTTGGCAAAACCAGCGTGATGGTCGTGGAGGTCAAAAACGCCGCCGCGAGTGCGTTGGTTTGCTTGTAGCGCAGCCGAAAAACAAAGTACGGCACGATTTTGGCCGCGATGAAGCAGGCGAAGAACAACGGAATCAGCATGGCCGCCTGCGGATCTGCAAGCAGCGTGCGCAGGTTCAGCTTCGCCCCCGTCATGATGAAGAAGATGGGAATGAAGAAGCCATAACCAATAGACGTCAGTTTGTCTCGCGTCAGTTCGCTCGGCCGCAGCAGCTTCATCACCATCCCGGCGAGGAAGGCCCCCAAGATGTTTTCCGCCCCCACCCGTTCAGCCACCGTGACCAGCACGAAGATGAGGAAGAACGCGAGGCGAATGTCGAGCTGGGTCGTTGACTTGTCGATGTTCGCGAAGAAGCGGTAAACCGCCTTAAACCGCCGCAGCAAAATGATGGCCGCCACGAAAATCAGAATAATCAACCAGATACGCCCAGCGTGTCCCCCATTAATGGAGGCGTAGATGGTCAGGGCTAGCAGCGGCACCACTTCGCCCAGCACTGCCGTGAGCAGAATGGTCTGGCCAATTGGCTTGCTGAGTAGTTCCTGTTCCTTAAGTGCGGCGATAACGATGCCCAGGGCAATGGTCGAAAACAAGATGATAGCCAGGAAGATGTCGCTGAACAGACCCGCGACGTGTAAGGCAAAGCCCAAACCCGCGGCGACCGCCACGACGCCAACGAAGGCGAGTGCAGCCAGCGTGGTCGGCGCGATTTGCTTATCGCCCTTGCTGCGCGCCGAGCGGGAGAAGAGGTCGAAGTTGATTTCCATCCCCGACAGGAACATCAGAATAATCACGCCGAGGCTCGACAAAAATGTCAGGTTGCTCGTTGTGTGCACCAAATTGAGGCCGGTTTGGCCGATGATGATGCCGACGATGATTTCCGCGACCGCATTGGGCACGGCATTAAAGTGCAATTTGGCCACGACCAGCGGCGTGACGAGCGCCGCAATCATCACGACCAGTAATGATAGTTGGGACATGATTTCCCCCGATTCAATTGTTTGATGTTGCTAGTATACCACCAGCACCGAGCAGCGCGGGTAGCTTCTGCCAGCGTGTCAGTCGAGCGCGATTAGCTGCCGCATGCGTGCCGCCTTTTGCCGCTGGTTCCGGGCAGTCATGATGCCGTAGCGACCGTGAAATTCCTGGAGCAGCGGTGCAGTGTGCTGTTTGAAGCGGCGCGGATAACCCCAGATGAAGAACATGAAGTCCAAGTAGTCCCGGTCGAAGTGCTCCTTGAACTCAGGGTTCATGTCCGGCCGCGTTGCCGGGTCGCGGCGAAAACGCAGCGAACGGCGAATCACGCGGGCAATCGAGACCACGCGCGGACACTTCAGCAGCACCACGACGTCTGCTTGCGCCAGCCGCACAGGCATCGTGCCGCTGTAGTTACCGTCGATAATCCAGTCCCCATTGGTCGCCATGAAGTCGCTTTGGACCTGCGCCAGTTGCACCTTTGCCGCCGCGCTGTAATCCATTGCGTGCCACACCTGATCAAGTGCGAGTACTGGATACCCAGTCTCCTTGGCCAGCATGCGGGTGAAGGTCGATTTGCCCGTCCCCGCATTGCCAATCACCATGATTTTCATTAGTTGCTGCCCCCTTTAGCAAAAAAGTCAGTACAAACAAAATAACACTGCCAGCGCTAAACTGACAGTGTTATTACACATTAATTGCCTTAAATCCGGGTGATACCCTTTGGCAGTGGCTTCTCGTCATCTGCTTCTGGCGTCAATTCGGTCTGGACGGGCGTCTTGCTCTTCGCAGCAGCAGGCTTCTTACTGTCTGCTTCCTTCTTCGCTTCGTCGTCATCCTTAGGCACGTAGTAATCCATAATCTTCTTGGTGACTTCGGCCGCAACGTCTTCGTTGTCCCGCAGGTAGTTAGCAGCGTTCACCGCACCCTGCCCAATCCGGGTGTCGCCGTATGAGTACCAGGAACCACTCTTCTTGATGATGTCGACCTTGTCCGCGGTTGCCAAGTTCAGCAAGTCGGCGAAGTGGTCAACACCCTTACCAAAGGAAATAGTGGATTCCACAACCTTAAATGGAGGGGCAACCTTGTTCTTCACGACCTTAATCTTGATGCCGTTACCCAGCACCACGTCATGGTCCTTGACCTGGCCACTCTTCCGAACATCAAGCCGGATGGTGGAGTAGAACTTCAGGGCCCGACCACCTGGAGTGGTTTCGGGGTTCCCGAACATGATGCCGACCTTTTCCCGCAGTTGGTTGATGAAAATCAGCAGGGTCTTGGACTTGCTGACCTTCCCGGCGAGTGTCCGCAGTGCCTGGGACATCATCCGGGCCTGCAACCCCACGTGGGAGTCCCCGATTTCACCGTCGATTTCGGCCTTTGGGACCAGCGCCGCAACGGAGTCCACAACAATCACGTCAACGGCCCCAGAGCTGACGAGGGCGTCCGCAATCTGCAGGCCTTCTTCACCGGTATCTGGCTGGGACAGAAGCATTTCGTCGATGTTAACACCCAGTGCTGCGGCGTACTTCGGATCCATGGCGTTTTCGGCGTCGATGTAAGCCGCCGTGCCGCCTTGTGCCTGAACGGAGGCAACAGTGTGCAGCGCAATGGTAGTCTTCCCTGAAGATTCAGGTCCGTAGATTTCGATAATTCGGCCGCGGGGGAAGCCACCAACCCCGAGCGCAATGTCCAGGGACGTAATCCCGGACGAAACGGCATCGACCTCGATGGAACTCTTCTCACCCATGCGCATGACCGCACCGGAACCATAATTCTTCTCGATCTTCTTGAGTGCCTCCGCCAACGCCTTCTTCTTCGCGTCCGCGTCAGTAATCTGTTCAACACCCTTTGTACTCTTAGTCGCCATATTGCGCCCCCTGTTACGTTTCTATGTTTCCATTATCGAACATTAGTTTGCAAAAGGCAAGCCCCAGACCACATTTTTGCCCCGAACAAAACGGCAAAATTGAGGGCTGAGGCTTGCATGGTTTTTAGGTTACAGCGTCTTCAAGGCGCCACGGAATTCTGGTAGGTTCGTGTACCCTTTCCGCGTCATTTCGGCTTGCAGTTCAGTCAGCAGGCGGGCAAAAATCTGCGGGCCTTCCTGGTGCAGCGCCGTGCCGACTTGCACCATGTCCGCGCCGCACAGAATCAGCTCGTACACGTCGCGCCCGGTGTGCACCCCACCAGTCCCGATGATACGGATATTAGAATTCAGCCGCTGGCGGAATGCGCGCACATTGGCCAGCGCAATCGGCTTGGCGTACGCGCCGCCAATCCCGCCGAAGCCACCCTTGGGCTTGATCAGCGCGGTGTCGGTCTCCGCGTCAATCATGAGCCCGTTACCGATGCTGTTCATCGTGTTGATGAACGCCAGTGGGTAGCGGTTCAAAATCGCAGCCATCTGGTCGAACTGGGCCAAATCGAAGAATGGGGGCAGCTTCACGCCGAGGGGCTTGGTGAAGAAGCTAAACAACGCGTCCAGAATCTTGACCGTCTGTGCGGGGTCGTACGCCGTCTGCGGTTCGCCCGGCACGTTCGGACAGCTCAGGTTAATTTCGGTCAAGCCAGCAAAGTCGCTGTCTTGAATCCGGTGCGCCACCGCAATGTTATCGTCGAAGGTTGTACCCACGATGGACATAAAAATAGCGTCAGCAGGGTGTGCTGCTTGATAAGTGGCCACGTAATCGAGGTAGTAATCAATCCCGAGGTTCGGCAGCCCCATCGAATTAATGCTGCCAAGCGTTAGGTCGGCGTAGCGTGGCTCTGGATTCCCGGGCCGCGGCTTGACCGTCGCACTCTTCGTAACCATGGATCCCGACGCACTGGCAACCATCGCGTCCAGTTCGTCCTTATCAAAACAGTTCACCCCACTGGCGTTCATTAGGGGGTTGGCAAAAGTATAATTGCCAATTGTCGTCGTTAAATCGAGCATCTCTGCACTCCTTTATTTAGTGACCTAAGTATTTGCGTTGGTCTTAGTGTAGCGCAGGCGGACGGCAACGTCTAGTGGTAGTGCATATTCTGCAACGCAACGCAGCCGTTACTTTTGCGTCGCGCTCGTCCCCACTTCAATGTTCCACTTGATTTGCGCCGTGTACTTTTCCGCCCGCACCTTGGCCTGCTCATCTGCCGGCACGGTCAGTAACATCCCCGTCAGCTCCTGGTCAATCTGCACCGCGTTATCCGAGTTGTTGGGGTAAATAACCGTGGGCGTTGCCTGCAAATTGGTGCGTTCCCACAGGTTGTTGGTCGCAGCGGGCAAGGTTAATACGCCCGCAAACGAGCTCCCATCCCCAGCCGTCCAAGCACTAACTTGGGCTGTGAGGCTGGCCCCGGCGGCCAACGTTGCCTGAATCTTGAGCGTCCCCGTCGCGGTCAGTGCCTCGTTCAGCGCCCCAATAGTGCCACTGCCAAAATCGACCCCCTGTGAGACAGTCAGCTCGTTGGCCGCGGTTGAACCCGTACCATTAATCTGATCATCAATTTCAGTCATCGTGCTCGCGCTTAATTTTGGGTTATCCTTGAGCACGTTAAGTGAGGCGTCATCCATCTGCGACAGGTACGTCAGCACAGCGCCATCGTTCAGGTTGAACTGCGAGTACTGACCAGTACCAGCACTGACAATCGCGTTAACGGAATTATTACTCAACGCAATGGTCCCGGAGTTCGAGTTAATCAATGTCGTGATATAGTTCAGCGTGTTCCAGTTATTGGCATCAAGAGTCCCGCTACTCAAATCGGTGCTGCCGTTATTCTTAACGATTTCAGCAAGCATCGCGTTCAGGGTACCGGAAATGTTCGTCATATCGTTACCGGCCAAGTTCAGTGTCGTCAGATAAGTCGAAATCGAGTATGCACTACCTTCAGCGAAGTTGGTCATGCCGTTGTTCGCCAAACTGAGCGTGGTTACACGCTGTGAGCTAGTCACCCCGAGCAGCGTGGACGCGAGAATCCAGTTATCCGTCAAGTTGCCCAAGTTGTCGTTATTCAAAATCAGCGTCTGCAAATTCGGCAGCCGGTTTGTCTGGAAGAGCGCCATCAACATCTGTGCGTTCCCGTTATCCGCAATTTTGCTCGTCACCCCGGTCAAATCAACCGTAGTGGCCATACTCCCAGACGCGATAATCTGCATCAGAAAGTTGAATGGCGGATACTCGGTTCCCCCATTAACGACCAACTTCTCCGTCACCAAGGGCCCGTCACTCGCATCAACTTTCCCATCCAGGTTCAGATTATAGACATTGGCATCAATATCGTACAACGACTTATCCGTTGCACTGTTCACCCAGTCAGCCACCGTATCATTGGGGGCCGAAGTGAAAGTGCCATCGGCGTTTTGCGTGCGCGTCGCCAGGCTGATGGTGGTCAGGTCCGCAATGTCCCCGATTGTCACCGTCGCCGGGGTTAAGCCCTTATTCGCAGCGGTTTGGCCATCCGCGTAGCTACTATTATCTAGCAGCACTTGCAGCACATCCGTGGGAATCTTGTAATCGACCAGCTTGTTGGCGCTATACGCAGCCGCCGCGGCCTGCTGCGGACGCGCAAAAAGGAACCCGCATGTGATTGTGGCTAGTAGCAGCAACATTGCTAAAACCTTACGCATACGCGTTCCTCCTTTCACTTAAAGACGCAGCAAACTTTGCAGCGTTTGCTGAACTGTTGTTACTTCTTGCGCCGAATAATGAAGACCACGAGCCCAACGACGGTGATTGCGAGCACCGCAATGACACCGCATAGACAAACCACGGCAGGCCACCCTTAGTTGCCTGCAGTGTCTTGTTCATCTGCTTGGCTTGCTTCTTCGTAAGGACCACCGTTTGCTTCAGCTGCTTGCGGTACTGATACCGGGTGCCATCTGCCGCCCGGTAAGCACCGTTAGCATCCTGCACATAGTATGCCACAGCAGTAACCTTGTAGGTACCCGCATCTGCAGTCTTAGGTAACTGTAACATGTAGTCGAAGTGCGAGTTCGGCGCCATCTGCATGTTCGCAACCGTGCGCTTGTACTGCTTACCGGTCGTCTCGTTGGTCGCCTTGGCCTCGACGCGCAGTTGGTTCAGGAACGTCGCACTGGTGTTGTGTAGCGGCAGCGCAATGACGTTCTTGTATTCAGACTGCGTAATCTTGGTTTTGCCAACAGCGAGCTGCGGCAACCACGTTGAATCCACGCTACGGGTAACGACGGCAATGCTGTACTGGTACTGATTCTTCACGGCAAAGTTGGCGGAACTCTTCGTTTTGCTGGTCGTTTGCGGACTGAAAATCAGCGCCCCGGCTGTAATCCCGGCACCGTGATTCGCGGGCATGGCCAGCGTTGCCGTATAGGTTACTGTCCCCTTCGCCGGGATGGTAACCTTCTTGGCCCCCGTCAAGATTGCAGTGAGCTTGGTTTTCAGGGTGCTGTCAGCAGTCTTGCGGTCGGTATAATCGACCATCCCCGAATCGTTGGTCTGGGCAGTCGCCACCTTAGCGTTCACCGTAATGGCCTTGTTCGTGTTATTCACGAGTTTCGCCTGCAACTTGGTGCTGGTGCCCGGTTTAACAATCACATCATAATACGACTCGGACTTGTCACGCTGCAGGTGCGACACGACTGGCGTAACCGAAAAAGGCAGGCTCGCCGCCTGCACTTTCATCGGAAATATGAATGCCAGCGCCAGCGCGAATGCGGCAAGGGGCAGTAATATTTTGGCATGTTTTGTCATTGTTTATATTCCTATTGTTGGTTGGGGTCGGCTGGATCAGCCAAGGTCCATGTGAGGGTGTTGGTGTAAGTACCGGTGGTAAGAAGTGTATTATTGGCAATGTCCAATTTCAAATCCATAGGGTCAATCGTTTTTGTCCCTTCTGTACCTTCAGTAACCTTCACACCGTCAGTTGTCAACGCTTTAGAACCAACGGTCAGCGTAGCACTTGAATCAAGTGCAGTGGTAGAGGAGGTTTCATCGCTACCAGTCTTTGCCCATGCACCCTTCGCAATGGTAATGGTCCAAGCACTGTTTTCAGCACCAAGAAAGTCACTTACTGTTGCTGTCATCTGATTGTCAGCAGTTTGGGTCAGACCCTTGGTGTAAACGTCTTGAACACTGGCACCTGCAAACTTTGCATCAGTAGTCACGTTCGACAAACTAAGCGTCCCTGGCGTAAACATTACAGAACCTCTTGTGTTTGCGGTCGTGTCTGTGTTTGTGCTCGTGTCCGTCGTGTCAGCATTAACCATGTTACTTGCCCCAAAGATTCCGGCTGCGACTGCGCTAACTAATGCAATACTCAATACTCGTTTCAAAAGAAATTCCCCCTGATTAAATAATTCATTTATTTTAGAAATCATACACTCACGTTACCAGCCGACCACTAAAGCAATCCCAGCAAGTAACCCTAAACTTCGATGGTTAAGGTACCATCTGTAAGTCAACAGTTCAAGCGTTTCAAAAATATTACAAAATAAATTCCGCTTTCATTAAAATTCGCCGTTCAAATCCACTTACTTTCTCCCAGTGTTCTTATTAAAAGATAACATCCTGTCTTAATGCCAAGCATCCACCGTCTCCGATAACTTAACTGATTAAAGGCAAACTGAATTATTTCTTCATATTTATGCGGCGCACATGCTGGCCCACTAAAAAAATCCCGGAAAAGGATCCGAGATTTTCTCCGTTAAATCAGCACCGTCGACAGCGCCAAGTTTACGCCAATCCACACGAGCCCGAGCAAGGCCACGTAAGCTGCACCGCGAATCATCCAGCTGCGTTCCACCGCCTTGGCGTCGGCGGGCATGAACTGCAGTTCGTTCTTCTTGCCGTCCTTAACCTGCTGCTGATAATCAGCTGTCATCTTGTTTTGCACGTAAATCACGAGGCCATCAGTAGCGAGCGTGCCGAGCGCCCCCACAATCAGGACAAACACAGCGAGGTAAACCCAGGTTGGATCAGGATAGTCCGCGCTGCTGGCCGTAAACCAGGACGCGACCGCCCCGATGACGAAGACAACCGCGAACAACCCGGAAGCAGACCGCAGCTTCCCGGTCCGCGGACTGAAGTACTGCGCGATGAGTTTCGCCCGGTCCTTCAAGCCGACGTCATCCAGGTCGAACTTGGTCTTGGCGATGAGTTGCTGCCGTGAAGTGCTAATCGTGCCGAGAATTAGGGCCAAAATCAAAACCACAATGAAAAAAATACCGAACCATAACGTACTACCACTCAATTTTTCTACCACCTAACTACAGATTATGGGTGCAGCTTCCGCGTAACTCGGTGCACCCCGTATGAGTTCACTATACGGATAAGTTGTGTGCAAACCGTGAACGGTGCACGAAGAAAATCAGGCAAAAGTGTGACCGGCGCGCAGAAACCGAACACGCAAAAGGCGCGTCACCACCATGGACGACGCGCCTTATCGCAAACATATTCGGTTATTCAGCACGCAATGCCTGAGCAGCGTCCTTCTTCGCGGCCATCCGTGCAGGCACGTGCCCACCAAGAATGGTGAGGACGGTACTGATGATGACCAGCACAATCGCGTGGACTGGGTTCAGGACGGCAACATTACTGAGGTCAGTCATCCCGAGCAGCACCGCGTTGATTGGGAACGTGCACAACCAAGCGATGATAATCCCGAGCACCCCGGCACCAACCCCGAGAATCGCGGTTTCGGCGTCGAACACGCGGGTGATGTCCTTCTTCCGGGCACCAAGCGCCTTGAGCACCCCGATTTCCTTCGTCCGTTCAAGCACGGAGGTGTAGGTGATGATGGCAATCATGATCATGGAGGTAACCAGGGAAATCCCGGCAAAGGCGACCAGCACGTAGGTGATTGCGTCCATCAGGCCCCCGGTCATGTCGGACACGGTTCCGGCCATGTCGGTGTAAATGACCTTATCCTTCTTGGACTTACCCTTGTTGAACTTGTCGAGGTAATCGAGCACCTTGTCCTTGTCCTTGAAATTAGTTGGGTAAATCTGGATGGAGCTTGGCGTCTTGGAGCCGCCGAGTACGGTGAGCATGCTGGAAGCAGTCGTTGCATCCATCGTTTCACCCGTCATCACGTTCTTATTGGTGGCCTTCTGTGCCTTCACGATGGCGGAGTTCTTGTTCTCGTTCAGCACCGTCTTGGTCAGCTGGTCACTGTACGCAATCCCGCTAGCCAGCAGTCCGTCGCTCTTCTTGGAACGTACGCGGACAACCGCAGTAATGGTCAGTGTCTTGGTGTTAGACTTACCAGCCATCGCCTTGTAGTCCGTCCCCGGCATGAAGTTCCCGGTTGGCAGCTTGGTGTAGTAATCGTTGTTGGTGACGAGCTTGACGGTCTTGCCGACGAGCTTGCTGTAGTCGAACTTCTGGTTTTCTTTAACCTTGAAGCCCAGGTTCTTGAGCGCGTTGATGTTCACCACGTTGTCGCGGTCAACCACGAGCACAATGTCGGTGTCCTTGGTAGGGTATGCCCCGTTCAAGACCTTGTAGTTCTTCTTCAGGAAACTCTGGTTCCCGTTGCGGTCGATGGGGTAAACACTACCGCCGACCCCGGTTGCCGCCGCCATCATTGCGGAGGTATCCGTCGTGTTGGAATCAGGGTTTGCGTTACTGAACTTAACGGTCTGGTACTTGCCGTTCGCATCACGCACGAGGTTCATCCCCGTCCCGTACGTCACCGCAATGTTCTTGGCGAGCGTCTTGCTCATTCCGTTCACGTAATTCAGGTACTTGGTGTTCAGCTTGTTAACGTGCTGGGCCTTGTCCGCCGCACTGGTCTCGGCCGTGACGTACTTGTTTTTGCTAAAGCTCTTGCTGCGACTGGTGGATTCCATCGCCGCACTCGTATCGGTGCCCACCGGACTAATGGTGACGGGCATGGTCGACAGGGTTTCGGCCTGCGTCTTGTCGATCTGCTTCTGGAACCCGTTGGACAGCGCGAGCACGATGGCAATCCCGATAATCCCGATACTGGAAGCGAACATCGTCAAGAACGTCCGCCCCTTCTTGGTGCGGATGTTGTTGAAGGACAAACGCAGCGCGGTGATGTAACTCATCTTGGTGCGTTTGAGCTTGAAGTCGTCTTCCTTGTCCCCTTCAACGTGGGGGTGGGAATCGTCTTGAATCTGCCCGTCGGCGAACTTGATGATGCGGTCCGCGTACTGGTACGCCAAATCAGGGTTGTGCGTTACCATGATGACCAGGCGTTCCTTGGACAATTCCTTGATCAACTTCATGATTTCCTGCGAGGTCTCGGAATCCAGCGCCCCAGTTGGTTCATCGGCGAGCAGAATCTCAGGGTCGTTGGCAATCGCCCGGGCAATCGCCACCCGCTGCATCTGGCCCCCAGACAGCTGGGTTGGCTTCTTGTGCATGTGTTCCTTGAGCCCAACGCGGATCAGCGCGTCTTCGGCTTTCTTGCGCTTGGTGGCCGCATCGACCCCAGACAGCGTCATCCCCATTTCGACGTTATCGATAATCGACAGGTGGGTGATGATGTTGTAGGACTGGAAAATAAAGCCGACGGAATTGTTCCGGTATGCATCCCAGTCAGAATCCTTGAACGTCTTGGTGGACTTGCCCTTAATCAGCAGATCCCCAGAATCGTAACGGTCCAGACCCCCGATGATGTTGAGCATGGTCGTCTTCCCGGAACCACTTGGCCCCAGGATGGCCACGAACTCCTGCTTGCGGAACGCAACGGAAACGTCGTCTTGGGCCTTGGTCAGCGTGTCGCCGACCTGGTAGTACTTTTTAATGTGCTTCAGTTCTAGCATGTTATCCTCCCCAGGACTGGCCGCATGGTGCTGGCCAGTGAATGCACGTGCATGAACCCGTGCTATGATTTTCTAAGTATAGACTATATTTGACGATTGTCAACTATTGCAGATTGTTAAATGTTTAAAAATCTGGTACAGTACTCCAAGAGCGATTCATCGACCGCTCGCGGAGGAGTATTAATTATGGAAGCAAAGCAAAACCACACAGACGTTGCCCTGTTCAGCGAATTATTCGGCTTAACCGCCCAGACCGTCTTTCGCAGCATCAACCTGTCTGACTTACACTTAACGAACATTGAAATCATGACGATGATGACCGTCTACAGCCATTCAGGTATCAGTATGTCGAGTTTGGCCAAAGCCATTGGCGTGTCGAGCGCCCAACTTTCGCGCACGGTGGGTAAGCTGGAGGCCGCCGGTTTAGTCGAGCGGCGCCACAATCAGCAGAACCGCCGCATCGTGAACGTCTTCCACACGCCTAAGGGTAGCGCAATTGTGGAACAACAAACGGAACTGGTGCACGCGAATATCAGTGACAGTCTGAATAGCTTGTCGCCGGCAGAACGCACCGAACTGGCTGCCAGCTTCAAGAACGTCATTGACTTGCTCGTCAAGGCGGGCTTCGTGCACGGCAATCCGCGCCGGGCAATGGACGAACACGTCTTCGGCGACCAGCTGCCCGATGAACATACGGAAGATACCTTGCCACATTTGTAAAGGTACATGTTCCGCCCGTGAACTGAATCAGCCTTCCGATGTATTTTCTGCAAGTGTCATTACCCCGCGCGCAATGCAGGCGGGTAAAATCTATCGTTTGCTTTATCCGGCCGCAAGCAAACCGCGTGCCACCGGCTTTTTGCCCGTTACACCCCCTATCGCAGCAAAGTGCTAGACTAGAGGCATAACGCATGAAGCGGCGGTAGTTTGCCCCGCTTCGTGAAGAGGAAGGGCAAAAAATTGATTACACTTAAATCCCCCCGCGAAATCGCGGGGATGGCACACTCCGGCGCAATTCTAGCCGGCGTCCACCAGATGCTGCGCGGTAAGCTGCACGTGGGCATGGACACCTGGGACATCGAAACCATGGTCGATGACTACATCACCGCCCATGACGCAATTGCTTCCGAGAAGGGCGTCGACGGTTACAAGTACGCCACCTGCATCAGCATCAACGATGAAGTGGCCCACGCGGTTCCGCGCAAGGGCCTGAAGCTGCAAAACCACGACCTGCTCAAGGTGGACCTCTGCGTTAACTGGCACGGCTACCAGAGCGACTCGGCATGGAGTTACGTGATTGGCGAAAGCACACCGGAAATCGACCACCTGATGCACGTTGCCCACGAGGCACTCTACCGTGGGATTGCCCAAGCACAAGTCGGCAACCGTATCGGCGACATCGGGAACGCGATTGAAGGCTGGATTGAAACCGAAAACCACATGGGTGACGTCCGCGAACTCATCGGTCACGGTATCGGCCCGTCCGTGCACGAACTACCTGACGTTGAGGCGTACGGTCTGCCCCACACCGGCATGCGGCTGCGCGAAGGCATGGTCATCACCATTGAACCCATGGTCAACCTCGGCACGTGGGAACTGGCCACCAAGTACATGCCGGATGGCTGGGAGTACTACACCAGCGCCGACCACACGTTGTCTGCCCAATACGAACACACCTTGGCCATCACCAAGAACGGCCCCAAGATTCTAACCAGTCAGGATCCCGAGTTCGACCAGCAATACCTGCTGACGCCAGCCGAACTGGATTTCACCGACTTATAACTAACAAAGGACGCCCCGCGCACATTATGCGTGGAGCGTCCTTTTTGATTCTAGAGCAGGCCACCTGCGGCCCGAATAATGGTTAAAACATCGGGGTCAACCAAGCTGTAATAGCGGGCCTTACCCGCAACTTCGCTGGTTACCAGTCCGTGCAACTTGAGCGCAATCAGTTGGTGTGACACCACGGGTTGTTCTAAACCCAAGCGCGCACCAATCGTGTTCACATTGAACTTACCGGTGCCCAGCAATTGTAAAATCCGCAGCCTCGTCGGATTAGCTAGCAGCTTGAATACTTGCACGGCCGCGTCTAAGCGCGCCTCATCTACGTCGTCGGGAACAATATCCGCCATGTCATACCTCATCGTTGTTTTTCAAATAGTATATCACAGTTGACATATGTGGCAAACGACGTACTTACCTCACTACTCAGTATCCGCTAATTGGTACTTAACAGAGGAAACCAGCTTCCTGATTACCGCAACCAAACTGCATCGCTCTTCTTCTGTTAAATCACCAAGTATCGTTGTGTAGTGCTCCTTGCTGCGGGCTAGTTCTGCCCGGCCCGCTGCGGTTAGCTCAATCTCTACCACCCGGCGGTCATAGCGGGACCGCGTGCGGCGGACTAGGCCCTTGTGCGCCAACTTATTCATCAGCTCGGATGCGGACGCCGGACTAATGCCGAGCCTTGGCACCAGTTCTTTTTGCGTCAGCTTCGGCGTGGCCGCTAGCAGCGCGAGCACCTTACCCTGCCCGCGTGTACTCGTTGCTAAGTGGTCGTGATCGCGGCGCTGCATGTCTGCCATGTAGATGTTAAACCGCGTCAGTTCATCAATAATTACATCGTCTGCGGGACTTACACTCCGCACTTGCGTATCTGTTGTCATAATGGTCCTCCAACCCTGAAATCAATCTTCTTCTTAACGTCCATCCACCTTTTTAACTGGTCACCCAGCATTGATTTGCGGTACGTGATTATTCGCACCACCACATAGTATACAACCGGTAGCAGCAAATTTAACCCCAGATTCAGAAAATTTTAGGCACACCAAAAATAGTTTGACCAAACAATTAGTTCGGCGTTCCAGAACTTTATTGTGCTTAGACGATTCCCGTGGTGGTGTTTCCCGCGGGCACTTTAATTAGGTAGACCAATATTGTTTTTCACATTGTGCAAGCGGAACCAAGTGGCTGTAATGCCCATCTACCAGCGTTTACAGCCACCCGTTTTGCATTACAATGTTCCTGTACCGCAAAGCAAACGGCCGCGAATGCCGTGGTGTTGGTCCGCAATCTTGACCACACTAGCTACCAAGCTCTTCGCCTAAGTTTGCTTTGCCGGGCACCAATTCAATGGTAATTCGCTGGGGTAATCCAGCGAACCGCTACATTTGTGGCAGTCACGGCGCGATGGCATGCAACGTGACAGAAAGGAAGAGAATATGACTGAAGAACCAGCAACACCCCGTAAGCACAAACTAATCGAGTATGCGAACGGGCCGTCACTTGAGGAGATTAACGGGACGGTTGAGGTCCCCAAAGGCAAGGGCTTCTGGCGCACCCTCTTTGCCTACTCTGGCCCCGGCGCGCTGGTTGCCGTTGGGTACATGGACCCCGGCAACTGGTCGACCAGTATCACTGGGGGCCAAAACTTCCAGTACCTACTCATGTCCGTCATCTTGATCTCAAGTTTGATTGCCATGCTCCTGCAAAACATGGCCGCCAAGCTCGGCATTGTCAGCCAGATGGACCTCGCCCAAGCAATTCGGGCGCGCACGAGTAAAACCCTCGGCATCATTCTCTGGATTATGACCGAATTTGCCATCATGGCCACCGATATCGCCGAAGTTATCGGGGCTGCGATTGCGCTGTACCTGCTATTCCACATTCCGTTAGTCATTGCGGTGTTCATCACCGTGTTCGACGTGCTGCTATTATTACTGCTAACGAAAATTGGGTTCCGCAAGATTGAGGCCATTGTTGTTTGCCTCATCCTGGTTATTCTGCTGGTCTTCGCCTACCAAGTCGCATTATCCAATCCCGACTGGGGTGGCGTGATTAAGGGCTTAATCCCCACTGCCGGCACGATTGCCACTGCGCCCGAAATTGGCGGAATCACCCCACTCAGCGGGGCGCTAGGCATTATCGGGGCCACGGTCATGCCCCACAACCTGTACCTGCACTCTGCCATTTCCCAAACCCGTAAGCTCGACCACAAGAACACGGATGAAGTGGCCACTGCGGTGCGCTTCAGTAACTGGGACACCAACATTCAGCTGACCCTCGCCTTTGTCGTGAACTCCCTGCTCCTCATCATGGGGGTGGCGGTCTTCAAGTCCGGCGCCGTGAAGGACCCGTCGTTCTTCGGTTTGTTTGACGCCCTATCCAACACGTCCATGCTCAGTAACGGCGTGCTGATTGCCGTTGCTAAGTCCGGCGTGCTGTCCGTCATGTTCGCCGTCGCCTTGCTCGCTTCTGGGCAAAATTCCACCATCACCGGGACCTTGACTGGTCAGGTCATCATGGAAGGTTTCGTCCACTTACGGATGCCGCTGTGGGCGCGGCGCCTGGTCACCCGGCTGATTTCGGTCATCCCCGTGTTGATTTGCGTGGGTATGACAAGCGGGATGAGTAAGGTGGACCAGCACGAAGCCCTTAACTCACTCATGAACAACTCCCAGGTCTTCCTGGCGTTCGCCCTGCCGTTCTCCATGTTGCCACTACTGCTCCTCACCGACAGTGCCGCGGAGATGGGCAAGCAGTTCAAGAACTCCATGTGGGTCAAGATTTGCGGCTGGATTTCCGTTATCGGTCTCACCATCCTCAACATGATTAACATGCCCAGCTCGTTTGCCGCGTTCGTGGGCGCAGGGCAAATTGGCATTGCGCACATTGCCGCCTACATCACCATCGGCTTAATCATCGCACTGCTGGCTTGGTGCCTATACGACATGCACCGCAGCAACCAAGCACTCATTGCAAGCAAGGGGGAAAATAACCATGCATAAAGACTTCCGCACCATCCTTGTCGGCGTTGACGATTCCGATGATGCCATCACCGCATTCCAGTACGCCATTCACCGCGCGAAGGCCGACGACGCCGCGCTCATCATCGTGTCGGTGCTCGAATCCGACGAGATGAACATCTACCAGGCATTAACCAAGGACTACATCCACGGCGAGCGGCAAGAACTAGAAAAGCACGTCCAGGATTATGCCAATTTGGCCACCAAGGCGGGCATCCGGTCCGTCCGCACCGTGATTGCCGAGGGGGACGCCGGCGAAGAAATCGTCAAAACGGTCATCCCGCAGTTCAACCCCGACCTGCTGATTATCGGCGCTGCAGCCAAGCAGGGCATCGCCAAACACTTTGGCAGCCAGGCCGCATACATGGCTAAGTACGCCCCGATTTCCGTCCTCGTCGTCCGCTAAACGTAATCAGCCCCAAATTTTCCGCACAGTCAGAAAATTTGGGGCTTTTTGCGTATGCGTTTCCAGTCCGCAACGTGCTACAATTTAAGTATACACAAGGAGGGTTTTGCCCATGACCGATATACCAATTAAACCTAAGCCGGATTATACCCACATTCTCGTCGGTGTTGACCGCGATGACGACGCGCAAAAAGCGTTCGCATACGCCCTGCGCCGTGCCGTTCGGGACGACGCCAAGCTGACCATCGTGTCGGTGCTGGAGACCAGCTCGTTCAACATCTACGAATCAATGAGTAAGGGCCACATCGAGCGCGAACGGATGGAACTGAGCCACCAGATTGCCAATTACGTGCAGATGGCCAAGGACGCGGGCGTGCAGGAAGTCGACAGCATCGTCGGCGAAGGTGATCCCGACGACGTGATTCTGGAGGACGTCATCCCCCGCATCAAGCCCGACCTACTCATCATCGGCGCCGAAACCAAGCAGGGCATGGCCCGCCACTTCGGTTCCAACGCCAACAAGATTGCGAAGTACGCACCAATCTCGGTCATGATTGTGCGCTAAATTTACGCAAAGAAACACCCCGAGACAGCGGCTATTCGTGTGCCGCTGCTTCGGGGTGTTTTGTCTGTCTTAATCTGCGTCTGGTGCCAGCGAAATCAAGTTCCGGCCGCTGCGTTTGGACATGTAGAGGTTCTTATCCGCCGCCTTGTAGACGTCGTGGTGCGTGTAATCATCCGGAAGCACCCGCGCCTGGCCAATCGAGCAGGTCAAGCGGATGTCCGCGTCGATATCGCCAAAGCGCAACCGGGCTAGCCGCCGCTGGAAGTCCTTCGCAATCGCCCGCGCCCGTTGTGTCGAGATCTCGGCATCCACAATCAGCGCGAACTCCTCACCACCAAGCCGGTACGCCGTCGCCCCCTCGGTAGTTTCCGCCGCCCAGCCAGTCAATTCGTCCGCGATGGCCCGCAGCACCTCATTGCCCGTCAGGTGGTCGTAGGTGTCATTGATGCGCTTGAACAAATCCAGGTCGACTTCAAACACGGAGTACTCACCAATATCGCCCTGTTTGTAGGCGGCGAAGTGCTGCATCAAATCATTGGTGAACGAGCTGTAATTCAGGAGGCCCGTCAACCCGTCGATGGTCGCCTGCTCCTTCACGCGCTCTGCGTGCTTGATTACGTCGCCCATTGCGTAACTGTATTCCAGCATGACGATGCCAACGATTGCTAGTCCGCCGATTTGCCGGGCCCAAAACCACGCATCAAGGCCCCCGTAATTGCCCATCTGGTAAACCATCGTGGTCGCCGCTGCGCCCAATGCCGCGAGCATCCCGTAGTTCAGTACGCGGCGGCGCAGTATTCGGCGGGCATTACGGTAGGCGCAGAACATCAGCGCAATCGTGCACAGACAGGCACTGACCCCCAGCACGGTGAATTGCGTGGTGAACAACACGTAATAGGCCGCAACCAGAACCGTTTCAAGTAACACCTGACTAAGCCGGACTTCCTGCATAATGAGGAAGTACAGCGCCAGAATAATCATGTTCAAGAACGTCCAGTGGTACCCGAACTGACTATGATCAAAATATGTATTGTTCAATGACTCCAAAAATAGGTACGACAAATAAGCGAAACTAATCACCAATGTCAGCACGCGCCGGTGCGCAATCACAAACTGATTGTTGGAATTGTTGTTAATCCAATAAAAGAAGGACATCGCACCCACTGCCACAATTCCGTTGGTCAGTAGCGCAAGAATAAATGAAAATAAAATGCGATTAATCGCCATGGCTTCCCCCGCCGTTACCTTGTAAAAAAGCGCTACACTCCCATGTACCGTCTTACAACTAATACTTCAATGATAGCAAAAATCGAATATATTGATAATGTTTATTTTACATTTGCCCGCGACCTGACAAAAAAATAAGGCTCAAAAATGAGCCTTATTCAAGAACTAACCATGCTTAAACTGATATTACGTTGGCTACCCAAAGTGCTATGCCGGCTGTGTTTCTGGCCGCAACAACTTCTCGATGTAGTCGAGCACACCCTGTTTATTATTGTTAGCAACCACATGATCAGCAATCGCCAGCACTTCAGGATCGGAGTTGGCCACGGCCACACCCTCACCCGCATACTTGAGCATTTCGATGTCATTGCCGCCGTTGCCGAACGTCACCATGTTCTGGGCGTCCACATCCAGCACCGCCCCGAGCTCCGCGAGTCCCCGGGCCTTATGGATGCCGGGCTGAATGATGTCAATGTCGCCGTGACCACTAGAGGTCGGGACGGCGAATCCGGCAAAACGATTCGCGTACGTCGCCACGTAATTCTTGGTTTCGTCGCCCGGACAGTGCGTAGAGAACTTCAATATCTCATCATCAATGTCGGCCGGGCTGTCAATCAGCTGCAGCCGGTGGTAGTAATGCTTCGTGTCGTTAATGTAATCCACGCTGGCGGTCCGCAAAACGTACGCCGACTTGGCTCCACACGCGGTCCATTCCACCGCAGAGTAATCAATTAATGCATCAATAATCCGCAATGCGTCATCGTGGGGGAAGGCGGACTGGAAGTACACCTGCTCGTTGTCCCGCACGAGCGCCCCATTTTCAGACAAATAGATAGTATCCGGAAAGTTCTTGAAGAATGATTTTAGCTGGAAGTACTGGTTACCACTGGCGACTACGAACCGAAAACCATGGCGCACCATCCGTTCATGAAGGCGCGCGAACCGGTCGCGGTCATAATCCATCGCGTCGTTCAGGAAGGTCCCGTCCATGTCCGTTGCGATTATTTTTTGTTCATGCATACTGACAATCCCCACAATCAAAAATGTTAACGTTTACATCTAGCTATTGTAGCATTAAATTTGCCGCCGTGACAATTTGCCGCCGCAAAAATGCCACGTTCCGCGCAGAAAAACAGCCGGGGGTCACACAGCCGCCAGAAAAAAAGGTACATTTAACGCAAAGTGCTTGCCTTGAAGTCCGCTCCAAGGTTTATGCTAAGTTTAACCACCAATACGAAGGAGCTGAGTTCATGAACATCAAGGAAGTTTCTGAGCAACTACACATCTCAACCGACACCATCCGTTACTGGGAACGCGTCGGGGTCGTGCCGCACATCCACCGCAACGCTTCCGGCTACCGGGACTTCACCGACAGCGACATCGACTGGTGCAGCTTCGCCCAGTGTATGCGCAACGCTGGCGTCAGCATCGAATGCCTCATCGAGTACATCGAGCTATACCAGCAGGGGCCGCAGACCAGCGGCGCCCGCAAAGCGCTGCTGACCGATCAGCTCGCCACGATTGAACAGCGCATGAACGAGATTCAGGACACTTACGCCCGACTCAAGGTGAAGATTGACCACTACGACGAGCACGATTACCTCAACCCGTTCAAGCACACCGCTAAGTAAACGAAAGGACAACGTAATGTACGATTTTGAAAACACGATTGACCGCCGCCATACCGATTCCATCAAGTGGTCCGGCGCCGCGACCGACTTACCCATGTGGATTGCCGACATGGACTTCAAGACGGCCCCCGAGATTCAACAGGCAATGCGGGCTAAAATTGACCAGGGCATCTTTGGCTATGAAGAACCCCACGCCGATTACTTCAACGCCGTTGCCGACTGGTACGCCACTGAACACAACGCCCGCCCCGACACCGACTGGATGATCTTCACCACCGGTGTCATCCCCGCCATCTCCGCAACCGTCCGCCGCGTCAGCAACGTCGGCGACAACGTGGTGGTGACCGCCCCCCGTCTACAACATGTTCTACAACTCAATCGAAAACAGCGGCCGGCACACGCTTAGTTCCGACCTCCTGTACGATCGGGAAACAGGTCACTACCAGATTGATTTCACCGACCTGGAAAAGAAGCTCGCGAACCCGCTGGCCACGATGATGATTCTGTGCAACCCGCACAACCCCATCGGCCGGATTTGGACCCGCGCCGAGCTCGTCAAGATTGCGACGTTGTGCCGCGACAACGGGGTCACTTTGCTGAGTGACGAAATTCACGGGGATTTACGTCTCACCGATACCGACTACACGCCGATGTTCAGTCTGCCCGCTGACCTGATTCAAAACCTCATCGTCTGTGTCTCCCCCAGCAAGACCTTCAACGTGGCGGCCATGCACGCGGCGACGGTCATCGTGCCGAACGCCCACCTGCGGGCCATCGTTAATCGCGGGGTGAACACGGACGAGGTCGCTGAACCCAACTTACTGGCCATCCCCGGCACCATCGCGGCGTACACTAAGGGCCACCAGTGGCTCGCCGAGCTGCGCAGCCACCTGCAGCATAACTACCAGCTGGTCGCGGACTTCTGCGCGCGCCCGGACATCAAACTGCGCCTCGTGCCCGCTGATGCGACCTACCTGCTCTGGCTCGATGCTGGCGATATCAGCCACGACTCTGGTGCCCTTGCTGATGCGATTCACGCTAAAACCGGCCTTCAGCTATCCGCCGGCAACGTCTACCGCGGTAACGGCAACGACTTCCTGCGCATGAACATCGCCTGCCCCGAAGCCATGTTGCGTGACGGTCTGGACCGTTTGGCTCGCGCACTAACCGCATAATTTACCGCAAAAAAGTACACAAATGCTTGGTGTATTTGTGTACCCCAAAATACTATTGACACTCTGAAAGGAGCTTAACTTGACCAACTACAATGAGCAACTATTCACCGGCGAACGTGCCCTCTTCATGGAACACGACGCCCACATCACTAACTCCACCTTCGACGCGGGTGAATCACCGCTGAAGGAAAGCCAAAACATCGAACTCGACCGGAGCATCTTCAAGTGGAAGTACCCACTCTGGTACAGCAACCACGTGCAGGTCAAGAACTCCATTTTTGAAACCATGTCGCGTTCTGGCATCTGGTACACGAGCGACATCACCATCAAAGACAGCACCATTCAGGCACCCAAGCAGTTCCGCCGCAGCAACCACATCGTCCTGACCAACGTACACTTCGCCGACGCCGAGGAGACCCTGTGGAACTGCGGTGACATCACCTTGGATCACGTGCAGGCAACCGGCGATTACTTCGGCATGAATAGCCACGACATCAAAATCGACCACCTCGATTTAGTCGGCAACTACGCCTTCGATGGTGGCCGCAACATCGAGGTGCACAACTCCCGCATCGTGACCAAGGACGCCTTCTGGAACTGCGAGAACGTCACGATTTACGACTCTACCATCAGTGGTGAGTACCTGGCGTGGAACACGAAGAACCTGCGCCTCGTGAACTGCACCATCGAAAGTGACCAGGGCCTGTGCTACATCGACGGACTCACGATGGAGAACTGCCAGCTACTGAATACCGACCTGGCCTTCGAGTACTGCCAGAACATTAATGCGACCATCAGCACGCACATCGACAGCGTCAAGAACCCCATTTCTGGGACAATTACCGCCCCATCAATTGGCCAGGTGATCCAGGATGACCCGGCAATCGACACGAGTGCCGTCACCATCAATACGACTGATTACGCCCAAGCTGGATAAAGGCTAAATAATTGCCTGAAGCACTTGGAAGATGAGCACGCAGCCGTAGCCGGTGACGATGGCCCCGGACACGATGTTGACCCACATCAGTAGCTTCTTCGGCAGCCGGTCCTTAAGCAGACCGAGCACGATGGTGATCCCGAAGAACCACAGTGCCGTCGAAGTGATGACCCCCAGTAAGAACGGCGCCACCTGCCAGTTCGCCAGCGTCCCACGCAGGGCGCCAAGCATCAGGCTGGTGTCGATGATGGCTTGCGGGTTGGCAAAGGCGACGACCCAGGCACCAACGAATGCGGCTTTCATCGTCGTTTCGTCGTGCTCACTGCCAATCACCGCTGCCTTCGCGCCCCGAATGATATTGACCCCAATCCACACAACGATTGCGCCGCCGATAGCCATGATAATCAGGCGCGCGGTGTCGTTGGCCGCAATCAGTGCGCCCATGCCGAGGAACGCGATGACGGTCAGGGTCGTGTCGGCAATCCACACAAACAGGGCGTAGACGAGTGAATGCCGCAGCTTATTACCTAGCGCGTTGTTGAAGACAAATAGGTTCTGCATCCCAATTGACGTAACTAGAGCAATACTGATAAGCATGCCCCGAAGATATACTGCTAACATGTTTTCCCCCTATCGCCGCACGGAGATATGTATTGCATCATAAACAAAAAAACAGGCAACCACGCATGTCATCTTCTGACGGAAAACTCCGCCATGCCTACGATAACATGTGTGATTGCCTATTTGCGTGCACCCGACGATGCGCGCCCGTACGGCTATTTCTATAGTTATAGGGTACTTAATTAACGGTTAAAATGCAAGTTGGGTTCAGCAATTTTTGCGGCCAGACAACTTGGCGTAAATGATACGTTCAGCCAAGACCGAGAACTTTAAAAATGATACAAGCTTTTAATAACATCAGGCCTTGGTGTCTTGTTATAATAATTCCGTCACTACGTCCCCTTGGGTTACCAACGAAGGGAAGTGATCTCTTTGAACTCTTTTGATTCGGATGTTGTTGCCCCGCTTGTGGTTGGCGTATTTCTAGCATTGCTAGCATACGTACTCGACGACCTGCACAAGCGTAAGTAGTGATTATCGTCAAAGGCACAACGAGTCCTCGTTCCGGCAGGCAGCGGGGACTCTTTTTTATGAAAAAACCGCCCCAAAAGCTGGCAGGCTCGGGCGGTTAATCAGCAATCTCTTTGAATCCTTTGATTGACTACAGTCTAACACATTTTACAATAGTTGCAACTCACGCTGCACACATCATGTCCAATATGCCGACTTCGTTAATTAATTATTTAATAACACAAGCAAACCAATCGCCCACATGTCTTAAATCATAATCCCCGCACAGTGATCCATCTCGTGCTGCACAATCTGGGCGGTGAAGTCGCTAAATACCTGCTCATGTGCCACCAGATTCTGGTCCAAAAATCGGACCTTAATCTGCTTGAAGCGTTTAGTGCTGCGCTCACCGTCTAGGGACAGGCACCCTTCCTGCGTGCGGTAGGGGTGCGCCTTGCTGATCAACTCCGGGTTAACCATGATGTACGGGATGGGGCCGATTTGCACCACGATGATACTCTTATTCACGCCAATCATATTGGCTGCCATCCCCACGCACCGGTCTGCATTGGCACGCAAGGTGTCCTGCAAGTCGACCATGACCTGCTTGTCGGCAGCCGTCGCTTTATCTGCGACCTGGCTCAGTAATAACGGGTTACGGTTAATTGCACGTTGCATGTTCGTCTTCCTTTCATTTGACCAAATACTTGCTGCCCTCACGCACGGCCAGTTTGCTTAAATCCGGGCGCGATGCGATGAATGCCGCCACCCACGCCGCGTCAGTCTTACTGTACTGCCGCAGCGCCCAACCAATGGCCTTTTGGATGAAAAATTCATCGGTGTGCAGGTCATAATCAATGGCCCGGGTGAGCAACTCCGTGTTCGTCGCACCTTTGCTGGCCAGTTGCAGCGTGATGGCGACCCGCCGCATCCAGAAATTTTCGTGCTCGGCAAACATGGCGTACACGTCCGGCAAACTCGCCGGGTGCAAGTTCACGTAGTCGCCAAAAATCGGGCGCAGGGCGTCAACTGTGTCCCACCAGCTTTTTTGCATCACGTACTGGCTCAACGTCGCAAGTTCACGTTGCCCGTAACTGTGCACGTGCGCGCGGGCCAGTTCAATTGCGGCGTACTGATATTCACGCTGCGGCCGGCCGTACAACTCCGCCACGGCTGCCATGACGTGCGAGTTCGCCCAGTTCTTGCTGACTGCCAGCAGCGGCTTGGTCTTCGCCCGCCGCACCGGCGTTTTCAGGCCCAGGAACGGGAACTGATTCAACATGTACTTGGCCATCGGCGCCTGATTGGCGGGGTTAGCTGGCAATTGAAAATCAAGCATGTCTTTGCCTCCTGAACCAAATTCTACCGGCGACTAATACCAGGACTGTGAGTCCGGAAATCAGCTCGCTGGCATGCTGCAGGAACGTACCGGCGTATCGCAACGTCACGGTGTGGTGCTGCTTGGCGGTTACCTTAACTGCCACCAATCCGTGGTCATTCTGTACCTTAACGTTAGTGCCCGCACTGCGCGCCACGTAGCCTTTGTAATAGAACTTCGGCAGCACCACGAGGCCTGCCCCGCTGCGAGTGCGCTCTAGGGTATAGGTCACTGTACCGTGCTTTGTTTTGACCGCCACGCCACGGCCGATTACCCGCTTACTCTTTAGCGCCGATTCGGTCAGGGACACAGCATCACTGGCATCGCTGTAGTCATGAATGCTGGCGGGCAAGAATTCGCTGCCGCCACCCACGGCGTTCGGCGCGAGCTTGGCCACGTTCTTGTCGGTGACAATCAGCGGGTTACTCTGACTGCTAAAGGCGTACTGAACGGAGTAGTTAAAGGTTACGGCCAGCAGCGTCGCCACGACTGCCACCAGGCGGCCGTGTTTCGGCGCCACGAGAGCGACCAACAGCGCAACGCCCAGGGCAACGAACGCAAGCAGGCGCCACTCGAACTGGATGGTTGCCAGCGGCGAATTTTTCACTACCGACCACAGCAGCAAGTTACTCGACAAGACGAATAACGTGCCCGTGATAATCGCCGTCGTGCGCACCGCCCCACTCTGGTGCTTGTACGTAAAGAACGCGATGCCAAGGGCGATGACGGCAATCGGCCCCGCGTTCGGCCCGAGGTTGCCCCACACGCCGCTGGCGTTACTCAAGCTGTTCATGAGCAGCTGACCGAACGAGTAATCCAGTCCGTTACTCCACAGCGAACTGGGCTGCATGAAGTAGAAGCGCTGACTGGCCGCCTGTTCCAGCATCGGTAGCGCGACAAATAGCGACAGCAGAATCGCGAGCACCGCCGATTTGACCTGGCGCCCAAACGCCGCGCGCGTTAATTTGCGCCGCAGTAGCAGCCACACATCGAGACAAATTAAGATGATAACCGCCAAGAATGCGGACAGCGGGTGCACGATGAACGTGAGCGCCATGCCGATGCCCAGCACGCGCCACTTCTTTTGCGCCACCGTTTCGTACACACCCAAGGCGATGAGCGGCAGGAAGATGAAGGCGATGGTTTCCCCCAGCGCCCCGCGCACGTACATGTCAATTAGGCGGTACGTGTTGGTCACATACAGCGCCGCAAACACGAAGGATTGACGTGGCGCAAAGACGCGCCGGCCGCACCAGTAAGCCGTCAGCGCCGTCAGCACACTGATGCCCGCCAGATACAGATTGTATGGCACGACAAAGCCGCCGAGCAGTGCCTTAAGGACCACAAACGGCAGCAGCGCCAGCGAGTTATAGAACATATCCGCCGCGTACCCGAAGCCCCCGGCCATCGTTGCCAACACGCGGGGCACTAAGGTATGCTCGTGCACCACCGCCGTGTAGTACGCGAGCAGTCGCGCTTTGTGGAACAGGAAGTCATCCTGGTTATAGATTTGCTGTTGCCAAATAAAGGGCGCACTAACCACGAGCCCGAGCAGAATCAGGAGCACGGGGTAGAAATATTTGTGCTTGGCTAGATCTCGCAACTTTGCGCGCATATTGTCCTCACTTGGTAAACCGGTTTAGTCCAACTATACGACGGCAAAAGAAAACGGGCAACGAAATCAACACATCGTTACCCGTTTATCCATAATTTAATCCAGCACGTCCTCAATCGCGACCGTCGCCGTCTCTGGTGTCAACTTGTACTCGTCCATCAGTTCCGCGCGGGTCTGCTTGTGGTCAAACCGCCGCTTGGCACCAAGATTCAGGGTGCGCACATTCGTGGGGCCAAAGAAACGGCTGACTTTCTCACCGAAGCCCCCAACTACGCTGTCCTCTTCGAAGGTCACCACCAGCTCGTGGTTCGCCAGTAAGTGTGCGAGTTCATCCTGGTCAACCAGCGCGTCAACTCGGCGTGGATCCACGATGGTCGCCGTAATGTTACGGTCGGCCTGGAGCTTAGCCGCGACCTGCTTGGCCAGCGGCAACATCGAGCCAATTGCCAGCAGTGCGACGTCATGGCCCGGCTGCAGTTCACGCATGCGGTCGGGATCAAAGTCAGTCGGCGCAACGGACTTGTCCGCGGGGCCACCCGGCAAGCGAATTGCCACGGGGCCATCATTTTGGTGCAGCGCCCAGCGAACCGCGGCCGTCAGTTCACCCGCATCGGCCGGCACGAGCACAGTCATGCCCGGAATGTTCGTGAGCATAGCCAAATCAAAGGTACTCTGGTGCGTCGGGTCGCCGCCCGTAACGTGCCCACCGCTGTAGACGATGACTGCTGGCAACTTGTTTACGCCCAGGTCATGGGACAACTGGTCGTACGCCCGCTGCAGGAACGTCGTATTTTCAAACGCCACCGGACGTGCACCTTGTTGGGCGAGCCCCGCCGCGAAGGTAATGGACTGCTGCTCGGCGATACCCACGTCATGGTAGCGGTCCGGGTGCTTGGCCGCGAACTTCTTCAGGTGGAAACCGCCCGGAATGGCCGCGTTAATAGCCACAACCGGTGCGCCCGCCGCGATTTCAGCATCCAATTCGTCGAGCACCACATCGCTGTAGGTCTTCGCGGTGTTCGGGTGCCGCGCTGCCCCAGTCTCGATATCAAAGGCAGCGTGCCAGTGGAACGCCTCTTCATTCGCAAGCGCCGGTGCATAGCCCAGGCCCTTAATCGTGTGCACGTGCACCACGATTGGGTGGTCAATGTCGTGCACCTGGGTGAAGGCCGCGAGCAGCGTTGGAATGTCGTTACCGCCCTCGACGTACATATAATCTAGACCCAGCGCCTTGAACAGGTTGTTTGGCGACTTGCCGTTCGTTGCCCGCAGCTGCGCAAGGCCCTTGTATAAGCCCCCATGGTCTTCAGCAATGCTCATCTCGTTATCGTTCACCACGATAATCAGATTGGAATTCAGCATCGCGGCGTTACTCAGCGCCTCGTATGCTAAGCCCCCGCTCAAGGCGCCATCACCAATGACGGCGATGACGTTCTCACTACCCCCGCGCAAATCGCGTGCTGCCGCCATCCCGTCAGCCAGACCGATGGACGTGGAGGTATGGCCGATGTTGAAGTAATCGTGCTTGCTTTCAGTTGGATCAGTGTACGGCCCGACGTCGTGGAAGTGCTCAGGCGAAAGCCAGGCTTCCTTCCGGCCCGTCAAAATTTTATGCGTGTAAGCCTGGTGCGAAACGTCCCACACGATGTGGTCCACCGGTGAGTTGAACACCGTGTGCAGCGCGATGGTCAGTTCGACCACCCCGAGGTTCGGGCCCACGTGACCACCGGTAATGCTGAGTTTGTTAATCAGCAGCGGCCGAATTTCGTTCGCCAATTCGGTTAATTCTTCAGCACTGAATTGATTCAAATCTGCGGGGCCGTTCACGCGGTCCAAGATTGGTGTATTTGACGCCATGATTTTTGCCTCCGTTTTATGCTCACTATCCGGGCGCATTTTTTACTCTACAATAGTAAGTATACGCCGAAAAGTAACGGGGGCTGCGTGGCAAAACGGGATAAATGTCCCCACTGATGCAAACACTTTGCGGGCTGCATTTGACATTCAACCAATTTAGTCTATGATAGATTATTGTTAGCTTGCTAACAAATATGCAAAGGGGCTTCTGCACATGGAAGAAATTTTCGGCCGTATCATTAATCAGGCATCCCACCAAATGGGACGGGCCATGGATGCTTATGCGCACCAATTGGGTATCACCGGCATGCAGTTATCCGTCATCGACTACATTGCCACCGTCGACTTCGCACCGATTCAACACGACGTCGAGCTCGAGTTCAACATTCAGCGCGCAACCGCCACGGTGCTCTTGCAACGTATGGAACGCGACGCAATCATCGTAAGGCTGCCATCGCCAACCGACGCCCGCCAAAAATTGATTAAGCTCACGGACCACGGACAAGCGCTCGCCCGCGACGCCGCGCAGTACATCGGTGCCCAGCAACAAGCAATGCACGACCACTTTTCTCCGGCCGAAATCGCCACGTTCAAAGAAGTGCTCACCTACTTCAAGGATTTGAGCAACCAGCACCACCAAGACAGTGCCATCATTAGGAGTAAAAAAATTGACCATCAAAACTAATACCACCATCCCCGGCCGGGTATACGGCGCCATCATCGCCACCGGCCTCATGTCCTTCTGCGGGGTCATCGTGGAAACCGCGATGAACATCACCTTCCCCACGCTCATGCACGAATTCAGCGTCGGGACGAACACCGTGCAGTGGATGACCACCATTTATCTATTAATCGTTGCCAGCATCGTGCCGCTTTCCGCCTACTTCAAGCGCCGATTCAAGACCCGCAACCTATTCTTAACTGCCAACCTACTCTTCATCATCGGACTGCTGCTGGACCTCACCGCACCAGTCTTCCCGCTCATGCTCCTTGGGCGGGCCGTGCAGGGTGTCGGGACCGGCATTGCGCTGCCACTGATGTTCAACATTATTTTGGAACAAGTACCCGCAGCTAAAATCGGCATGATGATGGGGGTCGGCACGCTAATCACCGCCGTTGCCCCCGCCATCGGCCCCACGTTCGGCGGCCTAGTCGTGTCGAACATGAGCTGGCGTTACATTTTCGTCTTCCTCCTGCCCCTAATGGTGATCTCCCTCATCACCGGCTGGCTGTGCATTCAGCAAAAAACGCCGACGGAAGCCGTTAAGAGTGACCCACTCAGCATCATTCTCGTTATCGTTGCCTTCGCTGGTCTCGTCTTCGGTTCCAGCAGTATCAGTAGCAGTTCCTTCTTCAGCCTGCAGGTGCTCGGTGCGCTTGTACTTGGTGCCTTTGCCCTTGCTGGCTTCAGCTGGCGGCAGTTGCGTCTGAGCACACCGATTATCGATATCCGCGTGCTGGGCAACAAACAATTCAGTGGTCACGTCCTCGCGTTCTTCTTGATTCAGATGACCGCGCTGGGGTTGTCGTTCATCCTGCCCAATTACGTGCAGCTCGTGAATAGCGGCAGCGCACTGCAGGCCGGACTGCTGGTGCTACCTGGTGCGGCGCTGGGTGCGCTGCTCGCCCCATTTTCCGGCCGGATTCTAGACCGCATCGGGGCACGCACGCCCATCTTAATCGGGATAGCCTTAGCAACAATCGCCTTATTCATCTACGTCGGCCTGAGCCAACACATCTCGAACTTCATGATTACCGGCGTCTACCTCATCTACATGCTGGGGATTGGCCTCGGGTTCGGGAACGTCATGACCCACTCACTCCAGCAGCTTGATCAAATGCACCAGACCACCGGGAACGCCATCATGAACACGATTCAACAGTTCGCCGGTGCCCTGGGGACAGCGCTGACCGCAACGCTGATTGCAGCTGGGCAAAACGGCCACAGCACCGCGATTGGGACCGCAATCGGGGCCCACAACGCACTAATTATGCTCGCAGTCATCCTATGCTGCGCACTAATCACCTTGACCCTGCTCTTGCGGCGGCACGAATAATAAAAAAGTCGACCACACTTAACGGTGTTGGCCGACTTTTTTGCTTACCTAACAATTATCTGCTACATGCTTTAGGCTTCATTAGGATATAGATACTTAACGACCGTCTGCTGCTGGAACCCAGCCTTCAGGTACACGTGGTGCGCCACCGCGTTGCTGGCCTCCACAGCCAGCCGCAATGGCAAAGGCTTCTCGCTAGCCAGCTGCGCCATAATGGCCTTGACCATCGCCGTCCCGATGCCGCGTCCGCGTGCTGCCTTGGTCACGAACAGACCGAAGAAATAATAGCTCTCGCTCGTGTCAATCGCGCAGTATCCCAGCTGCTTGCCGGCCGCATCGGTCAGCACAAACTGGCGGTCATCCGCATCATCGAGGCTCGACTGCAGGTACGTCCGGCCGCTGGTTTCGTCGTCATCGAAGGCTTCCATGTAACTCGGTAATAACGCATCAATGTCCGCCTGCACCATGGGCCGCAGCTGCAACGATTCTGGCAACTGATAGTCGGCGTGCGTGCCCGCGGCAGCAGACAGCTGGTACTCATTTTCAGCTTCCGCAACGTGCAGGCCCGTCCGCGCCAAAAAGTCAGGGTGTGCCTGCAAGAAAATGTCTTCAGTCACAAAGTAATCAGCGGTGTACCCGTACTGCCGCATCTCCGCGCGCGCCGCCTTGATCAGCGCCGTGGCGACACCCTGCTGGCGAAATGCGGGCGCGACAATCACGGACAGCTCGGCATCATCATCTTCCGGTGCTGAATCCGCGTAGTTCTGCAGCACCCCAACAAGTTCGCCGTCGCTGTAGGCCAAAAACAAGGCCTTCATCTCCGGGTTGCGGTTGAACTGGTTGTACATGTAGATATCTTTAAAAGTGTGGTCGTGCACATGCACAGCGCGTTCTAACGCCAGTGCCGCCGCCATTTGTTCTTTGGTCAATGCCGTTGTGGCCGTAATTGTAATTGTCATGCTTACCCCCAAATCCCATCCTGGATTGTCGTGCGTAATTCGTCTGTTAACGCGTTGTCCGTCGCCAGCACCACGTACAAGTGCGTAATCAGTTGCTGCACCCCGTAGCTGCCAAAATGGTGGGCGTCATCCCGCAGCTGGGGTTGCATAGTTTTTAGCCACTGCGCCACCGCCGTTTGCGTGAGCTGTTTGTTTTGCAACGCCAAGTAAAGCACCATCGCCAGCCGGGCCGGTTCGCCATCGCCAAATGCCGTTTGGGCACCTAGGAAAATATCCGTGAACAGCGGCAGAATCTGGCTGGCAGCATTCGCCGGATAACTGGTGCACATCCCCAGGTAATCCGCACCGTGGGCCAGGGCGTGCACCCAGCCCAACTGCAGATCATACCCGCGCCGGTCGGTTTCTGCGCGCAGGTATTCTGGGGCCCGCGTTAACAGATACTCTAGCTGGGCAGGGGTCAGAAAATCTGCGTAATCGTGCAAGTTTGCATCCAGCAGCACCACATTCAACAGCGCGGCAAACGTGCGCGTAACCGTCACGTCACCGTTATGCTTGATATCCGTCATGACCAGGTCGTGATCAACTGAATACGTCGCAAACGTCTGCATCTGGGCGCGCGTAAAGGCGTGTTTTTCCACCCCCGCACACAAGGTTTCGTATACCAGGCCGTCGCGCACTGCCGGATTCGGGTCCCCAATGTGTGCACATAACCAGGCTACTTCAGCATCCGTGTACGCTTTAGGCTGTGCCAACTTCGCGCGCAATACCTGCTCCATGTCTCCCATTGTTATTCCTCCGCGTAATATTTGCTCCTAGTATGCACCAGTACCCGCGCCTAGGAAAGCTGTATTTTAGCCCGGCAACTTCTGCAGCAGGTGCCACAGCTGCGTGCGTTCGTCACCGCTCAAGTTCGCGAGCAATTGATCCGAACTGAATTGCTCGTATGCGTGCAACTCCGGGTAGATGTCCAGCGCCTTCTGCTCCGGAAAAACCCGGCGCAGGCGCTTATCTTTTGCGTCATCTTCTAGCCGCAAATACCCCTGCGTTACCAATTTTTTGACCGTGCGAAACGCCGTCGTCCGGTCAATCTGCACATTATCGGCGAGTTCACCAAGGAACATCCCCGGCTCTTCACACGTCCGAATCACGTAGATGAACGCGTTGTTGCCCAGACCATAATGCCGGAACGTGGCGTTACTATCGATTTGAATGGTGCGGGTAATCGCACCAATTTTGCGAATAATATCAAACATTGTGCAGCCTCCAAGATCTGGTTGTGGAAATTATCTAAGTTTAAAATAGCAAATTGTCGTTGCATTTGCAATCAGATGGTGATATTCTCGAACACGTTAATTGCAAATGCAATGATATTTTTTGCACAGGTGCAAATTTACGGAGGAAGCTTACCATGACCACTGAACAATATCTAATCGACCAGAACCAAACCGAACTGACCACCACCGTCACCAGCACGAGCGGCCTCGACGTAACGTTCGCCGCCACCATCATTTATCCTGGTGGCGGCGGCCAGCCAATGGATTGTGCCACCGTCACGCAGGGTAACGCGACCCTGGCCGTCACGCACGCCACCCGCACCGCAGACACAATCACGTACACGTTGGCCCAGCCTCTGCCAACGGCCAACATACCCGTCGTGCAAAACGTTGACGCCGCAACGCGCCACCGCAACATGCGTTACCACACGCTCCTCCACCTCATCGCGGGCACCGCAGCGAACACATGGGGCTGCCGAGTCACGAGTAACCAGATTCTGGCCGATCACGCCCGGATTGAACTGCTGTTCCCAACAGTCGCAGCCAAGGCAGCGTTCAACGCCGCGGACTTCACCCAAACTTTGCAACAAGCAATCACCGCCGCACACCCGGTCACAGCGCGCATTGTCGACCGGGCAGCCATCGCGCACGAGTCGGAAAAAGTCCGGACGCTAATCAGTCTGATCCCCGCAGACGTCACCCAGGTCCGGCTCGTCAAGATTGCCGGCGTCGACGAAGAAGCCTGCGCCGGGACTCACGTCGCCAGCACACGGGACATCGGCCACGGCCTTACCCTAACCAGCAAAAGCAAGGGGCCCCTGAAGCTGCGGCTCAAAGTGGTGCTCGACGCCTAAGTTAATTTGGGCCGGCCACCAAATTGCGCTATACTAACTGCAATACATAGCCCATTGGAGGTCCCCCATGAAAAACCAAATCTACTGGATTATTGGCCGTTACATCGTCACCGAATTCTTCGTCATCTTCCTGCTCTCGTGGTCCGGCTTCAGCGGTACCCAGCTGGTTGAGGCCGGCATCCTTGCAGCAATCATCGTGGCCTGCTTCATGGTGATTCCGCAATTGTTGTGGATGCGGCACAAGGCACGTAAAGCAGCTAAACAGAAGGCATAACGGCAAAAACCCGGATTACTCTCAGCGCGAGAATAATCCGGGTTTTTTGCTACTATGATTGGCACGGGCTAATTTAAACATTCCCCAACCTATTGCTCCACGTACCGCGCGACTTCCGCTACGTACCCGTGCGCCCCCGCATACGCCGCGAGGACCGGTCGGTTGTGTGTGTAGCCCACGCCCGCCAGAATTTGGTCGGAATAGAGGTCAAAGTACGGCAGCTTGCGGACCCGCGCCCGTTCCAGTTCGGCATCCTTGTCGTATTCCACCTTGCGCAGATCGACATTCGTCACCCGGCTACCGGCAACGGTAATCAGGGCGTACATCGCGCGCAGGTCATGCTGCACCTTGCCGGGATTGGTGAAGGCCATCCCCACCGTCCCCGGATTCACAATCAGCTGCCCGTCGCTGCCGTAGCGCATCAGCTGCCGGTGTGTGTGCCCGTACAGCGCAACGTCGATCTCCGATGTGAGCAGGCGGTCGAAGTTCGCCTGCTGCTCGGTGGGAATCAGCTCCTGCCCGTAATTTTTGTCCGGCAAGTTATGGGACAAGCGAAAAGTCAGACCACCGATGTGGTGCGTCACGGTCAGCGGCATATCGGCGAGGCGCTGGTAGGTGGTTGCGTCCAGAAACTGGTCCTGGTACATGGCGTGGCGGGTGAAATAGAGCCGCTGCGGGTCGGTCACGTCCAAGTTCTTGGCGTGGCCATTCACCAGCAGGTCCTCCCAGTTACCACGGGGCCAGGTGGTAATGCCTAAATCTGCCAGTAGCGCCAAAATATCGGTGCTCCCGGGACCCGGCAACAAGACATCCCCCAGGAACCAGAAGTCCGTCGCCTTGTGCCGCTTGGCGTCCGCGACGACCGCTCGCAGCGCCGTGTAATTCCCGTGCACATCCGCCAACACCGCAATCTTGTGCGGCGCGAAGGAATCAGTCTCTATGTCTGCTTTTGAACTCATCACCGTCCACCTCCGTTAACAATATTCTACAAAAAATGGGCGGCAGAACCAACCTTACTGTCCTGCCGCCCATCACGTTATTCAAACAGTTCTTTTTCCACAGCAGTCAACTCAGCGAACCGGTCGGCCGTAACGTTCCACGCCCGCTTGGTCCACTGGCCCGCGTGATAGTCCAGCACGGTGACACTAGAATTGTCCACCTGCCCGGAATCGCGTGCGTGGTCGAGGTCAACGCCCGTCAGCACGTTCGCCAGCACCGTGGTGACAATCCCGTGACTGACCACCAGTACCTTGCCGGTTTCCGGCACGCTCTCAGCCGCATCGACTAGCGCCGCCCCGGCCCGCTTGACCAGTGACTGGTAGCTCTCCGCGTGCACGGCCTGGTAGTCCCATTCGAGCAAGTGGTGCCGGTAGTTAATGAACTGCTGGTCAGTCGCCAGGTTGCCCAGCGGCCCGCCATCCCAATCACCCAGCGCCATCTCACGCAGCCGGGGATCGATGGTGAACGCCTTGTCCGGTCCCGCCACGATTTGTTCCGTCGTGATGGCCCGGTGCAGCGGCGACACGAATATCCGGTCAAAATGCTCATTTTGCAGCAGTTTGTGCAGTGCCTGCGCACCCGCTTCGCCCTTCGCCGTCAGCGGACTGTCCACCCCGCCGCCATTAAACCGGCCTTCAGCGTTAATTTGCGTTTCTCCGTGCCGCACCATGTAAACTAGTGTCAAAACCGCCATCCCCTTTTACTCTCTACAAATAAGTTTATGCCACCACCGGCCAACTAGCAACACTGCAGGCCGGACACTAAAGCCCAGAATGACCTGGCCATTCTGGGCTTACATCCTACACGCGTAAGTTGGACGCGAAGTTATTATCCAAAAACGCCAGCTCAGTTCCGGCGACCATGCTGCCATACCCACGCTTGTTGATGGCGTCTGCGAAGTCGTATTCACTGCCAGCGAACTCGGTGTCCGCAATGCCGAGCACGTCAACCACCGGCAGGTCCGCCGCGTGGTTCAGCAGGTAATGCCCCGCCTTGCCGCCACTCACCCGCAGATACAGGTCATCGCGCGCCGACACCACGTGCAACACGGTGTCATACGTTGGCCCTTGATTAGCATACCGCGGCGTGATGATCTGGCTGTTGACCTTGGCCAGGAACACGTCCACCCGCGTCGGGGCGTAGGTGACCCGTTCCTTGCCGTTTTCGCTGAGCACAATTAACCCATCGTTAGCAGTCGCGACCACATTGTGCCGCAGTTTTTCAATCATCTTCACGAAAGTACCTTCCTTGGGGAACTTCTCGCCGTCAACCTGCAATGTGTCGCAAACCAGCACCCGTCCGTTCAGCAGCAAGAGCTCACCATCCTTAGGCACCCCGTGAAATGCGGCCTTAGTTAATGCCTGTTCAACCTTCTTCATTCTTGCCGCCTCCACTTACAGTAAGGGGTACACCGCACCAACGAGGCCCGCATCGTTGCGCAGCCCTGCGACTGCAACCTTGCCGAGCACCCGCTTTTCAATCCGGTGCAGGCTTTCGTGCCGCTGCATGAACTCATTGAGCCGCGCCTTGAGGTCCGCCATGAACTGATCATTCGCGCTAATCCCGCCACCGACCAGAATCAGTTCGGGGTCGTAGTTCGCGTATGTGTTCAGCAACATCACCGTGACGTCGTCGAGAAAATCGCTGTAAATGGCCGCCGCCACGGGGTCGCCCGCATGCGCATCGGCGATAATCACCCGCGCGTCCGTGACGGAGACGTCATCTGGCCGCGCCTGCTTCAGGGACAAGTTGTACCGGCGCACCAGTCCCATGACGGTCGCCGCGTTGAAGTTCAGCGACAAGTCCTCGAGGGGCACGGTGCGATCCACCGTGTGGGTCACGTTCCAGCCGAACTCACCGGCCATCCCGTGGGCGCCGCGGTAAACCTGCCCGTTGATGACAATCCCGCCACCAATGCCGGTGCCCAAAACGATGCAGATGTAATCATCTACGCCGCGGGCCGCACCCAGCCAGCGCTCGGCAATCGCGGCGGCGTTCGCATCGTTCTCCACGTGCACCGGCAAGTTCGTCGCATCCCGCAACGTCTGTCCGAGCGGAAATTCGTAAAATTCATCCAGGGCGCCACCGGTAATCATGTAGCCATCGTGGTCCACAATCCCGGGGACGGACACGCCAATGCCGAAAATATCGTAATCTGCTTGGTACGTGTGCACCACGTCCAGCAAGTGCGCAACGTTGGTTTCCCGATCCGGTGCCGTGGCAACGTGCCCACGCGCAACAACCGTGCCGTCACCATTCACGACCCCATACTTAATGCTAGTACCACCTATGTCAAAAGATACATATGACTTCATAGAGCTCAACTCCTTTGTCCCGCCTAATTAACAAAAGAAGGACGCATTACCCCTGCGTCCTCCCTTGCGTTCATTTATTGTTGTGCATTCAACCTAAACCCGCTTCGTTTTGAGCGGGGCCGGTTTCTTGTCCGGGTGCACGGAAGTAATCGAGTTCCGCAAACCGATGAACAAGCCCCACAGACTAGCTGCGACCAATGCAATACTGCCAGCAACAAAGAGTGCGCGGATAGGCAACGTTCCCATGAACCCCCCGGAATGTGCGAGTGCTGCTTGCACCGTGAACAGCATGAGGCCCATGAACAGGCCGATGCCGCCCTTCCACTCTTGCCGTGCACCATGATCGAGCATGTATACGTGGAACTGCTCCTCCGCTTCCGGATTCGACTGCAGCCGGGGAACACGGTTGCCCTTGGTGTACAGAACGTTGTAGTAGAGCTCGCGGGAAAGCTGCACGGTGACGACCTGGTCGGCCTGATCAACCGCATCATAGCGGTCCTTGGTCAGACGCAGGTACGCCTGAAAGTGCTCGTCCCCCCGCACGGTCCGGTTAACAAACTTATACCGCGCACCACGAATCCGGGTGAGCATCCGGCCGCGTGCCGCCTGCTTCTGCAAGAAAGCTTCCTCACTTGCCAGGTTGTTTCTTAAAAAATGGTATATCAACATTTGTCTACCTCCGCGGGCACCCGCGCTAAGGGCTTGGGCGCCGTTGCTGCCTTGCTACATGTTCCTACTTACCAAAGCGCGCTGTTACTTACCGTCTTCAGCCAAACGCTTGTACAGATCCACAATCTCACCGGCCAAATCACGGAACGTAATCGCCGTCATCAAGTGGTCCTGTGAGTGCACGGTCAGTAACCCGACGTGTGCGTGCTTGCCGTTTGCTTCATCAGTCAGCATCCCCGTTTGCGCATTGTGGGCCGCACTCAGCGCATCATCTGCTTCCTTCAGTTTCGCATCGGCAGTCGCAAAGTCGCCTTCCTTAGCCGCGTAGATAGCTTCAAAAGCCGAGCTCTTCGCGTTCCCGCCGTTCACAATCAGACCCATGATGGTTTCGAGGTCTTGTTCCTGTTCTTCAGCCATAATTATTCTCCCTAATCCAATCTGTGCGTTAGCCGATTAACTTCAGCGCCGCTTCCAGCACATTCTTGCCGTTCATCATCCCGTAGTCCTTCATGTCGATGACGGCAACGGGAATGTCGAGCTTGCTCTCCAGCCCCTTGAACAGGTAACGTACCTGAGGGCCGAGCATCAATACGTCTGGGTGCGACTCGGTCATCTTCTGGTCGACCTGGTCGGCACTGGTAGCGAAAATTTCAACGTCTTCGCCGGCAGCCGCAGCAGCCTTTTGCATCTTGTTCACCAGCAAACTCGTGGACATCCCCGCGTTGCATGCCAGCATAATTGTCTTTTCAGCCATAATAACACCTCATATCTAGAATTACGGTTCGCCTATACCTGATAGTCCGGAACCACGTCAGTTAGGTCTTCACCGTTTGTCTTAATCACATTCTGGAACCAGTAGAAGGAATCCTTCTTGGACCGGGCCAGCGTGCCTTCACCCTTGTCGTTCTTGTCGACGTAGATGAGGCCGTAACGCTTGTCCATCTGCCCCGTCCCGGCGGAAACCAGGTCGATGAAGCCCCACGGTGTGTACCCAATCAGGTCCACGCCGTCGACGTCAACGGCCAGTTCCATCTGCTCAATGTGTTCGCGCATGTAGTTCACGCGGTAGTCATCGTGCACGTGGCCGTCCGCGTCAAGCTTATCGATGGCCCCAAACCCATTCTCCACGATGAACAACGGCAACTTGTAGCGGTCGTTGAACCAGTTCATGGCGTAACGCAGGCCCTGTGGATCAATCTGCCAGCCCCATTCGGACGCTTCCACGGTTGGGTTGCGGACAATATCCTTGTCTTCCTCGTACTTGTAGGAATCCGGTTCGTCGTCCTTGGCCTTAACCGTGTTGGACATGTAGTAGGAGAAGCCGATGTAATCGACCTTCCCCTGCTTGAGCACGTCACGGTCTTCCAGCGTGATGTCAAGGTTGAAGCCGGCCCGTTCCTGATAGCGCGTCAGCCAGGCCGGGTATTCCCCGTTCGCCTGCACGTCTGCGAACCAGTAGCGCGTCTGAATCGCGCGTTCCGCCTTGAAAATATCCGCGGGCCGCGGGGAGATTGGGTAGAGTGGCACCATGGCAATCATGGCCCCAATCTGGAAGTCGGGGTTAATCTGGTGGCCGATTTGGACGGCGAGGGCACTGGCAACGACTTCATAGTGCGCCGCCTGGTACATTACCTTCTCCGCATCCTCACCCGGCTTGACCTTGACGCCAGAGTTGGTGAACAGCGCGAATTCCGTGCCGACGTTCGCCTGGTTGTTGATTTCGTTGAACGTCATCCAGTAACGGACCTTGTTCTTGTACCGCTTGAACACTGTGGTGGCAAAGCGGACGAAGAAATCAATGACTTTGCGACTGCGCCAACCGCCGTATTCCGTCACCAAGTGGTACGGCATCTCGAAGTGGGAGAGCGTAATCACGGGTTCAATCCCGTTCTTCAGCAATTCATCGAACAGGTCGTCATAGAACTGCAGCCCCGCCTCGTTCGGTTCGGTCTCATCACCATTCGGGAAGATGCGGGTCCAAGCAATCGAAGTCCGGAATGCCTTGAGTCCGAGATCTGCGAACAGCTTCACGTCGTCCTTGTAGTGGTGATAAAAATCAATCGCGTCGTGGTTCGGGTAGTTGTACCCGGGTAGTACGCCGTCGGTAATCGTCCGCTCGACGCCGTTCGCCCCCGCAGTCATCACATCGGCAACGCTCACGCCCTTACCGCCTTCTTGCCAACCGCCTTCGAGTTGGTGGGCAGCAACCGCGCCACCCCAGAGAAAATCTTCGCGTAACTTTGCCATTTTTTCTATACCTCATTCATTGCTACTTACAACAACAGGGGCAGTGACACAAGTCAGAGCCCCTGTCATTAACTTTTCACTAGGTTGAATCCTTGAAGTGGGAAATTCAACTAACTTTGTGCAATCTGCATCGATTCTACTTAGCAGCTTCTTCAGCAGCCAGGTTAGCCTGTTCTTCGCTGTAGAGCATCTTGTCGTAGCTACGGACAAATGGCAGGTAAACGAAGAAGGTCATAACCAGCATCAGAGCCTGCCAGATAGCGGTCTTCCAACCACCAACAAGGAAACCAGAGATGATTGGTGGCGTGGTCCAAGGTACGTAAACCCCGTTGAAGAGTGGAATCAAACCAATCTTGATGACGATGTAGGTCAGCCCCATTGAGATCATTGGTGCAGCGATGAATGGGATGAGCATCAGAGGGTTCAGCACGATAGGAACACCGAAGAGAATTGGTTCGTTGATGTTGAAGATCGCAGGTGCGATTTCCAAACCAGCCAAACTCTTGAGCTGTGCGGACTTAGCAAACCAGAGCATGTAGACAACCATCCCGATGGTAATCCCGGCACCAGTAACGGTCCCGAATTGGTCGAGAAGGGCCTGGGTGAACACGTGCCCACCATTAGCCTGGGAAAGGTGACCAGCAGCGAACAGCTTGGCGTTGTCGGTACTGTTGGACAGCAGGATAGCGGTCATGATCCCGGAAACAATGGAGGAACCATGAACACCAAAGAACCAGAGCAAGGAAATCAGCAGTGGCACAATCAGGGCACCGGCGAAGGAGTCGGTAATCCCTTGCAGTGGTGACTGGATAATGTTGTAAATCCACTGAAGCATGGATGTGTGGGCGAAGTGGTCAAAGCCCATGTAGACGAGCATCCAGAATGTTACCAGTGCAGCAGCAGGAATCAAAGCAATGAAGGAGTTAGCAACGTTGCTTGGTACCTGTTCTGGCAACTTAATCGTGATCTTGTTCTTAACGAACCAGGAGTAAACCCACCCAGTTACAAGACCAATAATAATTGCGGCAATCATACCTTTACCGGCAAGCCAGCTTGTGTCGATCCAGCCAGTGATGTGCTGGGTGTTCTGGACAAGGACCTTACCAGTTGGGTCGTTGATGGTAGCGGTTGGCTGGAGCACAACCAGGAAACTGATGAACCCAGTAATCCCGGCTGGCAGCGCGTCGATACCTTCATTACGTGCCCATTCGTACGCAATACCCGTAACGGCGATGATGGACATAACGTTGAACGAGAAGTTAGTGGCTTGGTTGAAGTAAGGAACCAAACCGGTGCTGGTCATCCAGGCAGCCCATGAGGTTACAGGGAGAGAACTCAAGATCAGGAAGACAGACCCGATAATGATGAAGGGAATGGTGTAAATCATCCCGTTCTTCAAAGCAGTAATAATTTTACTGTTCGTGAACTTCATGACCTTGGGTAAAATTTTCTCATTGATGTAATCGTTCATAATTTCACCCATTTCTATCTAGAGCGGAGGTCCGCTCGACTACGGAGTCGAATGAGACAACCCCACCCAACTCGTCAAGCAAAAACTGTACCATTCTTGCTCCCAACAAATTATTCATGACCACCAACCACATCCCCGTAGTTGGCTAGGCCAATATACAAATTGCAGTGCGCATGATTTCGGCCGAAATCGTTGTGATTTCATATCACAAATATACTGTAACCGGTTCCCTAGTTTGTGTATATAGTTTTGTAAGCGGTTAAAACACGTCATACATAGAAAAACATGTCACTTTCGCGTGACATGTTCCATATGCCTGTGTTTTTTGGGACCCCTTACACTGCTAAAGCCCGGTGGATCAGTCTTCTGCCTCAGATTTCTTCCGGTTGCGGGCAGCACGTTCCTCGTCCACGCGGTGCGCGATGAGTTCCATCAGGTACAACACTGGTACCTGGGTGGTCATATTCAAATCGCCACGCTTGAGCTCCGGCATGTAATAGCTAATGACGAGATCACTCATTTTCGCCAGCCGCGAGTTCCCGTGGTTAGTGACCGCGATAATCTTGACCTGGTGCGGCTGGACCTTGCTGACTAGCTCAATCACCTGCTGCGTTTCACCCGATACCGACAGCACGAAGATGACTGACCCGTGTGGCAGTTGGTCGCCGGCCGGGAAGGGCTGGAAGACGTCGGCGATAGTCAGCGCCAGTTTGCCGGCGTTCGACAAGAAGCGTGCCCCGTATTCGGCGAGCGCCCCGCCACTACCGACCCCGTAAAACAGAATCAGTGGTGCCGCGTTAATCAGCGCCATCGTCTGGTCAATCAGCTTGCTGAAGTCAGTGGTGTTCACCTTATTGAAGAAGTATGACAGTGGCGCCGTGATGTCGTAATATTCAGCTGGCTGGTCCGTCAGCACGGTCTTCTGGTGCTGCTTGAGCGCAAACCGCAGCTCGGAATACCCGTCGTAACCCATTTTGCTGGCAAAACGTAGAATCGTTGTCGTGCTCACGTGCGCTTTGGCTGCAAGCTCCCGAATCGTCATTTTCTCAACTTCAGCTGGGTGGCGATTAATATAGTTGTAGATGACCGTTTCGAGTTCGTTCAATGTTTGCAATTTTTCGTATGGAAACATCAACAATCCCCCCTGTTCGTTTTGTTCATTTGACCTGTTCGCGAAACATGTTCCGCCGAGATGGCTCGCCGACTTTACTTATAAAAAATAGCGGTAAATTTTCGGATATAAAAGTTTTTATCGACTGTACCACTTTTCGCGGAACAAAGTACCACAGACATTTTAACACAGAAAACGGATACATTTTCGGTCTGTACTTTTCATTACAGAATTTATGAAACACGTGTTCCACAAAAAGCCGAACAATCCTTGGCCCAGATTAGGTTATAATGTATTTGTAAACGGCGAATAATAACGGGAGGTTATCTTATGGTTCAACGACAACTAGTTCTCAGTGATATCGACGGTACATTAATCAACGACCAGCACGAGCTGCCCGCGCGCGTCATCGCTGCGGTGCAGGAATACAGCGCCGCGGGGGGCCACTTCGTTCTCGCCTCCGCGCGCCCGGCACTGGGCATGACGGCGCTGGCGGATAAGCTGCAAATCGACCTGCCACTGGTGACGCTAAATGGCGGTCTGATTGTCCAAACCCACCGGGCGGACAATTCCTTCACCACGCTGTATGAGGAGCCACTACCCGACCATGCAGCGGCCACCATCTATGATTTAATTCATGCCCAACAGCTACCCGTCAGCATTAACGTCCACGTGAATACCCATTGGTACGTCGATCAGCATGAGTACTGGAGCAATCAGGAAGCGGCCATTCTGAACTTTCAACCCGAAATCACCGACTTGAACGCGCTCGTGCACGGGAATCGGCCCGTGCACAAAATCCTGTGCATGGCCGAGCCCGATGTGATTGACCAACTGGACGCCCTGCTGCGCCACCAAGATAATCTAGACCTGAGCATTAGCCGTTCTAAGCTCACCTACCTCGAAATCACGGCGCGGGGCGTCTCCAAGCAAAGCGCACTGCGCCACCTGGCCAGCATGCTGAACGTCCCCTTAGCCAACACAATGGCGATTGGTGACGGGGAAAACGACCTGCCGATGATGCAGGCGGCGGGCCTGGCCGTCGCCATGGGGAACGCCCTGCCCGCAGTTGCGGCCGCCATTCCCACCAAGGTCGCCAGCAACAATGACGCCGGGGTCGCCGAGGCTTTACGCAAATACGCAATGTAACAAAAACACCCGCCAATCGCAAAATTGGCGGGTGTTTCATTGTTTAACGGTGGGAGAAGAACTGCGACAGTGGCTTAACTTCGCCCTGCCACTTCAGGTAGTGGCCGTTCAGTGCCCGGTGAATCTGGCCGGCACTGAGCTTGGTCACCGCCACGGCATCACGTACGAGTAGCTTGTTCAGCGGCGCCCCGGACAGGAAGTAATCCTTCTGGGCGTCAGCGATGTACTCACCGACCGTGAGCAAGATTTCGTAGCGCTTCTTCAAGTTGTAACTCAAGTAATCATAGTCCTTGCGCTGCTGGGACAGGAACCGGCGCAGCTTACCATCTCTGCTCTTCACCAGCTCGCCGTAGTAGTCGTCATCGAAGGCCACCTTAACCATGCTATCCCGGAGCAAGCTGGCCACAACGGTGCCGGTGTCCTTATCGACCGTGATTTCAACTTCCGGTACAGCTGTCCGCACACGGGGACGCGCATAGTAGCTCCCCGGCGCCGGCGACAGGCGCTTAATCCGCGCAACGGCGGCTGCCAATTCATCCTCAGTGGCGTCGAATTGCTGGCACAACAGGTCAGTGGCGTTGTCGGCCACCGCCGGCAGTGCCTGACTGACAATGTCGCGCACCAGTGGTGTGGTCGAAGGGTCCGCGTCCAGCTGGAGCAGCAAGCATTCACGCAGGTCGCGCGCCCCAACCCCCGTTGGATCGAGCGTCTGCAAGATGGCCAGGGCGTCCTGAGCCATTTCGTGGCTGCAGCCAATTTGGGCTTCAACTTCTCGCAGCGGTTTACGCAGGTAGCCGTCTGGTTCCAGGTACCCAATCAGCTGAATGAGCACTTTGCGCAGCGGCACGTCGCGAAACTCAAGATATACCTGCTCGAGCAAGTAGTCGTCCAGCGTCTGGTCGGAGCCACTCTGGCTACTTAGCCAATCATCGTCGGTATCGACGGCCCCGCGTCTAATCACGGCGGGATCGGTCACCTTGAGGAAGGGATTATCGAGTTCCAAGTCATGGAGCCCACTAGTGAGCGCCAGTGGTGGTGCCTGCATCAGCCCCCCCGCGTTACCAAAATGAAGTTTTTCCGTTGCTACGGCCGTATTCGTTTGATTCATAACGTTCACCTCGTAATTTCCTTCGCACGTGCTACTTGCACCCGCGCAATTATTTTTCTTAACTCTAGCTTAGTCGTTTGCGAAACCGCTTGCAAGACTTGCATTATCACGATGAAAGTGCTTTATTCAATTTTTTGTAGCGCGGGGAAATCGCACACATCAACCGCCGTTGTTCAACTTGGCGTTAATCTCGGCAAGCTGTGGTAAAGCACGTCCACCACGTCGCCGCCATGCAAATTTAAACGTTCCCCTAAGCTTTCTTAATTAAATGACATAAACCAGGCAGAATTTGACGCAACGGCCTATAATTAGAAATGTGTAGAAGCAAAATCCCGCGCAGTCTCGTGGGCAAAATTCGTGCGGAGCTACCGATTTCTGGTAGGAGCACACGGATATCATCAAAAAGGTGCAAGTTAGTCGCACCTAAAACCTACACAAAACCTGTATACCGCCACGTGCGGTTCCTAACTCACAAATTTAAGAGGCCATATAATGGACAAAATAATAAACCCTGACGCTGTTCGGCAACAGTACGCAGACGACCACAACCTGATGGTCCGCGCGCACTTCCACCAGCGTTACAACACCAATCACGACGATTTACGTGACTGGTTCTTTGAGCACGCTAGCGTCGCCCACGCCCGCCGGATTCTCGAAGTCGGCTGCGGCAATGGTGACCTGTGGCAGAACCACCTGGATCTGCTGCCACTCGATGCAACCCTGACCCTGTCTGATTTCGCAGTCGGCATCTTGCAAAAGGCCCAGACCCGCTTCGCCAGCAACAAGCAAGTCAGCGTCGTGCAAGTCGACGTGCAAGAGATTCCGTTCCCTGATAACAGCTTCGACGTGGTCATCGCCAACCACGTGCTGCACCACATTGCGGACATTCCGCAGGCCATCGCCGAGATGCGCCGCGTGCTGCGGCCCGGTGGCACCCTGTACGCCCTCGCCAACGGGACAAATGGCCTGGAGCATTACCTGCACGAAGCCATTCGGCAGGTCGAACCCACGTCCACTGCGTTCGCGCAGAACCTGCCCTTCAACCTGCAAAACGGGCAGGCACTGCTCAGCCACGATTTCGCGGAAGTCACCGAGACGCCGTACCCGAACTCACTGCACGTCACTGACCCCCACGCCATCGTCGAATACGTTGCTTCGACCCGCGACATGCAAAGCGGCATCACGGACGATCTGCTGCAGGAATTAGACCAATATTTTGCCGCGCAAGCGAAGAAAAACGGCGGCTTCATCGACATCAAGAAGGAAATCGGCCTGTTCCGCGCCCAGTAACGGGTCAGCCGCATAATTTAATATCAATAATCGCCGTGTCTGCTTTTAAAATAACAAAAAATGGCGGTTTATTTGCTGTGGAATAGTGCAAACCAAATCGCCCGCCTATTTACTAACCACCCAAGATAGCTTAAACTGATAACGGTTTCTATTTTTCAATTAAAATCACTAACGCAATCATTCTCAGCACCTATCTATGGGGGTCATCATTTGCCTACTGCAATAATTATCATCATCGTTGTCCTGATTGGGGTGGCAATCGGCGCGATTCTGGGAGTCAAAAGCGCCGTGAAAAAGCGGCCGCACCAACCAAGTGCCCAAAAGCCCGACAACCTCACCTCGTTTTCCCAGAAGTTCGACGCGAACATCACGACACTCGGCTGGAATGTCAGTTCCGCAGAGCTTAGTGTGCAGCCCGGCCCAGTGTTCGAAGTCAGCATCAACAACACCGCCGTCGACCAGTTCAACTGCACCCGAAACGGGCACAAGCTGACCATCACCCAGTTAGACCCGCTGCAGCACCCAGTCGAGAGCGGTCAGTCTGCGCGCGTCGTGATTACGGTGCCCCGGCCGGTCCGCATCGAGGCGACCATGCTGAACGGAACGCTGAACATCACCAGCGTCACACTCAAGAGTATCGACTTGAATCACCTGAACGGTACCACGAACATCCGCGACGTGGAGATCAACGACGGGATTATCACCAAGAAGAATGGCGCCACCAAGCTGACGAATGTCTTGGTACCCGGCCTGCGCGTTGTGGTCGAAAGCGGCCAGCTCTTACTGAACGGCGCCAGTTTTGCCGCCGACCAGCTGCCGTACGATGATGGGCAAGAGACCCAGCTCGACGTCCAGAGCACGAACGGCCCGGTCACCATCACCACCCAGCAGTAACAGCAAAGACGCCCCGGAACCTAATGTTCCGGGGCGTCTTTGTGTCTGCAGGATTTAATTATTCATGTAGTACCACGCATTCGGGTGCTCGTGGTAACTCTGAACGCTGAACCCCGACATGGTGAAGCCGAGCACCGCAATAACGGCACCGACCACCATCAGGGCAACGGCGATTTTCGGAATCGAAATATTCTTCAAGAATTGCATTATGACCAGGCCTCCTTGCCGCGGTTCAACTTCGCAAGCGCCCAGTGGACCAGCGCCATGTGTGCCTTCAGGAAGACGGCACTGAACTTATACGTCACCCATCCGGCAAGCAGGGCTGCCCCGATAAGGCCCAACCCCAGGCCAAGTTGCGTGATGCCGATGAACGGAACGCCCAAAATGGCTAACGGACTAGCGAACAATGTCATCAACCAGCCAATCCCAAGCCCGCCGGCAAGGCAACCACCGGCAAACGGGATGCACCAAATCGCAATGTCAATGCTAAAGAGCACAGCCAGAATGCCAAAGCCGATGCTGCCCCATAGCGGCGCGGTCACAATGAGCAGAATAATCAGCGCCCAGTTGGTACGGTGTGCCTTGCGCAAATATGCCGGCGGTACCCACTCGCTCCGCTGCTCGTGCGCCGCGGTTTGTTCCTGTGCATAAGCGTCGTTTGCGTTCTGCGCGGCTTTGTCCACATGTGCATTATCTACCGCCTCGAACACAATCGCGTTGGGATCGCCCATCTTGGCTACCGCTTCTTGCTCGCTGACGCCGTCTTCCATGAGGTCCGCAATCATCTCCGCGTAGTAACTTAGCAACCGCTCCACTTCGGCCGGCGTCACGTTGCCGGTCAGCCCCGCCCGGAGCTTTAACATAAAGTCATTCTTGTCCATCTTCATCGCCCCGCTCAATCTTATCCACATAGTCCTTTGCCGCCTGCCGAATGTATCCGTGCACCGCCACTACCTCTGGCCATTCCGCCAAGAAGCGGTGAATGCTGGCGAGTCCGCGCGTCGTTAAGTGATAATACTTACGCTGCCGCCCGTTATGCACCTTAGTATAGGTTGTCACCCGATTGTCACTCTCGAACCGCTTCAGAATCGGGTACAACGTCGACTCGGTTAGGTCAATCAGCGGCCCAATGTCCTTGATGATCTGGTACCCGTACGAGTCACCCTTACTCAAGGCGGCCAGCACCGTGTACTCAATAAGTCCCTTCTTCAATTGCGTGTCCACAGTGCCACCACCTTTCTACACTTGATACTATACATTGCAGAGTATGGGATGTAATCAGACCTAAGACCGAACTGACTTGTTTGGGGACAAAATTCTGCAAACACAAAACATTCGTCATGCACATGTGGATAAGTGCACGACGAATGTTTCACAGACTATGGTTAGGCTAAAGTGTGGTCCGCGGTTAATTGCAAATGCTGCACGTGACACGCCGCCAGCTGCTGCGGGTCATAGTGGTGCGCCACCTCCACCACCGTGTTCGGCAGGTGGTAGAGCAAATCGCGAATGCTAGCAGCGTTGGCGTCATCTAGCCCCGCCGTGATTTCATCCAGCAGCAGCACCGGCCGCTTACGTAATAGCCCGCGGGCAATCATCAGGCGTTGCAGCTGCCCACCAGACAGCTCATTTTGCTGCGGGTCAACCATGCGCGTGAGCGGGTCAGCGCCAAGTTCATCATCGAGCCCTACGTCAGCTAGCACCGACTGCAGCTGGGCATCCGTGAAGTCCTGGCCTAGCGTGAGGTTGTCGCGCACTGTGCCGTGAAACAGCCACGGCTGCTGCGTGATGTAGGTGACACTAGTTGGCGTGGCTGGTTGCGCACCGACCTGAACCTGGCCCGCGGTTGGTTGCCGCCAGCCAGACAGGAGACTCAGCAGCGAGGATTTGCCGCTCCCCGAAGGCCCGGAAATGAGGGACTTGCTCCCACCAGCTAACCGCAGTGTCGTTGGCCGCAAGATTGTTTGGTCGCCAAAACTTAGCGCAACCTGGTTCAGCGCAACACTACTATCCTGCAGATCAGTGCTGGCCACCCTCAGATCAGGAACCTCAGGCAGCTGCCGCAATTCGCGGGTGCCAGCAATCTGGCTCCAGTACTGAACAACCGCGCGCACGTTGTACGAAATGCTATCGCCGGTCATCATGATGACAATCAAATTGCTGGCGGTCACAGCAAACAGTCCGTGTTGCAGGAACCAGAAGCCCAGCACCAGCGGCACGAAGAACGAAATCACCGCAAACAGCGCGCTGATGGTCCACATGAGCAGTTGGCCGTTGCTCTGTTGCTGCTGCCGCTTCTCGCTCACCTTCAATGCACCGAAGACACGGCTGAAGAACGTATCCTGGGCCCGGTACTGAATCACGTCCACCCGTCCGGCCAGCCAGTCCTTAGCGGCACTCACCGTTTGCGCGTTGGCACTGCTCCACCGCTGCCCGAGCCGCGCCATGAACTTGGCCCCGAACGCCATGGGTAGCATCGCCAGGAAGGAGAAGGCAATCTTGATGAGCCCCAACTGCCAGTTGCTGGTAAACACCAACCACGCGCACGCAATCGCGGTGCACGCCGCAGTGATAATCGCCGCAATGACGTTGAAGTACTGGTCCTGAATCTTCACCGCATCCCCAGTCATCCGGTTCAGCCCGACGTTCTGATCTTCCCCGGATGCAAAACTGCCCCGCAACATGGTACTCTTGAGCGCGATATTCGCTCGCCGAATCACGTCTTGCATCAGGAACTGGAAGCCAAACGAAAAGACATATGTACCCACGTACAATCCAACCGCGATGAGCACAAACCGCCACCGCTCACGCGCCTGCGCGGCCACCATTGCGGGAATCTGCCCGAACGTCCACCCGTTGGCCACCTGTTCAAAGCTGCCGGGAAACGCGAATAGTGCCAAGAGCACAAGTTCAAACCGCGGTACGTGCCGCCAAAGCCACTGCAAATTAATTTTCATATCAATCACCATCCTTTAATGTCCTCAGTTTAGCGGCTATAATGAACTGCAAACGGGAAGGTGACATTAATGGCATACGAAATTGGGCCAGTACTCCGCAACTTGCGGGAAGCTCAGGACATCACGCAGGCAAAGCTCTACCAGGGGCTGCTCAGTCCGCGGCAGGTGATTCGGCTCGAACAGGGCGCCAGCGACATCAAGGCTGGCATCTTGCTGACGGTGCTACAGCGGCTCCACATCACCATGAACGACTTGCAGGCGCTCCTGCCACCGCTAGCGGCCGAAAACCGCCAGGACACGCCACCGTCCGTCCTCAACCGCGCGCTCGCAAAAGTCACCCAATGGGCAGACTGGCCGTTAACGGACGCAGAGGAACGCGCCATCGACCACTTTATCTTGACCGGCAGCACCATGACGCTTAGTCAAATCAACACGCTACTACCCCTAATGCCAGTCGGCCGGCACGAACACCTCTGGCAAAAAATGCAACAGTTCACCCGCGATCCAGACTACCTCAAAGTGGCATTTGCTTGGTGTCACATCAGCATTCACGATTATCTGTTCAAGGGCGACATTGCCAGTGCCAAAACGGTCATGCGCCGGTGGAACGCACTGCCGCTAACGGCGCGCAATGAAGTGTGGACCCGCACGTACTTTAAGCAGCTAGTGGCAGCCTTGCCTGACCAAGAAACGGTCTATGCGGCAACCGACCAAATGCTTAGCGGCTGGCGGCTGCTTGATGGCGCGTATGCCGATGCGCTCGTGGACAACCGCCGGCACGCACTAACCGGCTGCCACGCGCATAAATATTGGACCGAGGCTGAGCTGGGGGCCACGGCGAGGTTGCTGACCCACCTGCCGCAGACGGCACTGCAGGAGATGAACATTAGCGCGTATTTGCAGCGCATGCCGGGACTCACTGCGGAACTGCAGCGGCGGGGCATGGAAATCATGGCGTTTAAGGACTACTACTAGTTCTAGTTAGGCCTGGTAACCTTATAATGTGTATGATTATTTTCTAGTAAGCGCTTGCTAAAAAAAACGCTTTGTATGCTAAACTATGGTTACGGATAATTTTTATCCTGGTAGTAATCTGTTGGTTTTTACCTTTGATCAGAAGAAAGAGAGGATACAACTATGAAACACATTATTGGCGGAATACTTGCAGCACTCTCAATTATGATTGTTACCGCTCCATCTGCGGTAAACGCAAGTGATTCCGAATCAAACGTCGTAAGTATTTCTAAATCCACGAGCACTGATAAGAACGCATCCAGTGTGCTTGCCGCACAAGCACACTTACGCATGGCAATTTCACATACTGGTACCGTGTTCTACGAAGATATTAACTACACCACATCCGTTAAGGCGTTAAATAATGGTGATCCGGTACCATATTTAGGTGGTTTCTACTTTGAATACGAAGTTGACGGGCGCACAATTACAGGTAAGTCATATATCGATTAATAAGTGTTAGCATTGAAAGCATTCTGTTTTTGAGAATGCTTTTTTATTTAACCCAAATGCGCTATAGTAGGGGCAATCTCAGCCATCTTCATTCACATGGCATTCGTTAAAATACATTATGGAGAACACCATGCTCAGTTTATTCAGACTTAAACTAGTCAGCCTCAATAGATTAATGCTAACCCTCGTTTTTTTGAGCACACTAGTATCCATTACCATTGCTGGTGGTCAGAGCTTCAACACAACCATGGGTATCGGAAATTATGGCACCAGTCGTGCAGATCAACAGGCACTGCAAATAAGTGCAGCACGCAGGCAAATAGAACGTAATCACCAAAACACTAATCCCGAAGCACTCAGTCTAAGCAATCAATCAACAACTGTGTTCAGCCAAATAATTAAGGCCGTTGAACAAGATGATTACTTAGCAACAAACAAAATTGTCCTATCAACACTGAATAAATCACCCAACATCTTTATGCTTGGTTTTCCAGATTTCACTATTCCAGCATCAAATGCAGCAATTTTCTGCCGTTACGTAATTAAGCATCAGTTAAACGTCAATGCATCCAATCAGGCAAGCGACGTTCTACCAGTAGTCATAAGTGCGCTGGGGGCACGGCCGTCCATTCCAGCAACCGTTTCGTATCAGATAATCTTCTTGCTGATTATTTTTTTCTGCATTTTGTTCATCTCACATACGGTAACCAACGAACTCCACGCGGGTACAATTAATCTGCTTCAAACATCGCCAGTTACTTTTACCAATCAAACAATAATTAACGGGCTAACAATCGTGGGCACACTGTTAATAGCAGTTGGTGCAGGAATTATGGCTGCTTGTGTCGTTCTAATGCTCGTTTTCCATCGGCACCTCGGCACCTGGTTATTTCCAATCATCCGTACAAATTCGTCAGGAACGCTAATTATGCCGATGCGTGATTACCTAGTTAAATACATTCTGCTGATAATTGTCTGGCTGATATTATTTTTCCTATTCGCCACAATACTCTCCCTATTGGTGCGCAATTCATTGATTATTACAAGTGTACTATTACTAATAACATTTGCTAACCAACTTGGACTGCTCGACTTAGCCCCAACTCGCTTATTACAATATTTACCATCAGCAATGCAAAATCCAAGTGACGTCATTTTGACTAGCGGAATTTTTGCCAATACTGGCTACTGGCAATCGTTATTACATCTTAGTTTATGGATTATAATCTGCATCGCTACCCTTATCCCAGTTCGGATTATCACTAATATTCATCGGCATTAAGCAAGAGTCGACAAAAATAGACGCCCCGCATCTCTGCGCAGCGTCCATTTTTTTGGTCTTACTTCTTAAGCAACTTCTCGGCCAATGCCTTGACTTCATCGTCAGACATGTCCAGTGTTGGCTTCATGTCCACAACGGTCTTGTCGGTGTCCTTGGAGTTCTTCTCCATGTAGTAGTCCCACAATGCGTCGCGAACTGGGGTTTCCGAGTCGCTCCAGTCAAACACCGCGTTCATTGGTTCATCAAGGGTTGCTGTCTTTTCTACATCTACTTCAGCCATAATTGATATACCTCCTAAAATTGGTGATTACTGTTTACATCTATATTGTAGGTCGCTTCCTGAATGTCGACGCAAAAATAAGGAGATTTTAATCAAAATTGGTCAAATTGCGGCAATTTGGCCGGGTTGTCGCAGAAGTGGTTGACTTGGGGCTGGCTGGTGTTCAATAAGGCGGAGATGGATTGCATTTTTTTGATCTACAGCGACATACCCACCGTATAGCGCTATTCCGGAACCGCGGCATCCGCCTTACTATTCGCTTCAGCTAGCGGTACCGCCGTCATCTTCAGCACATACCCTAATCCGTTTGCATAACGGTTAATCGTGTTAAATGTCGGCACACTGTCCAATCGCTCAAGCCGTGCAATTTGTGATTGTTTCATACCCGTTCTTTGCGCCAATTCTTGCTGGGTCAAACCATTGCGAACTCTAACTGATACCAGAAACGCAAGTGTATCAATAATCGATTTATCCTCGTCGGAAATTGACTTTAACCCTTTTTCAATCTCTATCCAAGTTGGCATTTATATCACTCCATTCTTTTACGCCAGTCACCTAACATTCGCAATGCACGCTCCACCTCGCGTACATCAGTTGTATTTTTCTTCTTAGTGTAGTGGCTTAGCAATACATATCGGCTACCATCCCAAGGCGCATAAAAAATACGTTCTGGCATGGGTCGCAATTCACTAATCGGTTCAGCATAACCGCGAAGATGTCTTGCCTGGGGCATATGTATCGCCGGTCCAAGGTTCCGCAACATGTTGATCTGATAAACAATTTTTCCCAAAACGCGCACATCGTCCAGCTGTTTACTTGAATCTAGATGACGAATATAGTCAACCAGTTCGCAATCACCGTGACTGTCCGCATAGAAATCAACCTCAAACATAATTGGCCCTCCGTTTCTACTGGGCCGTCCACATTATAACACTATTGTTATAATGGAACATTACCCGTTTTTGTCTCTACATATAGATTACGCAAACTAGACCCAAATGCCCCGAAACTAAATTAGACTTTTTCACTAACCAGCAACTGTCCATTGCCCCCACCCCACTTAGGCGCTAGTCTGTGGTTGTACATATTTCGCCACTAAGGACCTGACCACCATGAACTTCTTCAGCAACACCTTCTCTTCACTCAAAGTGCCCAACTTCCGCTACTTCTGGCTCGGCCAGTGCGTCTCCGTCATGGGGACGTGGATCCAGCGCACCGCCCAGACGTGGCTGGTCTACCAGATGACCAAGTCGGCGCTATTGGTCGGCATCCTCGCTGCGTGTCAATTCCTGCCCATCTTAATGTTCACGCTGGTGGCCGGCACGCTGATCGACCGCTACCCCAAGCGGCGCATTCTGATTATTACCCAAGCTGGCTTCCTGCTGCTCGGGGTCATCATGACCACCATCGTCTACCTGGGCATCGTTCAGTACTGGATGGTGCTGCTGATTGCGCTCGGGTACGGCGTGCTGCAGAGCTTCGACACGCCGACGCGCCAATCGTTTGTCGTTGAGCTGGTTGGCCACAAGAACCTGATGAACGGCATCTCGCTCAACTCCACCGTGTTCAACTTGGCCAAAATCGCCGGACCGTCACTCGCCGGGCTACTCATGGTCCAGTTCTCGGTCGGCTTCTGCTTCCTCGTCGACGCGATTTCGTACCTCGCCGTCCTGCTCGGCCTGTTCCTCATCAAGCAGACGAACGTGGTTGCCACCGTGTCGCACCAGCGGATGTGGGCGGATGTCAAAGACGGGCTGCATTACGTCTGGGACCACGCCGAGATTCGCCTGAGTGCGGAAATGATGCTGATTGTGTGCACGCTCAACTACAACAACAACGTCATCATCCCCATCTTCGCCAAAACGGTGCTGCATTCTGGGGCCCAGGCGTACGCAAACCTGCTGTCGGCGACCGGAATTGGCTCCTTGATTGCCGCCATCCTGATGAGCTACCTGTCACGCTTTGGCCTCCAGAGTAATATCTACCTGGGCGTGGCGGTCGGCACCGCGGCGCTGCAGACGTTGATGCTCGGCGTCCGTGCGTACTGGCCGGCAATGTTCATGATGGTGCTCATCGGTTTTTGCAACATGGTTTTCCTTAATCAAAGCAACGCCTCGTTCCAGTTCGACATCCCGAACGAACTGCGCGGCCGCGTCATGAGCGTGTACGTCCTGCTCAACCAGGGCACCACGCCGGTCGGCAGTCTGTACTCCGGGTCGGTCATGGATGCTTTCAGCGGGCTCTGGGGCTTCCCCGCTTGCGGCATCCTCGCTCTCATCCTGCTGGTGCCGACGCTACTGGGGCACAAACAGCTCGTGCGCAAGTGGCTGGCGAACTAAGCCTTACACTTCACGGTGGTGCATGCTACAATCGAAAGAGTAATGCAAATACGCAAGCGCCGTTTCGCTTGCCTTCAGGGGGATTATGATGATGGAAAATATTCGGTTAGCGAACAAGTCTGATTTCGACGCCACAGCTTCGGCGTACTTCATGGAGCACTGGCTGACAGACACCATGGTCGTTAGCTCGGGCGATTACCCAATCCACACGCTCAAAGGCGTAGTGGCCCTCACGCCGCAGGATAAGGTGGTCGGCCTCATCACCTACGCTGTCCACGGCAATGCGCTGGAAATCATCTCCTTGAACGCCACCCCAGAGGGTCAAGGCATCGGCACCGCGCTGCTCGCTGAAGCCGAACGGCGCGCGATTGAAGACGGACTGACACTGATGGTTTTGACCACCACCAACGACAACCTGGAAGCCATGCGCTTTTACATGAAGCGCGGCTACCGCATGTCCAAGGTCATCCGTGGCGCCGTCGACCGGGCGCGGACGAAGAAGGACAGCATCCCCGTTGTCGGGGCAGATGGCATCCCGCTGCACGACGAACTGGTTTTGAATAAAACACTGTAAACTTGAATGATTGCACAAAAATAAGCATCCGGCTTGAGCCGAATGCTTATTTATTTGTGTGCGCTAGTTACGCGTTAGTGCTTAGGCGTTCGCGCGGCGCTTGCTGTAGGCAGCAACCCCGATAACGGTGATTGCGAGCCCAGCAGCAACGATAGCGATGATCCCGGCACCACCAGTGTGGGGGAGGATGCCTTCTGGGGTATCGGTGACAGTGTAGCCAGCTGGGGCAGTGGCAGTTTCGTCATTCGTTGTAACAGTTTCAGTTTTAACGCTCAAATCGTCCTTTTCGTTACCTTTAATAGCTGCATCTTTGTTGTAACCCTTTGGCGCGGTTTCTTCTTCGATTGCGTATTTGCCTGTTTCGCTAAGACCGTACGTATCCCCGTTCTTAACAGATTCAGTGGCAGCAGCAAAACCGAATTCCCCGTTATCCCCGGATTCAAATTTTGTTGCTTTATCTTTATCAACCCACTTAACAACAGCCTGATCGGCCTCAAAGCCCTTCAGCGTATTGTCCTTACCTGCTTCATCCTGACCTGTAATCCCGTTAACTTGTGCGTACTTGGTTACTGTTTTTTCTTCGCCATCAACCGTCTTCGTTTCAGACTTGGTGATGTAGAAGATAGCACCTGAAAGCATGTTGTGAGCTACATCCGAATTGTTCGCATCAACCTTTGTGAATTTGAGTTGGTAGTTACCAGTGACTTGGTCCTTAGGGTAGACCCAAGCTTCAGTCAAGGGGCTCTTGTTATCGTCTGTCCCCTTTGCTGGCAGGCTCAGAACAAAGTCTGCAGATTTTGCGTAACCTGCTGGCACTGATTCTTCCCGGAAAAGGTAAACCTTGTACTGACCAGCATCATTGTAGTTATCGAGGGTAAAGTCAATTTTACCATTCTCGTCTGTTGTCCCTGACTTAAATGCGTTGTCGGGATTAAATGCCGATTCGGTTTCACCATCTGCTGGAGTATCGAAGAAAGCATTACGCGTAGGATTGCCATCTTTGTCTGGGATTGTCGCGTTCAAAAGTGTAGAAACTTCATTCGCACTCTTACCTTTCAGCTTAGCATCATAGTTTTCCCAGTACTTATCAGTAACGTCGTAAACTGAGAATTCTGCCCCCGCAACAACATCCTTATTTGCGAGGTCTGCATCTTCAGCATACCCATCTGCCTGCTTTGGTGTCGCATCACCACTAATCGCGTACTTAACCAGGTGCACTTCCGTCTGCGCACTTGCGGCATCTGCCTGACTGTGGTTACTTGCGCCCAGGCCAACTGCCCCAGCAATGACTGCCGCACCGACAAGTGTCAGTGCCTTCTTCAAAAAGTTATTCTGCTTCATTATTTTTCTCCCTCGCATTGTGTTTGCGTTCGTAATATATTGCTAATGCACTAACCAGGAATATCAGCATCCCCAGCAGCGTTAAAACCGTGTTCCTGGCGCCGCCGGTTTGGGGCAGTAACCCCGTCACCTTGTGCCAGTAGTGCTTAATCTTCCCGAAAAATCCGGTGTCAGGTAGCGGCGGGTACGGCTCCTGCACGTTCACGACGCGCATCAAGTTCGTCGCGTCGCTGAACTTGCCGGCCTGGATGGTAAACGGCACGGCATGGTCGCTGCGCACGTATCCATCTGGCGCCCGTACTTCGACCAGCGCGTATTTCCCCGCCTGGAGCCCGTCGATGGCAAAGCGGCCACTGCTGTCACTACGCAGCACCGTCAGCTGAGCATCTTCGTATTGCTCAGTGATTTCCCCCGAAATGCTTTGCCACTGGTTCTTGCCGGCCGTGCGGTGGAGGTACTTACCAGAACCACTCCGCACGACGAACTCAGCATCCGCCAGCTTATCGCCGGTATCCCCATCGACCTTCACGAAGCGCTGCCCACCAGTGGTGCGGGGCACGTACACTTCTTCGTTCTTGGGGTAGAGATCCACGCGGTTGGTCAGGCCCTTCACTGGCAGCACCAGCACCAGGTTCTGACCGCCCGCAACGTTTGCCGGGTGGGCCGTTTCGCGGAACAGATACACCGCGTTTTGGCCATTGCGGCGTTGCGGCAGGTTAAATGTCGCCTGCCCCGCCGCGTCCGTTGTTACTGCAGCAAGTGCTTGACCCGGTGCATAACTGGCAGCCGCAATCTTGCGCTGTGCGGTGACCATCGCTTCCGGTGTCGTCGGCTGCAACCCCCAGAAATCAGCCGTGGCATCGTATACCGTGAAAGTCACATTGCCCAGCGGCGCCCCGTCGTCCCCAAATGGCGAGTCGCGACCGTCGTTTTGCGTTGCAGCGGGTAGTTGCCCGCGGGTAAACAGCAATTTGTGCAGCACCACCTTGATGGAACTATCGCTGCTCAGCGCTTGCCCGCGGGCCGGTGCCGTCGTGAGCATCGCCAGTAGCAATGCCAGCACGACGGCAATTGGGAGGCGTAACTGCGTAATTCTTTGCCAAATTCTGCGCATGTTACATCACCCCCCAAGCTTTGCGCAAGTAGAGCGCAATTCCGCCGAGAAAGACGCTGGTCAGACCCACAATTAGCCATGGGTGCCGGCCTTCGCCCCCGGTGTGGGGCAGCACTGGCGCGGGCGCGTCGGTGCGACTAATGTCAATCAGCGGCTCAGCCTGTGCATTCCCGTTGTCCAGCTCCAGCGGGTATTCTTTGCCATCGAACTCAATCACGTACTTGGCAGCCGTCTGCGCGTCCGCCTTGACGTGGACGGGATAAATTTTCTCGTCCAGCAAATAGCCATTTGGCGCCGTGATTTCCTGCAGGTAGTAGACTTTGTCCGCAACCCACGGAATGTTCGTGAAGCTGAGCTGGCCGTGTTCGTCGGTTGCGTTGTCTTGGGCCGTGGCATCCTTGACCACCTTGCCGTCCTTGGTGACCGTCCCGAGCCGGTACGTCGCGCCTTTCAGCGTGGCGTGCGAATTCTCATCGTGCTTGGTCAGCCGCACGCGGAACGTGGTTGGGTGGTAGGTGTTGGTGACCGTGGTGCTCAGCTTGTCCGCAGCAGTCGTGCTCGTCGCCTCGTAACCTTTAACCGTGGTGACTTCCTTGACTGAGTACAACAGCAGGTGCCCGCCGGCGATGTTCTTCTTGAGGTCTTCCCACTTGTAGGTCCACTTATTAGCGTCATTCAGCGTTACTGGAGGGCCAACCTTAACTTCAGGCGCGTCTTTTTCGACGGTATCCTGTTGGTAAAGCTGCATCTGCACGCCTGCTGGCCGCTGCTTCAGGTAGTTGTTGTGGTCCAGCCACTGCTTAGTCACCTGGAACGTGGTGGTTTCTGGCGTGTGCTGGTTGGTGATGGACTTGCCGTCGTCTGATGTCTTGGACTCATATTTATCGCTATCAAGCGGCTCTTCAACCACGTGGTACTGAATCAGCTTGCCGTTCGTGTCGTACTTCGGCAGGTTGTCCAAGCTGAACGTCTGTTGGTTGTTCAGTTTGTCGGCATCAATGGTGATTGTCGTGACTTTATTATTCTGGTCGTCGTACACGGTGAAGGTCAGCTTCTCGGGCCGGATACCGTCACGGTTGCTGTCGTCATCCCAGATCTTCGTGAACTGAACGTCGGTAGATTCCAGCCATGGGTTGTAGAAGTTGTGGGCTTCGGCACCGTTGCGCTGGTGGAAGTTCTTGGCCATGACGTAGCCGTTGATGTTACCACTGTGAAATACAATGGTGGCATTGGGTGCAAAAACTGTTCCTGCAATGGCAGTGCTCTGATGGGTAACGTAATTGGCAAAATAGTCATCATTATACAAATCGTTACCATCATCATCCACCGGCGTACTAGAGTTCATGCCCGAATCACCGTCATGTATGTCTGGTGCGGATTTACCATCTGAACAGGAATAGTTGGTTACCTGTGTTGCATTTGGAAGATAGAATAATGTTTTGTTAGATATCTTAGTAGCAATCTTATAAGCATCGCTACTGTGCTCAGCATTAATATTTACCACGTTGTTTTGATAGAGAGCTGTATCAACCATCACAACTTTTTTGGCACTGGTAGTAAAGATAATCTCCTTCAACTCTGGATCATCAACTAATTTATCAAGACCTGCGACCTGAGGCATGTATATCGTATCGCCGCTAGTAGGTTCAACATTTACAACGTATACGTGAGGATCCTGAACACTAGGCTTCGCTGTATATGAACCTACCGGATAACCACCATCAACTGCTTTCTCATCAGTTGTTGCGCGGGTGTACGATGCAAGCCGACCATTCAGTTGATTTTCTTTTGCAGTTAGGGCCTGAAATGTATTCGACATTTGCGTATTCGTCATCTGTCGAATACCACCAGCAGCTTGCATGTTTGCTGAAGCGACCCAGTTGTCTTCATTGGTGGTAACCAAATACCCTTGTCCTCCACCGACTTTGACTGAGTTGGTTTCATGATTAAAGATTTTTCCGCCAATCAGCAGAACAATTTTATTGCGACTAATTATATCCTGACCGACACCGTTCTTAGACTTCTGGAAATAGGCACCATAGTTAAAACCCTGTCCATCAGTCGGAATATAGGAGGATCCTTGAACGGCGATTGCACCTTCAGTATCAGCCTTGTTTGCCGAGTGGTTCCCCGTCAAAAACACGTTGTACAGGAACAAATCCGCCTCATCCCCCGCATTCTGCATGTCCTTTGCCGAATCAAACGGTTGAATCTGAGCTGGTGTAACCGCCGCGTCCGCCGAACGTTGTGACACCGCAAAGAACCCGAGCACCATCATCAGTAACGTTAATCCCTTTAATAGTCGCTTGTTCGTCTTTGCACGCATCACATTTTCGCCTCCTTATAACGGTCTCAATAATTGGTATAGGTAAAATAACGAAACGTTAAATTACATAAAAGCGGGAACTGGCCTAAAGTGTTGGCCAACTCCCGCAAAAAGTATGTAATAGTCATAGACAAATTTTTGCAGCGCAACGCTAATATCACAGCAATCACGCCACTCCCGCTGGTTCCCCCGAGCCAACGCCAACAGAGTAGCATGCACTTTCAGGGAAAACAACAGGTGAAATTATTAAAGAACATTGCAAAAATATATCCATTTCTCAGCTTGTTGATTTGGCTTGTTTTCATGACGGGACCAGATAGGAACCACGCGGAATTAAAAAACTAAAATATTTTTCAATATTAACCGATTTTTGATGGTTTGTGACGTATATCGTCTCTTTTGTCACACACACCGTATGGGGACAAATTGTACACTATTTCCGTTAAAAAAACAGCTTTTTGCCCATTTTAAAGGGTATACCGGCCTTTTGTTGAAACCTGAATATACGGAACAAATAAAAAGACCACCACGCGATTATGCGTAGTGGTCTATACCTAAATGCAAACTTGCATTTTTTAGTATTTAGATTTTTAATAACAGATTGGTATTATTTGTGCAGCTTAACTGTGAAGTTCTTGTCGCGCCACTTCTTCACGTATGCCTTAGCCCGCTTGACGTCTGCATTCTTGCTCAGCAGACGGTAGTGATCACCGGGCAGTTCGTGCTCAACGTGACCAGTTTCGTCCGCCGTCAGCGTTGCGACCAGCTTGCGGCGCAGTCCGCGTTTGCGCACCATAATCTCGGCGCCCGGAACTGGCTCACCCGCCGCGTTTTGGACGATGTAGTCGAGCTGGTAACGGCCGTGGGCAATCATGAGGCCGCGGATGAGGCGTGCGAGCAGGAAGATGAGCGCGATGCCGGCGAGAATCCACGCCAGCAGCTTTAGTTTGTTCAACAGTTCCGCCCACTTGGAAGCCTGCGCGTCTGCCTTCGTGTACGGCACGCGTTTGCCCGTGATGAGCAGGCGGTGCGAGTTGATCATGTACGGCGTGCACGTCATGAGCGTCACGATGTCCTTCCCCGGCTGGATCTTGAGCACCTCGGTATTCGTCGGCTCGACCACCTGGCGCTTGTACACCTTGTAGGCGAGCGTCTTGTTACCGATTTTGATGAAAAATTTGTCCCCATTCTTCAGCCGCGGCAAGTTTGTGAACAACGTCGCGTTCGGCACCCCACGGTGGGCAGAAATGACGGCGTGCGTGCTCTTGCCCCCAGTTGGGTAGCTCGTCCCGTCGAGCAAACAGGAGCCGAACTGCAGCAGCCAGTCCGTCGTGTGGTTGAACACGGGCAGGCTCACCGCAATCTTCGGAATCGTGATTTGCGCAATCGTTGCGTTGGTCAGCTGCTTCTGGTTGCGCTTGGCCGTGACCTTGTCGTTGCCGCGGTCAGAGACGGCCTTATTGAAGCTGCTGACGCCAGGGGTCATGCCTTCCTTAGCCATCTGCTTGTTGTGGGCGACATAGCCGTCGTACTCTTTTTTCAGTGCCTTGGCGTTCTTCTTGGTTTCGTACGCCTGGTAGCGGTCGATAACCTGCTGATTCTGGTAGGACACCCACGCATCACTGACGAACGGATACGCGACCACGCCGAGGCCGATGAGAATCCACAGCACGATGAGGATATCAAGGAGGCCGAGGCGTTTCTTATTCTTCTTCGCGTGCGATGTGCTTTGCTTTTTGCTCAAAATATCGGCCTCCATATGTAAACTCACAGGTGCAAATTTGGTCTAGACACCTGCAAGTATAACCAATCTAACCAAAAAACTACAGGCCACAAAATTCGTAGTCTGCAGTTTCTGATCACTATGATTCAAATATCGTGGTTGTAATCAACAATTATGCGTTCGCGCGACGACGGTTGTAAGCAATCACACCGACAGTCACGATAGCAAGACCAGCAACGACGATAGCGATGATACCAGCACCACCAGTGTGAGGGAGGATGCCTTCTGGGGTATCGGTGACGGTGTAGCCATCACCGGCATTGCCATTCTCATCTTCGGTAGCAACAGGTACCTTCAACCCATCGATATTATTAATCTTAGGGTCAATTTTGTAGGCAGATTTTATAATCAAGTTAGCCACTCGTGACCAAGTTCTTCTGAAATAAAAA
>NZ_AYYO01000021.1 GCF_001436225.1 Lacticaseibacillus sharpeae JCM 1186 = DSM 20505 | reverse complement strand
TTGTTCGGATTTACTGGGGATTTTTATTTCAGTGCCGAATTATGTCTCGGCCACTTTTGTTTGCAAACATCAAAAAAGCGCCCGGCCACCGCCGCGCGCAATTACATTCATATATGAAGTTAACGAATCTTCTTCAGTTCGCCATCAATCTGGTCGAGCACTGCGGTTACGTTCGCTGGGTCTTCCAGGTCGTACTTCTGCAGGTCAATCTTCATCTTGGGGCTCACATCGTATTCATCGAACCACTTCTTGTAGGCCGACCACATCTTGTAGTAGTAGGATTCCAGTTCAGGGTTGTTTTCGAACTGTTCGTAGTCGCGGCCGCGCTTCTTGATCCGGTACAGGATGGTGTCGAAGTCGGTTTCGGCGTAGACAAGCAGGTCGGGTGCCTTCTTCGGCATTTCGTTCAGCTCGCCCATCATCTTGTCGAGCAGTTCAAGGTACACGGACAGCTCGGTGTCGGAGATGTTGCCTTCCGCGTTGTTCTCCTTGGTGAACAGCGCGTCTTCGTAGATTGAACGGTCCAAGACGTTATTGTCGTCGCTCAGTGCCTTCTTGATCATGGCAAAACGCCGGTTCAGGAAGAAAATCTGGAGTAGAAATCCGTAGTTCTTTGGGTCTTTGTAGTACAGTGGCAGTACTGGATTGTCCCCAACTGGTTCAAAAAATGCTTCCGTCCCGAAATGGTCGGCAATTTTGGCGGTCAGGGTCGTCTTCCCGACACCAATCATCCCTGCTGTAATAATCACCATGATGGCCCCTCTTTACTTATTATTTCCGTACGCGTGTAAAAAACGCACCTCAAGTATCCTAACATAAATGGAGCAGTCGTTGGGGAAAACTTCAGGGCCATTTTCGCGCCGCCGGCCTGTGTTGACACCCGAATTCTGCACGGCTGCGCGGGTTCATCTGGTAGTGGCGACAGGATATTAAATTTAGATTGCACGCACGACTATGAATTCATTAATGCGTGTTAGCTTGGTGTACAGATACTCGCTACTGAGCTAAAATATAGTAGAAGATTGAAGCGCCAATGCGGTACACTCTAGTTTTGGTCGACTAGAGAATGCCACGGTTTACATCCTTCCCGCAACATGCGGGAGGGATTTTTTTGTCTGCCGCACAGCTTGCCACCCACATAGGCAGCAGCACGCCTTTTACCTGACGTTATAGCCGCTACCTTTAACCATCCACCCAAAAAGCCACTAAGCCAAACCGTTGACCCGCCCCGCGTTTCCGCCTAGACTAAGGTCAATAAGTTAAGCGTGATGCCGGGATGAGTAAGTGCACGCACAGTCATAGAGAGCGACAGCTGGTGGAAAGTCGTACTGGAGCGCACCCAAGATGGTCCCGGATATAGCAGGTTAGTGAGTTAGCGAGCTAACCGTGGGCCCCGGCCATTATCCCGGACAGATCAGCTGGCGCATGCCGCTGACCTAACGAGAAGTAAGCTGTGAGGCTTGCTTGAATCATGGTGGTAACCCGGCTCAGTCGTCCATGCAGTTTGCACATAAACTGCGTGGGCGGCTATTTATTTACCCACCCCACCACTACCTGCCTATTACGCACACATCAAAGGAGAAAATATTATGACCACAACCATCGTCGGCTACCCCCGTCTCGGCGAACACCGGGAACTCAAATTCGCAACGCAGAAGTACTTCAAGCACACCATCACGGCAGATGAACTGCAGGCCAAGGTGAAGGACCTGCGCGCCCAGCACTGGGCAACCATCAAGGCGGCCGGGATTGACCAAATCCCGAGCAACGACTTTTCCTTCTTCGACCAGACCCTGGACGCCGCAACCCTGCTGAACATCGTGCCGCAGCGGTACAAGGACCTCGGCCTCGCGCCTTTGGACGAATACTTCGCCCTCGCCCGTGGTTACCAAGGGGAAGCTGGGGACGTGAAGGCACTGGCAATGAAGAAGTGGTTCAACACGAACTACCACTACCTGGTGCCAGAATTCGACCAGGACACCGATATCCGCTTGGTTGGCGACAAGATTTTCGACGAGTTCGTCGAAGCCAAGGCGGCGGGTATCACCACCCGGCCCGTCATCGTTGGCCCCTACACCCTGTTGCGGCTCGGCCGGTTCCTGGACGGCAAGACAGCGGCCGACTTCACCCCAGCCCTGATTACGGCGTACACCGAAATCGCTAACCGCTTGTCCGAACTGGGTGCCGATTGGTTCCAAATCGACGAACCCGCCCTGGTTTACGACCAGAGTGCCGCTGACCTGGGTCTCTTCACCGAACTCTACGCGGGCATTCTCGCCGGCAAGGGTGACCTCAAGATTCTGCTGCAGACCTACTTTGGTGACGTCCGCGACTCCCTCGACACGCTGGTTCAGCTGAACTTCGACGGTATTGGCCTGGACTTCATCGAAGGGCGCACCAACCTCGAAGTCCTCGACACGGTTCAGTTCCCTAAAGATAAGGTGCTCTATGCCGGCATCATTAACGGGAAGAACATCTGGAAGGCCCACTACGCCAAGGCCCTGTCCACGCTGACCGGCATTCGCCAGCGCACTGACGCACCGATTGTCATCAGCACCTCCTGTTCTCTGCAGCACGTGCCGTACACCCTGCGTAACGAAACCAAGCTGCCCGCAGCCGAGAAGCAGTACCTGGCCTTCGCCGAAGAGAAGCTGACCGAACTGCACGAATTGGATCAGATTGACCAGACGAACCTGGACAACCCACTGTACACGGCTAACGTTGCCCTCTTCAGCACGCCACGCTACGAAGAAAACAAGGCGCTGAACGCTAAAATCGCCGCTTTGACCCCAGCCGACTACACCCGTCTGCCCGCACGCAAAGAACGGCTGGCCATTCAGGACAAGAAATTCGGCCTGCCAATCCTGCCAACGACCACAATTGGTAGTTTCCCCCAGTCCCCTGCTGTCCGCAAGAATCGTGCCAAGCTGCGTAAAGGTGAAATCACCCGCGCCGAATACGATGCCTTCAACGAGGCTGAAACCCGCCGCTGGATTAAGTTCCAGGAAGAAATCGGCCTGGACGTACTCGTGCACGGTGAATTCGAACGCAACGACATGGTGGAATACTTCGGCGAACACCTCGACGGCTTCCGCTTCACCCAGAACGGTTGGGTGCAGTCATACGGGACCCGCGGCGTTAAGCCACCAATCATCTGGGGTGACGTTTCCCGCCGTGACGCCATCACCGTGGCCGCTTCCGTCTACGCGCAGAGCCAGACGGACCACATCATGAAAGGGATGCTCACCGGCCCCGTCACGATTCTCAACTGGTCCTTCCCACGTGAAGATATCACCCGGGAACTGTCCACCAAGCAGATTGCCCTGGCCCTCCAGGATGAAGTGCTCGACCTGGAAAAGCACGGCATCAAGATTATCCAGATTGACGAAGCGGCTTTGCGTGAAAAGCTGCCCCTGCGTAAGTCCGACTGGTTCAGCAAGTATCTCGACTGGGCTGTCCCTGCCTTCCGCCTCGTGGCCAGCAAGGTCCAGCCAGAAACTCAGATTCACACGCACATGTGCTACTCCGAATTCGGCGACATAATCAAGGCCATCGACGACCTGGACGCCGACGTCATCAGTTTCGAAGCTAGCCGTGGTGAACTGACGCTGCTTGATGACCTGCAGGCGAGTCACTTCGAAACCCACGTGGGCCCTGGTGTGTACGACATTCACTCCCCACGTGTCCCATCCGTTGACGAAATCAAGGACGTTATTCACAAGATTCTCGCCAAGGTTCCGGCTAACCACGTCTGGATCAACCCTGACTGTGGCCTGAAAACCCGTGAAGAACCCGAAACCAAGGCCAGCTTGATTAACCTCACAGAAGCCACCCGGCAGGTACGCCAGGAGTTAGCCGATGAAAACTAGTGAATTGTTCAAACGGGACCGGCCCGTCTTCTCCTTTGAGGTCTTCCCACCCCGCAACTTCGACCGACCGAACGCGGAAAAGCGCGTCTGCGCCACGATGGAAGTCCTGCGGGAGGTCAACCCCGATTTCGTCTCGGTAACCTACCGCGGCGCTGGACCCGATGCACCCAAAGCGACTATCGGCATTGCCAAATTGATTCGCGACCGTTACCAGACCGAAGCGGTGGTGCACTTACCCGCTGCCCGTCTGACGAAGGCCGACGTCGATGATTTCCTCGTGCGCGCTGAAGATGCCGGCATCCAGAACATTCTGGCTCTGCGCGGCGACATCCCGGAAGGGGGCCGCGTCAGTGATGATTTCCACTACGCCAGCGACCTGGTCACCTACATCAAGAGCAAGGGCGACTTCAACGTATCAGGGGCTTGCTACCCTGAAGGCCACCCCGAGTCCCCCGATGCCCTGAGCGACATCCGCGCGCTCAAGACGAAGGTGGACGCCGGGACCAGTGAGCTCATCAGTCAGCTGTTCTTCGACAACGAAGCTTTCTTCAAGTTCCAGGACCGTTGTCAGTTTGCCGGGATTAACGTGCCGATCGAAGCGGGCATCATGCCAATCATGACCGCCTCACAGGCTGAGCGGATGCAGGCAATGGCGGGAGTAAACCTACCCGCCAAGCTGCAGGGCGTTCTGCACCGATTCGCCGACAAGCCTGACGCCCTCCGCGACGCCGGTATTGCCTACGCCGTCGACCAGATAGTTGATCTGCTCGCACACGGCGTGGACGGCATCCACCTGTACACGATGGACAATCCCGAAGTGGCCGCACGCATTATCGAAGCTACGAAGAATATTATCCGCGCATAAACAAGAAGAGCGCCACGATTGCATTAATACGTAATCGTGACGCTCTTTTGAATTCAGGAGTTATTCGCTAATTATGCGCGCTTCACGGACAACTGACGCAGACCGGGCAGGCTGAGCATGGTGACCAGTGAAATCACGTACAGCAGGGACAGGAAGCCCATGGTCACAACCAGGTTGTAGTGATCCATCAGCAGGCCAATGACGACGGAGGAGAACCCGCCAATCGCGCGGCCGACGTTCATGATGACGTTGTTGGCCGTCGAGCGAATGCGTGCCGGGTACAGCTGGCTGATAACTGCCCCGTAACCACCGAACATCCCGTTGGCACAGAAACCGACGATGGCACCAATGATGACCAGCACAACGCTGGACCGTGCCAGGGTGATGGCGAACACAATCAGTGCGCTGGCGGTCAGGAACAGGCCGAATGCCCAACGGGGGCCGAGGTGATCGAGGATGTTACCGAAGACGGCCATCCCCAGGCACATACCGCAGATGGTCGCGACCATCCAGAGTGCCGAGCCGGATACGGACAAGCCTTGCTGCTTCTGGACGATGACGGGCAGCCAGTTCATCAGGCCGAAGTAACCGGCAATCTGGACAATGGTCATCACCATCAGCCCGAGTGTCTGCAGGGCCAGTTGTCGGGTTTTGAACAGTTCCGAGAAGGCCACGCGTTCGTGCTTGGCCTTGGCTTCCTTTTTCGCCGCGAGGAACGCAGCGGATTCGTGCAGGTGTTTGCGCACGAAGAAGGTCAAGACGACTGGCAGCACGCCGATGAGGAACAGCGCGTGCCAGCCCCACAGCGGTAGAATCCACGCGGCAGCCAGGGCGGCGATGATGGCGCCGATTTGGCCCCCAATTGCCGCGACACTAGTCATCCGGCCGATGCGGTCGTGGTTGAAGGACTCCGCAATCAGCGCAATCCCGACGCCGTATTCCCCACCGGCCCCAATGCCGGCCAGGAAGCGCAGGGCGTAGATGACCCAGATGTTGTTGGCGAAGGCCATAAGTGCGGTCGCCACGGCGAAAATCAGAATCGTGTGGGAAAAGGTTTTAACCCGCCCGATTTTGTCCCCGAGGATACCAAAAAGCGCACCACCGACCAACATACCGACATTGGTGATTGACCCAATCAAGCCGGCCGCCCCACTTGAGATGTGGAGTTCCGCGATGATTGGCGTCAATGCGAACGAGAGGAACATGATGTCCATGTTCTCCAGCGAAAAGCCTGATGCCGTGGATGCCATCACGAGTTTCTGCTCGTGCGACAGTTGGTCAGTAGTACGCGCTACTGTTTTTTGCATATTAATTTGCCTCCAAAAAGAACGCTCTCTGTCGTTCCTTATTTTGCAGTTGTTACCCGGACGCGGATAATTACTTGTAGGCTAGTATGCCACTGACTGAGCGTAGTGGCAAGGGGTAAGTTACAAATTCAATTCGTACGCCAACCGGTCACGGTGTTCGCCGCTAGCACCGTTATCCATGTAGACCACACCGCGGTAGTCAAAACCGCTGCCGGTAGCCACGTGCTGCATCGCCTGGTTCAACTTGTACGTGTCGATGCGCAGGTTGTGCACGCCGTGTGCGTACGCGTGACTGATGATGTTGCTGATAAACAGCTTGCCCAAGTGCAGCCCCGCATAATCGCGGCTGATGGCGATGCGGTGAATCGTGGCGTAGGGCGCGTCAGGTTTGCGCCAGCCGGCTCCATCAATCACGGCGTACGTCGGTTCCACGCCGACAACCAGGCTGACCGTCCCCGCAATTTTGCCATCGACAATCAGCACGTGCAACGATTCATTGACCAGATCCTGAGCCAAGACATCCGCATTCGGGTACCCATCCTGCCACTGCGGGCTGCCCGCCTGCTTCAGTTGCTTCTTTGCGCCTTCGATAATCGTCATAATTGCGGGAATATCGGCCTGAACTGCCTGCCGCATGTAAATTGCTGCCATAATTTTGCCTCTTTAATACGTGTTTGCTGAAAGTATACCGCAATGATAGAGCACATACGATACACCTTGCAGAGATTAATATCAGAGTTATCCACAAAAAATAGGCCTGGCCCCAAAATTTAAGTGGCCAACCCCATTATTTTGTGCACAAACACACGTTTTCCACAGCCGGTTGTGGATTATGTTGATAATTATCAGTAGCAAATTAATTGCGCGTCACCGCAATGATGTTGTACGCCGAGAAGCCGTTGTTCATCGGCCCCGCCACTTGCACGTGGTAATGCGCACCAACATGTAGCTGCTTCTGAATGGCATTCGTCCCCCATTTCCACAAGAACGGGTTCATGCTGTTCTCAACCGTAATGGACTTGCCGTTATCCTGTTCGAAAGTAATCTCGATGTCGCTATTGCGTTTGCCTTCGTTCAGTTCAATGTTCGTCACCGTCCCGTTCAACGTGTGCCGCCCAACCGCACCGAAACCAAAGATGCCAATCAGAATGACAATCACCACACTAACGCTCAGCAAGTGTGACCGCCAGCCGCCGCCCTTTGTCACGAGCGCGTGCAGCACCCAATGCTTATCGTGGGCCTCGGGGTAATCCTGCTTTTGCGTTGCGTGCGGTTTGCGGGCAAATATTCCGCCCGGTTTGCGCTCCGGTCGGTACTCATCCGGCACGTACTCGGTCGTTGCGCCAGCAGTTTTTGTCGGTGTGTTTAAGCGTTCTGGGCGGTCAGCTTGGGCCGCAGCCAAGTTCGCCATGCCGTATAGATTATTCTCCAGCAGGTGCGCCGCATTGCGGACGCAATACTGCAACCGCTCTGGCTGGTCATCACGCAGGTAATACAATTCTGGCGCCCCGTCCACGGTGAAGCCTAGTCGGTATTCGGCATCCGCGTGCTCAATGCGCACATCTGTCAATGCCGCGCGGTTCAACACGCGCTTATCCACGTTCGGGCCGTCATCCAGTTTGCCGCGAATAATCCGTTTTAAAATCAGCCCATCAAATGACGCTGCCAGCAGATACTGATCGTCATACATATCTGGGTTCGTGTGCGTGACTGCGTCCACCAGGTTCGCCGCACGCGATAAGCTTTGACGCTGCACAATCAGGTAATTATCCGCCGGCACTAAGCCCCACGCCTGGACGGCCGCCTGGGCTTGCTGCTGTACGTCGACCACAAAGCCAATGTCAAAATCCGCCACGGTCATTTCCTCCAAAGTTTTCGTTACCGTTATTCTACGTTAACCACCGCCGTTAAGAAAGCCCTAACAAGCGTTATTTTACCCAGCAAAAAAGGCGCGACCCTCAGCGGCCGCGCCTTACTTAGTTTCAATTCAGTTTAGAAGTAGTTCACGCCGATTGCTGCGCGCACTTCAGCCAATGTCTGTTCTGCCACCAGGTTGGCCTTGGCGGAACCGTCCTTCAGCATCTGCGCCACGGCGTCCATGTCCTTGGCGTATTCCAGCCGGCGCGTGCGGATTGGTTCGAGGACTGCTTCCATGACTTCGACCAGGTAACGCTTGATTTTCACGTCACCCAGGCCACCAGCCTGGTAGTGTTCCTTGAGTTCAGCAATCTTGGCCTTGTCCGTGCCGAACATGTCGAGGTACGTGAAGACCACGTTGCCCTCAATCTGACCGGGATCTTCCACGTGAATGTGGTTCGGGTCAGTGTACATGCTCATGATCTTCTTCTGCACGGTGTCGGCGTCGTCAGCGAGGTAAATCCCGTTGCCCAGGGACTTACTCATCTTGGCGTTGCCGTCAATCCCAGGCAAGCGGCCGCTACCCTTAGGTGGGAAGTAGCCTTCTGGTTCAACGAGGCAGTCGGTATTGTAGGTGCGGTTGAACGTGCGCACGATTTCGCGGGTCTGTTCCAGCATTGGTTCCTGGTCATCCCCAACCGGCACGGTGTCCGCCTTGAACGCGGTGATGTCCGCCGCCTGACTAACTGGGTAAATCAAGAAACCGGCAGGGACGGATTCACCGAACGCCTTCTGCGCGATTTCGGTCTTCACGGTTGGGTTCCGGTTCAAGCGGTTCACGGACACCAGATCCAGGTAGTACATCGTGAGTTCGGACAGGGCGGGAATCTGTGACTGCACGAGGATGGTGGACTTAGCGGGGTCAATCCCGACAGCCAGGTAGTCCAGGGCCACTTCAAGCAGGGACTTGCGAATCTTCTCGGGGTTGCGTGCGTTGTCGGTCAGCGCCTGCAGATCCGCAATCATAATGTAGGATTCGTAGTCACCAGAGTTCTGCAACGCCACCCGGTTCTTCAGGGAGCCGATGTAGTGGCCGATGTGCAGGCGACCAGTTGGGCGGTCACCAGTAAGGATAATTTTTTTAGCCATGATTAATTCTCCATTGTTCGTTTGCCGCACGGGCGAAACGCGATATTTGCCGCAATGCAGCATTACGCATTCAATTATAGCACGCGGACGCCATTCCACGCGTAAAAAACAAATGGGTTGCCCGTACCGCACACGGCCGGCCTTGTCGGCTTTGCACAAGCACCAATTTTTTCACACAGCTTTAGTTATACTACCGGGCTTAAAATAGCGTATACATTGATGAATCGCCAATATTTACGTGTGTTCATCCGCTTACAAATAACCATCATTTGCGCAAAATAGTGTTTGCGACCGTTTTCTTTTGTTGCTAACTGTTCATTTGTGTTTGTAAAAGTATTGTTTTTGCGCATTGAACATGGTTTAATGTAGACAAGGCGATGGTCACTGGGGAGTGCCAAGCCTGCCGTCCAGGTGACGGGTAAGTTTAGGCTTTTGCTTCTAGCACAGGTTTGCGCTTCCGAGAACGTACATATTCGGAAAGCGGTGGATTGTTGGGGAACGATTCATTGGCCGTTAGTGATTTGCGAAGCGTTACGCCACTTTCGCTTTGACTCCAAGTGGCGTTATACATAGACACACGGTAGCTGCAGGCACCGTGTGTTTTTTTGCGTCCCCGCTAATCTGGTCAAAACTTGCACCACGGCGGCAACAGGAATAAAATTGGATAACTAATTCGGTGAATATATGGAGGCGAAAAACATTGAATCAAAGCAGTCGCACATACGAACAGCACCGCGTTGATTCCGTTGTCACGCGCATTAACGAGCGGCAAACTGAAGTGACGCGCCTCATCGCAGACGCCCATCAGGAAACCCAGCGCATTGAACGCAGTTACGGCGATTCCACCAAGGTCAACATTACTGAAGTCGATGACCGGATGGAAACCAACGCCGCTGTCCAGCAGCAAAAGCAGATGGTGGCCCGCGCCGTGGAGAATGAGCAGATTTTGACCCGCGAAAGTCAAACCCTGACGCGGCTGGCCCCCAGCCCGTATTTTGGCCGCATCGACATCAATGACGCGGACGGGCAGGACACACTCTACATCGGCACCGGTTCGCTGCAAGGCCCCGACGGCAACTTCCTCATCTACGACTGGCGCGCACCCGTGGCCGGCATCTACTACAACGGGGTGCTCGGCAAAGTCAGCTACGACACCCCTTCTGGCCCTCGCAGCGCCGAGCTGACGCGCAAACGCCAATTCCGGATTGAAGACGGCCAAATTGAGCACATGTTCGACACCAGCGAGACGGTCGGCGACGCGATGTTGCAGGCCGTCCTCGGCGACCAGAGCAGCGAGCACATGCAAAACATCGTCAGCACGATTCAGCGCGAGCAAAACGCCATTATCCGCGACACAGACAGTGACCTGCTCATCGTTCAGGGCGCGGCGGGTTCCGGGAAGACCTCCGCGATTCTCCAGCGCATCGCCTATTTGCTCTACCACAGCCGCAACGTGCTGAACTCCGACCAGATGGTGTTGTTCTCCCCTAACCGCCTGTACGCGAACTACATCGCGGAAGTGCTGCCAAGCCTGGGCGAGAAGAACATGATTCAGACGACGCTCAGCGAGTTCCTGGCTAAGCGGCTATCGGGGCTACAAGTCACCACCTTGTTCGAACGCTTCGAGCGCGATGAAGCCAACTTGCCGGCTTCAGCTGCCACCATTCGTCGGTTCAAGGAAAGCCCAGAATTCATGGATCTGGCCGCCCATTACGCCAAAACGCAGCACCACCGCCACTTCACGAATATCGAACTGGATGGTGAGGTGTTCTTCAGTGCGGCCACGATGGAACGCATTTACACCCACCTGCCCGCCGCAATGACCACGGCCGATAAGCTGGTGGCGCTGCGGAAGAAATTAATGCAGCGCCTGAACCAGCGGATCCGCTTGGAAACCTACCAGGACTGGGTCGATGACGAGCTCGCCGGGCTCAGCGACGACCAGGTGCGCCATTACATCGGCGACACCGAGTACGAGGATGGCAGTGAGGAGCTGGAGGCCGTGGCCCGGGCGGTGGTGGCGGAAAAATTCGCACCGATTTATACCGCCCTGTACAACGATTACTTCATCGACTACTATGCCGAATACCGCGATTTTCTGGCTACCTGCCCGCAAACCGTCGTCCCCGCACCAGTGTGGGCGGTCATGGTCAGCGGCGTAACCAACGAGATTGAAGAGCACCGCCTCGGACTCGAGGACGCAGCGCCCCTGATGTACATTCGTGACCTGCTCAGTGGTGGCGGGCAGAACCACGCCATCCAGGCGATTTTCGTCGACGAAATGCAGGACTACTCACCCGCGCTCATGCGTTACGTGCACCACGCCTTCCCCAAGGCCAAGATGACGCTGCTTGGTGACTACGCCCAAGACGTCTTCACCAGCAACTACGCCCGCGGCGACGTGATTGACCGCTTCAAGGCGGCTATCCCCCACAAACACGCCCGGGTCATCACGTTAAACCGGGCTTACCGGAGCAGCGCCCCCATCACCGAGTTCGCCGCCAGCCTCATTCCAAGCGGCAGCGACATCGTGCCGTTCGCGCGGACGGGCGCCAAACCGGCACTCTTGACCGTCGCTCGCGATCAGTACACTAAGGCACTCACCAGTACTGTCCGCAAACTGGCGAATGCGAACCACACGGTGGCCGTCCTCACCCGTTCGGCCCGCGAAGCCGATGGGATCACCCACCAGCTGCAAGAACACCAGATTGCGGCCCGCCGGCTGACAGCCAGTGACCACGACCTCGGTAAGGGCGTCATCGTTTTGCCCGTGTACCTCGCTAAGGGCCTGGAATTTGACGCCGTGGTTGCCGCCGATGTCAGTGCTGCTGTGTACAACCGTGAGGGCGACGGCGACATTCTCTACACCCTCGCCACCCGCGCGCTGCACAGCCTCACGCTGCTGGCCCGGGAGCAACCGGCCGCGTGCATCGCTGAAGCTGCCGCAAGGGGTCTGCTAGCAACTAGTGCAACCGAGGTGACTAGCCATGATTAGCGGCACGCTGCTGGAAAATATTTACACCGTGGCTGCGGTGCTCATGATTGGCTGCCTCGTGGGGTTGTTCGTGTGCGCCATCGTCATCGTGATTTTGAACCTACGCCGTCATTAGTGAGGAAGTGAGTGAATATTGCCAACCACAAAACGAATCCTGGACCGCCTGCTGATTGTCGCCTGTGCGCTCCTAGCCTACATCATTGTCGACGTTCTCTTCGTGTTACCCTTTCAGAGCAAATGACACCACCCGCTCTTTAGCAGCCTCATCCTGCTGGTCGTCGGGTTCGCCGCGCTGATCACCTGGCTGCTGCGCCAGTATCAGCACTTCAGCAGCGACATGACGCCGCCCGACCACCACGGCTGGCACTACACCCCGGCCGCACGCAAACGGGTACTACGGGGGCTGCTCATCGGCTTTGCCATCCTCTTTTGCGTGCAGCTAGTATCCACCATCCTGGTCACCACCGGCACCATTGCCCAGTCGGCTAACGAAACGGCCCTGAACAAGCTGACCACACTGGCCGGACTGCCAATGACCCTCTCAATCACCATCGCCGCTCCTATCACAGAGGAGCTAATCTTCCGCGGACTGCTGATGAACGCCTTCCTGCCCAACCGGACACGCAGGGCGCAAGTATTGAGCATCTGCTTAAGTTCCGCCCTCTTCACGTCCGTCCACACGCCGACCACGCTAATCGACGTGCTGCTGTACTTCAGCATGGGCGTCGGTCTGGCCGTCACCTATGCGTACACGCGCGACTTGAAGTGTTCCGTAGGGCTGCACATCTTGAACAACGTCCTGTCCACTTTTCTGTAAACAAAAAAAGAACCGCTCGGAAAATTCCGAACGGTTCTTTTATTATGATGCCGCCTACTGGATTCGAACCAGCGACCTCATCCTTACCATGGATGCGCTCTACCTACTGAGCTAAGGCGGCATTACCTTGCGTCGTCTTAATTACGACCGCTCAAATAATATACAACGAATCCGCCCTAGTTGGCAACCCCTTTTCACGCATTTTGCCGCACTTTCCGAAAATTTGTCCCATTTGCGTCACTAATCGCCAGCAAACGCTCGGCAACTTGCGGGGCATCCAGATATTTAGCACTAAAAATCAGTTCGTGTAGTAAATCACGACCAGCGTGCCAATCGCGACCCGGCGCACGCAGTAAATATTCCGCTTCAATCGTCCGGATCGTGAAGTCGTGATCAATATCACCCACCCGCGCCGGCAACCGCCGCACCACCGAGAGCACCTCCTGCACGCGGTCGTAATCACCCGCATTCAGGTACATTTGCGCCACAACCAGCAGCGTCTGCATCTGCCGGTGCTGCGTGGCGAAGGTAGACCGCACATCCTCCTGCCTAAAGCGGCGCATCTTCTGCCACAAACCAGACGCATCACTCAGCAGCAACACCCCAGTATCCAGGGTACGCCGCAAAAGGATGAACTCATACGCGCTCCACTCGTGCACATTAAGCAGGTACTCGTAGACCGACTGGCGCTCTTGTTGACCCAGCTGCACATCGTCAGTCTTTTCAATCATCGTCGCCCGCAAACGCCAGGCCAGGCGCCCGGTGCGGGCAAAATTGCCCCGGTAGGTCAGTGCCAGCTTGCTCAAAGCCGCATTATCTGCGACGGGGATGGTGAGCCCACCTGCGAAGTGGACAAAACCGTCGAAATTAGTCGGGTAGCCTTGGGGGCTGGTCGTCAGGTACTCGTGCAACGTGAGCGGCACTTCGCTCAGCAAGTCGAGCACATTGTGGACCACGAGATCTGAATGCTGATTTTCAAACCGCGACACTGTCTGCATCGTAAGCCCTGTACCATCTAAATCGCGCTGCCGCAAACCCGATTTTAGGCGCAACAGTTTGAATACTTTGCCGAATTCACCAATATCGCGCTTCATAATTTTTCCCCCAGTTCGTGCCACACCTGCTCAAGTCGGTGGGCATAGCGACTAACTTCACCTTGATCATCGAGGGCCGCGAGCGTGCCCATGATTTTGCGTCGTTCCACCTCTGCGGACAACGTGTTACCCCGCGCAAACATGATTTCTGCCTCCAGCGCCATAATGCCAAGCCGCTCAAACAAATCAGACGGGGCGAGCCGTTCACGAATGCGGCTCACTATCTGGCCCGCCTTGATGTAGTTGCCCATGTACACCTCAGTCTCCGCCAGGCTCCACATCGCCGTGTACGTGGTGCCCGCACGCAGGTACGGCACTTCATCCCACCACGTCTGCTGCATCATCGCCGTTAAGATGTGCCGGCGAACCGCGGCGGGTAAGGCGATGGCCGTATAACTAATCAGAATATTGACGAACACCCCGTACCGCTTGCTACGCGTAATGGTGTTCACCAGCGTCACCTTCTCCAGCCGGGTCAGATTCCGCCGCGTGGCCCCAGGACCCAGCCCTGCCGTACGATTGATTGCGCGCACCACCGTCGCAAACCGCGGGGGGTACTCCACCTGCTGCAGGAGCGTCGTCTTCCCCGTCCGTTGTGCATAATCCAGGGCAAAGGCCCACCAATCGAGCCAATTGGTCGTATCCAGCTGCCGGACGGCCATCAGCTCTTCCATACTAACGTGAATGTTATCGAGCAATTCGGACAAGCGTGCGAACCCAATGCGCGTTTCTCCGCGCTCAAACTGGGATAAAAATTGCAGTGAGGCCACCCCGTTGGCGGCATCATGCATGCTGATCCCCTTTCTGACGCGTAGTTCCCGGAAAATTGGTCCAATCTCATTTTCAAGCATATTTACACCTGCTTCCCGTCGCCTTAACGCTTGGTCAATGAACAATTCCACATATTTAGTATATTTGTCCCCACGCCAGCCGCTCGTGCAAGAATGGCAAACTATTTTTAGGTTTTTACATAACCGATACAAAGGATAAAAAACGGCAAAAAAGAAGTACCCACCAACTGAAATGATGGGTACTTCTGTGTAATTAAATTTAATTGTGTCCACGGTCACATGCGCATAAACACGAACAATCGGCTAACGCAAGCTGTTATTTATTGCCTGCCACTTCCGCCGCGAATTCATCGAGGAAATCCTGCATCACCTGCGTCCGGGCCGCGCCAATTTTCCGGGCCGCGGGGGTGTTCAGCGTGGCCGCTACGTGCAGCAACTTTTCGTGGAAATGCTGAATCGTGCCCCCGCCATTGCCGTGGTACTCGGCCGCGGTCATGTGCGCCCGGGCCGCGCGCCCGTCGTCCAGTGGCCGATTTTTGGCCCCGCCATACGCGAAGGCGCGTGCAATCCCGATGGCGCCGATTGCGTCCAGGCGGTCGGCGTCCTGCACCAGCTGGCCGTTAATGTCGAGCTGCACGTCATGATCCAAGCCGTAACTGAAGGACATCTGGTCGATAATCGTCAGAATCTGCTGAACGGCTGCCGGCGTATAGCCGAGCCGCACAAGTTCCGCCTGGGTGTTTGTGCGGGCGGCGTTTTTGTCCGCCACCAGCTTCTCGTCGTAGGTGTCGTGCATGGCCGCTGCGGTCAGCACGATGAGTTCGTCGGCCGCCTCTGTGTCTTGCAGCAGCAGGCGTGCGTTGGCCATGACGCGGTCAATATGGTCCATGCCGTGGCCGGACCCATCCCCGCCGAGAATGCTGGCTGCGTAGGCGTATGCCGCCTGAATTTGCTCAGTAATTGTCATCTTCTACTCCTATGCATCGTAGTCTGCGGGTGAATCGGGCCACTTCTGCGTCGCCATCCCGAAGTCGGTGTCGCTGCCGTACCAGCCAAATGCAGGGTACCACAGCGAGCGTTCATTCTTATCCAGACCAGCAATCGCCGCCATCTCGATGTCGCTTAAGGCGAAGTCCCAGATATCCGCATTTTCGACCAGCCGCTGTTCGTGCACGGTCTTCGGAATCGTAATCACACCGCTCTGGACGTCAAAGCGCAAAATTACCTGCGCCGGCGTCTTCTTGTGGGCCGCCGCAATCGCGCCAATGACGGGATCGCCCATCGCACTGCCGTGGCCCAGTGGTGACCAGCCCTCAACCTGAATGCCGTGCTGCTTGGCGAATGCCCGCATTTCCTGTTCCTGCATCTGCGGGTTGAATTCCACTTGGTTGACTGCCGGCACGATGTTGCCCTGCCGCAGCAGCACTTGCAGGCGGTGGACATCAAAGTTCGACACGCCAATGACCCGCACCTTGCCGGCCTTGTATAAGTCTTCCAGGGCCCGCCAGGTTTCAACGTACAGCCCGTCGACCGGCCAGTGAATCAGGTACAAGTCGAGGTAATCCAGCTGCAACCGGTGCAGCGTCCCTTCAATCTTGGCCGTTGTCTGTGCGTAGCCGTGATCGCCGTTAGCCACCTTGGACGTCACAAACAGCTGGTCGCGCGTGATGAGCCCGTCCTGCAACGCCCGCGCAATCCCGCGGCCCACACCGGTCTCGTTCCCGTACTGCTTAGCGGTATCAATCATGCGGTAGCCGTGCTTGAGTGCTGCATACACCGCGTTCTCCGCGCTGGCGTTGTCTGCCTGCCACACACCCAAACCAAAGATGGGCATTGCCACCCCGTTGTTCAATGTCACCGTACTCGTTAAATCTTGTGTCATTTTGAACGCCTCCATCCACCCCCAGCATACCGCGTGAATGGTAAAATATAAATATCAACATCCCCAGAAGGAGGCCCCCGATGAAAAAATCAATTATCCGCGCCATGGCCAGTGCCGACGAGTTCAGCCGTCACATCCACTCTGTACCCAACACCCCGTTGAATGCGACCCAGCTCGACATCCTCTTCAACATCGCCAGCAGCGTCGACGCCATCCGCCCCAGCGAACTAGCCGCGCGCATGAACGTCGCCCGACCCATCATCACCAAGGGCGCGGCACCGCTGATTGACCTGGGCTACCTGAGCAAGGTGCCAGATGCAAACGACGGCCGCAGCTTCACCTACGCCATCACCCGCTCCGGTGAATCCCTGACGGCGGGGCTCCTGGGGCAGCAATATTACCAGAACATGGACAAGCTCTTTGAGGTGCTCGGCAAGAAGAAGCTCAACAAGCTAACCCGGCTGCTCGATGAAGCAAACGCCGCGTTACGCTAAATGCAAATAAGACCACGCTGACATGCACATCCAGTCAGTGTGGTCTTATTTTATGCACTAGTCATTGGTTCGCAAATACTTCTCCGCGGTCGCCTGATAACCAGGCACTTCCGCATCCGCCGCGTAGACGAAATGGCCGGGGACAATCTCGACCATCGTGCGCTGCTGCCCGTCTTCTTCGATGCTGGCATCGTAAGGCTGCGGCCGGCGCTTGCGTTCGGTCTCGGGGTCGGGCACCGGAATCGCGGAGAGCAGGCTCTTCGTGTAAGGGTGCAGCGGGTGGTTGTACACTTCATCGGCCGTGGACAGTTCCACGATGCGGCCGTTATGCATGACGGCAATGCGGTCAGAAATGTACTTAACCATCGACAGGTCGTGGGCAATGAACAGGTAAGTCAGATTGCGCTTTTCCTGAATCTCCTTCATCAAGTTCACGACCTGGGCTTGAATGGACACGTCCAGGGCTGAGATGGGTTCGTCAGCGATTATGAACTGCGGCTGCACGGCCAGCGCGCGGGCAATCCCGATACGCTGCCGCTGGCCACCGGAGAATTCGTGCGGATAGCGGGTCGCGTGGTCGGGATTCAGCCCAACCAGTTCGAGCAGGTTGGCCACCTGTGCGTCCCGGTCCGCCTTGTCCTTAGCCAGGTGGTGAATATCGATGCCCTCGGCGATGATATCCTTGACTTTCATCCGCGGATTGAGTGATGCGTAGGGGTCTTGGAAGATCATCTGGGTTTCCCGCCGGAATTCCTGCATGTTCTTGGACCCATTCTTCAGCTTGGCGATATCTTTGCCGTTGAACAGAATCTCACAACCCGTGGGCTTGTACAGCCGGATGATGGCGCGGCCGGTCGTGGTTTTACCCGATCCAGACTCGCCCACGAGTCCCAGCGTTTCGCCGCGGTAGATGTCGAAGGTGATGTCCTGAATGGCGCGCACCTCGTCCTTTTTGCCCGGATTGAAGGTCTGCTCGAGGTCCTTAACGGCCACCAGCACTTCTTTGTTCTCAGCCATTTAGTCGTCCCCCTTCGCTAGTTCCTGCTGGGCCTGGTGCACCCGCTGCCAGATGGCGCGGCGGCGAGCAATCTCTGGTGGCAACTCCACCTTGGGCGCATCCGGATGCAACAGCCAGGTCGCCGCCTTGTGCGTGGGCGAGACGGTGAAAAATGGCGGCTGCTGCTCAAGATCAATCTGCAGGGCGTACGGGTTCCGCGCCGCAAAGGCATCCCCAGCTGGGGGATCGAGCAGACTTGGTGGGGTCCCCGGAATCGCGTGCAGGCGGTCCGAGTTCGTTTCGAGCGTTGGCATCGACTCCAGCAGCCCCCACGTGTAGGGGTGCTGCGCGTTGTAGAAAATTTCGTCAACGGTACCGTACTCCACGATTTTGCCCGCGTACATCACGGCCACGCGGTCCGCAATCCCGGCCACTACGCCCAAATCGTGCGTGATGAAGATGATGCTGGTGTCAATCTGACTCTGCAGTTCCTTGAGCAGGTTCAGAATCTGGGCCTGAATCGTCACGTCCAGCGCGGTCGTCGGTTCGTCCGCAATCAGAATCTGCGGGTTGTTGATGATGGCAATGGCGATGACAATGCGCTGCCGCTGCCCACCAGAGAACTGGTGCGGGTAATCCTTCAGGCGCTGCTTGGCGTTCTTGATGCCGACCAGTTCCAGCACCCGCGCCGCTTCCGCCAAGGCGTCGGCGCGCGAGATGGACTTATGCAGCCGCAACACTTCAGCGACCTGCTTGCCAATCGGCATCGTCGGGTCCAGTGAGGTCATGGGGTCTTGGAAAATCATGGCGATGTCGTTGCCGCGCATCGCGTTCAGTTCCTTCTGCGATTTCTTCAGGATGTCCTGGCCGTTGAACAGCACCTGACCGGAGACCACTTGCCCGTTTTTGGCCAGCAATCCCATGATGGTGCGCAGGGTCACGGACTTACCCGAACCAGACTCACCCACGATGGCCAGTGTTTCGCCCTTGGCCAAATCAAAGGAGACGTCGCGAATGGCGTGCACCTCGCCGGCGTACGTGTGGAAGTCGATGACTAAATTTTTCACTTCAAGAATATTACTCACAACTAACCTCCTAACGTGCCGAACGGGGGTCGAACGCATCGCGCAGCCCGTCAGCGAGCAAGTTGAACGCGAGCATCAGCACCGAAATCACAATCGCGGGGTACACCATCTGGTACGGCAGGAAGCGGAAATTCTTCTGGCCGTCCGACAGCAGAGTCCCGAGTGATGCCTGCGGAGACGGAATCCCAATCCCAATGTAGGACAGGAACGCCTCGAAGAAGATGGCGGACGGAATCGTGAACATCGTCTGGATGATAATCGTCGATGACAGGTTCGGAATCAGGTGCTTCCACGCGATTTTAATCGGTGACTCGCCGAGCGTCTTGGCGGCCAGGATGAACTCCTGGTCGCGCATCTGCAAGGTCTGCGCACGAATCAAGCGCGCCATGGTCACCCAGCCCGTGAACGCAATCGCCACGATGATGCTGAAGAGACCAGGCTTGAACACGAGCAGCATCAGGATTACGACCACCAAGTTAGGAATCGAGCTGATGATTTCGACGATCCGCTGCATCACGGTGTCGACCGTGCCGCCGTTCCAGCCGGAGACAATGCCGTAGATGATGCCGATGGTCAGGTCAAAGAGGGTGGCCATGAACGCGACGAACAGGGAAACCTTGGTCCCAGCCAGGATGCGGCTGAGCAAGTCGCGGCCGAGACTATCCGTGCCGAGCGCAAACCAAGTTCCGTCGGGTACGTGGTTCATCTTGTACATGTCGACCATCTTGCCCTGATACATCGCGTGACCGTTGAAGCCGGGGATGTTCAGATTGCCCAGTTTTGGTGGCAAGTTGTTCCAGTTCAGGTGCTGCGTCATGGGGTTGCGCGGCGAGAACCAGATACTGAGAACGGACAGCACAATCATGATGATGATGATCCACAACGAAATCATCGCCACCTTGTTCTTGCGCAGCCGGCGCATGGCGTCCTGGGTGAACGTCAAACTCGGCGTGGCAATGTGCTCCTGCGCCTCTTTTTCTACGTGGGCGAACTTGAAGCTATCTGCATTAATCTTGTAATCAGCCATTAGTTTGCCTCCCCCGTTAACCGAATGCGTGGGTCAATGAACCCGTAGAGAATATCAACAATCAACAACACCACCACGAGCATGGCCGAGTACAGCATCGTCAGCCCCATGATGACGGGGTAGTCATTGGTCAGAATCGAGCGCACGAACTGTTCCCCAATGCCGGGGATGGCGAAAATATTCTCGACAACCAGCGAGCCGACCATCAAGTCGACCGCCATGGGGCCGATGATGGTGACAATCGGAATCATCGAGTTGCGCAGTGCGTGCCGCGCAACGACCTGCCACTCAGACGCACCCTTCGACCGGGCGAGTTCGATGTAATCGGAGTTCAACACCTCGACCATCTCGGTGCGCATGAACCGCGCCGTCTGGGCGAGCGGTGCCATGGACAACGCGAGCGTCGGCAGGATGCTGTACTGGAACCCGTCCCAGAGGGCAATTGGGAAAATCTTCCATTTGTAGGCGAGCCAGAACTGCAGCAGCGCCGCAAAGACGAAGTTCGGAATGGAACGGCCGAGAATAGCGAAGATGGTCGCAACGGAATCCACCCAGCTGTGCGCACGAATGGCGGCAATCGCCCCCAGCAAAATCCCGAGCAGGGTTCCCAGAATCATGGCCTGCAAGCCAATCTGCAGCGATGGCGCAATCCGAGAGCCAATCAGGTGGGACACACTCTGCCCCGCGAACTGGTAACTCGTCCCGAAGTCCCCGTGCAGGATGCCCATCAGGTACTTGCCGTACTGCACGAGCAACGGCTGGTCGAGCCCGTACGCCTTATTCAGAATTTTGAGCTGCGCCGCCGGAATCTTCGGGTTGTTGAACGGTGATCCGGGCATGAGCTTCATCAAGAAGAACGTCGCGGACGCAATGATGAACAGCGTCAGGACCAGGTAGAAGACGCGTTTGATGATGTATTTTGCCATTAAATATTCCCCACTTTATGTAGTGGCTGGTGAATTAGCCCTAACTTTCAGGCAAATCCACGATAACTTTGTA
>NZ_AYYO01000020.1 GCF_001436225.1 Lacticaseibacillus sharpeae JCM 1186 = DSM 20505 | reverse complement strand
TAGTGGCTGGTGAATTAGCCCTAACTTTCAGGCAAATCCACGATAACTTTGTAATCAATCTTCACCGCAGTCTTATTCTTTTTGGCAGTAATCGAAATTGGTCTACTTAAAACTGCGAGAAGATTTTCCAAATTCGCCATGACCACACCAGTGTCTACGGCAACCGCAATTGTCTCTGCGGTCTTCTCTTTGACAAGATCCAATCCGAGATTCCCCTTTACGAACGAGAATCGGCGTTCAATTTCGCCGCGGCGGTTCTCTGCGTCTTGATCCTGATGGCGCTGTGCTGGATCCACATGCTTTGGTTTACGTCCAAGCCGCGGTCCACTCACGCGGATACCAAGGTTGGCACACATCCCAATGTTTTCGCGAGTTCGATACAGTGTGTCCAACAGTACCTCGTCTGGATATTCGCCGTGCACGTCGTAGTAGTGATCAAGTGTCGATCCAAGGTCACCACTTTCATTGAAGGCATTGAAAGAGAAACGCTCAATGTCAATCACGCCATCCATGATCGAAACATCGATCTTTGGTCCAAACTCAACCGGGGACTTTGATTTACCTCGCATGATTGGACGAATCTCCGGCTGACTTAAGCTTACGATCCGGTTTTCGACACGATGCGTGTGGTTGCGATACATGTAATCTTGTTGGTCAAAGACTAAGCGAATGACGCCAAGTCGCTTAGCCCGCGCCGCGGTCAAGGTCGCACCTTGGTCGATCATCTCATCGACATAGCGCAAGTCGCGACGAATGTATTGAAGTTGGGCTTTGATTTGCTTTTGTGTGAGCTTCCCCCAACGTCGTGGTTTGCGTGAAAAGGCAGTCCACTTTGCGTGAGCTTCACGCTTGTAAGTCCGTGGTGGTGCAATTTGAAGCTGTTTAGCCATGACTTTAATGTCATCTTCTAGGTTTGTTCTCGCCTGATTAAGTAGATGCGTATCTTGGGGAAACTTGATATTCACCGGAGTACAAGTTGCGTCGGTGATCATCACCGACTTGGTTGGTAAGTGGCGTTGAAGTCGTTCCCGAACCGTATCGGTCATGATATTGCGGATCAATTCAGAAATCGGCGCGATCCGCCGGCGAAAGTACGACAGCGCCGTGTGATCGAATGGGACTTTAAGTTGATACTGAGGGATACCAATGAAGTATTGATAAGCCGGGGTGTCACGAATCGCTTCGACAACGTCTCGATCAGACAAACCAGTTCGTTGCTTGATCAACTGAGCACCATACAACAGGCGAAATGGTTTACCAGCACGGCCAAGCTTCGAAGGAAAAGCCAATTGGTATGCCTCGCTTAACTTCTGCCATGGCATTTGATCCGCAAGCTGAACCCACTCGTTGTCTGCACTGAGCGGTGTGCTCAGTGCAGTACCAAAGGATTCAATTGAGAGTTGCGTGACTGTTTGACGATAAACCATGGATAACGCCTCCGATAGGGTTGTGTAAAGTGCATGGGGATTGACGGAATACCGGGAATTCCTATGCATCTATTATACAACAATAACGGGTTAAGGAGCTGTTACAGATAACTTGGACAAATTATTCACCAGCCACTA
>NZ_AYYO01000019.1 GCF_001436225.1 Lacticaseibacillus sharpeae JCM 1186 = DSM 20505 | reverse complement strand
GAAGGACGAACTCCAAATGATAAATTTACTATTCAACACCGTTTGACATAGTTCCGGAAATATTTGCCTTTAAATCTTGAGGAAACGCCGCATGGAAACAACCGCGCCGACAGCCCCGATGACAATCCCGACGACTGCGAGCAGGAGGTCCAGCCACAGCAGGAACGGCATGACTGGGTACAATGAGAAGCCGTTGCTGGCTTCAGAGATATCCATCGAGCCGTGCACCACATGGTAAGCAATGTCGACGAACACCATGGGTACGATTGACCCGAGCAACCCGGTCCAAGCGCCTTCAAGCAGGAATGGCCAGCGAATGTAACTGTTGGTGGCCCCAACCAGCCGCATCACGCCGATTTCATCCCGCCGCGACAGAATGGTAATCCGAATCGTGTTACTAATCAGGAAGACGGCCAGCAGTAGTAGCAAGACAGTGAAGCCAAAGCCCCAGTTGCGCACACCATCAATGTAGGTGAACAGCTTCCGGGCCGTTTTGCCCCCGTATGACGCGTCGCTAACGTTATCCAGCTTCTGGGCCTTCTTGGCGATGGCCATCGTGGAATCTGGGCTCGTGGTCTCAACAATGAAGACGTCATTCAGTGGGTTTTCGTCCCCCTTGAACATGTTCCACTGTGAACCGTAACCACTAACGATGGTGTTCAGTTCCGTGGACTTCGACCGGTAGCTAACCTTGGTCACATTCTTCATCTTGGTTAGCTTCTTACGCAGCGCGGCCTTCTTGGTCTTGTTCACGTTGCGGTCGATGTAAACCCGGACCTGCACATCGTTTTCCACCTGGTGGCTAATCCGGTTCCCGTTGAACAGAATTGCCATAAAAATCCCGACCAGAAGCAGTGTGACCGTCACGGCCGAAACCGCAGCCACACTCATCCAGCCGTTACGGCGCAGACTCTTCAGACTGTCGCCAACGTGCCTTTTAATTACTTCAGTCTTCAATGCCGTATGCCCCCTGTTTTTCGTCTCGAACTAAGTTACCGCCCGCAATTTCCAGCACGCGGTGGGACCGGCCGTTAACCACGTCCCGGTTATGCGTGGCCATAATGATGGTCGTCCCCTGGTTGTTGATTTTTTCGATAATGTCCATGATTTCTTCACTAGTCTCGGGGTCGAGGTTACCAGTTGGTTCGTCGGCAATCAGCACCTTGGGACTGTTCACAATCGCCCGGGCAATCGCCACCCGCTGCTGCTCACCACCGGACAGTTCGCTCGGGAAGCGGCGGACCTTAGTTTCGAGGCCCACCTGGCGCAGCACATCAAGCACACGCGGCTTGATTTCGGCGTCGGTCTTCTCGATTACCTGCATGGCGTACGCCACGTTTTCGAAGATGGTCATCCGGGGCAACAGCTTGAAGTCCTGGAAGACAATCCCCATTTCCCGGCGCAGGAATGGTACCTGGCTGGGCCGCATGGTTGAGTAGTCGAAGTCATTGAAGACGATATTCCCTGTCGTCGGGGTCAGCTGGTGGTACAGCATCTTGATGAAGGTCGATTTACCCGCACCACTGGGCCCGATGACGTAGACGAATTCGCCCTGATCAATGTCCAGCGAAATGTCCTTAATCCCGGGAACACCATTATCGTATTTTTTACTTACATTTTTGATGGAAATCATTTTTGTCCCCCTCTAATCGCGCTCTATCAGCATTTATTCCGGATTGTTCTGCGCCAATTGCCACTGCAGGTAGGCGTAGATGAATGGGTTCAGGTCACCGTCCATGACGGCCTGACCGTTCCCCGTTTCGTAATTGGTCCGGTGGTCCTTAACCATCGTGTACGGGTGAAAAACGTAGGAGCGAATCTGCGACCCAAAGCCGTTATCGAGCTGCACACCCTTGATTTCGGCTGCGCGCTGCGCTTGGGCCTCTTGTTCCCGCTGATACAGCTTGGCCTTCAGCATGGCCAGCGCCGTTGCCTTGTTTTGGAACTGCGACCGCTCAGCCTGACTGGAAGTGACAATCCCGGTTGGAATGTGAATCAGACGCACCGCCGAACTGGTCTTGTTAATGTGTTGGCCACCCGCCCCACTACTACGGAAAACTTCCATCTTGATGTCATCCCACGACACGTCAATGTTAATCGAATTGTCGAGTTCGGGCATGACGTCAACTGAGGCAAAACTGGTGTGCCGCCGTCCCGCCGCATCAAAGGGCGAAATGCGGACTAATCGGTGCACCCCGCGTTCACTCCGCAGCATGCCGTACGCATTCGTCCCGTTAATCAGCAAGGTGACACTCTTGAGCCCGGCTTCATCACCCGGTAAATAATCAGCAACTTCCACCTTGAATCCGTTTTGTTCAGCCCAACGCTGATACATTCGCAGCAACATCGCACCCCAATCTTGGGCTTCCGTACCGCCCGCGCCCGGGTGGATTTCGAGAATGGCGTTGTTACCGTCATATGGTTCAGCAAGTAGCAGGTTCAGTTCGTAACGCTGCATTTCATCCTGCAGCTTGGTCAGATTGGCCTCGGTCTCCGCCTGCAGGTCGGCATCCGGTTCTTCTTGCAGCAGGTCGAAGGAAACTTCGAGGTCCTCCAGTGCATTTTGCAACTCGTAGAACGAGTCGTGCTTGGCCTTCAGTGCATTGTTCGCATCGATGACTTCCTGCGCCGCCTGGGCGTTGTCCCAGAAGCCCGGTTCAGCCATCTGGTGTTCGTTCAGAGCAATCTGTTCGTTCAGACCATCGAGGTCAAAGCGACCCCCTGAACTGCTGTATTTTGGTACTAATCTCAGCCAGTGCTGAGCGAATCTGACTAAATTCCATTGAGATATGCGCTCCTTTTACTTTGATAACCGCGATTGAACTCGCCAAATTATTATTATTGATAAGCCTAGTGTACGCACGTTACATTACGTTTAGGGCACGCCCACCTAACATAAGTGTAACATCTACCGTAAAATTGGCGATTTAGGCGCACCATGTAGCGATTACATTCTGTTTATTCAAGCCCAATTGTACAACGTGAGTCTAAATGTTTGGTAAATGTCCACGTCGTTTTGGCTTTTTTCAGAAAAACAAAAGAATCGGTCCCACCAACGCACACGCGCAGGCGGAACCGATTCTCGGTTAATTAACGGCGGATGTTCTGGCGAATTTCAGCCTTCATGAACAGACGCGTCGTGTTGTCGTCGATTGCCGCAATCATTTCTTCAAACATCCGGTAACCTTCTTCTTGGTACTCAACCAGCGGATTCATCTGGCCGTAACCACGCAGCCCAATTGACTGCCGCAGCTGGTCCATGGCATCGATGTGGTCGGTCCAGAGGGAGTCAACCACCCGCAGGATAACAACCTTTTCGAATTCCAGCATTTGCTGTGGATCGTTCAGTTGTTTTTCCTTGGCGTCGAAGTTCTGGTTCACAAGGTCCATGAGCAGGGCCTTGATTTCGTCGGCGCTGAGCCCGTCGAGGTCGCTTTGCTTGAACTTGTCGTCGCCGGCCATGTTCGCCAGCACGTAATCACTGATGGCTTCGAGGTTCCAGTCGGTTTCCGCACCCTGGGTGTGCAGGTTCACAACCCGGGTCACAGTGCGTTCAATCATCGCGAACAGGATTGGCTTCAAGTCCTCTTGTTCGTTGATAACCTGCTGGCGCTGGTTGTAAATGACTTCACGCTGTTCACGCATCACATCATCGTACTGCAGGGTCTGCTTACGGGTATCGTAGTTGTTCCCTTCAACCCGCTTCTGGGCAGACTCAACCTGGCGACTAACCATCCGGGACTTGATGACCTGATCTTCGTCATCGACGCGCAGCCGTTCCAGAACGGCCTTAATCCGGTCAGAACCAAAACGCTTCATCAAGTCGTCTTCAAGGGACAGGTAGAACTGGGTCAGACCCGGGTCACCCTGACGGCCAGAACGGCCACGCAGCTGGTTATCGATTCGGCGAGATTCGTGCCGTTCCGTCCCTAGTACGGCGAGTCCGCCGACTTCCTTGACGCCCGGTCCAAGCTTAATGTCAGTCCCACGGCCGGCCATGTTGGTCGCAATGGTAACGGCACCGCGCTGGCCCGCGTTCATAACGATTTCGGCTTCCTTGAAGTGGTTCTTCGCGTTCAGCACCGTGTGCGGAATCTGGCGTTGGTCCAGCAATTCACTGAGCCGTTCACTAGATTCAATCGCCACGGTCCCAACCAGCACTGGCTGGCCCGCTTCGTGCCGCGCCTGAATGTCATCGGCAACGGCGTTGAACTTGCTGTCAAGTGTTGGGTACAGCACATCGGGTTCGTCCACACGCACGATTGGCTTGTTGGTCGGAATGGAAATAACTTCCATGTTGTAGATTTCGCGGAATTCTTCCTGCTCCGTCTTGGCCGTCCCGGTCATCCCGGCAAGCTTATCGTACATCCGGAAGTAGTTTTGGTACGTGATGTTGGCCATGGTCTGGCTTTCATCCTGAATCTCGACGCCTTCCTTAGCTTCAATCGCTTGGTGCAGACCGTCGGAGTAACGCCGGCCCTCCATCGCCCGCCCAGTAAACTGGTCAACGATGAGCACTTCGCCATCCTGCACCATGTAGTCAATATCGTTCAGCATGATGTAGTTCGCCCGCAGCGCCTGGTCCAGGTGGTGGGTCAAAGCCGTGTTTTCGGTGTCGTAGAGGTTAGCGAGGCCAAAGTTCTTTTCGGCCTTCTTAATCCCGCTTTCAGTCAAGCTAGCGGTCTTGGTTGGCCAGTCAATCTTGTAGTCTTCGGTTTCGTGGAGTGTCTTCACGAACCGGTCAGCCCGAATGTACAGGCCGGTTGACTGCTGGGCCCCACCAGAAATAATCAGTGGCGTCCGCGCTTCGTCAATCAAGATGGAGTCAACTTCATCGACCACGGCGAAGTTGAGTTCCCGCTGGACCATCTGTTCCTTGTACACAACCATGTTGTCACGCAGGTAGTCAAACCCGAGTTCAGAGTTGGTTGAGTAGGTGATGTCACAGTTGTAAGCCGCGCGCTTCTCGTCGCTGCTCAGCTGGGAAACATTCAGACCGACAGACAGGCCGAGCCAGTTGTACAGTTCGCCCATTTCGGTTGCGTCACGGGTGCTCAGGTATTCGTTAACCGTCACCACGTGCACACCCTTGCCGGCAAGCGCGTTCAGGTAAACCGGCATGGTACAGGTCAGGGTCTTCCCTTCACCGGTACGCATCTCGGCAATGTTACCTTCGTGGAGCGTAATCCCCCCGATAATCTGCACGCGGAATGGGAACAGACCAAGCACACGCTTAGCCCCTTCACGTGCCACCGCAAATGCTTCTGGCAAAATATCGTCGAGAGTTTCGCCATTTTGTAAGCGAGTTTTGAATTCAGGTGTCTTAGCCTGCAAGTCTTCATCGGACATTGCGGCGTATTCGTCTTCATATGCTTGGACCTTGTCGGCAATCTTACCGAGTCGGCGTACTTCACGGTCGTCACTTTCGACCATTTTACGTAACAAGTTAGCCATGTAGTTGATCCTTCCCCTGCACCGCTGTTTCTGTGTGCAATATCCTTACTATTCTATCATAATTCTGCATTAGCAACAGCCCCTACAACAAATGGTCGCTAAAAGTTGCGCGATTGTAAAATTATGGCACTATCCGTGCGGAAACGCCACACTTCGGCAACATTGATTTCTGCTACTAATATACTACAGCGATGGGGGCAAATAAAATCAAAACTGCAGCCTTGCCGCCCAGTCGGCCATGCGCAATTTTTCACATCAAATTTTTAGCTTAGCCAACAAAAAACAGGTTCTGCGCTATGCGGCGCAGAACCTGCTTCTGGATTGTTAAAATATCATTCGTCGGTTTCAATCAGGCCGTAGCGACCATCACGACGACGGTAGACGATGCTGGTGCCGTTGGTCTCTGCGTCTTCGAAGATGAAGAAGTTGTGGCCGAGCATGTCCATTTGTAAGATTGCTTCCTGAGAATCCATTGGCTTAAGGGAAACACGCTTGGTCCGGACAACGGTCAAGTCGGGTGCGTCTACCTCATCTGCGCCATCAGCTGCACCAGTTGGCGCAGTCGTGAATTCAGGGAATCCCTTCTCGCGAGACTTCCGGTTGATCTTGGTCTTGAACTTGCGAATCTGGCGTTCAAGCTTGTCGGTTACCAGGTCAACAGATGCATACAGGTCGGGGCTGGTTTCCTCTGCGCGTAACGTGATGAATGGCATTGGGATCGTCACTTCAACCTTGGCGTTCTTATTCGTGTACACCTTCAAGTTGACGTGTGCGGTCGCCTGCGTGGAATCAGCAAAGTACTTGTTCAGCTTGCTGATCCGCTTTTCGACGTAGCTACGGATTGCGTCGGTGACCTCGATGTTTTCACCACGGACATTGTAAGTAAGCATAAAACTTCTCCCCTTTCCGGTAACAGGAAGTTCTCTTCCTTGACTTAATTATACTAAGACAAGGTTCGGAATACAAACGTTTTCACAAATTCCTTGTTAACGAATGAGCGTGCGTGAAATCACTTTCCCCGAATAGCCAGCATCACGAATTGCTGCGGCTGCGTGGTGCAAAGTCGTGCCCGTTGTGTAGAGGTCATCCAGCAAACAAATCAGGCGGGTGCGGTTCAAAGTCTTAGCCGGCACCACGCAGCGAAAACTTTGGGGCGTTCGCAGCCGCGCCGCCCGATTCTTCTGGGCCTGGGGCTGCTCCGTATCAGCTTTAGCCAACCACATTTTGAGCGGCAAGGTGCCAAACAAACCTACTACTGGGTCAAACCCGCGCACTGCAAAATGTTTTGCTTCCGTTGGCAGCGGCACAAAAGTCGCGCCCCGGACCATCCGCAACCGCTCAACATCCGCGGCAAAACAGGTGCGTAAGTTGTAATCGCCAATCCCCTTATATTGCTGAATCAACTCCTTCATCGCGTCGTTGTACAGGTAGAGCCCGCGATTTTGCAAAGCGGGCACGCCTAACTGCGCCCAGCGCAGGCAGTCACGGCAGCGTCCCGTCTGCTCTGCCCGGCCGCAATCCGGACAACAGCGCTGCTGGTCAATGCGCGCAAATAGCTCACGGCACTGGTTGCATAGCGTTTCGTCAATCAGCGGCTGCAGCGAAATCAAGGCGGCTAAACTATGTTGGCCAAATAACGGCTGGCCACACCGCCGGCACTTCATCGCGCCCCCCGGCGGTTCAGGGACCGAATCTGCTTAATGGCCGCGTGGACGGTTTTGGTATAGTTAGCACAGACGAATTCGACCGGATCGTCGGGATGCTCCTTGCTGCGCCCCGCCCGGCCCGCCATCTGCACAAGGGCAGAGGTGGCGAAAATCAGCGCATCGGCTTGCAGCACCACGACCCCACAGTTGTAAAACGTCACGCCCCGTTCCAGGATCGTGGTCGTCACCAGCACGTTGATTCGTCCTTCCCGCAGTGCCCGCACCCGCTCTTCCCGGGCCGGTTCCCCCGCGTGCACCGTCAGACTCGCAATCTGCATCGCGGCCAGTGCCTGCTGCACCGGCTTTAGCGCGGTAATCGAGGGGACAAACACTAACATGCGCTGACATTTGCGCATAACCCGGGAAATAATTGCCCGCTGCTTGGCGCCAAAATGTGTCGGCTGGGGCACAATCGTCACCTGGGGGACGGGTAGCGGATAGCCGTGAAAACGCCGCGGCAGATAACTCACCCCAATTTGCCCCCGTTTAACCTGGCGCATGAGGTTGACCCCGGGCGTGGCCGTGAGGAACAACACGGTGCCGCTGCAGGCATTGCGCACGGCGCTTTCGAGCATCGGATCAGTACTAAACGGGAACGCGTCCACCTCATCCACCACAATTAAGCCGAACGCCTGCCGGTAACGCAATAATTGGTGCACGGTCGCCAGGAGCAACTGGGTGACCGGCACTGGCCCACTGGCACCGTAGCGCACGGCTAAGGGCACGTCCGCAAACGCCGCAGCTATCCGCGGGGCGAGCTCCAAAATCACGTCGATGCGCGGGGACACCACCGCCACCCGCACTCCGTCACGTAGCGCGCGCTCGAGTACGCCAAAGAGCATCTCGGTTTTACCCGCGCCGGTCACAGCCCACAGCAAGCGTTCTGCGCCGCGCTCGTAAGCTGCGACCAGTTCGTCCGCGACCCGCTTTTGCGCGGGCGTCAGATTACCGGTCCACGACATCTGAACTGGCGTTGGTACAGCCGGTTGCGCCGGGAAATACCATAGCCGGTCTTGATCCGTCACCCGCCCCATCGCGATGCACGCCGGACAATACACGCTGCCATTGGGCAATAGCTGCTTGTGCTGGGCAAAGCGGCTGCCGCACCGGTTGCACCGGGCACTGCGGCCGGAACGTGTGATTGCCGCAACGCTGCGCCCCTGTGCTAGAATTGATTCAGGCAGTTTGAGCCATGCAACTTCGGCGGTGGTTAATTGCTGTCCCGCCACGTCTTCAATTTTTACCATCAATATCACCTCATAAGGAGATTACGCAAAATGGACCGCATTACCCTTGCCCAATCTGGAAGAAATGAAATTGTAATCAAAAAATCCCGGTTCATCACGAGTATGGGCCGGGTTGCGACGGCCGAAGAAGCGGAAGCCTTCGTGGCGGATGTGCGCCGCGCAAACCGGAAAGCAAACCACAACGTCTGGGCCGCCCGCATCGGCTGGCCCGTAAGCGTCGAACGGGCCAGCGATGACGGCGAACCCAGCGGCACGGCCGGTGCCCCCACCCTGCGTGGACTCACCGTGCACGATGTTAGTAACGTCGTGGCCGTCACCACGCGCTACTTTGGCGGGATCAAGTTGGGCGCCGCGGGACTAATCCGTGCCTACACCCAATCCGTAACGGAGGCCATTAGCACACTTGGCCTGGTGCAGCTGGTGGCAGAACGTGAGCTGAACATCACCACTGATTACGCGACGTACCAAGTGGTGGACAACTACCTGCGCGAACACGAACTAACGGCCACGGCGGATTTTACCGACCACGTCGTCATTCACGTTTTTCTTGCTGCCGAACAAGACGCAGCCGTGCAAGCTGAACTGACCAATATCACGCGCGCGAAAGTCGCGTTCAGCTTCGGTTCCACCCGAACCGCAGAAGTGCCGCTAAAGGAGCAATAAGCAGACAAATAGCGTTCTAACCAGCAACCAGAAGGCCGCGGTTAGAACGCTATTTTATTAACATCATTTATTTAGTTTATGGACAATCTTGCGGATCATGAATAGCAGCGGCGTGCGGTTATTGCCGAGCAGGCCGATAAGTTCCACGAACATCTCAATCCCAAACAGCACCCCAATCGTCAGCAATACGTTCCCCAGCGTGCTGCTCAAGGGGTAGAGCAACGCAATCATGGCGAAAACTAATTCAATGCCATAAATCACGAGTACGGTTTGCCGGTGCGTGAGCCCGAGCTGCATCAGACGGTGGTGCAAGTGGTGCTTGTCCGCTTGCGAAATGGCCACGTGGTTCAAGAGGCGCCGGATGATGGCGTACAGGGTGTCGGTCACCGGCACCCCGAGCGCGATGACGGGCATCACCAGCGAGATGAAGGTCACGTTCTTCAACCCCTGCAAGGAACACACTGCGAGCATGAAGCCGATGAACAGCGAGCCAGTGTCCCCCAGGAAGATGCGGGCCGGATAGAAGTTGTGCGGCAAGAACCCGATTAATGCGGCAACGAGGGCGAAAATCATGATGGATGTGCCCACTTCCGCGACGCTCAGGAAGAAGAAGCCGATGATGCCCATCGTGGTCAGCGCGATGATGGATACCCCCGTGGCCAGTCCGTCCAGGCCATCAATCAAGTTGACGGCGTTCGAAATCCCGAGAATCCAGAACACGGTAATCGGCAGACTAAGCCAGCCGAGCTGGAAGTGAATCGGGCCCAGGTTAATCTGCGTCATCTTCACTCCGGCAAGGAAGTACACGATGAGGGCAGCAATGAAGAGCCCAAGCATCTTCTGCCGGGGCGTCAGTTCCTTAATGTCATCAATCATCCCCGTTACAATCACGACGGATTCGGCGAGGAACAGTGAGAACATCAGGTGTGTGTTGAATTGTGGCCGTAATAGCACGAACGTGGCGAATGTGAACGCGAGGAAAATTGCAAGGCCCCCGAGCGTTGGCATTGGCACTTTATTCACCCGGCGCTTACCCGGATTGTCTACCGCACCCAGTACGAAGGCAAGCCGCCGAACGAACGGCGTAATGGCAGCCGAAATAATCATTGTCGCAATTAAGCTGACTACGATTTTGAATACCGACATCTGGTCGTCCCACTTTCTATCTACATACAACCATCATACTACGTGTAAAGGCAAAATTAGTCATTGCAACATGTTCTTAACCTATCTGTAGCTTTGCTATGTACGAAAAAGGAACGCCGGTATGCGTTCCTTTCCCTAAATCATTGTTACTTAGCGTACTCAACTCTTCTAGTTTCCCGAATAACCGTGACCTTAATGTGGCCGGGGTATTCAAGATTGTGTTCGATTTCGTTCTTAATGTCGCGTGCGACCAGGGTGGCCTGATCATCACTCAACTTCTCGGGCTTAACAATGACCCGAATTTCCCGACCTGCCTGAATCGCATAACTGTGATCCACGCCGTCGAAGCTGTTCGCGATGCTTTCGAGCTTCTCCAGTCGGTGGAGGTAGTTCTCAAGCGATTCGCTCCGGGCGCCAGGACGGGCGGCCGAAATGGCGTCAGCAGAAGCGACCAGAACCGCAATGGTGCTGGTTGCTTCGGTGTCACCGTGGTGTGAAGCAATTGTATTCACAACTACTTGTGGTTCGTGGTACTTGCGCGTCAATTCAACGCCAAGTTCAACGTGTGAACCCTCAACTTCGTGGTCCACCGCTTTACCAATATCGTGTAATAACCCCGCGCGTTTCGCTAGAGTGATATCTTCACCAAGCTCGGCCGCCATGACGCCGGCAAGCTTAGCAACTTGAATCGAATGGTCGAGCACATTTTGCCCGTAACTAGTCCGGTAATGCAGCCGACCAAGTGTTTTAATCAAATCTGGGTGCATGCTGTGAATGCCCACATCAAAGAGGGCCTTCTCCCCAATTTCGCGCATCTGTTCATCCATCTGGCGCCGGGCCTTATCCACAGCCTCTTCAATGCGGGCTGGGTGGATACGACCGTCCTGAATGAGGGCTTCAAGCGCCATCCGGGCGATTTCGCGCCGAATTGGGTCAAAACCAGACAACACGACGGCTTCTGGGGTGTCATCAATGATGATGTCAATCCCCGTCAGCGTCTCAAGGGTGCGGATGTTCCGGCCTTCACGACCGATAATCCGCCCCTTCATGTCATCTGTTGGCAGGTTAACCACCGTCACCGTGGTTTCGGTGACGATATCTGCGGCCGAGCGCTGAATTGCATCCGCAATCAGCGTCTTGGCGGTTTTACCAGCGGTGCTTCGTGCTTCGTCTTCACTTTCACGCACCATAACGGCCCGTTCGTGTGTCAACTCATCACGCGTCTTATCAAGTACTTCCTTACGTGCAGCTTCAGGCGTCAGTTCCGCAATGCGGGCCATTTCGGCTTCGGCATCGTCTTCACTGTGTGCGAGCTTAGCTGCAAGTGCGTCAAGGTCATCCTGGCGCTTGCTTAAATTCGTATCCCGATCCGCAAGACTCTGTTCCTTGCGATCGAGCGTGTCATCACGACGGTCTAAAGTTTCTTCTCGGGCGTCTAAGCGGCTTTCGGTCTTGGCAACCTCATTGCGCCGTTGTCTTACTTCGTCCTCAACCTGATTCCGGTAACGGTTAGCCTCATCTTTGGCTTCAATCACCGTTTCCTTCTTCAATGTCGCGGCCTCTGTCTTTGCTTGGGCGATAATTCCCTCGGCCGTGCTAGTTGCTTCGTTTAGATTTTTAGTATGGATGTGCTTGTGGACACTAAAACCACAGGCATACCCAATCACAATAGCGATGGCTGCGGGGACTACCGCGAGCAGAATATCTGCTGTCACGTTCTCACCTCCGCATCATCTTTAATAAGTTTTTCAAACTCAGATGCATATTATTTTTGTAGATTATTACAGTTCTTAATTCTAGCCGTACACTTCAAGGGTGTCAACGACAGATACCACACAAACGGCGAAAATGGGGCATTAGGCACAGAAAAACTCCCGCCCAAACTGTGTGGCGGGAGTTCTCCGTTACGCTTCTTCTGCTTCCGGTTCCGGGGCAGCTGCAGCATCTGGGACGGCTGCTTCCGGCTCTTCGGCCCCAAATTCCCGGATGCGCGCGCGAATTTCGTTTTTTACATCTTCGTGCTCGTCCAGGTAGGCCTTCAGGTTCTCGCGGCCCTGGCCAATGCGCATGTTGTTGTAGCTGTACCACGAGCCACTCTTATCAATGACGTCGCGGGCCACGGCCATGTCAACAATTTCGCCAGTCTGCGAAATCCCCTGACCGTACATAATATCCACTTCAGCCACCCGGAATGGCGGGGCAACCTTGTTTTTGACCACCTTAATTTTAGTGCGGTTGCCAATAATGTCCGTGCCATCTTTGATTGGCTCGGCCCGCCGCACTTCGAGCCGAATGGTCGCGTAGAATTTCAGTGCGCGCCCACCCGGAGTTGTCTCGGGATTGCCGAACATGATGCCGACCTTTTCCCGAATCTGGTTGATAAAAATTGCAATCGTCTTGGTGCGGTTAATCTGGCCCGACAGCTTCCGTAGTGCCTGCGACATCAGGCGGGCCTGCAGACCCACGTGGGCATCACCGATTTCACCGTCGATTTCCGCGCGTGGCACCAGTGCGGCCACCGAATCGACGACCACAATGTCAACCGCCCCGCTGGCCACCAGGGTGTCCGCAATCTCCAGGCCTTGCTCCCCCGTATCTGGCTGGGAAAGCAGCAGGCTGTCAATGTCGACGCCCAAATTGGTGGCGTACTTAGGATCCATCGCGTTTTCCGCGTCGATATATGCCGCCGTACCCCCGGCTTTTTGCACCTCTGCCACCGCGTGCAACGCGAGCGTCGTCTTCCCGGAACTTTCCGGGCCGTACACCTCAATGATGCGGCCGCGGGGAAACCCGCCCACACCTAATGCCTCGTCTAATGCGAGCGAACCTGTGGACACGGTCTGCACGCGGGTATCAGCTTTCGCCCCCATCCGCATCACCGCGCCCTTCCCGAAATTTTTTTCAATCTTCTTCAGGGCTTTCTCCAGTGCCGCCTTGCTTTCTGCCGTTTGTTCCATGCCGTCAGGCCTCCTGTCCTTGGTGCACACCTAGCCACTGCTAGCCGCGTGCACGTAACGTAAGGGAAAAGTCCAACTGGAACAGAATCGGCCTAATTGGACCGTAATTCGTGGAGCAACATCATGAGGGCTGTTTTCACGCAGCGAATCCGCACTTCATTCCGGTGGCCGCCGAGGTGGAATTCTTCAGCGCGCACACCGGTTGCAGTCGCGAGCCCAATCCACACTGTGCCGGCGGGGTGGCCTTCCAGACTGTCCGGCCCCGCAACCCCAGTGAAGCTGACCGCCATTTCCGTGCCCAAGGCCGACCTTGCGCCTTCAGCCATCGCACATGCGGTCTCCCGGCTGACCACGCCGTAATCGGCAATGGTTGCAGCGTTCACACCCACCAGCTGGTGCTTAACTGTTGGCGCATACGTGACGAAGCCGCCCGGGAAGACGGCCGAAACGCCCGCCACTGAGCCAAGTGTGGCCTGAAAGAGTCCCGCCGTTAAGCTTTCGGCGGCCGTAATTGAAATCTTACGCGCAATGAGCTCTTGCACAACCGTTTGCGCGAGCGTCACGTTCGCACCCGTCGCATAGTAATACGGCGCCAGCACGGCCAAAATGCGTGCTTGCAGCTGGTCAAGCATGGTGTTTGCGGCCGCTTCACTGACCGCACTAGCGGTTAGGCGCAGCGTGACTTCATAGTCCTTGATGTATGGTGCAACGGTGGGGTTGTCTTGTCCATCAATGATGTCGCCAATTGCGGTTACCAGCGCCGACTCGCCGAGGCCGAAGAATCGCAGCGTGCGGCTCACCAAGTGCTGCTTTTCCCCTTGCATGAGCCGGGGCAGCAGTTCGCGGTCCACCATCACGGTAAACTCGCGGGGTGGGCCGGGCAGGAGCACGTACTGGTGCGCTTCGCCTGAGACAATGGCGCCCACTGCCAGCCCCACGTGGTTGGTCAGCGTGACTGCGCCTTCCGGATATAGCGCCTGGGCCAAATTATTCGGCGTCATGACCTTTTGCCGCTGCTTTGCGAGATCATCCAGCTTTTGCCGGTGTGCGGCGTCCTCGACCAGTTGTAGGCCCAGGTGCTTGGCCAGGACCTGCTTCGTCAAGTCATCTTTCGTCGGGCCTAAGCCGCCCATGAGGATAATCATCTGACTGCGCTGTTCCGCCACGGTAATCGCCGCATCCAGCCGCTCCGGGTTGTCACCCACAATTTGCTGGTAGTGGCTTGTTACCCCCACCTGACTGAGTCCGCGTGCTAAATACGCGGCGTTCGTGTTCACAATCTCACCAAGCAGCATTTCTGTTCCGACTGCAATTAGTTCTGCATCCATGTTTTGCCCCCACATTAATAGATTTCGCCAATTAACGAAAATGCCCCGAAACTTTTTTGGCTGACAGTCAAAAAGTTTCACAGCACCGTTTCCGCTTCAATTATACGCCTTAAGCGCACGCGCACGCCGCACCAAAAAGGACGCCCAGTGTGTGGGCGTCCTTTTGGTTAGAAGCTATCTGAGAATACTGACCGGTTCTTGTAGAAGTATTCCACCCCAGAGTAGATGGTGAAGAATACGGCAATGTAGAACATGATGCTGGCCAGTGGGAAGTGCAGCGCCGCAAACCCGGCGTTGTTGACGAGCAGGAAAATGATGGCGAACATCTGGGATGTCGTCTTAATCTTCCCGGGCCAAGCAGCCGCGAGCACTTCACCGCCATTAGCCAGGAGCAGCCGCAAGCCGGTTACTGCCAGCTCACGCCACAAGATAATGGCAACGCCCCAGGCAGGCACCTGACCCGCAACCGCGAGGAAAATGAATGCGGTCATGACCAGCAGCTTGTCAGCCAGTGGGTCGGCGAACTTGCCGAAATTGGTGACCAGGTGGTTCCGCCGGGCGATTTGCCCATCAGCGAAGTCAGTTAGGGACGCAACGATGAAGATAACGACCGCAACGAGCCGCGCAATTGCGACCTTGGTGCCAAGAAACATGACGGTCCCGGCTGGAAAACCCAGGGCTAATACCAACGTGAAGATGGGAATCAGGATCATCCGCATCAACGTCAGTTTGTTAGGTAAATTCACTTTTTCGTCCCCTTATTATTCAACCGTGAAGGTGATTGTCCGTGTAAAGTGGGTGCTGTCACCCAGATCAACCTTCGTGCCGTTAATCTTGATGGCAGTTGCCTGCGTGTTCCCGGTGCGGATGGCGAAGCTCGTCGTCCCGTCCGGAATGTCGATTGACTTGCTATTACCAGAGGTCAATGTTCCCTGCCAGGTCATGGTTCCACCGACGGAGAAGCTAACCCAGGCAGAGCCGGTTGTCGCCGCAATGTCGACCTTGTTGCCGGAACTTGGCATCTTCTTGATGGTGTACGCAGTCGTGTCGGCGGCGGTCGGCGTAGAAATCGTCAACTTCTTGGCGTCCTTGGCCTTCTTGCTGGAAGATGCGGCCGCCTTCTTCTTACTGCTTGAAGCTGCCTTCTTCTTGCTGGAGGCCTTGGCCTTCTTGGAGGAGTCAACCTGCACGCTGGAGGAATCAACCGGAATACTTGGCTTGTTGTCCTTCTTCTGCTGGCTGATGGTGAAGCCGTAAACAACGGCAATCAGTGCGACAACAATCACCCCAATGATGATGGTTGGCACCAGCCGGCGCACCCGGTTGGTAACGGCTGGCGTTGCCTTTGGTGTGAGGCGCGTTTTTTCGCGCTTTTCTGGTTCTGGGGTCACTTGTTCAGGCTGTGGAGTCGGAATGTCCTGCTGGAATTCCTCAACCAATGTGTCTGGGTTAACGCCCACAACGCTGGCGTACTGCTTAATGAATGCGCGCACGTAAAAGTCGCCTGGCAGTGCGTCGAAGTTACCTTCTTCAATCGCTAACAGGTAGCGCTTTTGAATCTTCGTGATTTGCTGTAAGTCGTCAATCGTGTAGCCCTTTTCAAGTCGTGCTTCACGTAACTTCTGACCAATCTCGTCCATGTTGTTATCCTCACCCGTTCGCTTTAATATCTAGTAATAAGTCTAGCATAAATTTGGTTGCTCTTGAATTAAGAAATGGTTAGGTTACAAACTCTTTTCATCGCAACCAGCCCCCGGTTACATAAAGCGTCTGGCCGGTAAAGTAACCTGCACGCTGATTCACCAGGGTATTCACGAAGTACGCAATGTCCGTCGCGTTTGCAAACCGACCAGCCGGGATGGTTTCACGTACCGCTTCCAAAGCGGACGCCCCAAACTCCCGGTTCATCTTCGTGTCCACCGCACCGGGTGCCACGACGTTCACTGTGATGCCTAGGCTCGCTACTTCTTGAGCGTAGGCTTTAACGAACGCCGACTGCGCACCCTTCACCGTTGAATACGTCACTTCCATGGCCGAACCACTCGCACCGTAAACTGAGCCAATGAAGACAATGCGGCCATTGCCACTAGCCGCCAACTTATCTTGGACGTGATTAATCAGCGCCATGGGCGTCAGCAAGTGGACCCGCATCAGCGCCGTCATATGGTCAATCGTTGCGTCTTTGAACAGCTCGTAATACGTCATCCCCGCGGCAACAATCACGGCGTCCAGGCTAAACAGCTGGTTCGCAATGGTTTGCGCGGAATTTACGTCGCGCAAATCACCCGCGACGGTGAAGAAGTCTTGCTTGGGGTACTTAGCGCTGAGTTCCGCGGCCAGTTGATCCGCAATCGCAACATGCGCGTGGTAGTGCAGATAGAGGCTCCAGCCATTCCCCGCCATTTCCCGAGCAACAGCCTGGCCAATATCCCCGGAGGCACCCAGAATTAATGCACTAGGCATCAGCAACATCCCCCTGTTCACTAGCAATGTGGAACACGGACAGGGCGTCAAGGTTCAGTAACGATGCAGCCACTGCCTCGACGTCAGTGAAAGTAATGCCAGACATGAGTTCCGGAACGTCAAACAGGGTCGTACTCCCAAAGCTGCCATCCGTAATCTGGTTGGCAATACTCTCCAGTGAGTTGAGCGCCGCGTAGAACTTCCCCAGTGCCGCCTTCTTGAGCCGGTTGAACCGGTCAGCGTTCCAATCTGGACTCTGCTGGTAATTCGCCACCGCATCCACGATGGATTCGGTGAGCACCGCTGGATCAGCATTGTCGCCACCGATGGAAATGTAGTTGTAGCCGCGGCCTCGGGCGAAGTCGGCGAAGAATGAATCGTCAATCACGCCGGCATTGTACAGGTTCTGGTAGGTTGCCCCGGAATCGCCAAAGAGTAATTCCAGCATTAACCGCGCCGTTAACGTGTAGCGCAAGCCTTCAATGTCGTCTTCCAGATTCGTGGTCCCCTTGATGCCGACAATCCCCTTAGCGCGGGAAATTGGCATGGTCTGCATGCGAAACGGCAAAATCGTCTCGATGTCGTAATCTGGCACTACCCCCCGTTCCAAAGCGGGTGCGGGCGCGTAATCCTTCTGGGCCTGATTAGCCTCAACGACCGCCGCCATCTCGTGCACATCAAAGTTCCCCACCATCGTCAGCACCATGTTGCTGGGGTGATAGAACGCAGCGTGCACTTCCCGCAACACTTCTGGGGTGATGGTCGCAATTGATTCCACTGATCCCGCCACATCGAGGTGCACGGGGTGCGTTGGGTAGAGGTTACCCAGGATTCCGGAGTAGAGGCGCCAGCCCGCGTCGTCTTGGTACATCTGAATTTCCTGACCAATAATGCCCTTTTCCTTCTCAACGGTCTGGTCCGTGAAGTATGGGTCTTGGACAAAATCAAGCAGGATGTTCAGATTATCCGCAATTGCATCGGTCCCGGAGAAGAGGTAGCTCGTCTGGGTCGCACTGGTGAAGGCGTTCGCTGACGCCCCACTCTTGCCGAACAAATCAAAGGCGTCGTAATCGGCCTTATCGAACAGCTTATGTTCCAAAAAATGTGCAGTTCCGGCAGGCACAACGGTGTAATCCGCGTCCTTGTCGGTGCGGAAGCTATCGTCAATCGCCCCAAACTGGGTGGTAAACATCGCGTACGTCTTGTGGTAACCGGGCTTGGGCACAAAGTTGCACCGCAAACCGTTGGGCAGGGTCATGGTGTACAGATGCTCACCTAAACCCGTTCGTTCCTTCAGTTCTGTCATTATTGCGCCTCCCCGTTCAAGAAATAGACTGCCTGCAACTCCATCTGGGCCGCAGCCGCCTGTACGTCTGCACGGGTAACGGCCGCAATCTGTGTAAGTTCAGTGTGCGCGTCGAGTTTAGCGTCCGGCAGCATCGCACTGGAGAGGGCCAAACTGGACAAGAAGCCCTGACTATCCAGTGAGGACTTGCGGTCATTAATCATGCCATCCTTAATCGACTGCAGGTGTGCGTCGGTGAAGTCCCCCGCAACCACCTTCTGCAGCTGCAAGGCAACCAGTTCCTCGACCCGCGCGCGGTTTGTCCCGTCAATACCGGTTTGCACCATCATGAAGTGGCGCATCATGTTCGTATTGGCGCTGGCATAGTAAGCCAGACTCTCCTTTTCACGCACGTTGCGGAACAGTAGGGATAGCGGTGAGCCGCCGAACAGTTCACAAGCCACCAGCGTTGCGTAGTATTCTGGGCCAAAATGGTCCCCGCCGACGTGGTACGCGAAGTTCAACTTACTTTGGACCACGTTTTCACTGGCCGTTTTACGCACAATCTCGGTGTGTAGTGGCTGGTCATATTCGATTTCCTTGCTCGCGACAGTGCGGCCAGTAAGCCCCAGTCCGCTGGCAAGTGTGCGCGCCGTTTCTAAATCAACGTTGCCCAGCAGCACAATTTCCACCTGGTCGTTAGCCAGCATGTCCTTGTAGGTCTGCACAAGCCCGCGGGCCGTCAGTGGCTCAAGGTTCTGCGCGGTCCCAAAACTAGGAATTGCCTGTGCGGGGTCCTTGAAGTATGCCTGCTGCAATTCAAGTGCCGCCTGCGTGCCCCGGTCATCACTGAGCGAATCAAGGTAGACCCCGAGGTTCTTCTTCTCAATATCGAAGGTTGCCTGATTGAACTGGCCATCCTGAATATTCGGTCGCAGTAGCGCCTCCTGCAGAAAATCAAAGGCGTGACTGAGCAGCTCGGGGTCCGCAAACTCGGAGCTGAGCACGCGCATCCCCGCGCTCACCCGGTGCACCCGGCCCACACGCGCAACGTTAATGCCGAAGCTGGCACCATACAGGTCCTCAAGCTTGGCGGCAAACTCCGCCTGGGTGGGGTAGGCTGCCGAACTCATCTCCAACAGGCTGGTGAGCAGCGTCCGCGCGCCAATGGTTGCCCGCTGCAGTGGTGCCAAGAAGTTCACGCTAATATACGTGGTTTTAAACTGATCAGTGGGGACGACACTCAAATGTACCCCGTCGGTAATCTTTACTCGCAAATTAAGCTCCTCTATTAAAGTGCAATGCGCTGCGGCAATTGCCACAACGCTGCGCACCATCTTTATTCATTTTCACCCGGTGCCTTCGCGAACACCTTGCGTGGCTTACTGCCATCCGCGGGTCCGATGTAGCCGCGATTCTCTAGGTCATCAATCAACCGGGCCGCCCGGTTATAGCCAATCCGGAAGCGGCGTTGCAGCATCGACGTGCTGGCCGACTGCTTTTCCCGCACAAACTTCAGTGCGTCGTCGAACAACTCATCGTCGCTGTCGCCGCCCTCTTCTTGTTTTTCATCCTCCGCGGTCGGAATCATCTGCTCGTCATAGGCGGGCTTCACCTGATCCGTGATGAACTTCACCACCGCTTCAACGTCGGCGGACGGGATGAAGGCCCCTTGAACCCGCTGCGGCTTATTCATGTCGATTGGGTCATAGAGCATGTCCCCACGGCCCAGCAACTTTTCAGCCCCATTGGCATCCAAAATAGTACGGGAGTCCACCCCACTCGACACGGCAAACGCCATGCGGGAAGGAATGTTGGCCTTGATGAGCCCAGTAATAACGTCGACACTAGGCCGCTGGGTGGCGATAATCATGTGAATCCCCGCCGCCCGCGCCATTTGGCCGATGCGGATAATCGCAGTTTCAATCTCAGCACCGGCCACCATCATCAGGTCGGCCAGTTCGTCGACGATGACCACGATGTACGGCATCTTGCTCAGCCCTTCGTCAGGGTTCTCGCTCACTTTGCGGTTGTATTCGCCCATGTTGCGGACGCCAGCCGCGGCGAAGCGTTCGTAGCGGCGTTCCATTTCTTGCAAAATCTTGTTTAAGGCTGCCGGTGCCCGCTTAGCCTCCGTCACCACGGGGGCCAGCAAGTGCGGCACGCCATCGTACACGGACAGTTCAACCTTCTTCGGGTCAATCAGCATCAGCCGCACGGTTGTCGGCTTGGTCCGCATGAGCAAGCTGGTAATAATGACGTTAATCATGACTGACTTCCCGGAACCAGTGGCCCCGGCAATCAACATGTGCGGCATCTTCGCCAGGTCGGCCGTCACGATACTACCCGCAACGTCCTGGCCCAGCGGCACTTCAAGCGGCTTGTCCGGATGTGCAGGCGTTGCGCGCAGCACGTCTTTGTAGCCAACCGTCCGGATGTGCTGGTTCGGCACTTCAATCCCGATGAGACTCTTACCGGGAATGGGTGCTTCAATCCGGATATCTTTAGCTGCCAGCGCTAGTGCCAAGTCATCGGCGAGGTTCACAATCTTGGAAACTTTGACCCCGATTGCCGGCTGGATTTCGTACTTCGTGATTGACGGGCCGAGGGTCGCCGCCGTCACCTTCACGTCCACGCCGAAGCTGGCAAAGGTCCGCTCCAGCTTCCCCCGATTAACGCGAATGGCGTCCTGCTCTTCCCGCTGGTCAACGGGCGCAGGTTGGGACAGAATGTCTAGTGGTGGCAATTTGTAATCATCAGTTGGGTCGCCAGTGACGATTTCCGCATCACTGTCAGCCGCATTATCCGCCTTATCTGCAGCAGTCGGTGCCGGCGCTAACGTCGCTGCACTGTCAGTAATCGGATCCGGAATCGGCGTATCGGCAACGTTAATTTTAAATTCAGGCTCTGGAATATCCTGGCCCGCGAGCGGGTCGGTAAATTCGTGGGCCGCCGGTAATTCCTTGGCGTCCACTTCATCCGTGGTCCGCGCCGGCTGCACTGCCGCGTGTTTACCCTTTGCCGGCTTATTCGCTTGACCACTCAACTGTCGTTCATGCCAGTCACTAATGGCCGTCCGGATGCGCGATACGCCTTCAGCAAGCGCATGTCCAATCCGGTGCAACACGTCAAAAATCTGGCTGGACTGGATGCCAAAGAACAGGCAAAGGCCAACAAGTGCGATAATTCCGGCCACGATGTAGCTGCCGACTTGCCCCAGCAGCGGGTACGTCCCGGTATAAATCAGCGCCCCGAGCAGTCCGCCCCCGGCCGGCGTCCCCGTCGTCAGGGCGGCAAAGTCGGTCTTCAGGATAAACCAGGTGGCAGACCAAAAGTGGGCGTGCACGTTACTGGCGTGCATCACGTACCCAGTAAAGCCAATGAGGCTGGCCAGATACATGAGCGCGATGCCCCAGATGACGCGTTTGCGCAGCGGCGGCATGTGCCCCGCAACGACCATCCACGCGCCCACAAAAATAAACGCGACGGCCAGCGCCAGATATGTATCCCCGCCGAGCAGCCGGAGCACGTTGGCAATCGTCACCCCCAGCATGCCTGGGTGAAAGAGTGCGAGCAGGCCAAACGCCGTGATGCCGGCGCCAAACCAGTTCATTGTATAATCGCCGGCCTTGCGCTTAGTCTTACGCGCAGCTGGACGCCTTGTGGTTGTTTTTCTACGTTTGGTTTGTGGCATTGCCCATTTCCCCCAATTCTACAGAGACGATTATACATTAAGAGGGGTGTTAGACACAAAGAACATGGCCTAACACCCCTCTAACCGTTACTTTAACTTATCGTGTGCGTACGTGTGTGACTTCTCCAGCCCGGCAAAATTCTGTTGGCGCAGCGCCTCGTACGTGACCAGCGCGGCGCAGTTGGACAAGTTCAGCGCGCGAATGTTTTCCGTCATCGGAATCCGCAAGCACTTCTCCGGGTTGGCCCGCATGAATGGTTCGGGCAGCCCCGTGGTTTCCTTACCGAACATGTAGTAGTGGTCAACACTGGTATCGCTGAAGTCGGCGTCCGAGTACGTCGTGTCCGCAAACTTGGTGATAAGGTACAGGTAGCGCTGATCTGGCACGGTTGCGAGGAACTCTTCCAGACTGTCGTGGAACACCAGCTTAACCTTGTCCCAGTAATCAAGGCCGGCGCGGCGCACGGTGTGGTCGTTGATTTCGAACTTCATCGGCCGGATGATGTCGAGCACAGAGTCGGTGCCGGCCGCCGTGCGCGCAATGTTCCCGGTGTTCTGCGGAATCTCTGGTTGGTACAAAACAATATGGTTGGTCATTTATTTACCCCTCACTATGTATCATCGACAATTAATTAATTACAATTCTACCGCTTTTTGCTCGAAAAATCTGTGCATGATTTTTGCACAAGTGTTTTCGGTTTCATGCAAGCTTCCAAAACGTGGTTGCCCCCACCCGGACAGTTTGCTAGCATCATGCAATCCCCAAGGCTTTGGGCATGAAAAAAGCGCATCCCCTCGGTTTTGACACGGCGAGAAGATACGCTAGTAAAGACTTAATCGTTAATTTTTATCAAACCCGGCAACCACGCACCTGATAAAAATCAAAGAAAAATTCTCGTGAAAAATATACCACCTACGATGAACAATTGCAAATTTCTGCAAGAATTAATATCACAAGGATACTTTAACCTGGACTCTATTTGCCGTATCCTTAGGGGTAGAAGCAAGTTGACCAAAAAACGGCGACGGTGGAGGAATAACCATGCTCACAATATACAAGCACCGCAATGGCGGCGGGGTCATGCAAACCAATAAAATCGAAACTGGTGTCTGGATTAACGTCGTGGCGCCCGATCAAAAAGAACGGGCCGAACTGATGGCCCAAACTGGTGCCCCCGAAGACTTCCTGCTCTATGGCCTGGACCCTGACGAAGGTGCGCGGTTTGAATACGACGATGACACCGACAGCAGCCTCATTATTTACGACATGCCCGTCCCCCAGCGCACCGAGCGCAGCAACGGTTACGAAACCATCCCGCTGGCGGTCATCGTCACCAAGAAGTGCATCATCACCATTCACACCGAAGACATTCCGCTCATGCAGTACTTCGCGGAGGGCAAGGTGCCGAGCTTCGACCCGCGCAACGCCTACCACTCCGCCTTCCAGTTCCTGTATCAGGTCAGCGTCAGTTACCTCACCTACCTGCGCGACATCAACAAAGCCCGCGTGCAAATCGAAAACAAGTTGCAACGAACGCTGCGCAACGATGAACTCTACGGACTCATGGGCATTCAGCGCAGTCTGGTTTACTTCATGATGAGTCTGCGGACTAACCGCATCGTGCTCGACAACCTGGGCCGGGGCAACGTGTTGCACCTGAACGAGGAAGAGCTCGATTACCTGGATGACATCACCATTGAAAACCAGCAGGCAACCGAAATGGCGCAGATTAGTAACTCCATCATCCGCGAAACCGCCGATACGTATTCCTCCGTTATCAACAACAACATGAACGGCGTGATGAAGTTCCTCACCAGCTACTCCATCATCCTGACCATCCCCACGCTCGTCTTCTCCTTCTACGGTATGAACGTTGAATTACCGTTCGCGGGCACCCACTGGAGCTGGGTCATCACCATCGGCATCTCGGTGATCATTGCCCTCGTTTTGGGGATTCAATTCTGGCGCAACAAATTTTTCTAACTTACCTTGCAGAATTACTGACAAAAAGTTAGTAATTCTGCTTTTTTAGTGCTACAATAACCGTATTGTTAGAAGCGAACCGACTCCAACCACGAAGACACCATTAGTGAAAAGGAGCTATACATTGGCCAAGAAGTCAAAAATTGCGAAAGCACAAAAAATTGCCCGCACGGTCGCCAAGTACGCCGACCTGCGCGCACAGTACAAGGCGGACGGTAACTACGCGGCACTGGCAACCCTGCCCCGCAACGCCTCGCCTGTCCGGATGCACAACCGTGACGAACTCGACGGCCGGCCGCACGCCTACATGCGTAAGTTCGGGATGTCCCGCCTCAACTTCCGGCAGCTCGCACACAAGGGCCAGATCCCTGGGGTCCGTAAAGCCAGCTGGTAACCTAAAAAATTGCAAAATAAAAACAACGATTGGCCGCAACTGGTCAATCGTTGTTTTTGTTTAGTCCAAATCGTACACAATCTCGGTGCCGACCTTGAACACCGGCTTGGCGGTTGGGGTCAAGTAAATCGCGTTACCCAGCTGGTCTTCAGCCGGCACGGGCTGGAACACGAGGGTGGCGTGACCGATTTGCTGCAAGTTAGCGTTGGTGATGCCGCCGACGCCAATCACGCGGTACTTAATCTGATTGATGTATAGGTGATCGCCCACTTTGACGGTCATTTTTTTCTGGGCGCTGGGGTCAGCGAACTCCTGAATTACAGACACGTCACGCAGCGCGGGGGTCGCCTTGTCCCCGAACAGAATTACCATTTGGTCCTTGGGGCTGAGTGCCTGCGCGCCAATTTCTTTAACAACAGATTTTAATTGCATACTTCACTTCATCCTCACTACTTGGTATATATTCATGATAACATGTTTTGAGGGTAGCGAATCCGCTTTCTTTAGATATATACTACCTTATGAAAGGGGGCCAATATTTTGGCAGAAGAAAAAGTAATCCTAGGTGGCTACACGAAAAAAGGTGGCGCCGGGATTTATCAGGCGGTACTCGATACCGTCACGGGGAGTGTGTCCACGCCACTGCCCTACGTAACTGGCATTAATGGCCCAACATATCTGGCATTATCCAAGGCAAATCGCCTGTACACAGTCGCTGGCGGCGATGGCGTCGGCGGGGTGGCCGCAGTGGATCTAAACGGCGAGCAGCCTAAGATTCTCGGCAGCGTCCTGCAACCTGGTACCTCACCCGCACACGTGAGCGTTGACGAAGACCGGCGGCTGGTATATGCGGCTAACTACCACGAAGGCCGCCTGAACGTTTACGCAATCCAAGAAGATGGCAGCCTCGTCGCCACGGACGAAGCTAAGCACAACGGCAATGGTCCATTGCCCGAGCAAGACGCCAGCCACGTCCACTTTGCCGGGCTCACTCCCGACAAGCGGATTGTGGTCGTGGATCTTGGTAACGACACCGTTAGCACCTATGAAGTCAGTGCAGCCGGCAAGTTGAGCACACCAACTGTGTTCAAGACCGCCCCTGGCTTTGGTCCGCGGCACATCGTCTTCCACCCAACTAAGCCTGTCGCTTACCTGCTGGGTGAACTCAGTAGCAAGGTGCAGGTGCTGGACTACGACGCAACTAACGGCACGTTCGCTGTGCGCCAGACATTAACCACCATTCCCACCGACTGGACTGAACATAACGGTGCCGCCGCGGTACGCATCAGCGCCGACGCCCGCTTCCTGTACACCAGCAACCGGGGCCACAACAGTATCGCCACCTTTGCGATTGACCGGTCCGGCGAACTGGAATTCGTGAACCACGTCAGCACGTTTGGCGACTTCCCCCGCGACTTCGCCATCGACCCTAGTGGCAACTACCTGCTGGCAGTGAACCAGAACTCGGACAACGGCACATTGTACCGCCGCGACCCCGTCAACGGGACTTTGACCACCCTGGCCATCAACATTCCGACGCCAGAAACAGTTTGCGTGGTATTTGCCTAAAACTTTGGCAAAAAACAAGTAACGACCCGTCTTGACTAAATAACTATCTGCTATACTTGTAGCTATTGTAATAGTGAAGGAGTAAAAGTATTAATGGCAGATATTATTAAGGCAATCATCATTGGGATTGTCGAAGGGTTAACGGAATTCCTGCCGGTCAGCTCGACCGGGCACATTGATCTGGTGCAGTCCGTGATTCACATGGGCCAAAGCGCCGATTTCAAGTACATGTTCAACTATGTGATTCAACTCGGCGCCATCATGGCCGTGGTCTTCCTGTACTTCCACAAGCTCAACCCACTCGCGCCCAGCAAGACGCACGCGGAGAAGAACGCAACCTGGACGCTGTGGTTCAAGGTCATCGTCGCCGTCATTCCGAGTGTCATCATTGGGTTGCCACTCAACGACTGGATGGATGAACACCTGCAGACCCCACCCGTCATCGCAACGACGCTGATTATCTACGGGATTCTGTTCATCATCATTGAACGCTACAACAAGAACCGCCGGCCAGTGGTCACTAGCCTGGCGGACATCTCGTTCCAACTCGCGATTCTGATTGGCCTCTTCCAGGCCCTCTCCATCGTGCCTGGGACCAGCCGTAGTGGGGCAACGATTCTCGGGGCCATTCTCCTCGGGACCTCCCGCTATGTTGCGACCGAATTCTCGTTCTTCCTCGCCATCCCCACGATGTTCGGGGTTTCCATCCTCAAGATGGGTTCATTCTTCCTTAAGGGCAACACTTTTGGCGGCGGCGAAATCGCCGTGTTGGCCACTGGCTTCATCGTTTCGATGATTGTGGCCTGGGTCACCATCAAGTGGCTGCTGAAGTTCGTGCAGGGACACGACTTCACCGGCTTTGGTTGGTACCGGATTGCCCTCGGGATTGTCGTTTTACTAGTAATGTTCTTATAAAAGCTGCCGCAGTTGCGGTAGCGTGACTGATTGGAGATAACTATGCTTAACGAAATTGCAATTGAAAACTTCACCCTCATTCCTGCCGCAATGGCTGCCGGTGCCCAGCGCATCGAACTGGTCGGTAACCTCGGTGCTGGTGGGACGACCGCCACAAAAGGTACCGCCATTGAAGCCCTGAAGTACTGCCACGAACACAACGCAACGGTCGTCGCAATGGTGCGGCCCCGCGGTGGTGACTACTACTTCAACGACACCGAACTGAAGATTATGGAACGCGACATGCTCGACATGCAGTCCATCGGCATGGACGCCGTGATCTTCGGCGCCTTGACTCCAGACAACCACTTCGATGTCGACGCAATGGAGAACCTGATTGCCGCAGCTAGTGGCATGCAGCTGGTCTGCAACCTGGCCTTCGACTGGATTCCACATGAGGATCAGAAGGCTGCCCTCGACTGGTTGGTTGAAAAAGGCTTCACGCGTGTCCTGACCCATGGTGGCCTGCTCGACACCAAGGTCACCGACAACCTTGAACACCTGAAGGAAATCGTTGACTGGGCTGACGGCCGCATCCAGGTTCTGCCTGGTGGGGGCGTCAACGATGGCAACAAGGATGAAGTCATGGCCGCAATGGGTGTTTCCCAGGTACATGGGACCCACGTACTCGGTGAACTGACAGCTAAGTAAGCTTTTGGGAGCGGACAACATGTCCGCTCCTTTTTTGTTGCTGCCGGACGGACTGGCCAAACTTGTCCGTGAAGACCCGCAGCTAGTGCCTTATACTGGAACCAATTCTAATCAGGGAGCCAAAGATGCACGCAATCGACGTTAACGAACTTTACCACATTCTATACACCAAATTGGGGCCCCGCCACTGGTGGCCGGCCCGCAGCACGGAAGAACTACTGTGCGGGATGATTCTCATTCAAAACACGAACTATAAGAATGTTGACCGGTCTTTAGCCAATCTTGATGCAGCCACGAACTTCGGGTTAGCGGCCCTCCTCGCACTGCCAGATGGTCAGCTACAAGCGCTGATTCGTCCCAGCGGTTTCTACAAAAACAAAGCTCGTTATTTACGCGCCGTGCTACAGGCATATCACGACCACTACCACGAGCTGGCGGCGCTGCCCACGCCCAGCCTGCGCAAACGGCTGCGGGATTTACCAGGCGTCGGCAACGAAACGGCCGATGTCATGCTGCTGTATGTGTTCATGCGGCCAGCGTTTGTCGCCGATTCCTATTCGCGCCGGTTGTTTGCCCGTCTTGGCCAAGACGCGCCGTATCCACAATTGCAGGCGCATATTGCTCCCACCATGCGGCTGAATATTGCCCAAGCACAAGAATTCCACGCACTACTGGACGATTATGGCAAATTGGGTCCGGATGTCTTTGGTTTAGCTGATCAATATCAGCTGAAACTGTAATTTAGCGCAAAAAAATAAGCGGTTCAGCCGCTTATTTTTTTAGCCCTAACTGCTCCTGCAACTGCTGCATGTCGCTAGTTAGCGGTGCGTGCAGGTGCAAATCTTCCCCGGTGAACGGGTGCTTGATGTACAGGTCGCTGCAGTGCAGCGCCTGCCGTCCCAGCAACATTTCCCCGCCATACAGCGAATCACCCACGAGTGGCCGGCCGATGCTAGCAAAATGCACGCGAATCTGGTGGGTGCGCCCCGTGTGCAGGTACACGCGCGTTAAGGCGTACGGCCCGGTTTGCGCCAGTGTGCGGTATTCCGTGACGGACTTTTTGCCGTCCGGTGTCACCGCCCGGCGCATGTAGAAGTCAGACGACAGGCCCAGCCGTAAAACCAGCCAGCCGTGGTGCATCAGCGGCACCGGCCCACTGCTAATGGCCAGGTACTGCTTATCCAGCGACTTGCTGTGCAGCTGCCGGTCCAGCAGGGTGTGGGCGAAGGAGTGCTTGGCAAAAATCATCAGACCGCTGGTGTCCCGGTCCAGCCGGGTAACTACATGAATCGACGTGCTATCCGCGCCGCTTTGCTGCAGGTAGTACTTCACGAAATTGGCCATCGAGTCATCCGCCTTGTTCGCTGCCGGAATCGAGGCCGTCCCCGCGGGTTTGTTAACCACCAACAGGTCGCGGTCCTCGTACACGATATCTACCGGTCCGGGGGTGGCCACCACCGCGTCGGCCGGCACTTCCGGCGCCATCAGCACGCGCACCACGTCCCCTTGGTGCAAGGTGAACGCCGACTTGCGCTGCTTGTGGTTCACAAAAATGGCCCCACCGTGAAACTTCAGTCGGGTCATTTGGGCCATACTCATTCCTTGCTGCACCAGGAATTTTTGCAACCGCACCGGGCGTTCATCCTGGACAATCCACTTCAGCAACATTAGTTCTTCGCCCCGATGAAGGCGTCCTCCACGCGGTCCCAGAAGTGCATGTGCTTGTAGCGAGCGAAGTAGATGCGTTCGTCCGCAATCTTGTAGCGAACTTCCTTAATCGGCCGGTCCGTCATGTTGAACTGGTCAATGGTCATCACGTAATTCACCCCTGGCGCGGGCTTCAAGACCACCCACTCGTCCGGTGCAATGATGATTGGTGCCGACAGCGTCCGGAAAACGCGGTTGTTAATCGACGCGATTTCGGTAATCTGAAGTGCTTCCAGCCGGGGGTGCAGCACCGCCCCGCCGTTAGACTTCGAATACGCCGTGGAGCCGGTGGGCGTGCAGATGCACAGGCCATCCCCGCGGAAACTCTCAAAGAAGTTATCCTTAATCAACACGTCGGTCTTCATCGTGCCCGACACCCGCTTGAGCGTCGATTCGTTGAGCGCGACATAATGCCCGGTCGTGTCGTCTTCGTACGTAACTTTGATGTCCAGCAACGGGTAACCGACGCGTTCGCCCTTATCGTTCAGGAGTGCCTGCACCAGGTCATCGAGCTCAAAATCACGCCAGTCGGTGTAGAAACCGAGGTGTCCCGTGTGCACCCCCACGAAGCGAATCTTGTCCAACGCGGCGTTATACCGGTGAAAGGCGGAGAGCAGCGTACCGTCGCCGCCAACCGTAATCACCACGTCGGGGCGGGCTGGGCTCACGGTGAATCCCGCTGCCTTGAGCTTCTTGCTTAGCGCGTGGGCTGCGTTCGTACTTGATTCACCTGAATTATGAAATACCCAAACTCGCATTAACGTTCCTCCTTGGCGTCCGGATGGTCATCCGGCGTCTTTGGCTGCTGTCCTGCACTGTCATCGTTATCCGCACTGTATTGCATCCCCGACATCTGCGGCAAATCTTGCCCCTTGCCGTATGAAAACAGTTGCTGAGCTTCCTGAATTTCTTCACGGATTTCGGACATCTCTTTATCCAGCTGGAAACTGGCCTCGGCCGCACGCTTGAGTCGTGCCTTCAAGTCATCCGGGAATTCGCCCTGGTACTTGTAGTTCAGCGAATGCTCAATCGTGGCCCAGAAGTTCATCGACATCGTGCGAATCTGAATCTCCGCCAGAATCTTCTTCTCGCCGTCCACCAGCTGCACGGGGTACTCAATCACCACGTGGTATGACCGGTAACCAGACGACTTAACGTTCGTGACGTAATCCCGCTCTTCCAGCACTTCCATGTCGGTGCGCTGGTGCAGCAGGTTCACCACTTCATAGATGTCTTCCACGAACTGGCACATGATCCGCACCCCGGCGATATCCTGCATGTCCGTTTCAAGCACATCGTCATCAATGTAGCGCCGCGCCTGCTTTTCGATGATTGAATCCACCGACTTCACCCGCGCCGTCACGAACTCGATTGGAGAGTGCTTGCTTGCTTGTTGGTATTGTTTGCGCATGCCGCGAAACTTTATTTTCAGTTCGGCTACCGCTTGTTCATACGGCATTAAAAATTGATCCCAGTTTTGCACCATCACAAAGGCCTCCCAAACACTCGCACCCACAACCTGTTGGTGGGCGTACTTATCTATTCTATGTTAATCCCGTACTATTATAGCAAAAAGAAAAGTTATCTGCCCGGATTCAGGCGTGCTAAAATATGCGTGTGCAAAAACAACTGTAATTTAACCGCCGATTCTGGTTCGCGCGCTATTATTTACCGCCCGGACCACAAATCACTGGAGGACATCATGCCTGTTAATACTGAAAAAGAGTTCAAGTGTCTAATCAATGCCGACCAGGCTGGCGCCATCACCACCGCTTACGCCTTCAATGCCCCATACACCCAAACCAACACCTACTTCGACACAGCTAAACGCGCCCTCGCTGCTAGCCGCTGCGCCCTGCGTATCCGTCAGTTTGCGGACCACGGTGAACAGACCATCAAGGTGCTGGCCAACGCCGTCCCGCGCAAAATTCTGGAATACACCGATCCACTCACCACCATGCAAGCTAGCGAGCTGGCAGACGCGGGCAAAATTCTGGCTCCCGGAACCGTCGCCAGCCAGCTGCACGTGCTGGGCATTGACCTGGATGCCGTCAAGCCCTTCGCGCGCGCAACCACCACGCGCTCGGAGTACCCCTTTGCTGCCGGCTTGCTGGTAGTTGACCACACGCAATACCCCGACGGTTACTGCGACTGGGAACTCGAAATGGAATACAGCGACTTCGAGCCCGCCAACGCCTTTTTCACCAATCTTGAAGAGCAGTTCCACATTCAGCCCAGCAAGGTCACCAGTAAGATTGTGCGGGCAACTGCGCACAGCTAAGGCAGCTGCGCAAGTTTCGCATCGATGCCGCTAAACCACTGCGGCGCCCGCACCCAGCGCCAGCCGGTAGGAGTCGGCGTCAACAGCTGTGCATTAACCAGCACCCGGCAAAACACCGGTGCAAGCTGCTCCAGATAACGGGCCCAGTTAACCAGCGGCATGCTCGCTGTGCGGCAATACTGCGCCCAAAACCGCGTGTTGTCCGCCTGGGAAATATTGCGGCCGCTAAACCGCAACAGCCACATTACCCGCAGTGCCCATTCAGGTAGTGCAAGGCCGGGGAAGCAGGCACAGTCTTGGTGCACCACCCACGGACACCCGAGCAGGTTTAGGCGGCGCGCATAACACGCATTTTGCAGCGCCATGATTTTACGGTCGCGGTAATGCAAGGATAGTTGCACCTCACGCGCACTTTGCACCAGCACCGGTGGTTTACCCACCAGGTGCGCACCTCCAGGATGGGGCCAAAGTTCTTGTTGCTGACAAAAACTGGTACGCAGGTCGGTGCGCAAAAACAATTTGCCGTGCTGCACATCTAGGTGTTCGGTCATTAGCCGCCCGTCTGGGGCCAACCGGGCGAATTTCGTTGCTGCCGCCAGCCGGTCATAGCGGTGCCCCAAAATCCAGCGTACCGGAATGTCTTCCTGCCGGTAGCCCTGGGTGCGGGCACGCAACTTGGGCGCGGCCAGCGGGCTACACTGGAACTCAAGCGCGAGGCGCGCCGGCCCCCGCCTGAGCAGCACATCGATGCGCTGCTTGATGGCCGGCACGTACACCTCAAATTCAGCTTCCCAGCCCGCCGCACGGCCAATCTCTGCCAAGAGCAGCTTGCCGCGCAGGTGCTCGGCGCTTTCCGGCTCGCTGGCCACACAGGCATTGTGGCGGTGGGCAAAATGGGCGGGCATCTGGCTGCCATTTTTGATTAGCACCGCCCCGTGGCAGGCCGGGCAACGATACTGTCCCCCGCCGGCCCGCAGCCGGGCTGCTTGCGCGTGCGAGAGCAACGTCACGCGCTTTCCCCGTTCATCTTCACTTACAAACATCTAGTCATCACCTCATAACTAGATTGCGCGAAAAGAACGCAAAACCCCCGAAAAAATTTTTCGGGGGTTTGTTTTTTTAGGAAACCGCGTTGTTGACGTACTGGGCCAAGGCCTCGCCCTGCTTACCCGCACTGAGCGCCACAATCAGCTTAATCCGCGCTTTTTGGCCGTTCAGTCCCTGGCAGAAAATCACGCCTTGCTTCTGAAGCGGAATCCCGCCACCAGCGTAATCGTACACCGGCTCGGCGACCCCGTTGAAACACCGGGACACAAGTACCACCGGCACGTGCCGGTCCAAGAGCTTCTGGATTGCCGGCAGGGTCGCTGGCGGCATGTTACCCGCACCCAAGGCTTCAATAACCACGCCGTCCACTGAATCGGGCAAAAGGTCAAATAAAGTGCCGTCCATTCCCGCGTACGCCTTGATAAGCACCACGTTCGCATCGACCGAGTCGATTGGGCAGGCCTCCTGGTTAATCAGTTCCTGGAAGAACCGCGCGCCGTCCTTGGTCACCAAACCCACAGGTCCGAACGTGGGCGTGCGGAATGTGGCCACGTTGGTCGTGTGTGTCTTGGTGACGAAGCGTGCCGTGTGAATTTCGTCATTCATCACAACCAGGCACCCCTTACCGCGCGCACCGGCGCTGGCAGCCACCTTGATGGCGGACTGGTAGTTGTAGACACCGTCCGAGCCGATTTCGTTACTGGAACGCATGGCCCCAGTCACGACGACGGGAATCTGCGGATCGAGCGTGAGGTCCAAGAAGTACGCGGTCTCTTCCAGCGTGTCGGTGCCGTGGGTGACGACCACACCCGTCACGCCGGCCATCTGGGCGCGGCGAATGCGCTTGGCGAGCACCAGCATCTTCGCTGGTGTCACGTGCGGTGAAGGCAGGTTGAAGATTTCCTCCACCTCTAGTTCGATGTCGCTGTCGAGGTGCATCCCCGCCGCGAGCAGCGGATTGGTGGTACTGGGCGCCACGGCACCGGATTCGTCGGCAGTCATGGAAATGGTGCCACCGGTGTGCAGCACAAGAATTTTACGCATAGTCAAACCTCCGTTTTAATGATTACTACCAGTATATCGCGCCACTAGTGGGACAGAAACAGCTATATTTAAACAAATTTTTGTCGCGGCACAAACTAAGTGTGTAACCCTGATGGTACGGGCATTGGCGCAGAAATAAATATAATTTTGTCACTTGTAACGTGGCAAAATTATGTTATGCCACAAATTTATTCTTGACGGTCATTTAATTTGGTTATATGCTAGGCCCATCAATTTGTCAGGGAGTTTTAATTATGACTAATCAACGAAACACAGCAGCACGCAAGTTTTTTACCCGGTTTTTCGGATAGTCATCCGAGTACCGGGAACTTTGCGGTGCGTGGATGACGGCAGAAACATCCACGTGCTGAGTTGATTATTGGCTTCATTGGTGAAGCCCAACCAAAACACCGGATGTTTCTCAATCGTCGAGAAGCACCCGGTGTTTTTTTGAATTAATCGCTCCCGTCCCTCAACCAGAAAGGATTGCAATATGCCCAACACTAAAGCTAGTCTCCTGCAAGATTTGAAGCACACCTACGACGGCCTGAAGCCAAACCCCATCCGGGTTTTTGACGCCGAAGCCAGCAGCACTCCCGGCGTGGTCAAACTCACACTTGGTGAACCCGACTTCAACGTGCCGCAGCACATCAAACGCGCCGCCATCGATTCCATCAACAACGACGAATCCCACTACGGCCCCTCGAACGGCTGGCCTAAGCTGCGCCAGGCCGCAACGGGCTTCCTCAAAGACCGCTACAACCTCGACTACAATCCGGACTCTGAATTAGTGGTCACGGTCGGCGCCACCGAAGCGCTGCATTCCTGCTTGGACGCGGTGCTCAACCCCGGCGACAAGGTGCTGATGCCTAGCCCGACATTCTCATTGTACGACCAGCTGATTCGCATTAACGGCGGGATTCCAGTCTACATCAACACTGAAGCCACCGGTTTTGTCCTGACCCCTGACCAGCTGAAGGCGGCCATCGCTGAAGAAGGCCCGCGCGTGAAGGCCATCCTGCTCAACTTCCCGTCTAACCCAACCGGCGTGACCTACAATAAGGAGCAAGTCGCAGCCATCGCCGCAGTTGTTGCCGACACCGACATCGTGGTGATCTCCGACGAAATCTACTCCGAACTCACTTACGGCAGCAAGCACGCGTCCTTCGCCGCGGCACTGCCTGAACAAACACTGCTCATCAACGGGGTCTCCAAGTCCCACGCCATGACGGGCTGGCGGATTGGCTTCATCGCCGGACCCGCGGACCTCATGAAGCGCGTCGCCTTGGCCCACGCGTTCAACGTCACCGTGGCGTCCAACCCCGCAATGGCCGGCGCAACCGAAGCCTTGGCCACTGAAGCGGGCCGGGAAGACTCAGAAGCGATGAAGGCAGAATACATCAAGCGGCGCGATTATGTTGTCGCGGAGATGACCAAGATGGGCTTTGCGATTCCTGAACCGAACGGGGCCTTCTACGTGTTCGCCAAGATTCCGACTGGCTGCATTCAAGACGACACGGAATTCTGCTACGACCTGTTGCGCAAGAACAAGCTCGCGGTCATCGCGGGGAGTGGTTTCGGCCCTGGGGGTGAAGCACACGTGCGGATTAGCTATGCCGCATCCATGGCGACCCTGCAGGAAGCAATGAAGCGCCTCGGTGCTTACGTTGCGGCCAACAAACACTAACGCCACCCATTATTTGGAGGAAAAACAATGACTAAAGTACTGATGTACAGCGTGCGGCCCGACGAAATGGCTGCCATTAACGCGCACGCCGCGGCCAATGATATGCAAATTGACACCACCACCGACTTGCTCGACGGCACCACGGTGGCCCAAGCTAAGGGTTACGACGGCATCGTCATCCAGCAACGCGCACCCATCGGCGACGACACGGTTTACGCAACACTGGCCGGCTATGGCATCAAGCAGCTCAGTACCCGGACTGCGGGCTACGACACCATCAACGTGCCAGCGGCCCATGCTGCCGGCCTGATTGTGACCAACGTTCCCGCCTACTCCCCGCGCTCGGTCGCCGAGAACGCGCTGATGGGTATTTTCTGCATCTTACGCAAGAGCGCCGTGGTCGACAACCGTGTTCGCCGTAACGACTACTCCTGGGCCGGATTACAGGCTAAAGAAATTCACTCCGCGACCATCGGTATCATTGGTGCCGGCCGTATCGGGGGCACCCTCGCCAACTTGCTGCACGCCCTGGGCGCCACCGTTTTGGCCTATGACGTGAAGGAGCGCGCCGACTTGCAGGACATCGTCACCTACACCAGCAAGGAGGACCTGCTCCGCCGCAGTGACGTGGTCAGCCTGCACGTTGACCTGAACGCAACGAGCGCCGGCCTCATCGGCGCCAGCGAGCTGGGCCTCATGCAGAAGACCGCCGGCATCGTGAACGCGAGCCGCGGTCCAGTTATCGACACCGCTGCCTTAGTTGCCGCGCTGGCAAGCAAGCAGATTGCCGCTGCCTGCCTGGACACCGTGACGGGCGAGGAGAACATTTTCAACTTCGACCATACTGAGGACGGCATCGACGAGCAGCCACTGATTGCGCAATTGCACGCGATGGATAACGTCATCATCACGCCCCACATTTCCTTCTTCACCAACATTGCAGTCCAGAACATGGTCGACATCTCGCTGGACGACGTGACCGCCGTGCTGAACGGAACCACACCGAAGAACGCAATCCAGTAATGCACCGAATTTTCGCTTAATAAGGAGTAAAAAATGTACGCCACAGCTAATCGTCTCACGCTCAAAGAATATACGCTCAATATCCTGAACGGCTCCAGCCTCGGGATTGTCATCACCTTGATTCCGGCTGCCCTGACCAGCCAGTTGCTCAAACTGTTCCCTGCTGGTCCGGTCGTCAGCGAAATCACAATGATGGTCACGGTCGTGCAGAGTCTGCTCGCCGCCGTTGCCGCCGTCGTGGTTGGCCACATGCTGAAGCTGCAAATCATGGACACCGCCTGCATCGCCCTGGCCAGCTTCGTCAGTTCCGGCGCAATCGTTACGTTACCGAAGAACGCCGGTTACGCCCTCGCCGGCACCGGTTCAATCTTGAACATCATGCTGACGCTGTTCATCACCACCGGCATCGTGCTCGTGCTTAAAGATCACCTGGGCCAGCTCAAAATCGTGCTGGAGCCCACACTGGTGCTCCTCATCGGCGGCGGGATTGGGCTGCTCACCTTGAAGCCCATGGTTGCCGTGCAGACAGCAGTCGGGGACGTGGTCGCTGCGGCCACGCACCTCACCCCAATTCTGATGGGCGTGGCGCTGGCCGTGCTCTTCGCCATTTTGATTTTGAGTCCCCTGTCCACCGTCGGCATCGCCACTGCCATCACGCTTTCTGGCGTTGGTTCCGGGGCCGCCAACGCCGGCATCGTGGTCGCCAGCTTCACCCTCGCCTGGATGGGCGCGTCCGTGAACCCACTTGGTGGCACCCTGGCGCACTTCCTCGGCTCACCTAAGATCCAGATGGCGAATATGCTGCGGAAACCGCAACTGTTCATCCCCGTCATCATCGGTGCGGCCATCACTGGCGCCACTGCCGCAGCCCTCAATCTCAACGGGACCCCCTTCTCCGCCGGCTTCGGTTTCTCCGGATTGATTGGGCCCCTCACTGCCTGGCAAGAATCTACCGGCGCCATGGTTGGTGTCCGCGTACTTATTGCCTTCGTTATCGTTCCGGTCGTACTCGCCGGGCTGCTGAACTTCATCTTCGTGCGCCAGCTCCACCTCGTGCACCCAGAAGATTTAAAATTACCAGACTAAACGTTGGCGCGACCCATCGCGGCAACCAGCACGCAGCCAGATTAAGCAAAAGATTTATCGTCCCCAGCACGCAAGTTATGCTGGGGACGTTTTTGCGTTTTGGGCCTATTTTCATAAATTATTTCAGTGTTCTTGCGTTTTCATCCATATCGAAAACACGAACGATTTTAGGCAACGCTACGTAGAGACACAAAATAATGTTCGTGTTTTCACGTTGTCTGAAATTCGTTGTTTACTTACATTCGGATTTATTGTAATATTATTCCTGTTGTTTCGGCGGGCAAATCGCCGAACGTTCGTATTTTTAGGAGGCATTTTTTATGAAAGAGAAGTTTCTTGCCTATTTCGAAGTTGAAAAGCTGAACACAACCGTGCGTCGGGAAATCCTCGCCGGGTTCACCACTTTCATCTCCATGGCATACATCTTGTTCGTCAATCCATCCGTACTGGGGGCTTCAGGGATGGATAAGGGTGCGGTCTTCACCGCTACCGCATTGGCGAGCGCACTGGGCTGTTTCCTCATGGGGATTCTGGCCCGTTACCCAATCGCGACCGCACCAGCACTCGGGATTAACGCGTTCTTCGCTTACTCCGTCTGCATCGGGATGAAGATTCCGTGGCAGACAGCCCTTGCCGGTGTGTTCGTTGCCTCTTTGATCTTCATTCTCATCACGATTTTCAAACTGCGCGAAATGATTATCGACGCCATTCCGTCCGACCTGAAGTACGCCATCTCCGGGGGGATTGGGCTGTTCATCGCCTTCCTCGGCTTGAGTGACGGGGGAATCATCGTGGCAAACAAGTCCACGCTGGTCGGTCTCGGTTCACTCAGCGTTGGTACCACCTGGCTAACCATCTTCGGACTGGTCGTCACGGCACTGCTGATGGTTCGCCGCGTTCCCGGGGGGATTTTCATCGGGATGGTGCTCACGACGCTGCTCGGTCTCGTAACCGGCCTGATTCACGCACCAAGCGCCATCATCTCCGCCGCACCAAGCCTTAAGCCAACGTTCTTCGCCGCTGTTAAGCACATCGGCGACATCAACTCCATCCAGATGTGGGTGGTGGTTCTCACGTTCCTGCTCGTCACCTTCTTCGACACCGCCGGCACACTTGTCGGTCTGGCAACCCAGGCAGGCTTCATGAAGGACAACAAGATGCCGCGCGTTGGTAAGGCCCTGGCCTCTGACTCCACCGCGATGCTTGCCGGTTCGCTGCTTGGGACCTCACCAGTTGGCGCCTTCGTGGAATCTTCCGCGGGGATCGCAGTTGGTGGTCGGACCGGTCTGACCGCCGTCACCACCGGGGTATTCTTCCTGCTCGGATTGTTTTTCTCACCACTGTTGGCCGTTGTGACCACGCAAGTAACGGCACCAGCACTGATTATCGTTGGGGTGCTCATGGCTGCTAACTTGAAGAACATCAGCTGGGACAAGCTCGAAATCGCCATTCCATCATTCCTCATCGTGCTGGGCATGCCCCTCACGTACAGTATCTCTGACGGGATTGCACTCGGGTTCATCATGTACCCAATGACGATGATTGCGGCCAAGCGCGGCAAGGAAGTGTCACCAATCATGTACCTGCTCTTCTTCGTGTTCATCGGGTTCATGTGGATTCTCAATTACAAATAAATCAACATAAAAATGCGGCGCCAACCCCAGGGTTGACGCCGCATTTTTGAATTGTGCTACTTCATCACGCCATCAATGTTGATGCGATTCCGCCCGGCGCGTTTAGCCTCGTACAACGACCTGTCAGCGCGTTTGTACACATCCAGGTAGTTCAGATCATCCGGACGGACTTCCGCCTGCCCGAGCGATACCGTTACACCAAACTGCGTGCCGTCATCGGTAAAGGTTAACCCGTCCAAACACTGCTTGAGCGCTGTCGCCACCCGCCAGTGGCCGTCAGCGTCCTGCTGTGCGTTGTAAACGACAAGGCAGAACTCTTCGCCACCCAGACGGTAGGCGGTCGCAGCGGGCTGCTCCTGCGCGAATGTCGCTAGTGCTTGGCCTACTTGCTTCAATACCTCGTTGCCCAGGATATGGCCGTGCAGGTCATTCACCCGTTTGAACCAGTCGACATCGAGTTCATAGATGGCGAACTGCGCGCCGTCCGTCCGAAACTGCTGGTAATTGCGCTGCATGTCCGCGTTGAAGGTGCCAAAATTATTAATGCCGGTGAGCCCGTCAGTGGCCCCCGCTTCTATTTCATATTCAGTTTGCACCTGCCGCATTAGTAGCGTGCGGAAATATTCATAACTGCAAACGGCCAGGATTGCAAACGCCAGGAGCTGGCGCAACCAAAAGCCGGCGGCAGTCGGCACCGTCGTGAGCAACGCATAACTGCCAAACGCAGCGGCCCCGTATACCCCAAACACGAGGTAAATCTTGGTCCGATTCTTCCAGAACAGCCAGCCGCGAGTGGACAGCACCCATTGACAGGCAATCACAATGGCCAGGAGCACCACTGCGAGCAAGTTGAAGTGTTCCGCAAAGGCCACGGCATAGATAACCGTCACGCCGGCACTAAGGGCGAACTGCCACTTACTGGCCACTAGCAAATCAAAGATATACGAAACGGCCAGCATCAAGTTCAGCGCGGGCCAGTGGCTCCCCAAAGCGGCAGAGTTGTAATGGTGATTAATCAGGTAGTACCACAACAGATAGACCTGAAAGAGTAAGCCTAACGCCATTTCGATTTGATCACCATGCTGCTTGAAGAACGAATTATGTGCCTTATTCGCCCAGATCCAGTCGACAAACGAGATGCCGCCGAAAAATACAGCGACGTTCGTGATGACCGTAAACAGAAATGCTGCGTTCGTCCAATCCATACTCACTCTTCCCACCCAGACTGCCGGGCAACTCCACTGCGCGCGTTAATTAACGTGCAGAATGTTCTTACTGATAATGTGTAAATGCCGGTCCAAATCATAGACGATGGGCTCAGCATTACCGACCTCGACGCCGTCAATATCCGCATCCGCAATCTGCTCTAAGTACTTGATGAGCGCCCGCAGCGTGGAACCGTGTGCCACGACGAGCTGATTTTCACCCCGCAACAAACGGGGGGCAATCTGATCCGCCCAGTATGGTAGTAGCCGTTTCTGCGCATCCGCCAGGCTCTCCCCGGCAGGCACGATGCTTGCGGGCCACGCACGATACTTGCTTTCCAAATCCGGCACCGCTAATCGTGGGGGCACCGCAGTGTAGCTCCGCCGCCACTGGGCAACCTGTTTGGGGCCGAACAGCTCACGGGTCACGTCCTTATTCAGCCCCCGCAGTGCGCCATAATGCCGCTCGTTCAGCCGCCAGCTCTTAGTGATTGGCACGTATGCCTGGTCAATGGCGTCCTGCACGATGTACGCGGTCATGATGGCCCGGCGCAGCATGGACGTGTGCACCTGGCTGAAGGCGATGTGTTCGCGGGCCAGCCGCTCACCCGCAAGCGTTGCCTGCACGCGGCCGTTACCGGTCAGCGGCACGTCAGACCAGCCGGTGTATGTATTATCGTAATTCGCGGTACTTTCGCCGTGGCGAATCAAAACTAGTTTGGCCATGGTTGCTTCCTTTCACTTACCTTAACACGGAGAGTAAGGGCTTCGAACCCCTACTCCACCTTTGAATCCAGCTATTATTATACACTGTTCCTGAAAACCGCACTGAAAATTTGTTCACGAGGCTAAAAACCGTTAGAATAGTAACCAATTGAGTTTCGTTTTGCGCGTCAAAACGGAAAGGAGGAAAATCGTGCCGAGAATACCAACCACTGCCGCGAAGGTCCCGGAGTTGTTCTACGACGTACTCTTCACCTTCGTGCTCAGCCATATTACCAGAGCCATGGTTTTCCCCGACTTTGGCGAAATCGTGTGGCTTAGTTTCGTTAAATACATCGTCGTCCTGGCCTTCTTCTGGTTAATCTGGACGCACCAAGTCATCTACAGCAGTCGTTACCGCGAGCGACCCGTCGTCGACAATTTGTTCCTTACCCTGAACTTATTCCTCACCATCTATTTGTCGTCGACGTTCAGCCTAATTGGGGACGACCTGACGAGCACCAGCAAACTGTTCGCGGCCATCCTGCTGCTGAGCGTTGGCTGCCAGTACCTATTGGCCTGGCACGAGCACGAGCCCCTCGCCGAGATCCTGGCCATTAACCTGCTGATTGGCAGTGCCATCGCCCTGCTGTCGCTTGCGGCGGGCACATCGGTTGCCGGGAACGTCATTTTCGCCATTGCGACTGGCGCCACGGCACTGGGACCCCTGGTGTTGCGGAAAAAACTGACGCAACAGTCCCATTTCCTGAACATTAGCAACCGCCTCACCATCTTCACCCTGTTCATCTGCGCCCGGGCAACGCTCCAGGTGACCGACAGTCTGAACCACATCGATATTCAATCAATCCTGTTCTTCGGCAGCACCGTTTTATTGCTGCTGAGCTACCTGCTGATTGTGGCCTCAGGGATTAACCAGCAAACCACCAAGTCATCCATCTACGCGTTGCTGGTTCACTTCCCGCTCGTGACTGCCATTTTGCTCATGTCGAGTGTTGCGCGCCTGTTCATCGCCGGCCGCATCCTGCCGTGGAACTTCGCCGCCTGGACGCTTGTGCTCCTGTTTATCTACACGGCCACTCTCGGCATCTACCTCGCGCTATATCGGCGCAGCACCGTCACGTGGCGGCCTAAGCGCGCGTTTTACTTCATCTTCTCGTTTGCGCTGTTCACCCTGTACGGCATGGTCACCGTCGCCATTGGCCCACTGTTCTTGGCCGGCCTGTGCGCGTACCTCATCGCCGATGACCTGTTCCTCTGGCAGTTCGTCCTGAACGATCCGGCGAACAACGACTACGAAATGTAGGGACTAAAAAAGCCTTCCTGATTTCATTCAGGAGGGCTTTTAGTTTACTTTTTTTCGTCTTCTTCAGGCTTGGGTGCGGTAACTGGCTTGCCGCCTTTACGAATGTGCTTGAAGTTAACCACGGTTTTATTCTTCAGGTCATCAACAACAACCGCATCTTCACTATCGAAGTCGTCGATTGTCAGCAGGGCAGAGTTGACGTAAATTTTCTCGACGGTTCCCTTAAATGTCAGGGGAACATCGGCATTCTTTTTAACAGTCACCTTATCGCCAAGAGCAATTTCCTGTGTGTCCATAATACTGCCTCCTTGTGTACGGGTCACGCCCGCGTATAATGCCTATCAATTATAGCACAGACGCCGCTCTAGGCAAATATCGCCCGCACCGGTGTTGTGTGGTTACGCGCGTATTTAGGCCTAGAAGTCGTCAAAATCACTGTCATCGCCAGTGTCGTTATCAGTTCCTTGATCCGTGTAGTTAGCCGCACTGCCCTGCTGCATCCCAGCATAGCTCAGAATAGTCATGGCCTCTTCGTAGTTCTTCCGCCGGGTTGCGCCCATAATCAGGAAAAGATCAATAAACCACCAAATGAAACCCGCCACCCCGAACGTCAGAAACGTTGCGGCTAGTTTACCAACGCCTAGGCCGACATCACCAATATAGAAGCGGTCGAAGCCAAAAACGCCAAGGAAGAACGATAGCAGCAGTGCAACAATCGGCTCACGATAACTAGCAGTCATCACGGCGATTTGCGCACCCTCTGGCGCCGTCTGCATCTGACTGTGCAGACCACCAATTGCCACACTCGGGAATTTATTACTGTTTGTGATTAAGAACGTATCGTAATTCATAATTGCCCTCCATTTAGATGGAACGTGCAGCCACCTGAAATCATGCGTCGTCTCCGCGGCTACCTGATCATCATTACTCTATACCTGTATTTTGCAATATCAACTAATCCGCGTCAATCAGACTTCAGTAGGATATACAAAACGTAAACGAAGATAAACAAAAAGGACTAAACATGACGTTTAGCCCTAATCACTACGGAGAGTAAGGGATTCGAACCCTTGATACAGGCAAAACCCGTATACATGGTTTCCAACCATGCTCCTTCGGCCGCTCGGACAACTCTCCATAAAAAACTCCGGTTGTCGGACTCGAACCGACGACAACCTGATTAACAGTCAGGTGCTCTACCAACTGAGCTAAACCGGAATAATGAGCGTGGCAGCTTCCTACCCTCGCAGGCAGTTTCCCACCAACTACTATCGGCGTTAAGAAGCTTAACTTCTGTGTTCGGCATGGGAACAGGTGTATCCTTCTTGCCATCGCCACCACACTCTATTTAATTGAGGAACAAACGCGGCAGAGCCGTGTTTGTGCATTTCTCTAAGCTCGCTTCGCTCACTAAGAGAAATAGCAGCTTACGCCCTCAAAACTGGCTATCATTGTTTTTGCGTTGAACCGTATTTGTAAAACCACTTG
>NZ_AYYO01000018.1 GCF_001436225.1 Lacticaseibacillus sharpeae JCM 1186 = DSM 20505 | reverse complement strand
GGTAAATTTCAAGTACAAGTTAGCCACTTCTGAAAATAACATCTAAATCAATGCGTTATTCTAAAAATCTGTGTAACCGTGGGTAGGTTGATGGTGGGCATTGTGGTGGTAGCCTGGTCAGGAGCGGCTGGCTTGCCGGCCGTTCCCAGGCGTCTAGCCACCTCAATGGGGTCCCACCGTCAACCTACCCACACACCGCCGCAGTCTCCTTGGCGAACAGCTCTGCAGGAGTAGCGTATCCTTGTGCCCGTCGTGGTAAATGATTAATCTCATCTTGCGCCCGGGACAACTGTTTACGTGTGGCCGTGTCGAGTGACTGACCTTTGGGGAATGTTGCGCGCAGCATTCGGTTGTGACGTTCGTTCGAGCCACGTTCCGAGGCTGAATAAGGGTGTGCGTAGTAGGCATCAATGCCCAACTGGAGTAAGTCAGCGAACTCAGAACCATTATCCGCCGTCACTGTCTTAATTGCTGGACCGTATTGTTCCAGAATATTGCGCAGTGCATAGCAGACTGAATCAGCATCCTTGCCATCTAGAAGTGCAGTGATTAGCATGCGGGTCTTGCGTTCCACCAGCGTCAGAATCACACTTTCCTTACCGTCACGTTTACCTTGAACCGTGTCTAATTCAAAGTGACCAAACTCTTTTCGGTCTTCGGCCGATGCCGGTCGTTCGTCGATACCACGACCAAGAATACGGTTGAACTTGGTAATCGTGTGCTTGTGGAAGCGACGACTAAGCTTTTCCAGCAGATCAATATTCTTAATCATCAACAAGCCTTGATCGACATAGTTATACAAAGTGGTAGTGCAGACCATCTCCTCAGGTGTGAACAGCTGGTGCACCTTTGAATAGCCGACGACAGCGTCAATTGACCATTTATGATTGAAGAACTGCGTGTACAGGTAGTCAATGAAAGCCATGGATTGGTTAATCTTGGAAGGCCGATGGCACTTCAAACGTGCTTGGTCGTACTTCATCTGCGCATGGTCATGGGAGTAGCGATGTAAATACACATCCTTACCATTCTGTTTGTGCTTCTGTTTGACAGTGCCACGAATAATCTCATTGTGGATGGTCTGGGGCGCCACACCCAGCTGACGAGCAATTTCACGGTTAGATAACCCTGCATCGTGTCCTTGTTGGATTAAATCGCGTTCATGATCAGTTAGGTGGTGACCCTTAATGTGAGGTGTGTTAATCTGGAGTTGCATCAAATCGGACTCTTCTTTCATTGTTTGTGTAGGAACTTCAATGATAACACGAGTTTGATTTGATGTTTTTTATTTCAGAAGAACTTGGTCACGAGTGGCTAACTTGATTATAAAATCTGCC
>NZ_AYYO01000017.1 GCF_001436225.1 Lacticaseibacillus sharpeae JCM 1186 = DSM 20505 | reverse complement strand
AGGACGAACTCCAAATGATAAATTTACTATTCAACACCGTTTGACATAGTTCCGAATTTTCGGGGTAAAAATCCCCAGAGCACAAAAAAACAGGACGTTTCCGCCCTGTTTCACCTGTGTATATGCTGGGTGGTCAGGGGATCGAACCCTGGACACCCGGATTAAGAGTCCGGTGCTCTGCCAGCTGAGCTAACCACCCATATACTGCATCGCCATGCGACTTAACTATAATACATGATACAGCCCGCCTTGGCAACAGTTTCAGCGGAAAAAGTCGCAAATTACGTCACAAATTCCGTGGGCAAAAAATGTAACCGATTACGCGCAATAAAACACAATTGGCCCCGATTTAAGGTAGAATAAAAGTATATACTTTTAACGAAATCGAGGACTCACCATGACAGACATCAAACTAATCGCAACGGACATCGACGACACGCTGCTCACCAGCCACGGCGTCATTTCCCCCGCAACGGTTGCAGCGCTGAAAACGGCACTCGCTGCCGGCATTAAGGTCGTGCCGTGCTCGGGTCGGCCGCTTGCCGGGGTGCGCCGCTACATGGACACACTGGGCATCGATGGCGATGAGCAGTACGCCATCACCTTCAACGGCGGCGTGGTTGAAACTGCTAGCGGCACCGTCATCCAGACGCTCAGCCTGAGTAACGACCTGTACCGCCGCCTCGACGCCTTCTCGACCACCGAAAAGGCCGGTTACTACGTCCTGGATGCCGCCAGCACCGTCTTCACCAGCAACAAGGATGTGGACCGCTACACCGTCGTGCAGGCGTGGGAGAACCGGGCGGGGTTGTACATCCGCACTCCAGACGAAATGCCGGCGGACTTCACCCCCGTTAAGGCCGCGTTCGTGGGCAGCACCGCCGAACTTGACCGCATCGAACCCGCAGTGCTGGCCGCATTCGGTGATGAAGCCTACATCGTCCGCGCCGGCAAGAACTTCCTCGAAATCATGAACAAGGACGCCGGTAAGGGCAACGGCCTGCGCGCCCTCACCGCGGCGCTCAACCTCACGCCCGACCAGGTGCTGGTCTTTGGCGACGAGAAGAACGACCTGCCAATGTTCGACTTCGCCGGCACCGCCGTGGCCATGGGCAACGGCTCTGACCTCGCCAAGAGCCACGCCGATTACGTCACCAGCAGCAACGACGAAGATGGGATTGCTGCAGCGCTGAAGCACCTGGAGATCATTTAACAATACGTAAAAGGACCTGGCCCCGCAGCTTAAGTGCTGTGGGGCCAGGTCCTTTAGTGTCAATCTTCAGCTAGTCAAGCCGGCCGTACAGGTCGACAATCTCGCCCGCCAGATCCCGGAACGTGATGGCGTTCATAATGTGGTCCTGCGCGTGCACCATCAGCAGGCTGACCTGCACGTGGTTGCCCTGAGCTTCCTGCGTCAACATGTCGGTCTGCGCGTTGTGGGCGGCAACCATGAATTCATCGGCTTCCTTGAGCTTTGCCTTAGCCGTTTCCTGGTCACCCTTCTTCGCCGCGTAAATGGCTTCAAAGGCCGAGCTCTTCGCGTTCCCGCCGGCCATGATGAGGTTCATAATCGTCTGTTCATCTGCTGCGTGTTCCATGTGTAAATTCTCCTTCATGTGCGCACACCCGGCATCCCCTGCCCGGTGCGCGTCCGATTAAAAATGCCCACGCACCGGTGGGCATTTTTGTTTCCATTAACCTAACTACTTATCTGCCAACGCCAGGGCATCCTTCAGCACTTTGGGCCCGTTCATGAGGCCGTAGTCGCGCATGTTGATGACCGCGACGGGGCAAGCGGCACTCTTCTGGAATTCTTCCAGCATGTACTTCACCTGCGGGCCGAGCATCAGGACGTCGGGGTGCTCTGAGTCCAATTTGGCCAGGGCATCTGCGGCCGCGGTGGCGAAGATCTCAACGTCCGTCCCCGAATCTTCAGCAGCCTGTTTCATCTTGTTCACAAGCAAGCTCGTGGACATCCCCGCTGAGCAGGCCAACATAATTTTCTTCGTCATTATTTCCTCCATTGACGACAAATGCTAGGCTGTAGCCGCGAACCCCCTCAGGAAAACGGCCTTCCTAGCATTTGCCAATCATTCATCGTTGTTTCACGTGGAACGAGCCACGTGCTAAAGCATACTCATATTAATGCGCAAACACATATCGTTATTTGGCCGTTACCAGCTGGAACGTCATCCACGGGTGGATCTGAGCCAGCAGTGCCAAGTCGCTATCTGCAACCCGGCCGACCTTGTTGCGCCGCCCGTCGTTCGGCACGCAGGTGAGCGCAATCTGCATCTCACCCTTATACCGGCCGTACTTGTCGTTCACAACCAGCACATCACCGCGCTGGAAGTTACCCGTTTCCCCATGGGCCGGAATGGAGGCGTTGCCGTACTTAATGCGCGGCAAGGTTGAACGCAGCAGGTAATCTGATGCGTCCCCACGGTACAGGTGACTACCAGAGATGCCGTCCAGGACAATCGCCTTTTCGGTATCCGTGATGTCGGCGTTCAAATCGACAGTCAGCTGCGGGTTCGCAGCGTTGAAGCTATCTGCGGCCGCTTTGAGCTCGGCCTCAGAGGCATAGGCGTTCCCAATAATCACATCATCCACCATCCCCGTCAGCAGCAGGTGTTGCACTTGGGTCGCAATCGGACGCGTCCGGTCGCTTTCCATACTAGGCAGCCCCTCACTGACCGGCCACGGCCCGAACGTTGCGGACGCTGCGGAGACGAAAGCAGCGGTGTGCAAGTTGTTGTCGCGGTATGGCTGCGAGTAGTCCACGAAGTACTGGTCCGACAGCCCCGTGTACATCTGGGGGTAGAAATTGTGGCAACCGAGCAGATTATCGGTGTTCGGGTGGTAACTCATGATGCTGGCGAGATAGTTCGTCCCCGCCGACATGTTAATTTCAATCTTCAGTCCAAATGGATTGCGGGTCATCCGCGCTTCTTCCACCCCGGTGAAACCTTCGTCAAGACGCAGGCCCCAGACACCGAGATTGTGGAAGAAATGCAGGTCATCGTACGTTACGCCCAAATCCGTGAACAGCGCTGGATTGATGTCGACAATCGTCTTGAACCCCAATTTGTTCGCGTAATCGATGGTTGCCTTGAAGCGCTCCAGGTTGTCCTCCCCCGCGTCCCCGTGCAGTTGCAACAGTGACGTGAAGATACGTTTGTAGCCGTACTTTGCCGCTAAGTCCAAATACTGCTGATCTTCTGCCAGACTAGTGTGGTCTGGATATACTGAAATTCCGAGTTGCCGCATATCAAACACTCCTTATCGTCGCGGCGGGGGCCAGTCACAGTTCCCGCCACGTTATCCCAATTACCAATCGACGTAACTTGCTCAGCCTACTTCAAGCATCTTGGCGTAGTCTTGCGCAATTTCCGCCGCCATCTTCTTAAACCGCCGCTTGCGGAACCAACCGAGCATGAAGCCGGTCAGCTTGTTGTTGGCGTTCACCGTGCTGTTCTCCCCCGTCACTTGTTCGGTGTAGTGGAACTGCGCGACATCATCCGTCAACTGGCTCACGTTGTAGCTCACACTGTACGTATTGCGCCCAGTGCGCATGGAGTACGCATAGACACCCTCGGGCCGGTAATCGGTCACCAGGAACCGCCCGTACGCCCCATTAGCGAGCTTCCGTTTGTAGGCGAAATGTGCAAGCTGGTTAGCCTGTAAGTTCTTCCCCGTCTGCTCGTTAATGTCATACAGTGACGACTCAATCAAGCGGTTGAAGAAGTACGCTGCTGGTACGTTCAGTTTCATCTGGATATCCATGGAAAAAACACTCCTTACTACACGCGGCTAATTCCGCAATCCTAATGTCTACTACTTATCTGTCTTCTTGGTGTGCTTCTGCTTCGCCTGGCGCCAGTACATCACGCCGCAGATGACTGCCAGTGCCGCCCCGTTTAGGATGAGCGCGTTCGCCATCATCCCCGAAGTCGCCCGGCTGAACATGACTAAAAGCAAACCAATGTTGAGCAGAACTAACAAACTTTTATCCTTCATGTCCATATCCTCCGACTAACAAAAGCAACATCGTTCAACAACTAATTAGTATTCAGCAGGCTTAATCTTGTTGGCAGCCTTAACGAATGGCAGGTAAATCAGGAACCCGATAATCCCGTTAACAATCTGTAGGACCGGTGCACGCCAGTCAAGGGTGGCAATCAAGGAGTTCACGATTGGTGGCATGGACCAAACAATCTGCGTCTTGATTGGGGAAACCCAACCAGCCTGCATGACGAAGTACGCGATGGTAACCATAACGACTGGTGCCGCCAGGAATGGAATGAAGTAGATTGGGTCAAGCACGATTGGCAACCCAAACATTACTGGTTCGTTAACGTTGAAGAACCCGGGTGCAATCGCCATCTTGGCCACGGCCCGCTGGTCATCACGCTTGGAGAAGAACAGGATGGCGAGCAGCAGGAGCAAGGTTGAACCAGCCCCACCAATCCATGCGTACAAGTCAAATGCATTACGTGTCCAGATGTAAGGCAGGGCCTTGCCGGCATTGAATGCGGACATGTTCGCAACTTGCGCGGTCAGCCAAATCCCGTCAAGGACAGGGCCAAGGACGTTGGTCCCGTGGAGACCGAAGAACCAGAACAGCTGAACCAGGAGGGTCATCAGCAGCACTGCCCCGTAACCTTGGGACAAGTTCAGCAGTGGTTCCTGGATAATCTTGGAAATAAACTCGATCACGGTTGTTGCCGCGAACTTGGTGAAGGCCCAGGTAATAATCCCGGAAACGTACATTGCGACGGTCGCCGGAATGATCCCGGTGAAGGCAGCAGCAATTGCAGGTGGGACAGAATCAGGCATCTTGATTGTGATGTGCTTCTTCATGAGCCAGATGTAGATTGCGGCCGCCAGACCACCCATCAACATAACGGTGAAGAACCCAGCAGCACCGAAGTAGCTATTGAAGTTGAAGAAACCCCAACCGGAGATGCTGTTCCCAGTAACAGCAGCGCCAGCCTTAGTGATGATGTCGGTGTCCGCCTTGGACAGTGCCTTAGCCAGGGTAATGGTGTAACCCTGAGGCAGTGTCATCAGGAAGGTCCCCAGAGTAACAATCCCACCTGTGATTGGTTCAACCTTGTACTGAACAGACAGCTGGTAACCAAACGTAAAGGCGAAGATCAGACCCAAGACAGCCATGGACCCGGTCCAAACTTGACCGTTAACCCCAATCAGGGGCTGCATTGCGTTGACGAAACCGGTCCAGCCGAAGCGGCCAGGAATGTCCCGGACCAGAGCGTTCAGGACGGTCGCCACGGCCCCAGCCATGGTTGCGGGCATGATGCTAATGAAGGCATCACGCAGCGCCACGAGCCAGCGAACGGATCCAATCTTCGTGGCGATCGGCACCAGGTGCTTGTTCAGCCATTCAATAAATGAATTCATGTGATTCACTTTCCTCTCAACTATACTATGTTGCGCCGTGTGCACGGCGAAAAATTTAAAAATTTCAGTTCCAGTCGACCTGCGCGCTGTGGTCAATTGGTATGAACCAATAGTAGCGCTTTCACATAATTCGTCAATATGGTTCATGCGTTTTCATGCATTTCAAGCGCTTTATTCAATGGTTGTCTACCTTGGTCCAATAACAAACAATCGCATCCAAAGCCGCCAATACAAGCGTTTTCAGGTTTATTTCAAAAGCGGTTTTGGTGGGTACAAATATTATTGGGCTTTTTTGGCTTGCATAATATACCGGTAAAAAATTGGTTCCCATACAAAAATAGCCGAAATATATTGCTATTTCGGCTTTCGTGCCCGTCATTATCCGGGTAATATTTATTCATTTGGGTATGTATACTTAAGTGGTCTAGTACAAATCTTGCACTTTGCGTTTTTATTCGCGCACCATCAATGTGCTCGAAACCTTATTATACCAGGTAATTCGGGGTTTACAAGCAAAATCTGGGGGGTAATATTGTGGTGCACCAATTTGTTGTTGCTACTTAATTCGTACACAAGTTGTACTTGCACATGTGCACTTGTTGCGCGCGATTCCCTGGAAGGATGAGCAGAATGGCAGAAAACTTTCCTAAAGCAGTACGGGCTGAGCAAGGCGCGCACGTACTGAAGGTGTACTTCGCTGATGGCAGCGTCCGGTACTTGCTGGATCACACGGCAAAGGCGGACCAGGACTTCTGGACCAAAAAAGGCGGCATGACCATCAAGAACGCCCTGGCCACCCGTAATGGTTGGTGGGCGTGGATGGGCAACGAAATCACGGTTAATGCTGACGGCGCCATCGTCGTCAACGGCCGCGACGTGTATCCGCCCGCCGAGATTGCGGCCAACAGCCGGGAGACCGTTGCTGGGCTTTACCACCAGCGGAGCTAAAGAAACGGCCCGAAGCGATTGGCTTCGGGCCGTTTTCTTAACTATTAGTAGTGTTAATTACAATTCAACGTCGTAAACCCAACCATCTGGGCCCTTCTCGTCGCCGAACTGAATCGCGGTGAGTCGGTTGTACAACTTCCGGGTGTACGGGCCAACCTCAGTTTCGGAGAAGAAGACGTGCTTCTTGCCATTATGGGTGATCGAACCAACCGGCGAGATGACGGCCGCCGTCCCCATGGCCCCAACTTCGGTGAACTTGTCGATGTCGGCCACCGGAATGACGGTTTCTTCTGGTTCCAAGCCGAACTCAGGCGCCAACGCGAGCAGTGACTTCTTGGTGATGGAAGGCAGGATGGATGGTGACTTTGGCGTCTGGAACTTGCCGTCCGCGGTGATACCAAAGAAGTTCGCCCCACCGAGTTCCTCGATGTTCTCGTGCAGCCGGGGGTCAAGGTACACAACGTCGGAGAAACCGGCCTTGTGCGCGTTCTGTCCTGGCAGCAGGCTAGCCGCGTAGTTCCCGGACGTCTTCGCCTGCCCGGTCCCAGCGTGGGCAGCCCGGTCGTAGGCGCCGGTTTCGTAGGCGGTTGGCGCAAGGCCACCCTTGTAGTACGCGCCAACTGGGGTCGCGAAGATTACGAGGGTGAAGTCGTCCGCCGGCTTCACCCCGACCATTGGCGTCGTGCCGAACATGAATGGGCGCAGGTACAAGGTCGCACCAGTGCCGTATGGCGGTACGAAGTCCTGGTTGGCCTTCACGACGGCACGGCAGGCTTCGATGAACTTGTCTTCAGGGAATTCAGGCATCACGAGCCGGGCCGCAGACTTGTTCATCCGCTTGATGTTCATGTCGGGCCGGAACAGGTTAACCCCGCCGTCCTTCCGCCGGTACGCCTTGAGTCCTTCGAAGACTTCCTGGCCGTAGTGGAACACCTGGGCACCTTCGCTCACGGACATGAAGGAGCTCTCTTCAAGTCCGCCTTCGCTCCACTGGCCATCCTTATAGTAAGCACGGTAGCGGTAAGGTAAATCATGGTACGAGAATCCGATGTTTTCCCAATCGAAATCTTCTGGTTTTGCTTTGGTCTCTGACATGGTGATTTCCCCCTTAGATTTGGCGCGTTACGCACGCTGCCCGGTGCAGCCGTGCGTCGCTCTTGTCATCATTATATTCTCATTTACTGATTGTGCCACTGGATTCCGGGTAATTTTGCCACCCGTTAATAATTTCGCTGGTTAACGGCAATATTTCCCGGGAAATAACGCCAGTTTACAGTTCGACAATCTTCAGGTCGTTGGCCTGCGTGCGGCCCGCCGCCGTCATTACGCGGTAGTAGATCCAGGAGGCAATTACCGGGATCACCACCCCAAAGGCGATTAACACCGCCAGTCCGGCCGGGTTATTCGGAGCCAGCCACAGCGGGGCAATCAGCGAGTTCAGGCCCAGACCCGCGATGGAATATGGCACCTTGAAGTTGAAGAACACGACGGCGAACACGGCGCAAATCGCTGCCACCGCGAGCGGCCCCCCCGCTAGCAGCGGGTTCTTCAGCAGGTTACTGAATTGAATCTTGGGGGTCACCAGGGTCTGCGCGATGTTGGCCCCGATACTGTTCTGCCGGTACGACATCGCGGTGAACGATACGAACGCCACGGTGGTACCAATCAGTGCTGCGCCGGCAGACATCGGATCCAGCTGCACGGCAATTGCGAGCGCCGCCGAGGACGCCGGCGTCATCAGGAACAGGAACCACGCGGCGGACACGAGGGCCGCACCGATGATTGGACTCACCTGCATCGTGTAGGCAAGTTCCTTGCTGACCCAGTTAAGGGCAGGTGTCGTAACCGCCGCGGTGGCCAGTCCCACGATGGACCCGGCGAAGCTAACGGTGAATGGTACCAGTACCATGTCGAGTGGTGTCTTACCCGTCATCCACTTCCCGAGCACGGCGGCGAAGACCCCCGCCAGAACGGCGGAGACCGGCTGGCCCGACGTCAGGATGATTGATCCTGCTGCCTGGGCGCCGTGCCAACCCGTGGCGGTCACGGCGTCAGCGAGGCCCGCAGTACTGAAGTAAACCGCGTTCGAGCCCACCGTTGACGCAATCATGGTGGCCCCTGTCACCAGCGTGGTGGTCCGCAGCATCATCGCGATGGTAACCCCCAGCGCGGGTGCGAGCAGTTTCTGGGCCATCGTGCCAACCTGCGCCATAGCGGTCCAGTGTGTGGCCGTGCCGATGGTGTTCAGCAACAGGCCCATGCCCAGAATAACGAGGATGGTGTTCCCAATCCCCTGCGAAACAGCGTAGACCCAGTCCTTCATGGTCATTTCAGACTCGGGCTTTTGTGTTGTTGTAGCCATATGTATCCTCCTCATGAGTTCGGGGAAGTATCTGCACAGAGGCAAATTTCCCCTGCAAAAAAATTATGTATGTCGCAGAAGTCAGCTATGTGCCAGCTCCTTTGAAGAGATATATTATCAGATTTTAACTAGTTGTCAATAATCTAATTCAAAATTCATAATTAAATCACACCTAAGTCGTGCCGCTGTATTTTTCCAAAAAATTCGGCGTACAAAAAAAGCCAAAACACTGCACAACAACTATGTGCAATGTTTTGGCGCTCTAAGCTTCAGGCCAAACCCGGCAGTATTAATCTTCAAACAAGTCGTGAATGGATTCGTTCTTGCTGATGCGGTCGATGGCGTTCCCAATCAGTTCACCAACACTAAGCTGCACCATGTTCGGCAGGCACTTCTCTTCGGGAATGTTGATGGTGTCGGTAACCACAATCTTTTGCAGTGGCAACTTGCTCAGGCGCGTTGCGGCGCCGGCAGAGAGCACGGCGTGGGTCGCAATCGCGTAGATGTCCTTAGCCCCAGCTTCCTGCAGGGCAATAACGGACTCTTCAATGCGGGTGGCCGTGTCGATCATGTCGTCCACGATGATTGCGGTCTTGCCGGCAACGTCACCGATGACGCCGACGTTCTGTTCACCAGGACGGGCATCCACGATTGCCAGCGGCGCACCCAGGTGTTCTGCCAGCTTCCGGGCGAGCTTGGTGCCGGAGTGGTCAGGGGCAATGGCCACCACGTTATCGGTAATCTTGTTGTCGATGAAGTAGTGGGCGATGAGTGGCAGGGCGCGCAGGTGGTCAACGGGAATGTCGAAGAAACCCTGCACCTGGTCGGCATGGAGGTCAACCGTAATCACACGGTTCACGCCGTCCATCTCAATCATGTTCGCAATCATCTTCGCGGTGATTGGTTCGCGGGCCCGTGCTTTGCGGTCCGCACGTGCGTACCCGTAGTACGGAATGACCACGTTAATCAGGTGGGCACTAGCACGGCGCAGCGCGTCAACCATGATCATGAGTTCCATGAAGTTCTCGTTGACCGGATCGGACACGGACTGGATTACGTACACGTCCGCACCCCGAATGGACTTATCGATATCAATCTGGATTTCGCCATCCGCGAAGTGCTTAACGGATGCGGGTGAAAGCTCCATGTTCAGCGATGCCGCCACTTTTTCTGCAAGTGGGTAGTTACCGTTCAATGCAAACAGCTTAATGTTAGCCATTATTTCCTCCAGGTATTTTCCGAATGTTCTATCTACACTAGTCATTATACAGAAAATTCCGGCAACGAGAAACTAAACCGCGTTTCTTTTCCGCATATTTGCGGGAAAACGGCCTGCATCCACGGGCGCAGTCGTCTTGCTTGCCTGCCCCATGCAGTTTTCAGAAATTCAAGTCATCATTACTGAAACAGCAGGATAATTGGCGGCAGCACGAACAGCAGCAGGAACAAGGCGAACGCAACTGCCGAAATGATCAGCAGTAAGCGCCAAAAACCAGTTCGCTGGCGGCGATAATTGACGATGCAAATAATGAGCATGAAGCTAAACACCAGGGCCATGAACGAGAGCAGATACCACATAATTTCAACTTCTTTCCGCGTTTAATCCGAGTATAGCATTCAAAAAACGTGTTACCGGTAACTGAATACGGGTATAATAACGGCAAAATGGCGGCCATCAATCAGCTGCCAGAACTACGGAGGCAAGCACATGCAATCAGCCCTAATTATTCGGCCCATCACCCCAACAGACGATACGCAGATGGCCACAATCGTGCGCAAGGACCTGGAAGAAGCCGGGTTCGCCCTGCCTGGCACCGCGTACTTCGATCCGCAGCTTGACCGCTTGAGCGCATTTTACGCTGGTCAACCAAACGGCGCGTACTGGGTGCTCAGCGACAAGGTGGGCCAAGTATACGGCGGCGGCGGCATCGGCCCGTACGCCCCGGGGATAGCGGAACTGCAGAAGCTATATATTCGCGCGGATCGGCGCGGGTTTGGCGACGGTCAGCGGTTAATTGATTGTGCCCTCACCTACGCGCGGCAACATTACCCGCAAGTCTATTTAGAAACCTTCGTGGCGCTCAGGGCGGCCAACCACCTGTACGCCAAGAATGGGTTTGTAGCTCTTGACGCACCGCTTCCCGGCAGTGAGCATTCCGCTTGCGATGCGTGGTGGTTGCTGCAGTTCGAAAAATAAAAAAAGCCGCCGCACACAGACAACCAGCCAGTTGCTTGTGTGCGGCGGCACTTTAATTTGCGCTACAAAATGCTGATGAGTAAGCCCGCAACCACAACGGCCACGAGGGTTTTGCTGCCGGTAGCGCCGGGCCGGACGGTGTGGGTCCGAAACTCAACGCCAATCAAGGCGAGCGTGGTCAACAGTGCAACCACCAACATAATGACTAATTTAATAACAGTAGCATCCATGGATTAATTAAACCTCGAAGTCAAAAAATGGGTTAATCTGCTTCTGCAGGTCGTGGATCTTGACGAAATCCACGCCGGGGAAGAGCCGGTAGATGAAGCCCGCAAAGGAGTCCCGATTGAACTTGTAGTCCATCCGCCCCATCCGGTGGGGACGGGAACCGTCGACGTATTCCCAGACTTCCAAGTTATAAACCGCACTTGGCACCACGGTGATGAAGGTGGAATCATCAATACTGATTTGTACGTCGTTTCTGGTTTGCTGTTCAATCATGGTTAACATCCTCCGATACTCATTCGCGTTGCACGTTTTGGTAGTGCGACACCTAGTATAGCAGAGAAATTGCAAATTGCATGTTACAATTTTGCACTTTTTGTTATTGTGAAATATTATTTAAAACTGTGTTTCACGCCTTGTATGACGGGGCTTTATGCATTTATGAATTTTCACAATCCTTTAACCACGTGCTTACATACATCCGTTTCACAAGCTAAAAACGAACGAACGTTTGCAAATGTAGATCGCCGAATTTTTCGTCATAATGCCTGCAAAAGCGCGGCCAATGCAGACGGAAAGTTAATCATGACGTGCAACCCGATTGAATAGCGCAGGTCGCGGTGGTAACGATAGGTGTAAGCCAAAATCCAACCTAGTGAAGAATATAACAAGAGGAAGACACTCAAGTGCGGTTCGTGCATCAGGCCGAATACCAAGCCACTGGTAATGATGGCGGCCCACTCATTAAATCGGTTGTCCTTGGCCCAAAACAGGTTCATGAAAATGCCGCGGAAGGTAAGCTCCTCAATGAATGGCGCGAGCACACCAGCAAGAAAAAATAACGTCACGGGCAAGATTTTCATCTCGTCCAGAATGCCCTGCTGATTGTTAGGCGTCCCGAAACGGGCCACCACGAGGTTCACCGCCAGCACCAGCACGTACATCAGGAACAAGAAGAACAACGATTCCAGCCGAAACTTGCGCCGGCCGAAGTGCAACGGATTCCTTTTCTGCAGTTGGTGCCGGTACAGCCAGACTAAAAAGCCGATTTCTACCGCCGCGAAAATGACCGTCGCCAGCGTGATCCAGAGATCATACCCATGCAGTGCTGCCAGCCGCGCGGCGTGGCTGTGCGGATATTCGTGTCGCACCAGCAGTGAACCGAGAATCATCGGTAGCTGATAGAAGTACAGCGTGACTGTCAGGAGCACGAACAGCAGCACCTTCCCGATGCGCCTTAAAATTGGGTGGTTTGGTTTCATTTGCTGCCTCCTAGCGTGTAGTTAATAGGCTAAGTATAACCCAACATGCAGTTTGGCGCCGTTTTTCCGCAGCCGATTAGCGGCAATTTTACCGGTTAATCATTTCCCGGGAAATGTGTGCGCACCGTAACTAATTGGGGGACACAACCCTTGCCGTGCCAATTGTCACAGATATATGTTATTTCGCCGCATTTCGCAAAATAAATGTGTTTCGGCTTGCATTGTGTGGTATGATAACGGCAACGTAATTTAAAAATGAGAACTGTATTGTTTCACTGCACTATGGATTTTCTTTTTACGATTACCAGTTTCTCGTCACATTAGGTTTTTTGATAAGGAGATTATCAACATGCAGCAGGGTACAGTTAAATGGTTTAACGCAGACAAGGGCTTCGGCTTCATCACTGGCCAGGACGGTAAGGATGTATTCGTACACTTCTCCGCTATCCAGGGCGACGGCTACAAGACTCTTGACGAAGGTCAGGCAGTTTCCTTCGACGTAGAACAGAGCGACCGCGGTCCTCAGGCTACGAACGTTAACAAGCTGTAATTTCTAATTTCAGCTACCAAAAAGGGTTCCGACTTCACGGTCGGAACCCTTTTTGCATACCTTAATTTGTTTTCGCAATCTTACCCTGCTCGATGTAAACCGACAGAATCGCGACGTCAGCGGGATTGACCCCACTGATGCGCGCTGCCTGGGCGAGCGTGGTTGGCTGAATCTTGGCCAGCTTCTGCCGTGCTTCGGTAGCCAGGCCGTTGATGGCCGCGTAATCGATGCGGTCCGGAATCTTCTTGGCCTCTTGCCGACGCAACTTGGCAATCCGCTGTTCTTCCTTGGCGATGTAACCCGCGTACTTCACCTGAATCTCTACCTGTTCGGTCACGCGGTGATCCACATCCGCGGCCGGAATGAACTGAGTCAAGGTCGCGTAGTCAATGCCGGGCCGGCGCAGGAATTCGGTGGCGGTGACGGAATCCTTCAGCGCAATCCCGCCGTTTGCTTCCAACCAGTCGTTCACGTCCTTTGGCTTCAGGCGCAGGGTGTCCAGCCGCGCTTTTTCCGCCTCAATCGCGTCCCGCTTGGCGGTGAAGCGCGCGTACCGGGCGTCGTCGATGAGCCCCAGTGCGTGGCCCTTATCCGTCAGGCGCAGATCCGCGTTATCGTGCCGCAAAAGCAGACGGTATTCCGCGCGGCTGGTGAGCAAACGGTAAGGTTCGTTCGTGCCCTTGGTCACCAGGTCGTCAATCATGACCCCGATGTACGCTTCGTCGCGGCCGAGGATGAACGGATCCTTGCCCTGAGCGCGCAGCCCGGCGTTAATTCCGGCCATAATCCCCTGGCCGGCCGCCTCTTCGTACCCACTAGTCCCGTTCATCTGGCCAGCAGTGAACAGGTTGGGCAGCACCTTTGTTTCCAGGTTGGATCGCAACTGCCATGGTTCAATGATGTCATACTCGATGGCATAACCAGGCCGCATGAGCGCCGCGTTTTCCAGCCCCGCCACGCTGTGCAACATCTTCAGCTGAATCTCTTCCGGCATGGACGTGGAGAAGTCGCCCACGTAGTACTCGCTCGTGTCGCGGCCCTCTGGTTCCAGGAAGAGCTGGTGGCGCGGCTTGTCAGCAAAGCGGACAACCTTGTCCTCGATGGAAGGGCAGTAGCGCGGACCGACCCCTTCAATCACCCCGGAGAACATCGGCGCGCGGCTCAAGTTCTGGCGAATGATGTTATGGGTGTTTTCGTTCGTGTACGTCATCCAGCAGGACAGCTGATCCTTGAGGTACATCGAATCCGGCGTGGTGAAGCTAAAGTGGTTCGGCGTCTTGTCGCCGGGCTGTTCTTCCGTCTTGCTGAAATCGATGGAATCCCCGTCAACGCGGGGGGGCGTCCCGGTCTTGAAGCGACGCAGCTTGAAGCCGAGCTGTTCCAAGTTCTCGGACAGCTTAATTGATGGCAGCGAGTTGTTAGGGCCGCTGCTGTACATCAATTCGCCGATGATGATCTTTCCCCGGGAACTTGTGCCGGCGGTCAGTACAACCGCTTTGGCGTGGTAACGTGCCCCCGTGGCGGTAACTACCCCGGCTGCCTTGCCGTCCTCAACAATCAGGCTGTTAACCAGGCCCTGGCGCAGCGTCAGGTGGTCCTGGTGTTCAATGGTCTGCTTCATGCTGCGGTGGTAAGCAGCCTTGTCCGCCTGCGCGCGCAATGCCCGCACGGCGGGACCCTTACCGGTATTCAGCATCCGCATCTGAATGTAGGTCTTGTCGATGTTGTGGCCCATTTCGCCACCCAACGCGTCGATTTCACGGACCACAATCCCCTTCGCTGGGCCGCCAACGCTGGGGTTGCAGGGCATGAATGCCAGCATGTCCACGTTCAGGGTCACCAGCAACGTCTCCTGCCCCATACGCGCACTGGCCAGGGCGGCCTCACAGCCGGCGTGTCCGGCACCGACAACGATGACGTCGTAGCTCTGGGCGTCATACTCCTTTACTTCAACCATTTTGTAAGTTCTCCTAAATCTATCGGTTTTATCATCTATCGTTTTAACTAAAAATCTATCGTAAGCTACTTGCCCACGCAGAACTGCGTAAATAGCGTCGTAATCAGCTCATCCGGCGCGGCATCCCCGGTGATTTCCCCGAGTTTGTCCCACGCCTCCGTTAGGTCAATCTGAATCAGATCAACGGGCATCCCCGCATCAATCCCATCCAGGACTGCCTGCAAGCTGGTCTGGGTCTGCTTGAGTAGCCCGATTTGGCGCGCGTTCGTGACCACAACCTCGTTCTGGCTGTTTTCAATGCCACCAAAGAACAGCTTGGCGATGCGTGCTTCCAATTCATCGACGCCGGTTGCCGTCAGGATGGACGTACTAATCAGCTCGCTTGGCTCCACGTACTGCGCCAGCTCATCCCCGGTCACCGCAACGGGCAAATCCTGCTTGTTCAGCACGACAATTCGCTTCTTGGCGCGCGTTGCCGTGAGCAATTCGCGGTCTTCATCGGTGAGTGGTTCACTGACGTCCAGCACCAGCAGCACGAGGTCCGCGGCGTTCAGCGCCTTGCGTGACCGTTCCACCCCGATTTTTTCCACCTTATCGTTCGTGTCGTGAATCCCCGCAGTGTCTACCAGCCGCAGCGGCACCCCGCGGACGTTGACGTATTCTTCCAGCACGTCCCGGGTGGTACCCGCAACGTCGGTGACAATCGCCTTGTCTTCGTGCAGCAAATAGTTCAGCAGGCTCGACTTACCCACGTTCGGCCGACCCACAATCGCGGTAGCCAGACCTTCACGCAGAATCTTGCCGCCCTGAGCCGTCGCCAGCAAGCCGTCAATGCGCTGGTTCGCATCGCGTGCACAGACCCCCATCGCCTGCACGGTCATCTGGTCGGTGTCGTATTCGGGATAATCGATGTTCACTTCCACCTGGGCCAGAACGTTCACGATGTCCTGGCGCAGATCGTCGATGGTGGTGCGCAGGTTGCCCCCGAGCTGATCGACAGCGACCTGGGCCGCCCGATCCGTTTTCGCCCGAATGATGTCCATGACGGATTCAGCCTCAGTCAGGTCAATCCGGCCGTTTAGGAACGCTCGCTTGGTGAATTCGCCGGGTTCGGCTTGCCGCGCCCCCGCCGCGATCAGCAGCTGCAGCACGCGACTCGTGGCCACGATGCCCCCGTGCGTGTTGATTTCCACCACGTCTTCCCGGGTGAAGGTCTTCGGCGCCCGCATCACGCTGACCATCACTTCATCCACTGGCCGCTTTGTCCGGGGGTCAATGATGTGTCCGTAATTGATTGTGTGGGTCGGCACCTTAGTCAGGTCCTTGCCCTTGAACACCGAGTTCGCAAGTGCAACCGCGTCGTCCCCCGACAGACGGACAATCGAGATGGCCCCTTCGCCAGGCGGGGTGGAAATCGCGGCAATAGTTTCAGCTACATATTTTGGCATGATAGATTCCTTTCCGGGTTTAGCGCGCAAAAAAAGTGCACTATCCCCCTAAACAAACTAGGGGGACAAAGCACTTTGACTGCTTCATCCGTATTTAACTGAGTTCTACTATACAATTGTCAGGAGAAATGGGCAAGTACATCGCTAGTTTTTCTATTTCTGCCTTGTAAACAGCAGATAATCTACCATGGTAATCGCAACGATTGCCGTCAAGAATACGCCAACAATTTGCGTCAAACTGACATGTGCATATTGGCCCAGGCCAAAGTACACTTCATAAAAATCCGAGTAAGCAAAAGGAATGTACCTGCCTAGCTTACCAAAAACATTTAACAACCCAAGCGGTGTAAGGAATGTTAAAGTACCCACAATAAATACCGTCATCAAAACGTTTTTCGTAATTCTTCCGGTTAACGCACAAACAACAACCAGAATTACTGTCCATAAATTGAAATAGATTAAAAAATAGGCTAAGTATCCAACGACTGTTCGCACAACTAGCGCACCATTGCTTCCGAAGGCGTATGGCATCGCTACATAACCGATGGGTAGATGCGCAAATAAAGCCACTAGCGCCACGCTAAGCACGACAGCGGTGATTACCAAGACGTTAAGTACAACAATTGGCAGAACAGCGCGAATTAAAACCTGCTTGAATCGTGTCTGCGGAGTTACCCGCGCCAATTCATGCATATCTGACTGCTCATCACGCGTATAGATATAGCCCATTATCAACACTACTGCGGCCAACATCAGTGAAAAGAACAATAAATCTGCGCGCTTTGTTACCCCGCTAATTCCTAAAGTTGCCGCCACAGCTGCACTAGCGGAGCCAATTTCACTAACATACGGCGTTGCATCAAACTTCTGCTCTATAACTTTACGCATAACACGCATATATTCAGACCGATGGGTGTGCATTAGCTCAGAACGATCATAGAATTGGCCAACATCATGCTGAACCAAGTCTGAATCTTGCATTGCTGCATATACAACGCGATTAACTTGCCGATAATCACTTTGCTGATACGCGCCAATTACTTGATTTAAATACAATCGCCATTTTCGTTCCGCTGGTTTGTTGCGTAACGGTGAACTGTTATGCCTGCTGACACGGATCTGTTCTTGGGCAGTTTCAATAGCAGCCTGCCTAAAGTAGTCCGCCGTTGGTACTACCAGTTGATTATTAGCTGCTGTCAAACCATGATAGCTACTCAAGGAAGGGACGGTCTTACTCGTCATTCGTGTAACTGTAGGGACGGTTAATGACAGCGTAAGTAAGATAAAAATTAGTATATAAATTATCCATGGCTGTCTTTTTGACTCCAACCGTAAATTTGCCCACACGTCATCATCCCCTTAGCTAATCGTATTGGAATTACCTAAAATACGGCTCCACCACCGTCAGCGTCTTGGCATCCAAATCCAATTCCGCCTTGGCCCCGTACGGCAATGCTGTCCGCGGATATGCGTGGCCGAAGTTCAGGTTGAACATCACCGGCGTGTGGTATTTGGCGGTGGCCGCGGTCAGCGCCGCTTTGTATTCATCATAGTAGCGTTCATTTTGCGGCTTACCGGCAATGATGGCGCTGACTTGGGCCAAGATGCCGTGTTGGTCCAGGGTATCCAGCATCCGCGCGTACTCTGCGGGCGTGGGCTGTTCTTCGCTGGTTTCGATGAACAAAATCTTACCTGCCCAGCTGCTTGCTTCTGGCACCAAGTGGTACTTCGCCGCCACCGCCGCCTCATCAGAGTAGCGACTCGTCGTCAGCAAATCGTCCAGACTGTCGAGGCAACCACCCAGCAGCGTGCCGACCGCGGTACCCGTTCCCCGCAGCACTTCATACCCATGTTCTTCGGGATGCTGGCGCCGGGGCGTGTTCAGGGCCGCACGCGAGAAGTCGGTGCGCTCCTCGTACCATACTGGGCTGCTCTGAATCGGAGTTACCGCTTGGTCTGTAAAGTAGCGGGCAATGGTCGACGCCGTATATGGCAACATCTGGGTGTCGAGCTCGGCGATGTCGTTAATGTAGTTCGGTCCGTAGAATGTCTGCAGCCCCAGCCCATACAGCATCAGGTGGTTAACGGTCGTGTCCGAGAAGCCGGTAAAGAGCTTCGGGTGCGCCCACACCGCCGCCGCAAATTCAGGGTCGTCGAGCAAAAACGGCGCCAGACGGTAGGTGTCATCCCCGCCGATTGCACAAATAATGCCGTTAATGTCCGGATCCATGAACGCCGCCTTGAGGTCTGCCGCCCGTGCTTCTGGGTGCGCGGCCAAATACTCCGGCGACCGCAGACTGCTGCCCATAAACACCGGGGTCAGGCCCAAATCACGCAGCCGGTGGGCGCCCCGTACCAGTTCATGCTGGGCGTCGGTGCGACCGAGTGCCCCGCTAGACAGACTGACGATGGCGACCCGGTCGCCCCGCTGCAATTTTGCTGGTTTATACATAGGACTACCTCCGATTAATGGGCAAAACGAACTGTTGCCGCTGTTAGTTACCGCAATCTTACGCTTCAGGAATAGTCAGCACAAGCATTGCCACCAATATCCACCGCGCAAAAGGCAAATCGTTTGTTTTAGGTTAACCAAAAATCGCTGGGCAACTATTTTCGGGATGCCAAAACATCGTGGTCCGCACGAAAAAACCGCCAATCGCAACGCAATCAGCGGCCATTCATTTATCTTCTTGGCACCACAACCACGTACCGGTGGGGCTCCACCCCTTCCGACCTGGTTGTCGCGTACTTATTGTCCTGCAACTCGTGGTGAATCGCCTTGCGCTCGAATGACGGCATTGGGTCAAGGTACACCGTCTTGCCACTTGCGAGCACCTCGCGCGCTGTGCGCTGGGCTAGCCGTCTAACGCTCTCATCGCGCCGTTGCCGGTAGTCACCAACATTCAGCATAATGGTCCACTTGGCGCGCCCACGGTGGTTAAAGAGCGTCTGGGCGAGCAACTGGAGCGAGTTAATCGTCTTCCCGTGCTTGCCGATGAGTAGCGCGTCCTTATCCGCGTCAATCTGGAACATCACGCCGCCAGTCATGTGCTGGTAGTGCACCTTCGCCTCAATGCCGAGGGCGGCAATTGAGTTCGTCAAGTATTCCTGCACCGCCGCCAATGCCGCATCGTTAATCTGCTTGCGTTCGGCGCGCCGAGCTTCTTCGGCTGCGGCAACTTGTGCGGCCGCCGCGGCTTCTGGATCAACGGCAGGCGCTGGTACCGTGGGCTCCGGTGCCGGGGTCGGTTCAGCAACCGGAGCGGCCGTCACTTCTGGTGCCGCCGCGGGCTGCTTTAAGGTCATGCTGATGCGCGCTTGCTTGGCCCCGAAGCCAAGGAAGCCGCGTTTGGCGTCGTTCAAGACGTCAATCTGCACGTCATCTTGGGTCAACCCCATCGCCAGCAGGCCCGCTTCAATCGCCATTTCAATCGTTTTTCCTTCGTATGTCGGCATGGTAGTTCCTTTCTGCGTTACTTCAATGCCCCTATTTTACACCATTAACCCGGTAATACGGGCGGCGCATTAAAAAACGGCCGGAACAAGCAATCAGCAAGCTTGTTCCGGCCGTCCATTAATCTGTAATTACCGCTTACCCAGGGCACGCTTCTTCGCCTTGCGCAAAGCCTTCTCGCGATCACGTTCCGCTTGGGCCTTGGCCTCACGTTCGCGCCGCAGCTTGAATGGGTTCTGCAAGAGGAGCTGCTGGACCAAGGAGAATGCGTTGGTGACAACCCAGTAAATCGTGACGGCAGATGGCAGGGCCAGCGCCATGACGAAAATGAAGATTGGCATCCCGAACGTCATAATCATGGACATGCTATTCCGTTCCGGCTGGGCCAGCATCGACATGTAACTGGTGAGCCCGGTGAAGATGGCCGCCAGAATCATGGTGATGTACAGGGGGTCCGGCTTACCCAGCTGCATCCACAGGAACGTCCCGGCTTTCAGGGAATCAGTCCGGTAAATGGCCTGGTACAAGGCGAACAGGAATGGCATCTGCACGAGCACGGGCAGGAAGCTCATCATTGGGTGCACGTCTTCATCCGCATAGAGCTTGCGGGTTTCCTTCATCAACTTTTCCTGCGTCTCTTGGTCCTTGGACTTGTACTGCTGCTGCAGGGCCTTGAGCTTAGGGGCGATTTCGGACTGCTTCGTCATGTTCTTCATGGAAATGGCGGACAGGGGGAAGATGACAATCCGGATGATGATGGTGAAGAGGATAATCCCCATCCCATAACTACCACCGAAGAAGCCAGACAGCCACTTGATGAACTGTGCGGCGTTGTAAATAACGTAGCGGTCCCAAATCCCGGTACTGTTGGCGTCAACCGCGCTAGTGGAACAACCAGCCAGCGTGACGGCAACCAGCGCCATGGCAACCACTGCCAAGATGCGTTTTGCTTGCTTACTCACGATATATCCTCACTCGTTTTTTTCTTCGTCTAATAGCAGACCCGCCAGCGTCAGGGCGTGGGCAAGATTCTTCTTGCTCTCCGCCATGTCCAGCTGGCTCGCACCACGACGAGCGATAATCAGGAAATCAGTTTGCGGATCAATCTGTGGCTTAAGTTCCAGCAGACTCTGGCGGATGTACCGCTTAATCCGGTTGCGGACGTTTGCCCGGTGCCCAATTTTCTTGCCGACAGAAATCCCGACGCGGAAGTGTTTAGCTTCCGGCCGACTCAGATGGTACACGACAAAATTCCGGTTCGCCACGGACTGACCGTTGTCGAACACATCCTGGAACTCGTCTTCACGTTTAATGCGGTAAGATTTGCGCACCGTCATCCCTCACAATCTTTTACAGTATACAACAGAGCCCGGTGGTTAGCATAGGAAAGAAATAGCGGATTCATTCCCGGGCTGGCCGCTTTTGGGGCTAAAAAAAGGTGGGCCAAGACAAATGTCTGGGCCCACCCCTTTAAAAATCGCGATTTGATTGCCAATTAGGCAGCCAGAACCTTGCGACCCTTAGCGCGACGACGAGCCAATACGCGGCGGCCGTTCTTAGTACTCATGCGCTTCATGAAACCGTGAACGCGTTCACGGTGACGCTTCTTAGGTTGAAAAGTACGCTTGGTGGTCATTGTTGCACCTCCTCATTTTGAACTTCTTATGTTCATTTCGATTACAAACACTTTAAACAAAGTTTGATTATACTGGTCAATCGGCGCCACGTCAACCACCACCACGCGAAGATGAGGGAATTATGGCGTTTTTTGCGCAAAATTTGGGCGCATAAAAATTTTTTTGCGCCGCTTTTTTTCGGAAAACCCCGGCCGAATTCTGGCGGCCCCGCCATTTTATCCACAACCCCAAGTTCGCCAAAGTTCAGTCCCGGGACCGGTCGATAATGGGTGTGGATAACCAAAATCGCATTTTTGACCACTACCAGTTGTACCCGAGTTATCCTCAGCATAGCGACAAATACACAGATTTGGGGATAAACTATCCACAGAATAAAGTTAACCTGTGTAAAACCTTGTGAAACAGCAGTAGACTGGCATTCTTCTTGCACCGTCACGTGTGCATAACCCGCAGCATTTTGCAGTTATTCGCGGCTGATTCCCCACTTGTGGACATTTTCTCCACAAGCTTGTCGATTCTCTGAATTAAGCTTTGTGAAACATGTGCATAGTCTAATTTGCTTCTTTTTCTCCGTCTTTGCCTGTGGAAAACTTTTTCGAGTAATGATAAAATCTTCCTTGTAGCGCAAACTGGACAAAAAAATTTCCTTCGCCGTTCATAAAGATATTAGTGAACAGTGGAGGTTAGTATGCGCTAAATCGTAATCTACATAGAACAAACCCATGCCGCTTGCGGTGTGGCTATCACGTGAGTCCCGGGCATTCGTGCGGGCTCTGACCAAGGAGTAAGTGTAATGGATGAATTGTGGGCCTACATCACCGACCATTTCCGCGAGAATATGTCTTCCGTGGCATACACCACGTGGATTGAATCGGCAACACCAGTGCGTTTGAACGCCGACACGCTTGAAATCCAAGTGCCAGATCAACTGCACCAAACATACTGGCAAAAAAACCTCGCCGTAAAGGTTGTCGAGGCCGCTTACTCCTTTAATGGGACCGAGTTATCACCGGTAATTACCATTAAGGGCGATGAACCTGAAACCACACCTGAACCGGAAGCAGAAGTCCAGACTGCCGCACCAACGCCAACCTTCAAGACCGTTTCGCACCTGAACAGCCGCTACACCTTCGAAGATTTCGTCATTGGGAAGGGCAACCAGATGGCCCACGCCGCGGCCCTTGCCGTATCCGATGAACCCGGCACGCTGTACAACCCGCTCTTCTTATATGGGGGCGTGGGACTGGGCAAGACGCACTTGATGCAGGCTATCGGGCACCACATGTTGCAAAACAATCCGAACGCCAACGTGAAGTACGTATCCGGTGAGGACTTCACTAACGACTTCATCAATTCCATCCAGTCCAAGCGCCAGGAACAGTTCCGCCAAGAATACCGGAACGTGGACCTGCTGCTCGTCGATGACATCCAGTTCTTCGGCGATAAGGAAGGAACCCAGGAAGAATTCTTCCATACTTTCAACGCGCTGTTTAACAGTAAGAAGCAAATCGTTCTGACCAGCGACCGGCTGCCCAACGAGATCCCCAAGCTCCAGGACCGCTTGGTGTCCCGCTTCAAGTGGGGCCTGTCCGTTGACATCACGCCGCCAGATCTTGAAACCCGTATCGCCATCCTGCGCAACAAGGCCACCGATGAAGGCCTCGACGCACCGGAAGATACGCTGCACTACATCGCCGGCCAGATTGATAGTAACGTCCGGGAACTAGAAGGGGCGCTGCTGCGGGTGAAGATTTTCGCCGAGACCACCAAGTCGCCAATCACGACGAGCCTCGCCGCCGACGCGCTGAAGACCCAGATTTCCGGCAAGAATACCCAGCTAACCATCGCGGAGATTCAAGAGATGGTCGCCAAGTACTACCAGGTATCTGTCACCGACATCAAGGGGCGGAAGCGCGTCAAGCAGATTGTCATGCCGCGCCAAATCGCGATGTACCTGGCGCGGGAACTAACCGACAGCTCGCTGCCCCAGATTGGGCGGGAATTTGGCGGGAAGGACCACACCACCGTCATCCACGCCGTCGACAAAATCGAAAAGGCGGCAAGTGCCGATGCCGACCTCAAAGCGTCGATTATCGAGCTGAAGAATAAGCTGAAAAACCGCGGTTAACGCGCGCACGTCCACGGCACCCAGCATTTTTGCACATGTGGATAGTTGTGGGTAACCCGCAAAAGTTATCAACATCCAATCCACAAGCATTTCCGCTGTGTCACGGGCCAAATTTCGACTTTTCCACAGGTTCCCCAGCCCCTACTACTGTTACTCTTTTAATTACTATATCTATGTAACCCGGGAGGTCACCACCAATGAAATTCTCTATCAATCGCTCCAGCTTCCTCAAGACGTTCGCCGATGTTAGTCGGGCAATCAGTTCCAAGACCACCATTCCAGTGCTCACCGGCCTGAAGCTGGTCGCAACCACCGCTGGGTTAACCCTGACCGGTTCCGATGCCGACATTTCCATCGAAGCAACGATTCCCGAAGATAGTGAAGACAACACGCTGACCATCCAGGAACCTGGGGCCATCATTTTGCCTGCCCGCTTCTTCGGGGAAATCGTTAAGCGGCTGCCTGAAGACAACATGACCGTCACTATCGAAGACCTGCAGGCCACCATCACCAGTGGGGCCAGTGAATTTACAATCAACGGCCTCGATGCCGCAACCTACCCGCAGCTGCCTGAAATCAGTAGCGACCGGTCACTGACCTTGAAGGCGGACACCTTCCGCCAGATTATTGGCCAGACCGTTATTGCCGTCTCCACCCAGGAAAGCCGGCCAATCCTGACCGGGGTGCACATTTCCATTCAAAACGGGACCTTGGTTGCCGTGGCGACGGACTCACACCGGTTGGCTCAGCGCAGCATCGATCTGGAAGGGGTCACCACCGACGCCGACTTCATCATTCCGGGCCGCTCCCTGACCGAACTTGGCCGGATGCTCACGGATGACGTCACCGAAACCGAGCTGCGGATTGCCGACAACCAGGTGCTGTTCACCATCGGCCAGACTTCCTTCTACTCCCGGCTGCTGGACGGCAACTACCCGGACACCACGCGGCTGATTCCAACCACTTCCAACACGCGCATTGAATTCTCTGCGCCCGCACTGCTGGCGGCCATCAACCGTGCTAGCCTGATGAGTCACGAAGGCCGGAATAACGTTGTGCGGCTGAACATCGAAGTTGGCGCCGGCCAGGTCACCTTGTTTGGGAACTCACCTGAAATTGGGAATGTTGAAGAACAGCTTAGTTTCAACGCGCTGGAAGGGGAAGACCTCGAAATCTCCTTCAACCCTGACTACATGAAGGTGGCACTCCAGGGGCTGGGCCAGAGCACAATCGAAGTGGCCTTCACCGCACCATTGCGGCCATTCACCTTGGTGCCAAGCGAAGACAAGGAACACTACATTCAGCTCATTACCCCAGTTCGGACATTCTAAGTGCTTACTGGTGCTGGCCCGCAACAAGCAAGTTGCGGGCCAGCTTTTTTTGTTATTTTTGCCGCAGCCACCGTTATTTTTCCAGCCAAGGCGTGGGAGCACGCGGCGCCGTGGAGGGCGCGGCAAACGGGCCGGCAAAGTTGGGGCTCCGAGCCGCATTTTGCCCTTGAAAATGGTTAACGGGTGGTTAAAGCGGTGTAAAAGTAGCGCCGGGTGCCTGAAAATGGCAAAATTGCCGCCAGGAAGGCTAAAAAAATCGCGATTTTCGCGTAAAACGGCGTAAAACGGCCGTCACGCCGTTTTACGCTTTTTTAGTCCCGGGATACTTAATGCGGACACATTTGAAATACGGGCGAAAATACCCCCGCGTTGATTGTTTGTTTACATGAAAAACGCTATAATAGTAGATGTAATTACTGAATTTTTTGTGTGCAACGTGGAGGTTAAAACCAAATGGAAATCACAATCTCTAAAGCCTACATAACGCTGGGCCAATTGCTCAAGGATGCGGGTGTTGTTGAATCTGGCGGGGCGGCTAAGTGGTACCTGGCTGAGAACAGCGTTCAGATCAACGGCGAGGAAGACAATCGCCGGGGCCGCAAATTAGTTGCTGGTGATACCGTTATTCTTAACGATGGGAGCCAGTTCAACCTGGTTCAAGGCTAGTATGTACCTGAAGCATTTGGAACTGCGGAACTACCGGAACTACGCCAAGGTCAGCACCGACTTCTCCCCACAGATCAACGTGCTGATTGGTAGTAACGCACAGGGCAAGACGAACTTACTCGAAAGTGTCTACGTTCTGGCCATTACCCGGAGTCACCGGAGCAATAATGACCGGGATTTGGTGCGCTTCGGGGCAGATTTCGCCCGCATCGACGGTCGGGTCAGCCGCAAGCTCGGCAACACCGACTTACGCCTGGTCATCAGCAGTCAGGGGAAGCGCGCCAAGGTCAACAACTTGGATGCGCCCAAACTCTCGGCCTACATGGGCAAGTTGAACGTGATTCTCTTTGCCCCTGAGGACCTGAACCTGGTGAAGGGGAGTCCGGCCCTGCGCCGACGCTTCATCGATATGGAGTTCGGCCAGATGAGCCCGGCGTATTTGGCCAATCTGACCATGTACAAGAAGGCACTGAAGCAGCGCAATGCGTACCTGAAACAGCTCAAGTTCCATCAGACCAAGAATTTGACGTTCCTTGATGTGCTGACCGACCAAGTCGCACAGTACGGGGGCGCCGTGATTGCGGCCCGGGCCAAGCTGCTCCAGGATATGGGCAAGTTCGCGGCGGTGATTCACAGTGACATCACGCGTGGCGGCGAAGTACTGCAGCTGCGGTATGTGAGTCAGGTGCACGACGACGCGTTCGGGGATGCCGATGCGGCGACCGCCCGGCTCCAAGATCTATTCGCCAAGAGCCGGCAGCGGGAACTCGACCAGGGCACATCCCTGGTGGGCCCGCACCGCGACGACGTCCAGTTCATCGTGAATGACCGCGACGTCGCGACTTTTGGCAGTCAGGGCCAGCAGCGCACCACGGCGCTGGCGGTTAAGCTCGCCGAAATCGACTTGATGAAGCAGGAAACCGGTGAGTATCCAGTATTACTCCTGGATGATGTGTTGTCCGAACTGGATGATAACCGGCAGACACACCTGCTGCGGGCGATTCAGGATAAGGTGCAAACCTTCCTGACCACGACGAGCCTGGACGGTATTGCCCGGGAAATAATCCAAGAGCCAGCGATATTCCACGTGGATGACGGAACGCTGACCCGGATGGATGCGGACGCGGTGTTGCACGATCGCGGCAGTGCGTCTGCACAGACTTAAGTTAATTAATGCGTCGCTTGTGACGCGGAACCCCGCATTTTTTGCGGACAAGTAGGAGGTAAAAACGTGGCGGACGAGATTGAAAAAGAAACCAAGGCTGAATTAGCTGCGGAATACGATGCCAGTCAGATTCAGGTGCTTGAAGGCCTAGAAGCTGTCCGGAAGCGCCCAGGGATGTACATCGGCTCCACCGGTGTTCAGGGCCTGCACCACTTGGTGTGGGAAATCATTGATAACGGGATTGACGAAGCCCTTGCCGGTTTTGCCACCACCATCAACGTCATTGTTGAGCCCGACAACTCCATCACCGTCACCGATGATGGTCGGGGGATTCCCGTGGACATTCAGGCCAAGACCGGCCGGCCAGCGCTCGAAACGGTCTACACGATTCTGCACGCCGGCGGTAAATTCGGCGGTGGCGGGTACAAGGTTTCTGGTGGTCTGCACGGGGTCGGGGCGTCCGTTGTGAACGCGCTGTCCACGAATCTGCAGGTTGAAGTGGCCAAGAATGGCAAAATCTACCGGATTACGTTCAAGCGCGGGAAGGTCGACAAGCCAATGTACATCGCTGGCGATGCCCCGGCAGACTTCCAGCACGGGACTAAGGTTCACTTTGTGCCCGATTCCGACATCTTCACCGAAACCACGGTGTACGATGACAAGATCCTGACAACTCGCATTCGCGAGCTGGCATTCCTCAACAAGGGCCTGCGCCTGACCTTCATCGACCGGCGGAAGGATACCGCCGAGAAGCTGGAATTCCACTATGAAGGTGGGATTCGGCACTACGTTGAATACCTCGATAAGGGCAAGGAAACACTGCTGCCAGAGCCAGTGTACGTTGAGGGGCAACAGGATGGCATTACCGTTGAAGTTTCCCTGCAGTACACGGATGGTTATGCAAGTCAGCTTTTGACCTTTGCCAACAACATCCACACGTACGAAGGGGGCACGCATGAGGCCGGGTTCAAGACCGCCCTCACGCGGGTTATCAACGCTTACGCCCGCAAGTCTGGGGCGCTGAAGGCCAATGACGACGCACTGTCTGGGGATGACGTACGTGAAGGGATGACCGCGGTTGTTTCCATCAAGCACCCAGATCCCCAGTACGAAGGGCAAACCAAGACCAAGCTGGGTAACTCTGACGCCCGCACCGTCACCGACCGCATGTTCTCCGAGCACTTCAACAAGTACCTGATGGAGAACCCGTCTGCGGCCAAGCTCATCATCGACAAGGCGATGCTCGCAAGTAAGGCCCGGCTGGCGGCTAAGCGTGCGCGTGAAGTTACGCGGCGCAAGAGTGGACTGGAAATCTCCAGTCTGCCCGGGAAGCTCGCGGACAACTCCAGTAAGGACCCCGAGATTTCTGAATTGTTCATCGTCGAAGGGGACTCCGCCGGTGGTTCCGCTAAGTCCGGCCGGAGTCGTCTGACCCAGGCTATCCTGCCAATTCGCGGGAAGATTCTGAACGTGGAGAAGGCCAGCATGGAACGGATTCTGGCGAACGAAGAAATTCGGACGCTGTTCACCGCCATGGGGACCGGCTTCGGGGAAGAATTCGACGTGGCCAAGGCGCGTTACCACAAGCTGATTATCATGACCGATGCCGACGTTGACGGGGCCCACATCCGGACCCTGCTGCTGACGCTGATTTACCGGTACTTGCGGCCACTGCTTGATGCGGGCTACGTCTACATCGCCCAGCCACCACTGTACCGGGTACGTCAGGGCAAGATGATGCAGTACCTCGATTCCGATCAAGAACTGGAGAACTTGCTCGGCCAACTGCCACCAAGTCCTAAGCCAGAAATCCAGCGGTACAAAGGGCTTGGGGAAATGGATGCGTCCCAGCTATGGGAAACAACCATGAACCCTGAGAACCGGCGGCTGCTGCGGGTATCCGCTGAAGATGCCTCCGAAGCCGAAGAAGTCTTCGAAGTACTCATGGGCGACAAGGTGGAACCACGCCGGAAGTTCATTGAGGACAACGCGGTTTACGTGGACTCGAAGAACATCGACGCCTAACTAATTAACGTAAAATCACTACAGAAACAATTGATACCGGCGCCTGAACGCCGGTGTAGCAAGGAGGAAAGATGGAAGAGCAAGATCACCGCATTGAGACCGTTAAACTCGTGCCCACAATGCGCAAATCGTTCCTTGAATACGCAATGTCCGTTATCGTTGCGCGTGCACTGCCCGATGTCCGCGACGGCCTGAAGCCCGTGCAGCGGCGGATTCTCTACGGGATGAATGAACTCGGGGTCACCCCCGAAAAGCCATACAAGAAGTCCGCCCGTATCGTTGGGGACGTCATGGGTAAGTATCACCCCCATGGTGACTCCTCGATTTACGAAGGGATGGTCCGCATGGCGCAGGACTTCTCTTACCGCTACATGCTCGTTGATGGGCACGGTAACTTCGGGTCCGTCGATGGTGACGGGGCCGCCGCAATGCGGTACACCGAAGCCCGGATGAGCAAGATTACGCTCGAGATGCTGCGGGACATTAACAAGGATACGGTTGACTGGCAGGATAACTATGATGGTTCCGAAAAAGAACCAGTAGTGCTGCCGGCCCGCTTCCCGAACCTCCTCGTGAACGGGGCAACCGGGATTGCCGTGGGGATGACCACGAACATTCCGCCCCACAACCTCGCCGAAGTTATTTCTGCCCTGCACATTCTGATGGACAACCCCGACGCGACGACTATGGACCTCATGACCGCCCTGCCTGGACCCGACTTCCCAACTGGGGGCGTGGTCATGGGCAAGACCGGGATTCGGAAGGCCTACGAGACCGGTCAGGGAACCATCACCGTCCGCGCGAAGGTTGAGATTGAACAGGACAAGAGTGGCCGTGAACGCATCGTGGCAACCGAGATCCCATACATGGTCAACAAGGCCAAGCTGGTTGAACGCATCGCCGATTTGGCCCGCGAGAAGAAAATCGAAGGCATCACCGATGTGAACGATGAATCCGACCGTGAAGGGATGCGCATCGTCGTTGATGTGCGCCGGGACATGTCCGCCAACGTCATTTTGAACAACCTCTACAAGTTGACCCCGCTGCAAACCGGCTTCAGCTTCAACATGGTTGCGATTGTCAACGGCGCACCGAAGACCCTGCCCCTCAAGTCCATCCTGGAATACTACCTCAAGCACCAAGAAGAAGTTATTCGCCGGCGGACCGTCTTCGATCTGAAGAAGGCCCAGGCTCGCGAGCACATCTTGGAAGGCTTGCACATTGCGCTGGACCACATCGACGAAATCATTAATATCATCCGGGGGTCCCAGACGGGGGAACAGGCGAAGGCCATCTTGATGGACAAGTTCAACCTGTCCGACAAGCAGAGCCAGGCCATCCTCGACATGCGGCTGGTGCGGCTGACCGGTTTGGAACGCGACAAGGTTGAAAACGAGTTGAAGGACGTCCGGGCATCAATCGCTGATTACAAGGACATCCTCGCTAAACCTGAACGTATTCACCAGATCATCTACCAAGAACTCCTCGACATCCAAAACAAGTTCGGCGACAAGCGCCGGACTGAACTGCGGGTCGGTGAAGTGCTGTCCATTGAAGACGAGGACCTCATCGAAGAGGAACAAGTCGTGATTGCCCTCACCCATAATGGTTACGTCAAGCGCCTGCCACAAGCAGAGTTCAAGACGCAAAACCGTGGTGGTCGCGGGATTCAGGGGATGGGCATTCATGATGACGACTTCATGGAACACCTGATTTCCACCTCCACCCACGACACCCTGCTGTTCTTCACGAACAAGGGGAAGGTCTTCCGGAGTAAGGGGTACGAAATTCCTGAATACGGCCGGACCGCCAAGGGAATTCCAATCGTGAACCTGCTGGGCATTAGTTCCGGCGAGAAGATTCAGGCGGTCATCAACGTGCCGCGGGAACGCGAGAACGATGACTTCCTGTTCTTCATCACCCAAAACGGGACGGTCAAGCGGACGGCGGTCAGCGAGTTCGCCAACATTCGCAGCAACGGCCTCATCGCCTTGTCCCTGCGTGATGACGACGAACTGAGCAACGTGCTGCTGACGGACGGCGACTCAACGATTATCATCGGGAGCAAGTCCGGCTACTCCGTCACGTTCAAGGAAACGGCAGTGCGGTCCATGGGCCGTTCCGCTGCCGGGGTGCGCGGGATGAACCTGCGCGCCGGCGACAGTGTCATCGGCAGTGATGTTTTGCGGCCAGATGCGCACGTCTTCGTCATTTCTGAGCAGGGTTACGGGAAGCAGACCAAGGCCAGCGAATACCCAATCAAGGGTCGCGGCGGTAAGGGGATTAAGACCGTCAACGTCACCGACAAGAACGGTGAACTGGCTGGTTTGACCACCATCAATGGCGACGAGGACATCCTCGTGGTCACCGATGCGGGGGTCATGATTCGCTTCCACGCCAAGGATGTGTCCGAAACCGGCCGTTCCGCAATCGGGGTGCGCCTGATCCGCGTGGACGACGGCGCCAAGGTCGCAACGATGGCCAAGGTTGACGCTGAACCAGATGCATCAGAGGCAGATGCGCTGGCTACTGACGGTCCAGAAGGCGCAGCACCAGCGGCTGCCAGCGAACCTGTTGACGGCCAGACCGATGCGCAGGTGCAAGAACTGCTGCACCGCGCTGAAGACGACAACGAAAACGAATAAGATCTGAATGCAAACAAGCAAGCACGGGTGACTGTGCTTGCTTGTTTTTTATGTTGGCGGGGAACTAAATTCAGGCAGTATAATGCATTTTTTTCGAGTTTGGTGCTGAAAATGTAGTATGGTGCATTTTCACGTTGACTTTCCCCACCCCAATATCTATCGTGAAGTTAACAATTAATCTGGAGGGACAGTTATGAGCTTTTTAGATAAGATGAGCAAGACGTTGAAGGATACCGCCAACAAGGTGCAGCAGAGCGACACGTACGCGAAGCTGACTAGTGACGAGACCAAGGCCAAGCTGCGCGACGCTGGGGATGCCGTGGCACACGGCGTGGTTACCGGCGCCAAGAAGGTTAAGGAAGGCGTCGATAAAGGGGCGCAGCGGTACGAGGAGAAACACCAATAGAACGGAGGAATATTCATGGATTCAGTAGAACGGATTCGCAAATACAGCAACGCTAACGGCACATCTGGGTTCGAGCAGGAGATTGTGCGCCTGTTTGCGGACGACACTAAGGGCCTCGGGAAACTTGAAGTCGACGGGATGTTCAACGCCATCTTGCGGCGCGCCGAGAACACTGGCAAGAAGCCCGTGGTGCAACTTGACGCCCACTCCGACGCGGTCGGCCTGCTGACCCAGGCGGTGCGGCCAAACGGGATGCTCAAGTTTGTGACTCTCGGTGGTTTTGTGCCCACGAACCTGCCCGCAATGAAGGTCAAGGTGCGGGCAAAGGACGGCCAGTTCTATCCCGGCGTTGTTGCCACCAAGCCACCACACTTCATGACGGTGGCTGAACGTAATGCGGTCCCAACCGTGGCGTCAATGTCCGTTGATATTGGTTCGTCTAGTCGCGAGGAAACCATTAACGACTTCAAGGTTGATACGGGTTGCCCGATTTTCGTTGACGTTGACTTCCAGTTCAACGAGAAGAAAGGCTTGCTGTTCGGGAAGGACTTCGACGACCGGCTCGGCGCTGCCGCCATGGCGGAAGTCATGCAGCAGCTTGCCGGCAAGGACCTCGGTGTGGACGTGGTTGCCGGCCTGTCCGCGCAGGAAGAAGTGGGCCTGCGCGGGGCCTACGTTGCTGCCCGCAAGATTGAACCCGACATTTCGATTGTGCTGGAAGGCGTGCCGGCCGACGACACGTTCGAACCCGACTGGCTGTCCCAGACACGGATGGGTGGCGGGCCAATGCTGCGGGATTACGACACCACCTACATTGCCAACCAGCCATTCCAGAACTACGCCACGGGCCTGGCTGATCAGCTGGGCATTCCGTACACCCGCGCCGTCCGCACTGGTGGTGGTCAAGATGGGGCCGCAATCGGCAACTGGAAGGGCTGCCCAACCATCGTGGTCGGCATCCCCGTCCGGTATGAACACACGCCGTACAACTGGGCGAGTCTGAGCGACTACCAGAACTCCATCGCGTTGACCAAGGCCGTGCTCGAACGGCTGGACGCGAAGACGATTGGTGAATTTAGTGCATTTTAAGTAAAAATACGTCGTAACACCGGCAGATGGTGTTGCGACGTATTTTTGCTAATTAAGCTTGGTTTTCTTGAAGCGGATTAACTCGGTGATGCCAAATATCATCTGCCCGCCCGCCAACAGTAAGGCAGAATAGCTACCACTTGCCTTGAATTGGGCAAAGTAGTATCCAGACATGAAAATGAAGAATACCGCGACTGTGCCCCAGAGAATTAAACTGCCGATACCTGATTCTTGTTCCATTTTACTACCACCCCATATTTGAAGATGCCACCCCAAAATGCTCACGCTGTAAAAAAGTTCTCACAATAAAATAATGCATCAATGCGTGGTTTAAGCAAACAACATTTTTGGCATTCTGCTGCTTGACGGCTACTATTTTGCCCTGATCCAGCCTAATTGTTAAATCCACAATCCATCTGTTTACAAACGGCTATTGGTATAGTACATTATGTATATACAAAACATAAAATCATTAGCATTAGAAATTGCTGTTCAATTTTGAACCTGTACGCCGGGGCAAAAAATGACAGCAGCACGGCGTAATGCAGACAATCCATCCAGCGTGAAATGCCCGCTTTGCCCCGTCAAGACAAGCTTATTATACCAAGACCAGCCGTTATCGCGGCTGGTCTTGATTCGTTTAATGGGTTATTACTTATAGATACGCAAAGCAAAATCGCTGGAAACGTTAACTAATTGTGAGGGAACCGTCATGCCAAATTCGCTAGGTTTAGTGCCATTAACCATCGTGCGCATTATTGTTGCGTGCTTCTTTAGCATTGGCTTCGTTTCCTACTACCAGCGCTACTGGATTGACACGTTTACGAACCAGAAATTGTCGCCGCGGACGCAGATGTGGCGGCGGGGTTACCTGCTCGTGCTGCCAATTTTGCTCTCCGGGACGATTTACCTGGCAACGACGCTGACACTTGCCGGTGAGGCGGCGGTCATCTACTATAATTGGTCACTGTTCGTGCTTGTAGTGCCGTTTTTCTACCAGAAATTCGGCCGCGTTGAATTGGGCATCCAGGTGCTGGCCTTCGTGCTGTTGTGGTATGTCCGCCATGCGCCCAACTTCACCACCTTCCCCGTGCTGGGAGGCTTGGTTGCGGCGTGCGGCATTCTGGCGGTGCTCAAGAACCTGCAGCGCTTTGGCGGGTACTATTGGTTTGTCAGCTGTCTGTGCTCACTGGGGATGGCGCTGTTGTTCTGGCTGACGGTCCCGGCGCACACGTTGGGCGCGCACACGACGCCACAGATGATCCAGGAAGGCATCTTCATGTTCACCGTGATGCTGGTGTTCGTGCTGCTCTACTGGGAGCGACTGGCGCGCGTGGACATTAACAATTACCACATGCAGCAGATTGCCAATTACGATCAGATGACCAGCAGTGACACGCTAGAGACCTACCAGCACGAGCTTACCGACTTCTTCACGCAGGCGCGGGCGGAAAAGCGCGCGCTCACACTCGTGTCACTGGATATTGACCACTTTAAGCAGGTGAATGAGCAGTTTGGCCACCTGGCGGGCAACGCCGTGTTAATCGGGGTCGCGGCCACGATTGATGACACCCTGCAGAAGTTTGATGTGGAGCAAAAAATGTACCGCACCGGGGGCGAAGAGTTCAACATCGTCTTCCCTGGGCGTACTCCGGCCCAGGTACTGCCGATTATCCGCGAATGCTGGCAGGCCGTGCGCAAGCGTGAGTATTCGTATGCGCAGCGCCAGATTGCGGTCACCATGTCGGCGGGGATGACGGCCATTGCACCGACTGACATCAGTATTGACGATGCCTATAAGCGCGCCGACGATTCCCTCTATAAGAGCAAGCGGACCGGACGCGACATTATCTCCGTGAACCAAGAAGTCATCGCGATTGATCAGACCACGCTCGTGCGCGACGCCGCCAAGTTCAGCTTCTTCGCCCAGGGGATTTACGATATTTCCCAGCCCGGCAATCCGCGCTTCTACAATGAATTGCTGTTGCGGACGTATGACAGCATTCAGCAGCGTTGGATTCTGCCCGACGACTTCGAGATTTCGGCTCACCTGCAGACGATCTTGTTGCGGCGGGTGCTGGAGAACAGCGACCTGCGGAACTTGAACATGAACCTGACCGCCGCACAGTTCGCGGACCGCGACGTGGCGGCCGTGCTCACGTCCTTTGCGGCCAGTGCGGACGGCCCGGACAACATGACCGTGGAAATCACGGACATCCTGGACCTCGAGACCACGCGCCGCATTAGTGCGATTTACCGGTCGGCGGGGGTCAAGATCCTGATTGATGACGTCGGCAGTGATAACTCGTTCGAGCTAGTCCACAGCGCGCTGCGGTACGTCAACGGGGTGAAGTTCGCGATGCAGAACCTGCGCAAGACCAACAATCCGGAGCAGATGCGCGAACGGATTCAGTTCTGGGTCAACGTCGCCCGCGACAACCAGATGAGCTTCGTGTTGGAAGGGGTCGAAAACGATGCTGACCTCGCCATGGCCCACGAACTCGGTGTTGCCTACGTGCAGGGCTACAAGTTCGGCAAACCGGCAGCGGTGGAATAAAGAACGTAAAAGACCCCCGATGGCGTTGCGTCGGGGGTCTTTGGTTACACGTTAATAATAATCATGTTGAATTTGCTGTTCTTGCGCAGTTCATCCCGGATTTTGCTCAGCCGTTCTAGTGGCTGCACCTTGAGCGGGCGCAACGCCGTGATGACGTCGTTGCATTGACGCTGGCCCCGCTGGTTATCACCGAAGCGGATGTTGTACCAGCCATGGCAGAAGTTGCGGGTGAGGGCTTCACTGGCATTCTCTAGTTTTTGCTTGTCCATTTCGCTCAGGACGGCTTGGGCCAATTCTGGGAGGTTGTAAGAAATGGCCGAAGTGAAGTCGGCTAGCAGCAAGTCGAACGCCTTGCCCATGTAGACGGGGGCAAAATTACCGTGCGCCAGGCGCTTCAGGCCCAGCCGCAGCAGGCGGATGTTGTCTGCCTGCGAGATGGTCATGGCGAACAGTTCAAACAGGTAGTATTCGTAGGCGTTCCAGGTGTCGACTTGCTGCAGATAGGCGACGATGGGGCGCCCCAGTGCCATCCGTTCAGCAGCGTGTTCGTTAATGTCGTCTTCCGAGGCCAGGGCCATGCTTTGGTAGAACAGGTAGACGAAGTGGTTGCTGCGGGTCGGCGTTTGACGGTAAGTGGTGCGGGCACGCGTTAATTCGGTCAGAATCGGTTGGTGGCGCGCCGCGTTGACGGTCCGGAATTTCAGGTACGGCTGCATGTAGGGACTGCGGGCGATTTCGAGGAAAATGCCTGCGTCTTCATGGCTGGCGTCAAGGTTAACGGACAGGCGGCGCTGCTCCTCCAGGAATTCTTCCATGGAGATATTAACGGCCGTGAGAATTGTCTGCAGCTTGGAGATACTGATGTCACTGCGCCCGCGCTCAAAACGGGAAATAAACGAGCTGGTTATGCCGGTTTGGGCCTCGATGTCTTTGAGCGTGATCATCTTGCTGTTACGCAGTTCGCGGAACGTTGCACCGTAAGTTTGCATATGTTTGCCTCAATTAATTTGTCATATATGTCAATTGTTGAGCAGCTGGTGCTGGTTGTCAAATATGATGGGCACATCAAGTAAGCAACCACATTGGAGGTCAACATTATGCACATCTTTCGTACTAACCGGCAGTTCCGCGCACTAGCAACGTCCGCCTTCCTCAGCCGGATTGGCTCTGTACTCTTCAACTTCGTCTTCCTCATCTATGCCCAGTCCCTATCCTTTGCCACTGCGGCCTTGTCGATGGTGGCCATTGCGAACATGGTGCCAAACTTCTTCACTATTCCCAGTGGTTACCTGGCGGACCGTACCAGCGCAAATCGCCGGCTGTCCATGCTCCTCTGGTTGCGTGTGGCTCAGGGGCTGCTCTATGTGGTCTTGGCACTTATTATTGGCAACACTGCCAGTCGGGTGGTGTTCTGGGTACTACTGGCCATCAACATCGCCTCTGACGTCATCGCGGACTACACGAACGGATTGGTGCTCCATTACGAGCAGCACTTCCTGCACACGCGGGAAGAGTACCAGGACGCGATGGGCTTCACTTCCGGGGTGGGGAATATCATCAGCATTATTTTCCAGGCCGTTGGGGCAAGTCTCATCGTGGTGCTGAATCACAACTACGCAATCTTTGGTTTGATTAATGCGGCTAGTTTCGTTCTGGCAGCGGCAGTGCTCTTGCAGGATCGCCGGCACTTCCAGGCTGCGGATGCGGCGGAAAATGATGCAGCAGAAAAGACGCCAGAGCCGGCAGCAAAAGCGGGTAAGAAATCGGTGCTGGGTGGCCTAATGGCGTCAATGAAAGTTGTCCTCGCTGATCGCCTGATTTTGACCATGCTGCTACTGGCTGTGTTGGTGAACACGCTGGGAACCGCCATCGACGGCCTCAGTAACGTTTTGCTCGCCCAGCAACACAACTTGTGGTTCGGCAGCTTCAGCACCACGGTGGCGGTGATTGGGATTGTGTCGTCGGTGGCGATGATTGGTGGCTCGCTGCTGACCCACGATGGCATGCAGAACTTCTCGTTGCCCACGCTCACGGCTATCACGATGTTCTCCCTTACCCTTTTTGCCGTGAACATGTTCTGGTGGCAAAACCGGTACTTGATGGTTGCGTTCATGATTTTGGTGACGTATCCGGTAGGCAAAATCAATCCGCGGCTGTCCAGTGAGATCATGATTCGCGTTCCCGCGTCCAACCTGGCCGCAACGGCGAGCGTGATGCAGACGTGCTCGCTACTGGGCGCACCACTGGGGACGGTTTTTTTCCTGGGCATCGCCAATGCGATCAATCCACAGGTAGCGTGGGTTGCGTACGGCGTGGCGGCGGCGCTGATTACTGTGCTGGCACTGGTTCTTGCCCGACGTGAACGGCACTTGCAGGCGGTGAAATCGGCGGCATAGTGGGGCTGAAAATCCGCGCCCAGTACGTTAGAATATAGGCAAAACAATGACGAACGCGGAGACGGTGGAGGCGACGACGATGGAGATACGGACATTAAGGGATAATGCGGCAGACGCGGCGGCCTTTGCGACCTACCGCAGTGATTGGCTGAATCACGACGTTGCCAATCCGTATAGCCGCGACATTCGGGCGCGCATGGTCAAAGAAGCGGATTATGCACAGACGATGGCACGGACATTGCAGAACTTGCAGCCGGAAGCCGAATGGCGGGTGCCCCAACTTGACTATTATCTCTTCGCGGACAGCGGCGCGATTGTGGGCGAGACTGGTTGCCGGCTAGCGATGACGCCCCAGCTTGCAGAAACGGGCGGGCACATTGGCTACGCGGTGGCGCCGAGTCAGCGGGGCCACGGTGCGGCCGGACAGTTGCTAGACTTCGCGCTCGCTTTTTTCCTGCGCCGCCACGAACCGTACGTGATTATCACGGCGTTTAAGGGTAATGCGGCCAGCCGGCACGTAATCGAAAGTCGCGGCGGGGTGCTGCAGAAAATGGTGACCGACGATGCATATGCTGAACCGCTGTGTATTTACCGGATTTATCTATAAATCGGATTGTATCGCGCTAAAACAAGTGCTATTCTGCACATAACAATTTAGATTATTTAAGGGAACACCGCGTAATCAAAAATGCGCGGTGTTTTTATGGTTATCGCTATGTATCGCTATTTTTTTAAACATCCTTGGCGGCTCACATTCGCCGTAATTATTAGTATTATCGCCGCGGGCGTGCTCGTGGCTTACTCGTACGTCCTGCAGCTGATCACGGATATCGCAACCGGGGCCAGTCACCTCAGCTTCGCCCTGGCTGTACCCGCGGTGCTTGGGTACCTAGTTGTTCAGGCACTCACGGACGGCGCGGCGGAGTACATGAATGAGTCATTGCCCGCACGCATTGGGCGGGAGCTGCGCACGGCGCTGTTTGCCCGCTACAACCGTCTGCGGCCCCTGCACTTCCATCAGCAGCAGGTCGGAACGTATGTGGCCCAGCTCACCAAGCAGGTCGACGTGGTCACGGGCAGCTACTTCCACGTGCTGTTACGGGCGGTCTACCTGGTGAGTCTGCTGGTGCTGGCGGTGCTCGGGACGTTCCTGATTAATCCGCTGATTACGGTGGGCGTGGCGCTTCTCAGCGTACCCGCCCTGGTGTTCCCGTTCCTGGTTAAGAAGTGGCTGGAGAGCGCTCAGACGGCGGTGGTGGATGCGGTGGCGCATTACACCAGCGTCGTGACGGACATGCTTGCGGGCTTCACCACCATCCAGTACGCGTTGTCGGTGCCGCCGTTCACCCGGAAGCACGAACGCGTGAGTCAGAATGTCGTGCAGGCAACGGTGCGCGACCAGAAAATTCAGAAGATCACGAGCGGCATCTCGGATTTTCTCGGCGACGTGATGTACCTCGGGGCCTGGCTGCTGGGTGCGTATTTCGTTCGGCGCGGGGCGATTACGTTGGGCCAGCTCGTCGCGTTCTCGCAGCTGGCGAGTCTGTTCAACTGGCCCATGGCGATGCTCACAGAGTTGCTGGCCGAGTTCTACGGGGGCCGCAAGCAGGCGGCCGTGCTTGCCGAAGTGCTCGCGGCCCCGGATGACGGGGAATTAGTTAGTGCGGCCGTGCACGCTGCACCAGACGTTCCTAAGGCACCGTTTTTGGCGCTACAGAATGTGCAGTATCACGCAGACGGGCAGAACCTGCTGCAGGATGTGAACCTGCAGTTTGAATCGGGTAAGAAGTACCTGGTCGTCGGCGCTAGCGGGAGCGGGAAGACCACGCTCATGCGGATGCTGCTGGGCGATTTGGTTCCGACAAGCGGGCGCGCGCTTCTACGCGGGCAGGATGAAACCAGCATTGACCGCGGTACGGTGTATGCGACGCTGGGGATGATGACCCAAAAGCCCGATATTTTCGCGGGCACGGTGCGCCAGAACGTGACGCTGTTTGCCGATGCGCCAAGCGATGCGGCGGTGGTTGCGGCCTTGACGCGTGCGGGACTTGCGGAGTGGCTCGACCAGCACAGCCTGGATACGGCCATTAGTGCCGAAACGCCGCTGCTATCTGGTGGGGAGAAGCAGCGCCTGGCCTTGGCCCGTCTGTTTTTGCGCCAGTACCAGTTCATGATTTTCGACGAACTGACCACTGGGTTAGATCCGCGGATTGCCGCCCAACTGCAGGCGGACCTCTTTGATTTGCCGCAGGGGTTCATCCTGATTACGCACCAGTTCGACGCGGCGACGTTCGCGCGGGCAGATGCGATTATCGTCATCGCTGGCGGCCGCGTGGTGGCTAACGGGCAGTACGCGGATGCGCAAGTGCAGCAGGAGTTACAGGCGCTTAATTTCAATTAAAAACACGGGGCGGAATCTCGGATTCCGCCCCGTGTTTGCGTTACTGCCGCGGACGACTCATGAAGTAGTAGCCCAGCAGGACGATAACGAGGATGAGCATTGCCAGCATTCCGGTTTGCGCACTGACGGCGAAACTCTTGGCGATGAGGCCCAGCACGATTAGGGCGAGCACGAGGATGAGGATAGCGAGGTAGCGTTTGTAGTGTTTAGGTGCCATTTGCTGCAGCCTCCTTTTTGCACTGACTTTAATCCAGCCACGGTTAACAGTCAAACCGTGCTACAATAATGCATATGATAGCGCTACACAAGGAGGAACCAACATGCTAAAAATCGGCGTAATGGGATTAGGCAACATTGCCCAGAAGGCGTACCTGCCCACAATGGCGGGGATGCAGGACCAAGTTGAATGGCACCTGACCACGCGTAACCAGGCGAAGGGCGAATCGCTGGCGGCGAAATATGGCTTCACCCACGTGCACCAGACGCTGGATGAACTGCTGGCGGTGCATCCCGACGCCGTTTTCCTGCACACACCAACGCCGACGCACGCACAAATCATCCGGACGCTGCTGAACGCCGGCGTGAACGTGTACGTCGACAAGCCGGTGACAACGGACATTGCGGAGGTGCGGGCGCTGTACGCTCTCGCGGCGGAAAAGCACTTATTGCTGACGTGCGGCTTCAACCGCCGTTTTGCCCCCAACAACGTCGCTTTGAAGCAGGTGACCGGCAAACAGATGATTGTGGCCGAAAAGACGCGCAACCACACGTTGCAGGACGCCGAATTTGCCGTGTGGGACCTCATGATTCACTCAGTTGACACGGCACTGTGGCTACTAGACGAACCCGTTACGGCGCAGTCCGGCCGCTTGGTGCGGGATGCGGCGGGCAATTTGCTGCAGGGGTATCTGAGCGTGCAGAGCGCCCACAGCCAGGTGCAGGTGGTGACGAACATGGACGCGGCCGCCAACATCGAACAGGTGACGGTGCAAGGGCAGACGGCACGGGTTGCAAGTGACGATTTGCTGCAGCTGACGACCAGCACCACGGCAGGCACGACCATTAGCCACCGGCCAGATTGGGAGCCGGTACTCGAGACCCGCGGCTTTGCAGAACTGACGCGGGCGTTCGTGACGGCGGTGCGAGACGGCGGAGCTAACCCCGTGAGTCCGGAATCGGCCATCGCTAGCCACGCGGCGTGCGCGGAGCTGGTGGCGTTGATTAAGTAGAATATTTGCTGATAGTGCCCGTGCTGAAATGTGCGGGCACTTTTTTTAATTTTTTTCGGGGGTTTTGGGCATAATTGGCGAAATCTATAGGTGGCGGGATGCTTGGTAATCGTTCATGTTCTTACATTGTAATTACACAGTGCGCGCGATATGCTGTGGTTAAACGAAGATGTAATTGGAGGATACAAGACATGCTGACTAAAACAAGAAAGCAGGGGAATTCTGTGATGGTGACGGTTCCTAGTGAATTCAGCATTCCGGCGGGAGTTGTACTGCAGCCCAAGCGGGTGGCGAACGGAATCTTGTACGAGTTCGTTGAACCAGCGGATGATTTTTTCGACTTCAGTAGCGAAATACTGCAGGACTTAATTGCGGCGAACTACTCTGGTCAGGAACTGCTAGACGAGTTCAACCGCCGCAAGCAAAAGATCCATGACCGCTTTGCTGCGATGGTTACGCACCGCGAAGGGAAGTCCTTTACGCGGGAGGAGTTTGAAAAGGAGATTGGGCTATGAGGTTAGGATTGAGCCGCGGGTGCAGAAGGCGAGTCAGTATGGAACGTGCATGTTGTTAGTGCAGGTTCTATTTTTTTAAACTTTTTTCGGGGGTTTTGGGCCTAATTGGCGAAATCTATATATAGAGAAGCAGCAGTGCTTGTCTAGTTGGTGTCGCTTAGGAAAGCACCGGGCTTTGGCCGGGGCAAGAGTTAGGAGGAAAAGCTATGATTAATCAAGTTGCGCTGACGGGCAATTTGGCTAGTGAAGTTGAGCTGCGACAAACTGCAAACGGTGTGCAGTACGCTCATTTCCGTATTGCAGTGACCAGAAACTTTGCGAACAAAGACGGTGAACGTGATTCGGATTTTATTAACTGTGTAGCGTGGCGACAGACGGGAGAGGCAATGCATAAATACGTCCGCAAGGGGTCGCGTGTAGGAATTACTGGTCGGATTAGGGCCAGTAGCTACGACGACGCAAAAGGACAGCGTGTTTACAGGACTGAGGTGATTGTCGAAGATTTTTACTTCCTCGAAAAGCGCGAAGAAACCGAAGCTCGCCCCCAAAACCCGGGCCAGTCCGCAACCTATACTGCGGCCACGACCCAATCAACGGACCCGTATAACAGCCCCGACCCGTTCGCGAGTGCCGGCAAGCGCGTCGACATTTCTGACGACGATTTGCCGTTCTAAATCAGTGTCGGTCACGATAGCGTGTTCATTCACTTGCGTCCCCCGATAATCATGGCGGCTGCGAAAAATATTTGCGTAACGCCGCCCGTGCCCGTTGTTGTTCGGCCCAAACTATGCTAAACTTCTATTCTGTGAGTATCTGGCCCTAAGTGGCCCTGTGCTTGCCCCTTGTCCCCGCTACGTGCGGGGACCAAAGACCATAAGGAGGTGAAAAGTCAAATGGCTGAAACTAAGTACGAAATTACCTACATTATTCGTCCTGACATCGACGAAGCTGGTAAGGCTGCACTTGTTGAACGTTTTGACAACATTCTGAAGGATAACGGTGCTAACATCATCGATTCCAAGGACTGGCAGAAGCGTAAGTTTGCATATGTGATCAATAAGTACACTGAAGGTACCTACCACATCGTGAACGCAACGGCATCCGACGACAAGGCTATCAATGAATTTGATCGTCTTGCTAAGATCAGCGCTGACATTCTGCGTCAGATGATTATCAAGCGTGAAGCTTAATCGAGTCTGAACCCGATTAGCTTAGCAATAGGGGGACGAAGGAATGATTAATCAAGTTGCATTGACTGGACGCCTGACTCGCGAAGTTGACTTGCGCTACACGCAGGGCGGCACCGCGGTGGCATCCTTCACATTGGCTGTTGACCGTAACTTCACGAACGCCCAGGGCGAACGTGAATCCGACTTCATCAATTGTGTAATTTGGCGGAAGAGCGCCGAAAACTTCTCGAACTTCACACGCAAGGGCTCACTGGTTGGTGTCCAAGGCCGGCTTCAAGCACGGTCCTACGACAACGCTCAGGGACAGCGTGTGTTCGTGACAGAAGTAGTCGTCGATAACTTCGCATTGCTAGAAAGTCGCGCAACAACCGAGGCTCGCCCACGTGGTGAAGCTAGCGGCAATGGTAACAATTCCTTCAACAACCAGGGTGGCTACAACAACGGCTCTAATAATGGCTCCTACCAGAACCAGAATCAGAACCAGCAGCGCCCACAAGGTGGGTCTGGGGCAGCCCCAGCCAACTCCGGGAATCAGGGGATGAACAACAACGGCAGCAGCAATGCTTCCGATCCGTTCAACAATCCTGATCCGTTTGCCAACTCTGGCAAGCAGATTGACATCTCGGATGATGACTTACCATTCTAAAATAAGAATGTAAGGAGGAATTTCTCAATGGCACAACAGCGTCGTGGTGGCCGTCGTCGTCGTAAGGTCGACTTCATTGCCGCAAACCACATCGAATACATTGACTACAAGGACACCGATCTTCTGGCACGTTTCGTTTCCGAACGTGGCAAGATCCTTCCTCGTCGTGTTACCGGTACTTCTGCTAAGAACCAGCGTAAGCTCACCGTTGCTATCAAGCGTAGCCGGATCATGGGCCTTCTGCCTTTCGTAGCTGAAGACTAATATGTAACCACAAAAACAGCCCTGAATTCGCATTTGGCGAGTTCAGGGCTGTTTTTGGGTTTAGTAAAAATTGGGAATGTCGCAAGCCAAATGGCCGGTTTGCGGCATTTTTGCGTTATGCGGTCAGTGCCACACTCCGGAGTAACTGATCCATGACGTTCAACACGCCGCCGTCATCGTTGCTGCTGGTCTGGTAACTGGCAGCTTGCAGGATTTCTGGTTCGGCGTTCGCGACCGCGTAACTGTAGCCAACGGCCGCGAGCAGGTCGAGGTCGTTGTTCCCGTTGGCAATCGCCAGCATTTCCGTGTTGGCAATGTCGAGGTATTCACCAAGCGTGTTGATGGCGCCACTCTTGGTGACCCCGGCGTTCATCAGGTCAATCAGGTAATCCCCGGTGACGTTGACGGCGTAGTCGATGGCGAACCGGCCACGCATGGCGGCGATGTGGGCGATGCTATCAGCATGCGGGAAGTAGGCGGACACCTTGTCGGCGGGCACGGGCAGCTGCGCTAGGCTGTTAACGACGCGGACGTTGGTGAAGAAGTCGCTCAGCTCATCTGCGTACTGTGCGTGGTCCCGGCCGATATAGGCGGCGTCGAGACCGGAAACAACGGGCACGGCGCCGAGCTGGTTGGCGATGAAGCCGCACATGAGGCGCTGGGTGCTGCTTTCAATCATATTGTGCGCGATGATGCGTCCGTCGCTGTAGACGAGCCCGCCGTTGTCACAGACGAAGCTGAGGCCACTAATGGGGAACATCCGCCGCAGGGTGGCGAGGGGCCGACTGCTGGTGATGGCGACGTCGATACCGGAAGCTTTCAGCGCGTGAACGTAGGTGGTGAATGCTGCGGGGATTTGGCCGTCACTGGTTAATAGTGTTGAGTCCAAGTCAGTTGCGAGTAACTTAATGTTGTTCATGTCTGTTTCCTCCCTGAGACGTGGCCGGTGCCGGCGCCCTGAATTAATCGATTGCTCTATATGAACAACTATAACTTGTTTATTCGGTGGTGAATGTCATAATTGTACATGAAAGTAGCACAATCGTATCAGAAGTGAAAGGAGGTCGCTGATGGGAACCAATGCAGATTTATCCGTGGCGATTAATTACAACGTGGGTGACTTGCCCGTTTACCTGACCGTCGATGACATGTACCGGCACGGGTATGCGACCACGGCCCATTGGCATGCGGACTGGGAATTCTTGGCTCCAATTATGGGCAGCCTCACCGTGTTCGTGAACGGTGCAAACTACACGGTACCAGAAGGGGCGGCGCTACTGGTTAATAGCGGTCGGCTCCATTACCTGACCACACCCGCGCGCAGTGAATGCCGGTTCATTGATTTAGCGGTGAATCCGGACCTATTGACCAACTTGCCCGGAATTCCGGCGGCAACGGTGCGGGCCAAGATGACGGCCACGGCGCCAGACGTGGTGCTGCTGCTGGACAAAACGCCGTGGCAGGCAACGGTGCTAGAGCGCGTGCATTTGCTGGGGAACGCCTACCGATTCGGGGGGAGTGACGCGCCGACCATCGCGCTGGAGACCCTCGCTTTGTGTACCCGAATACTGACCCGTTTGCACGTGGATGCGGAGCAAATGCGCCCCGCGGATGCTGGCAGCCAGTTGGTATGGCAAATGGTGGACTACATTCAGCGTCACTATCAAGAGCCACTGACGGCCACCCAGATTGCGGGCGTGGTCCACATCAGCCGGAGCCAGTGTTTCAGCCTGTTTAAGGCCGTACTGCACGAAACACCCAGCGCCTACCTGCAGCGGGTGCGGCTGGCACAGGCGACGACGCAACTAACGATGACGCGCAAGGCGGTGGCCGAGATTGCCCTCGATTGCGGATTCGGGACACCGAGTCATTTCATCGCCGTGTTCAAGGCTGCCCGGGGTGTAACGCCGCGGCATTTTCGCACTAATTGACCGCGGTGTTTGTTTCGTGAAACAAAAGCGCCGGGACGCTGGACATCTACCTGCTTTTGGCGGATACTATTGACAATTTGAGTAATTAATTTCTAGCAGAGACTGGAGGATTACGTTGATGAGTACTCACTATGAGGAAGACTGCGTTGGCCGTCTACCTATCGACGACGATGTTTTGTACGGGGTGCACTCTGCCCGAGCCGCGGGGAACTTCCCCTTCGCCCGGATGACGGACCCGTTGATTGTGCGGAATTTGGTGCAGATTAAGAAGGCAGCCGCCCAGGTGAACCGGGCTGGTGGCACCCTCGCTGCGAATAAGGCGAGCGCGATTGTGGCGGCGTGCAACGAACTACTGCTGGGTCAGCACCAGGAGGCGTTCATCGTGCCGGCCATTCAGGGTGGCGCGGGTACGTCCAGCAATATGAACGTGAATGAGGTGATTGCCCATTTGGCCCGGCGTAACACGGGCCTCCTGGTGCACCCGAACGACGACGTGAACCAGGGACAGTCGACCAACGACACGTACCCAACGGCAGGGAAAATGGCGCTGCTGGAGCTTGTGCCCGCACTGCTTGAGGCTGTGGCCCTGCTGAGTCAGACGCTTTTGGCCAAGGCCGATGAATACCACGATGCCATCCGGGTGGGCCGAACGCAGCTCCAAGACGCCGTGCCGACAACGTTCGGGGCGACTTTCCACGCCTACAGCAACATGTTCCGCCGCGACTTACGCCGGCTGCACGTTGCCAGCGCGGCACTGAAGACGGTGAGTCTCGGTGGCACGGCCATTGGGACGGGACTGAACGCCAGCCCTTTTTACCGCCAGCACATTGTGGCGCAGGTGAACCAGCAGACGGGCCTCGAGTTGCAGCAGGCAGATGACTTGAGCGATGCCATCCAGAACGTTGATGTTTTCCCTGAATTTTCGGGGGCACTCAAGGCCCTGGCGGTGAATCTGAACAAATTCTGTAATGATCTGCGGCTCCTTGGTTCCGGGCCGCAAGCCGGGCTTGGCGAGCTGCACTTGCCCGCACGGCAGGCGGGCTCGTCCATCATGCCGAACAAGATTAACCCGGTGATTCCGGAAGCAGTTAACCAGGTGGCGTTTAGCGTCATCGGCAACGATGTGACGGTCACCATGGCGGCCGAAGCGGGACAGCTGGAACTCAACGCCTTCGAACCCATCATGCTGGCCAAGCTGCTGGAGAATGAACGCAACCTGAGTGCGGCCATCAAGATGCTGGTGACTAAGTGTGTCCGCGGTATCACTGTGAACACTGAACTGTGCCGCAGTGAGGTCGAGCAGTCCGCGGTCGCAGCCACCGTGCTGGCGCCACTACTGGGGTACAAGGCCACCACGCAGCTGATTAAGGAAGCAATGGCCACGAATAATTCCGTGCGTGCATTGCTGTTAGAAAAGCAGCTGTTGCCGGCAGCCACGGTCGCCGAGCTGTTCAGCGCAGCGGTGCTCACGGGCAGCAGCCGGGTAACTGCGCCCGCCCAAGCAACGGGCCGATAAAATGCAAAAAAGTTCACTGACGATTGATTTCATCTCGTCGGTGAACTTTTTTAGTTAGAAAATTTTGAAGCCGTAGTTACGGATGTGTTCCTTCAATAGTTCTAGGTAGCGCGCCGCGGTGCTGCTCATTTCGATTTTCTTGTGGTGCAGGTAGCCCAGCGTCATGGAATCATCAATGTCGAGCGGAATGGCCACGATTTTCTCGTCGTTCAGGTCACTACTGATAATCCCCGAGCTGATTGTGTAACCATCGAGGCCGACCATTAAATTAAAAATGGTGGCCCGGTCACTAATCTGGATGTGCTTTTTGCGGTGCAGGGTGCTGAGAATCTCCTCGGAAAAATAGAAGGAGTTGGTGTCGCCCTGTTCATAGGATAGGTAGGTATAATCTGCCAAGTCGGCCAGTTTCAGGCGCTTTTTCTTGGTCAGCGGGTTGTCGCGCCCGACGAATACGTGGGGCTGGGCCTCAAACAGCGGTACGAACTCCAGATCCTTTTCGGCAATCAGCCGGCGCATCACGGTTTCGTTGAATTTGTTGAGGTAAATCACGCCGATTTCGCTCTTGAAGGTCTGGATGTCGCTCAGCACCGTCTGCGTTTGGGTTTCGCGCAGGGTGAACTGGTACTCGTCGCCCCCGATTTCTTTGACCAGCTCGACAAAGGCGTTCACCACGAAGGCGTAGTGTTGTGCGGACACGCTGAATATCTGCTTGCGGACTTTATCCTGGCCAAAATGTTCGTTGAGCAGGTTCACCTGGTCGAGCACACCACGTGAATAGTTAATGAACTCGCGCCCGGCGTCGGTGAGGGTGATGCCGACCTTACTGCGGTAGAATAGCTGCACGCCGTACTCCTTTTCGAGCTCCTTCATCGCTTGGGATAGCGATGGCTGGCTGATGAACAGCTGCTTGGCGGCTTCGTTAATGGAGCCAGTCTCGGCGATTTTTTCTAAATACTCTAGTTGTTGGATACGCATGGGGTCCTCCTGCGCTTACTGTCATAGGTAATGCCTATTATATCACCGAATAATTGTGAATTATCTATTTAACGGCAAACTTGTTAGAATGAATTCATCAATTAATTCGTAAACAAAACGGGGGATATCGTTATGACTAAATCCAGATTTCAACTTGTTGGTTCACTGCTACGGCCCGCAGATTTGCTGAAGTACAAGAGCCAGATTGAAAAGCGCGAGGACATTCAGTACCCGTTCTACGCCGACTTCGATGGTTACCAGGCAACCGAAACGGCGGCCATTAGCGATGTGATTGCCGCGCAGAAGGCCCACGGCATCGACATCTTAACTGACGGTGAATACTCCAAGTCCATGTGGCACCTCGACTTTTTGTGGGGGCTTAAGGGCATCGAACGCCACATCGCCGACCACGGTTATCGGTTTGAAGATCACGATGGTGGTAATTTCGAAACCCGGAAGGACATTGCTCTGGCAATCACGGAGCCTCTTTCCGGTAAGAATCATCATTTTATTGATATCTTCAAGGAGGTAAAAGCCCAGGCGGGAACTGCGGAAGTGAAGACCACCGTTTGGGGCGCGGCCCACGCGTTCACCGAACTGACCGTGTTCGACCACCTGTACGGCGAAGGCCAGGTATACAAGACGACTGATGAGCTGAAGACCGGTCTCATTAACGCCTACAAGGAATTTTTGTTTGAATACAAGCAAGCTGGCGGGACGATTATCCAATTTGATGATTGTCTCTGGGAACTGTTCGCCGATGACAACCAGCAGAGCTTCTTTGCGGAAGGCAAGGGCGGCGTGGAAGGTCTTGCCGACGAGTTCGTTGCGGTGAACAACGCGGTGGTTGATTACGGACACGAAATTGGTCTGCGTGTTTGGACCCACAATTGCCGGGGCAACTACGCAAGCCGCCACGCAGCAGGTGGTAGTTACGCAGCGATTGCCGAAAAGTTCTTGCGTGATCAGCACTACGACCGCTTCTTCCTCGAATGGGATGACGAGCGTGCCGGGGACATCACTGCGCTTAAGGCGTTGCAGGGGCGCGATGTTGAAGTTGTGCTCGGTTTGCTGTCCAGCAAGACCAACACGTTGGATGATGAAGCGCGCGTTTTGCGCCTCTTGAACCAGGCCGCAACGATTTTGCCTAAGGAGAATCTGTACCTGTCCCACCAGTGTGGCTTTGCTTCCTGCGACGGCGGGAATGAACTAACGCAGCAAGAACAGTGGGCCAAGATTGATCAGGGCCAGAAGATTGCGGCTAGTTTCTGGCAGGAATAGTTGTGCGTGACAGAATTTGCAGGGATTGCGACATAAATCAGCAAATTTTTCAGTCACATTTTCAAACGACAAGTAATTGCGATATATATAGTAGAAAAAGCTCTTGCTCGCTTGTGAAATCGGCGGCACCCACTCGGTGCTGCCGTTTTTTATGAAAAAAGGTTTGACACACCCCTGCACACGCGGTACTATATTTAAG